>CAMDHM010000004.1 GCA_945898195.1 Pseudobacteriovorax antillogorgiicola | reverse complement strand
TTGACAGAAGAGGCGGCCAGCGAGGGATGTGACCATCGCTTGCACTTTGGACATCCTAAGTCTCGGGATTAGGCGAGTCATTTTTATCCCTGGCCATAATTATGGTTACGTGGTCCTAATCTTTATTTTTTTTGATTGGATTTCGCGGCTGCTGGAGTTTGACACGGCAGATCCTGCGGTGGAGACGGTCTCGGGCCTAACGCCGGACCTCGCGACGCAGGCAGCGGACCCCGGCTGGGACTAAATCAAGCATGGATGTGTTGGAGGCGGCGCCATAAAAATGGACGCGGTGGTGAGGTGTACCCAAAATGCGGGGTGGGGAAGGAAAACGCAAGTAAGGTGGGGGAGTAGTTGAGATATTGGTCGGTTTTAGGGGCTAGAATTCGCGCAGCTAGAGGTTTGTGGCGCGAGAATGTTGGCGGGAACGGCTGCGGGATAGATCGTGAAGTGTGCTTGAATTTCCTACAATCTATGACAGAGTGATGGCATGCGCCGATGTCTCGCCAGAGGCGCAGGAGAAGTTAAGGGAAGTGAATGCCGGCTTGAATCCATTTGAGCTACGCGGCACACTGGACAGGCTACTGAGAGCATTTCTGAGGAAGCACGTATCAAGCAAAGCCATGGAGTCGGCAGCATGACGATCCATCAGTATCCACCGAATCAAGCGGATGCTATAATTTTAGTAACCATCCCAACGGCCTACGCTCCGGTAACCATTTTCAATGACGCAATACGAGCGCCAAACGGCGCCGTATCCCTGAGGAGATAAACGGAATAATTACAGGTTGTTATGTAATGTCGCCGGGTAATGTGGGTAAAGTCTCCGATCAATCCCAGTCAATAGTCCCAGTCGGGATGAGGCCTTGCGTACGCCTCCATCAGCGCCGCCGTCAACGCGGAGGCATCTTTCGCCGCAACTGAACTCGAGACGGCTTCCCAAATCTGTTCCGTCACGCCATCTGCCCCTGCATTTGCCAAGATACGCTTGACCTCAATCTCAAGATTGCTCCAACGCTGCTTGGTCGCTGCACTATAACGACTTGAATCACCACTGCTGTTGACTGCCTCATCAATCTTTTTTTTGCGGTCCACAATCCACGAACTGATCTCCCGGTCCGCCACTTCTTCTTGAGAGTTGGCACCTTGCGACGGATCCGTCACATCGATAAAACGATCCTCACCCTGGCTGAAGTTGGGCGCACGAGAAGTTGTCGTGTACAGGTGCTCTTGGATCAATAAAGCTGACCTTGAAAACAGCTTTTCATCACCCTGGCTTTCATCCCCCCATACGATTCCATCACGGAACTTTTCCTCTAGCCGTGTACAGGCCCAGCCCGCCTTCACCCGGAACGGCCAGTATTCAAGTAGATCCCACGAAGCCTTCGAGTTCTGATACAACACCGGGGGCAGGCGCAAATCTTTTACGGAAGTGGACCCGCAGCTTAAAATCCGGCGCTTGCCGTTTAGTTTCCAGTCGAGTTTGACAAGGATTAAGGGTCCCATGCCGCCGCCGGTCCTCTCCATGCAATTAAAAAAACCCAGCTGCTGGTTTGGCGAGTTTTCCATGGTCACGCGCTGATCGGAGCAGGGATCCACACCGTCTGCAGGGTCGTTTCCAGGATCAGCATTAAATTCCATGTCGCACGTAATTTTGGTCACCGGTTGAAGCAGGCGAGCCGCTTCTCGGGTTTCACAAGTGGCCCGCTTTCCGTAGTCATTGATTACGGAAAACTGAAACTGATAGGTCAGCGCGGCGGCCTCGAAAACGATGCCCCCAGCCGAACCGTTTCCGCTAAGCTGGGCTTCTCCGCCCTTTGACGTTACGTAATTAACGTCATTGACCGAAAATGATTCCGAGGTTGCCCCATTGGGGGTCAAGGTGACGCTCCAACCACTCTCCGAAGCGCTCAATCCCGCCGCAAATGGCGGTGTGAATGCCACGCTGCGCAACTTTGAATTCACCTGGATTTTGGGTTTGCACGCGAGCAGCAATCCAGCGGCAATTGCCAGGCCAAGAAGGCCTAACGTCAGGTATCTTGCGGTTTTCACAGAAAATTACCCCCAAACAGCACTGTTGGATTGACCTCCAACTGCTGGACCGAATGGACTTCATTCAGAATTTATCGGTGAAATTATTTCAACCTTGAGGCTTTTTTTCGGCTGGCCACGGTTTTAGAAAAGACGGCGAAAAAACCGGGGCACGGGAGAAGGCCTAAGGACAACTTGTTGGCTTGGTCACTCCCGGAGTGTTTCCCGCCAATACGGTGAACTTACTGCACAGATCCGCTGGCGCAGATCCAGCGCCTGGATATTGTGCAAGGATCTGCGCCGAAAGAGCCGTGACGGCCGACGAGGTAAACTGCCCCTTCAATGCACCTTGCTGCTTCGCGCTATCGCTGACCCCTGAAATGGAACCTGCCGTTGTCTTTAGTGCCGTCATCGACGTCGAAATTCCCTTTGAAATACTGGACGTACTGGAGCTCATCGCCGCGAAAGCCTGACTGGCGGAATTCATTGCTGAAAGGGTTGCCGACAACTGGCTGATAGAGCCGGAAACCGCACTGGGAAATATCGTATCAATGGAACCGATTAAATCCGTCGATGCGTCCACCATGTTTCCCAAGTTAGGAAAACTGGATTTGGATTTATACAAAGCGACCCGCCCCTCTAGGTTTGACGTCTTAGCCGTCGCACTGATGCCCGACGAATAGTTAAGAATATTGTAAAAAGCCAACGCCTCACCGATATGCGAAAAAGCCCAAATTAAATGAATGCTACCCTTACGCTTACTGGTGCGTCGGTCTGATGTCGGGCAAGTGGTTGCGCTATCCCGCGGATCATCCACGTCGCGCACGGAATCCTCGACGAAGCCACATAGATAGGATGGAATTCGGTTCATGTAGGTCAGCAGCGGAACGGACCCACGCAGCGCCGCATTGACGGGCTGCGGATTAACCAAAGGATAGTCTGCGTAGAAGGCTTTCCCATAGGTAGTGCCGTCCGTATAGGCCGATGATAAGTTGGCCCTATCTGCATCCGTTAAACTTACCAAACTCTTCATTTTATCCATTGTACCAGTCAAAGAAGAAGTCGCCGCTTTAGGCTCCGTCGCAATTTCTTCTTGGGGCATAGCAGCATCCTTGGCGATGGCATCCGACATCAGGTCAAGGTCAACCTCCCAGTGCCCTGTAAGTTTTTCCGGAACCGCAGCCAGGTTCGTTCCAGACTTGCCAAGGGAAATTAATTTCTCCAACAATGAGAATGAATCCATCCCACCCTGAGCCAAACTAATGTAGCCGAGGATAATCGCCCCACTCTCGTTTTGACTATCTTGCCGTAAGGCCCCTTCAGCCAAAGTCGCGGCTTCCGTAAATGAACCGCGGTCATAGGCGGCGCGAGCCCGGACAAGTAGGCTGTCAACACCGTCATCATCTGCCCAGATTTGCATCAAATTAGTGCCTGAGCCACAAGACGTCACAGCCATTGCTGCCGCGCAAACCACAACCAAACACTTTGCAGCGCCCAAGGCATAAAATTTGGTAAAAGTGCGCATCGATTATCCCCACTTCATTCCGTGAAAAAAATGATTTTCTCGTCGCTATCCGTCACATGATACTTGTCGCGCAAAACCTTACGGGCATAATTCTTCGATGATTTGATCCGCTCGATTTCTTCTTGCATCTCGCGGTTTCCCGACTCAAGAACCGCCACCGCAGCCTCGAGCTTCCCTGCGCTGGCCTTCAATTTGAAATAAGTTCCAATGGAACTACGCCCGCGCACGACTCCCACCATAAGCACCACGACGGCAAACCAGGCGAGCCAGCGCGTCATCCTGCGAATGTCTTGTTCGGTGGAGGGTTTCATTAGAAATGATTGTATCAGCGAAAAGGAATGGAAACTAATCGCACACGGCTAAATATCTTCCCAATCGTAGGTCAATTCTTTGCCGGTGTCGGGCTCAAGGTGGTGGACCGCCACCTTCCGTTTGCCGAGTCCGTCAAATTCAACGATGGCTTTGACATGTCCAAATTCATCGATAATTTCACCAATGATTCCCGATCCATAAGTCGGATGATTGACTCGGTCGCCCACCGCCGCATCGTAAGGCTCTGACTGCTTAGCAGATCGACTTGCGGATTCATCGTCGCCGTAAGAATCGCGATTCCAGGAATCGACAACAGCCTTGTGGTTGACGTCGGTGGCCATCAGGTCGCGAGGAATCTCTTTGAGGAATCGCGACGGTATGTTGGCCATCGTATTATTGAATACGCGCCGACGAAAGGCGCTCGATAAAGACAGCTTTTTTCTGGCCCGAGTCATGCCGACGTAGAACAAACGGCGCTCTTCTTCAAGGTCCGCCGCGTCTTCAGAAGATTTACCATAAGGCAAAAGTCCATCTTCAACGCCGACAATATACACGCGGTCGTACTCTAGCCCCTTGGCACTATGCAAAGTCATCAGGCTGACGCCCTGAGCATTCTCGTCCTCTGTGGTGACAAGGGTCACAGACTGCAGCCAATCAGAAAGGGCCTCCAGTCCTTTTTTTGACCCCTCCTCTTCAAAAACAGCAAGGGCGCCAGCCAAGTCGTGAATGTTTTCAAGCTTATCAACAACCTTGTCCGGAAACCGATTCTCAAGCCAGGTCCTATAACCCGTTAGCTTAACCAGGGTCTCGACAAAATTCCCAAGGCCGCCCACGGCCAGCTGGGATTTCAATTCGTCCAATAGGTCCGAAAAAGCCCGAAATTTTGGCCCAACTCGGGGCGCATTGTCATCGGCCAGTTGCCTTAATGTTGCGAGCATTGGCTTACCGCGGCTCGTTGCCGCCTTGGCCAATTGATCCACCGCCGTGTCTCCTAGACCGCGCGCTGGAACATTAATGACGCGTCGCAGGCTGACGTCATCGGCTGGATTGGCCAGAAGGCGCATGTAGGCCATCAGATCCTTGACCTCGGCCCGGTCATAGAAACGAAGCGCACCGTAAACCCGGTAAGGAATCCGGTCGCGGCGAAGGGCTTCTTCCAAAGGTCGCGATTGACTGTTGGTCCGATAAAAAATTGCCACATCACGCAGGGGATAGGTGCTAATTTCGTCAAGTATAGAACGGGCCACCGCCCACGCTTCAACTTCTTCGTCGGCTTCGATCCGGAAATGGATCGGATCTCCGCGATCCTTCGCCGTCCAAAGGCGCTTTTGTGCACGTTTGGTATTGTTGGCGATGACGGAGCTGGCCGCATCGACAATGGTGCTGGTTGACCTGTAGTTTTGCTCCAGCTTCAATGCCTTGGCGTCGGGATAGTTTGTTGCAAACTCCAAAATGTTTGCTGGCGTTGCCCCACGCCAGCTATAAATCGACTGGTCGTCATCACCCACCACGCACAGGTTGCGGTGCCCGGCTGCAATCAAAGTCAAAAGTTCATTCTGGGTTTTGTTCGTATCTTGATATTCATCCACGAGAACATAGCGGTATTTTTGTTGCATTGCGGTTCGCACGCGTACGTTATTGCGCATGAGAAGCAGCATGTTCATCAGTAGATCGTCGAAATCCATTGCGTTCGACGCTGCAAGAACCTCCTGATATCGTTTGTAGACATTGAGTGCCGCCACCGGCATCAATTCACCATACATGCGGTTGATGGTCTCGCGTTCTTGAGGGAAAAGGGCTTCCGTTTTAACGTCGTGCAAGAAGCCGCGGTAATCGCCCACCGTGAGATTTTTATCGAGTTTGATCTCAAGCTCTTTTAAAACCGCCTTCAAGGCGGACACCGTGTCGCTGTCGTCGTAGATGGTAAAATCAGAAGTAAAGCCGGCTTCATCGGCAAATTCTCGCAGCCACCTGGCGCATGCCGAGTGGAAGGTCGTGATCAAGGCCCGGGAACCAAACGGAGTCAATTCCTCCACCCGACCGCGCATTTCGCCGGCCGCCTTATTTGTAAAAGTTAGAGCCACAATTTGCCAAGGGGGAACACCACCTTCAATCAGATGAACGATACGACGCGTGATGACACGCGTTTTACCTGAACCGGCGCCAGCAAAAATCACCATTGGACCATCGACGTGAGAGGCGGCCTCGCGCTGGATCGGACAAAGTCCTTCCAAACACGCTTCACGCGCGTCCTCTCGACCCCGAATTCCACCGGGGCGCAGCACGTCAAAAAGATCGGGTTTTTCGGCCATCAATTACTCTACCGTCACCGACTTCGCTAGATTTCGTGGTTGATCCACATCCGTCCCACGCATGTCTGCTACATAATAGGCCAGAAGTTGCAGCGGGATCACTGACAGAATCGATTGCAAGTGATCTTCACCAATTTGTGGGCACGGAATGTAATGCTCGCAAATCGAGCGAAAGCGCTCATCCTCAAGATCACCCAATCCGATGATGCGACCTTGACGCGCTCTGACTTCTTCAATGTTGGAAATCATTTTTTCATATTGCTTGTCACGAGGTGCGATGGAAATCACCGGCATATGACGGTCCACCAGGGCAATCGGCCCATGTTTTAATTCACCGCCAGCGTAGCCTTCGGCGTGGATGTAGGAAATCTCTTTCAACTTCAATGCACCTTCTGTTGCGACCGGAAAACTTGGTCCACGACCAATGAACAGCATGTTTTGCGATTCATATAATTTGTGGGCAATCTCCTCGATGACCCCCGCGGAATTTACCGCCCGGTCTACCAATGCCGGAAGTTGCCTCATGGCGTCAAAGGACTTCTCAAGTCGCTCCACGGTGACCGTCTTGAGTTTCTCGCCAATGGTAAGTGACAAGGCATAAAAACTCAGGACCATCGCCGTAAAGGCTTTGGTGGAAGCCACCCCAACCTCCGGGCCCGCCTCCATATAAAGGACAGCATGGGATGCCCGCGGAATTGAGGAGAACCGCACGTTGCAAATGCTCATGACCTGGCAACCACGCTCTACGGCGTGCTTCACACAGGCCAGCGTGTCGGCTGTTTCGCCGGACTGAGACACGGCAATCACCAAGGTTGAGGCGTCGATACATGGATTGCGGTAGCGAAACTCACTTGCCAATTCAACATTGGCCGGTAATCGCGTGAATTCCTCGATCATGTAGCGGCCGATTTGTCCCGCATAATGGGCCGTTCCGCAGGCAACAATTGCCACATTCTTAATGCGCCCAAGATCGAGAGAATCAACTCCGGTTTCCTTGTCGACGAAAAGGTTATCCTTCAGATCAACAAGGCGACTCAGAATGCTGGACATCACGGCCGGCTGCTCGTGAATTTCCTTCAGCATGTAGTGCTTGAATCCTTGCTTGTCTGCGCTCGAAGCCGACCAATTCAAAACCGCAGGATCGCGTCGAACCGAATTTCCGGCGAAGTCCCAAACTTCAATGGAATCGGCCTTCAAACGTGCAAATTCTCCGTCCATCAAAAAAACGGCGCGATTTGTATGGGGTAGGAGTGCCAAGGCATCACTGCCAAAAAAGTTTTCGCCGTCGCCCGCGCCAAGCACCACGGGACTGCCCTGCTTGACGACGTACATCTGCCCAGGTTCGCGGGCATACATGACACCAAGGGCATAAGCACCGCGAAGGTGCTTCACCGTTTCCATGATGGCGGTCCTGAGGTCTTTCGTCCGGTCCAATTCCGCGTGAAGTTGATGCAGAACCACTTCCGTATCCGTGTCGCTCTTGAATTCTACGCCGGACTTCATAAGCTGCTCTTTGAGCTCACGGTAATTTTCAATGATCCCGTTATGGATAATGACCAGGTCACCGTGCAGGTGCGGATGGGCATTGCGGGCCGTTGGCGCGCCGTGGGTAGCCCACCGGGTATGCCCCATGCCCATGGTTGCCTTAACGGGCAACTCAGCAAGGCGCGGTTCTAAATGAACCAGCTTGCCCTCGGCCTTGACCAGTTCAATTTTGCCGTTTTCTAGAACGGCAATGCCGGCCGAATCATAGCCACGGTATTCAAGACGCTTCAACCCATCAAAAATCAGGTGAGCGCACGACTTCGAACCAACATACCCAATGACACCACACATAGGCGTGTTCCTGCCAGAAAAAATAGATTTATTGAATCATGCTCAACGGCGGAATGTATTCGCCGGGGTTCACGACATAATTTCGCACCACAGAACCTGCGCCAATGACGGCACCGTCGCCCACTTCAACATCATCCAACGTGACATTGGGACCGACCTTGCAGCTTCGCCCAATCACCGTCTTGCCTTCCAAACAAACCCCTGGGCCAATCTCACTGTCGACCCCGACCTTGCAGTCGGCTTCAACATGACAGCTTTCAGGGTTGTGAAAGGTCACGCCAGACTTCATCAGTCCCTCGATCAACCTTTGGACCAGAATCTTTTCTAGAGCTGCCAATTGGCTACGGTCATTGACCCCCAGAAAATCATGCCAATCGGCGCATTCGTGCACAACGACCTTCAAGTTTTTCTGCACGGCCAGACCAAGGCAATCGGTCAGGTAATACTCCCCTTGGCTATTATTTGGACGCAACTCATTCAGCAGACCGAACAGGGTTGCAGCCTTCGCAAAGATCACGCCAGAATTGCAAACATTGATCTTTCTTTGTTCCAAGGACGCATCGCGCTCCTCAACAATCGCGGCAAAAGCGCCGTCGGCGCCAGTAAGGATGCGCCCATAGCCTGTTGGTTCAGCCACGCGCATGGCAATAACACCCAAGTCTGCGCCAGTGGCACGGCACTCGGCCACAAACTTTGACAAGGCTGGGCCCGTAATGGCCGGGGTATCGCCGGCACAGATAATGACTTCATCCGCCTCCAGTGCCTGTACTGGATTTCCTTCAACCTCAAAAAGTTCGGCATCGGCAAAACCAGGTTTTTTGATCCCACTCAAGGCAGGATACGCGGAGGCCACGGCATCGCCGGTCCCGCGGGCTGTATTTTGGAGGCAAAAAACAGCGGACGAGAAGTGCCGCCAGGCGTCACGCCTCGAGGGCTGCCCCTCGCTCCCAGACAAGAGACTGGGAGCGATAACGACAATTTGCCGATCAATATTAGCCGCCTGCAGGCTTCTCACGACCCAATCGAGCATTGGCAGACCCGCCACCTTGTGGAGGACCTTAGGTAGATCGCTCTTCATGCGCGTGCCTTTGCCCGCTGCCAGAACAATGCCGACGATGCTTTTATTTGATTTTGTCATAACCTCACTCATGACGGGAAAGTACCGTGCCGTGGATCACCCGGCAACGCCGCAATTTGACGGCACGCGATGCATCTGGCAGAAAACTCACTGGGGTTTTTTAAATTGGCAAAGGGGATCTTCGTGGGAATCGTGCAAAAGTTCAAAGCCTGGCGTCAAAGCCGACACGAAGGAAAAGTCTCTCGCGCCGCCAAAACGGCAAAAAATCCGAAGGCCATCCGCGAGGACCGCTGGGCTGCATTGGAGGCCCTATGCGCTATGGATGAGGCTGCAGAAGCGGTTCCACCACTACTACAACGATTTGAATTTAGTTTGGAAAATGGCATCGGTGACGCCCGGGAAAAAGAGCTCGCCATGGGGGGGATTACCCGCTTTGGCGACCAGGCGGTGCCTTTAGTGTTGGAACACCTGGCCACCACCACTCGGATCGCTTGGCCGATCAAGATCCTAAAATCCTTGGGAAACGACGCCTTGGTGGTTGAGGGGCTGAAAAAGGCACTGAACTTTGGCGAGACCACCTTTGATCAGGGTCAAACCGATAAAAACTACGACTTGCTTTGCCATCTGGTCGAACACAAACTGGGGTCGTTTGCTCACGACCTACGGCGTTTCCTTAAAGATCCGGACGAACGCGTTCGCTTTGCTGCTGCCGAAGTCCTGATCGAACAAAATGACCCCACGATGGTTCCCATGCTCGAGGGCTTTTTGACCGACCAGACCGTAGAAAATATTCGCATTAGGCAGACTGTTCTTCGTGCTTTTGTAGAGCGCCAATGGATCTTGACCCAGCCCGAACGCATTCCCGGCGGCGAGGTGATTCCCGGGATCTATGTGACTTCCACCAGAACCCTGGCCGTGCGGGGACAGCATTCGTGATTTCTCCGGCAGCCATCTGCCAAATTGAAATTCCAGTCTCGGATATCGAGGTATCGCTTCAGTTTTACGAGCACGTTTTTGGCTGGCGCCGTTCCCCGGCTGAAATTCAGGAGTACGTTGTCCTGGAAACTCCCGAGGCCCCTAACCTCGGTGATTCCGCGGCATCCTGCGGAGCCATTGGCGTAAGTTTAATCCCCGGGGCGACTTCCGTCGGGCGCAGTGGTGACGCCCATACGGTCCTCTACTTTCGAGTTGATGACCCCGAGGAGATCGCGCGGCGCGCCGTGACCTTTGGTGGAACTAAACGCTTTGGCCCGCGCAAGGTTCCGTCTTACGGCGAAATCTGGCGCATCACCGACCCCGATGGCAATCAGTTTGGCCTATTCAAAGCCGTATCTCTCGACCCCTGAAGAAGTCGAAAAATCCAGTCAAGAAAACGTCGATAAAAATCGACCGAGATCAAGGCCCGTCGGGGAATCCATGGGCCTTTATCACACGACCTTGCGTGGAATATCTGGATTCAATCGGGCTAAAAGTTCGTAATGGATTGTGTCGGCCCAGCCGGCGACCTCTCCGGCGGAGAGATACTCTGCCCCATCCTTACCAATCAAGACGGCCATGTCGCCAACCTTTGCCGTTGGGACCTCGGTGACATCGAGCATCATCATATTCATGCACACGCGACCTACGATTTGACACCTGGCACCTTGAACGAGGGCATAAGCCGAACTACCACTCGTCGCGCGAGGAAAACCTTCGTAA
This sequence comes from Pseudobacteriovorax antillogorgiicola, assembly GCA_945898195.1. Taxonomy (GTDB): domain Bacteria; phylum Bdellovibrionota_B; class Oligoflexia; order Oligoflexales; family RGVZ01; genus RGVZ01. Next base: position 95,371 of record CAMDHM010000004.1, on the reverse strand, counting down.
TAGCCGACGGGAATCACGGCAATTCGCATTTTGCGCGACGCCCTAAAAGTGCAGCCGTAACCGACATACTGTCCGGCCTCGATTTCAATCACAGATGTCAGTGGTGCGCGCCATGACAAAACCGGCTCCAGACCATCAACGTCACCCGATTCATTTAAAAAGCTAAGTCGCGTTGCCTGGGACGGCCACTGCCCGTAAAGGCTTATGCCGACGCGATGCAAATCCATCACGCTTTCCGGCAAAATTAAAGTCGACGCACTGGATGCCGTATGAAAAAGAGGCTTTAATCCACGCGCCACAAAGGCAAGACGCGCCTGCTCGAATTTTTGCAATTGCCGCGTGGCATAATTATGTTCCAGGACATCTTCCACGTTTGCAAAGTGGGTGCAGACGCCAGCGACAACCTCAGGCCGCCTTGAAACCTGGTCGGCGATTTCTGCGGCTTTTGATGGTGCAAAGCCCTGGCGCGACATACCGGTGTCGAACTCAAGGTGCATGCGGACTGGCGCCGGCGATGCGAGCACCGCCGCCAATGCCTCCGGCGTGCCGATGAAGACATCGGCTTCGGCTTGGACTGCGGCGGAAATCTGTTCTGGCGTAAACGGACCACAGACGAGGATCCGTCCTTTAAAACCGAGGGTGCGGAGTTCCATGGCTTCGACAAGGTAGTTGACACAAAGCCAGGCCGGATTAAGTGGCGCAAGAACTTCATAGACTTGCCGCAAGCCATGCCCGTAGGCATTTGATTTGACGACGGCGGCCAGACGTTCGCGCCCAACACGGCTTTCGAAAAAGCTGTAGTTGCGCCGAAGGGCTTCCGCATGAATGGTAATTTCGCTGAGCATTGCCTGTCATCTTGTCACAGCGCTGAAGTGATCTGCAAGCGCAGGGGCCGACTTCCTGACGCATACTTCGCATCCAGGGAAGGTTCGGCATTGATCCCCGTGCGATGCAGGGCAAACCGTCCGCCATTGGAGGCACTGCGCACAGCGAACGGAAACCACCCACGCTTTAGGGTCGCCACGACCACGCCCGAGGCATCCCCGCGCGTGCCGGGCGCAAGTAATAGCTGGCCAAACTGAAACTGCTTGAGCTCCATCGTTGTCAGCACATGGGAATTGCGCAGCGCCTTGGCATCCAACCCAGGGGACCTTCCGGCGGCGAATTCCAGGGGGAGTGAATCTACCTTCAATGGGGCGTCGGCAATGTTGGCCTGGCGTGCCAGGCATGGAGCATTAATGTAACTGGCAACGGCAACAGCCAGAGCCTGACCGCCACGGCGTGGCACCACGGCAATCCCGACCGGAACCTCGTAGCACCGATGTTGAAAATGGACGCGGCGCGTATTTAAATCCAGACGATCGATTCCGCGCAGTTGAAGCACGCCAAGCTTGCGCAGATCGGAAACCCGACGCGGCATCACGCGGTAGTGTCCTGCATTGGCAAGGCCACCGGTTCGAATCGCCCCTGGCGTGGTATTGCCCCGCCCCGAATTCTCGCAGGAGGCCATCACCTGGCGAGGCGGTAGCCTAAAACCAATGGCGGCAAGCTGAAATCTCATCGGACTTATCGGCTTCTTCGGTTTGGAGTGCGGGTGCTGGCCCTCTAAATCTGGCGTGACCAGCATTCCCACCGGCATGACGCCGCAGGGAACTTCCACTTTAAGCTCAGGCGCGATCCCCGAGCCTATAGATTCCGGTTGAAGCGACGTGGTGTTGAGTTCGACGACGCGGATCCCATCCAGGTCACCCCGCAGGGGCTCGATAACCTTGTAGGCCGTCGAATCCACAAACGGCATTTTAAAGTAGCGGCGCTCAGGCAAACGGGCGCAAGCGACAATAGGGCGCGTCACCATGGCGGCAACCTGCAATTTTTGGGCTGGTTTCTGCCCACGATCGATCAACACGGCACCAAGCGGGGTCGCGCCGCAGGGTAAATCAAAGGCAGCAGTAACCACATGGTCTGTGCCACTGGCAGAGTAGAAAAGTTCGGTCAAAGGCAGAATTTGCCAGCGGGTCAGTGGCAGTTCATCTGCCAAAGTCGGCGTGGCCAGCCAAAGGCAGTAGGCTAAGATGGTCAGTCGGGCAAAAAAAAGAAGCAAAAGGAGCAACCCCGCTGGCTCAAAACAATGATTAAAAAGTCATCAATTTCGACTGCTTTTTAATACTATTTCATTAAAATAACAACTTTTATATAAATCACACTCTAAATTGGATGGTTGCGCACGTCCGATCAGTTTGATAACAAGACATGACTTTATCCGAGGAGCAGGAACCGTCTAAACGGAACCTACTGAATTCATAGTAGAAAATTGAGAGTTTCATGAAACGTACTTATCAACCGCACAACACTCGTCGTCTGAGAACCCACGGCTTCCGCGCACGCATGGAAAGCCCAGGTGGTCGCAACGTCCTTCGCTCGCGCCGCGCAAAGGGTCGTAAGCGGATCGCTGTGACGGCCTACAAGAAGTAATTTTTGTCGCTCCAGGCTAGTTCATTTCCCAAAACGCGGCGCTTGCTGAACAAGACCGACTTTGATCGCACGTTCGATCAGGGTTCTAAGGTCGTGTCCTCGCTGCTAGTCGTGATTGCTGCAAAAACGCCTGCAACGGATTCCGCCCCCGCTCTGGACCGCATTGGTCTAGTGGTCTCAAAAAAGGTGGGCAATTCCGTTGTGCGTAACCGGGTCAAAAGAGTGCTTCGTGAATCCTTCCGCAATGCCGAAGGACACGGTCTTGATCTGGTGGTCATTGCAAGGCCAGCTGCAGCTAACGCAGATTTTGTGGATTTGAACAAAGACCTGGGCTTTGCCTTGAAGAAACTGCATAGCAGGCACTTCCCGGGAGCCTCGAAGTGATAACGCAACCGATTAAGTTAGCCCTGAAATCTTCGCTGAAAATCTATAAGCAGTTTGTCTCGCCGGTGCTTGGCCCACGCTGCCGTTTTTTTCCATCCTGTTCCGAATATGCCAGTGAATGCCTCGAAAAATATCCGCTCTACATTGCTGTGTCCAAAACGTCCGGACGAATGATGCGCTGCCATCCCTGGAACCCAGGGGGAGTTGACCTGCCATGAACCCAATGCTGCCTGATGATCCAACTAAAGAAACCGACCGCACCCGTTCGATCCTGGCGATCGTCGTTTGTGTTGCGCTTTATGCAGGTTACACCGAGTACCTGAAGCGCAAGTACCCGGATTATATGAAGCCACGCGAGACGGCGCAGGAAACTGTCGCCCCAGACGCAAGCGTGGCCAATTCTGCCGCAACGACCACTTCTCCAACGGGCGCAAACGCGCCTCACGGCAGTCTACCTGCAAACACTGCCACCCCCGCCGTGGTTTCAACGATTCCAGCACTCGACCCGGCGAAACTCGTTTTTGAGTCTGATGACTTTGTGGTCCAACTGAATCAAAACCAGTCTGCGATCACTTCGGTACAGATTAAAAAATTCAAAGACCGGATCGGCGAAGGTGCTCAGCCTGTCGAGGTCTTAGATAGCCCATTGGTCATCCAAGGTCTAATCGGGGACCAACCCTCGGCCGCTGGTTCCGCCATTCAAACCGGTGTTTTTTCGGCTAAGCGCAACGACAACACCGTTACCTTCAGCCGTCAGGAAGGGCCGTGGCTGATCGAACAATCCTTTGAGCCGAAGGCCGATAGCTACAACCTCACTGCTAACGTCCATTTCACCAATACATCCAACCAACCGCAAGGTCTGCACGGCGGAATTCTGCTATCCCAAACCATTTCAACATCGGTGAGCGGATCAAGCAGCATCTTGCCAGGCAGTCCCACCGAAAAGCCGCGCATTGTGGCCAACGTCAAAGACTCCGATCATTTCATTTTCACCGAGAAATTTTGTGAAGACGAAGGCTCCAAAGAACTAAACACGACCAATCAGGATGTTCGTTTTGTCGGATTTGATCGACACTATTTCTTGGCTGCGTTTGTTCCGGAAAATACCAAAACAAGCCTCAAATCCTGGGTTGGAGGCACGCAACCCGCATCTAAAACGCACTGTCCTGTTGCTATGCTCGTGCATCAAGATTTTGGCGCGGTGAATGCTGGTGCCAAAGTCACGATGAGCCTGGGCGCCTACATCGGACCAAAGGTTTCCGAGTTATTGAAAAAACGTAGCCTATACCTCGTCGACACACTCGATCGAGGCTGGTTTGACGTGTTGGCTGAACCTTTGTTGCTGGCAATTAAAGGCTTCGAGAGCGTTCTTAAAAACTTTGGACTTGCGATCATTTTGCTGACCGTCTTGCTGAAGGTTTTATTTTACCCGTTGACTAAAAAAGCTGCTTCATCGGCTCATAAGATGAAAAAATTTAATCCAGAAATGCAACGCCTCCGCGAACGTTACAAGGACGACGCTCGCACCCAGCAGCAAGAAGTCATGCGTTTTATGGCGGCGCATAAACTAAATCCCATGCAAGGCTGCTTGCCGATCCTGCCGCAGATCCCTGTCTTCCTTGCCTTCTACCGTGTGCTTTCATCCGCCATTGAACTGCGGCACGCACCGTTCTTTGGATGGATTCAAGATCTATCTGTTGCAGATCCATATTTCGTCACGCCACTGCTTCTTGGCGTCGGAATGTTTTTGCAGCAGAAGCTAACCCCGATGGCCGGCGTCGACAAGACTCAGGAAAAAGTCATGTTGGCAATGCCGCTCATCTTTACCGTAATGATGCTGACCCTTCCCGCAGGAATGGTCTTGTACATGCTGGCCAACACCTTCATGTCTATCGCGCAACAACAATGGCTGAATCGCAAACTGACGCGCGACATGGCGTGAACGGCAAGTGGCCAAAAAGGTCACCGTTGGCTGGATCACACTCAACCGGAGGAATTGACAGGAAATGAATTCGAACAAACAAAAGGTATCGACCTCGGGCAAGACCCTTGATCTTGCCATCGTCAAGGCAGCTGTAGCCCTTGGTGTGGACCAAAATCAAGTTGGCTACGAAGTGGTAAAAGAATCCAAAGGCGGCATTTTAAAGCTCTTTGGATTCGGAAAAGTAGAGATCTCGGCATGGGTCAGAAGCCCAGGAGGTCGCGGTGACGGACGTCGTCATGGCCGCAACGAGGGTCCAAGGAATGCTCCGCGTGACGGCCGTAACGACGGTCGCGGCACCCCCCGTCCAGATAATCGTGATGGTGGACGCGGCGGACGAAACCGCGGTCGTGGACGTGGCGAAGAGGGCAACGACCGCAACATCGCCTCTGGCGACCGGGCGGGGGCTTCGTTTCAGGCCGGTGCTCGGGATGAAGACGCCGCACGAGGTGGACGCGGCGGAGAACGGGGAAACCGTTCTGATCCACGCCCTTCGCGCGAGCCACGCGAACCGCGTCCGTCCCGTGAGCCGCGCCCTTCGCGCGAGCCACGTGAACCGCGTGAGCCAGCTGTGCCACTTGAGCCAGCCCAACTTGAAAGTGTGATGGAAGAGCTTCGCCTCTTCTGTGCCGATATTTGCTCGCGCATCGCCGGCAAAGACATCGAAGTTAAGGCGACCCTTCAGGGTGACCGCCTTCGCATGGATATTCAGGACGAAGAAATTGTGGCCATCATGGTTGAGAATACCAAACTGGCCGAATCACTCGAGCATCTCCTGCGGAAAAAACCGCGCCACCTCAAACAAGAACTTCCGTTTCGGGTGTTTATCGATGCCGGCAACAGCCGCCGTGGCCGCGAAGAAGAATTGACCAACGTCGCCAAGGAAATGTCTGAGAAGGTCGTCGAATCCCAGCGTCCAATGGTTCTCAACTACCAGAGTTCCTACGACCGCAAGATCATTCACACCACCCTTGAAGGTGACGACCGGGTCTTTACCAAGTCCATCGGCTCTGGGCCAAACCGTAAGTTGATGATCCTTCCGGCGCGCGACAAGCGCACATCAGACAATGACGCTTCTGATTCCGGCGAAAATTTAGACCGCTAAAGTATTTACCCTGGGAACATCCCATGAAGGTCCTTACGGATTCCATCGTCGCTCTGTCCACGCCTGCCGGCGCGGGCGGAGTGGCGGTAATCCGCCTTTCGGGTATCGATGCCATCGTCAGGGCTGCAGCCGTCATCTGTCGCAAGTTTCCTCTGCGCGATCGCCATGCCTATATCGCCAACGTAAAAGATCCGGCGACAAGTGAAGTCATTGACCGTTGTTTAATTCTGGCCTTTCGTGCGCCCCGTTCGTTCACTGGCGAAAATATCGTCGAAATCCAGTGCCACGGTGGGCCTTACATTGTTCAGAGAATCCTTAAAGCCTGCCTTGCTTGTGGTTTTCGCGCAGCCGAGCCCGGGGAGTTCACCAGGCGGGCCGTCATCAATGGGAAAATGGACCTGACCGAGGCCGAGGGACTGCGTGAACTTATCGAGGCTCAGACCGAACAAGAATGGCGCGCCGGAAAGCAATTAAGCGAAGGCCATCTCAAAAATGCGACCCTTGAGCTCCGTAAAAAACTTCTGGAAGCCCTAGCCTATCTTGAAGCTCGCATTGATTTTCCTGACGAGGGGGACACGGCCGGAGTTTCCCTGCAACACGTTACCACCCGAATCGAGACGGCGCGCAAAGCCCTCGCCCATTTGGCATCCACCTATGCCAGCGGCCGCGTAAGTGCGGAAGGACTGCGTGTTTGCCTGGTTGGCGCCCCCAATGCCGGCAAATCATCCCTCATGAATGCGCTTTTGGGGCATGATCGCGCCATCGTGTCCGCAATTCCTGGTACGACCCGGGACTACTTGGACGAAAAATGCCTGGTCTCTGGTCGTCTCATTCGGTTGATCGACATGGCTGGCCTTCGCGAAACCTCAGACCTCGTCGAACAACTTGGCGTCGCACGGGCCAAGGACCTGGCGCGGCAGGCGGACATCCTGCTCCTTGTCACCCCCATGGAAGATGCCGTTCAAGACACGGCAGCGATCCTGTCGTGGATTAAATCAGAGTCGCTGCCCGATCCAATCGTGGTTGTGACAAAGGTAGATTTAGCGAAGGCTTACACCTTGCCCCCAGAATCCATCGGCGTCTCCAACATCACGGGAGAGGGACTTGATCAGCTCCGCAAGCGCCTGGCCGATGAGGTCGATCAACGCACAGGATCATTGAGGAATGAGGCCGCATGGTTGACCAATGCTCGCCATTTGGAGTGTGTTGAGCGAGCAAGGTCTCGCCTTGATACCATCATGGAGCGCATGCAACCAGCGTCCGGCGATCAAGATGAAATTTTGGCCTTTGAATTGCGCGAGGCAGCCCAAGCGCTGGGACTCTTAATAGGGGAAGTCTACGCGGATGATGTACTCGACGTGGTCTTCAGCTCATTTTGCATCGGAAAATAACCACTAATTTCCGGCGCGCCGTCGCCCAAACCTTGGGGATCAAGGCAGTGAATCAGCCAATGATCATTCAGAGAGTGTTGTAGATAAACGGATGCAAGCGGGGGGATAATGGATAGAAAGGCTGCCGTTGTCGGTCGCGTTGAAGTGTATCCATCCTGCTCTTCCATGGTGCGAATCAGACAGGCTAGATCCCACGTTGCCTTAATGTGAAGGCCAGGAATCCAAGCCATCCATGGTTTGGCGATGTGTCGCTTAACGATTGTATCGTGATCCAGATGCCAGACAACTTCCCGCATCGCTCCGAGAAGCCACCCCGTGTAATAGACTCCGCACGTGATCATCGTCAGAAAAGCCGGCACCACTGGGTTGCGTAAATCCCCGAGCCTCGCTTTAGCGCGCTGCGATAACCAGGCAAGTCGAGGTTCGATCGGAGGCCTGCCGGTTCGATGTTGATGATCTTTAGAAATGCTTGACTCAATTCGCGGCGAAATTTCCGTTGCCGTCTCCGGCATCAATTCTGAAACGGCAACGGGTGATGCAAGCACCGACGGATTAACTCCCGTCATCACTAATGCGTTCAAGATATCGTCATCGACAGAAAAAACTTCGCGATCCTCAAACTTCATAATCTCGATTGCCTCTGAGGGCTCGATTTCCCATTTCCCACTGACTTGATCATGCGCCACCTCCATTGCCTGTGTGGCAACTGCTGAAAGCTTGGTGGCTGCGCAAAATAAACCCACAAAATCTTCGGCATCGTACCATTGGGCAAACCCGCGCCTCGAAACAAAGCGACGGGCTCCCTCGGCCCCCGGACGCCGATCACTCTCATGATTTGGACGGGAAAAAATTTCAATAGCGGGCAGTGGTCCATCGACCCCCCCAGCCCCATCGCAAACATACCAGTCTTGAGACCAGTCTTCCGGCCAACCCGTCGCAGCAATGTCAGAAAATGAATGCACAGGCTTCTCGATCTAACAAAATTTTTTATGCAGAATGGGATAACGCAAAAACCACCGTCTCCCGCTATGATTGTAGCAGGGGCGACGGTGGATTCGGATACCCTGAAGAACCCGCAAACAGATTCTTCAAAGGCATTCCTTTTGCCACGGCTTTTGCATCGATCAATCGACTGGGAAATAAGGGGATTTATTCATTATGACCAATTCTCATTTGGGAAATCTCGCTGGCTCGAATGGCGTGGATTTCAACAGCGATTTCAGAAAACGCCTCGAGACCCGTCAATTCCCAATGGAATGGCCGGGGCATTTTTTGGCAAGTGGGTGGCATAAAAGCGGCAAGATCGAAGACACCGGTGAACGCCGCCGCTCACAAAATCCTGGTACAGGAGAAATCCTGGTGGCCACCACGACCGAACGCGAAGCGAAGTCATCCCTCGATGCAGCGATCGAGCAGGCGAATCATGCGCGGCTTGCCTTGCGGACAATCCCAATGGAAGTTCGCATCGAAGGGTTACGCACCATCCGCCGAGCGCTTGGTGACCATTCTCATGCAGCCATTTTGGCCTTACGTTTAGAAGCAGGACTGACGCCAGCTGAAGCCGACATGGACCTGTCCAGCGCGCTTCGGCATTTGGACCACGTTTTAGAAAATCCCCAGGAAATTGAACGGGCGCTGTTGGCCCCCGCACGGCTCGAAATCCAAAGTTCTGGATCCCACAACGACTACGTGATGCTGCCCGTCGGCACGGTTTTGGGTTATCTGCCCTTTTCAACGCCACTGGCAACCTTTGCCTCTCAAGTGGCCGGCGCTTTCCTGGCGGGATGCCCGCTCATTACCATGCCAAGCCCTCATAGTTCATTGATTGGGATTTTGCTTGGCTCCATCGTGTCAGGCCTTAACCTGACCCGAGGATCCCTGCAGATTGTTTTTGGCAATTTCGAAGTCTTGCGACACGGTTTGCTCAACAAGCGTGTCGCCGCCGTCCTTTATAATGGGTCACGTGAGCACTGTGAAAGAATTCGGGCAGAAAGCCGGGCTGTTGCCGAAAGGCAACTGGTCCTTCAAAGCGGCGGAAAAAATGCGCTGATCCTTCACGAATCTGGCGATGTTGATGCCGCCGTCAGATCGACTTTGGCCGGGGCGCTCCGCGCCGCGGGGCAGATGTGTACATCGACGAGTCGCGTCTTTGTCCACCGCTCGCTTGCGGGGAAATATTGCGAGGCCATTCAGAAATCCGTAGAGAAACTTAAGATCGGACGCACTGATTTACCAGAACAAGATCATCTGACGGGAACCGACATCCTCCCCGGCAATGGCTCGCCCCACATGGGGCCATTGTATGCGGGCAAGGCCGTTGATAAATTTCTTCGTTTTCAAACAATGGCACGACGAGAGGCAAAAAAAATTATCGTCACCGGAAAAAAAATTCCGGAGTATCGTCACGGTCATTTTGTCACACCTGGCATTCACCTGATGAAACAGTTTGATGCCTTAAGTTCCTATCAATCCAACGTCATTTTTTCCCCGGACATCGCGATTCATGAATTCGATCAATTGAATGACGCTATTGAGGCAGTTAATGCGACGGACGCAGCGTTTGCGATGTCTTTTTTTGGAGACCCGGCACTTATCCAAGAATGGCGCCATCACATCCTTGCGCCAAATGTCATTTTAAATGGACCGACCACCGAATATGAGGCTCAACTGCCTTTAGCAGGCCGTTTGCAAAGTGGGCACCACCGGTTTCACGGCACTGCCTTGGCCCTTTATCTTAGCTATCCACAGGCAATTTTCCGGCAGGCGGCAGCCTTAGATCTATTTACTGGATCTTATTGAGTCCTTGGCCGCTGACCCTACAAACGGTAAAACTGTCCTGTCCTTGTTCACAGGAACAACATGGGGGTTTTACCGTGACCAACCGCGTATCCGACATAGTATTGTCTAGCCTCGTTTCCGATTCGGTTCTGGAACGTGCGCGCTATTGGGCGACTTCGGATGCATTTGATCCGGCCACGCGGCAAGAGGTGCAGCGACTTCTTGATACCGGCAATGAATCAGAGCTCATTAACCGGTTTTACCGTGAATTGGAGTTCGGAACGGGCGGGTTGCGCGGAATTCTAGGCGCGGGAAGTTGTCGGATGAACATCTACAATGTTCGCAAGGCAACCATGGCATTGGCACAGTATTTGCGCTCTTTTCATGGTGATGTGAAGCTGTCCGTTGCCATCACCTACGACTCGCGTCACTTCAGTCAAGATTTTGCCAGAGCCGCCGCCGAGGTCTTGGCTGCAAATAACATCACGGCACTAATCACCAAGGAACTACGTCCGGTCCCGATGCTGTCTTTCATGACGCGTCATTTTCATTGCGCTGCCGGCATCTGCATCACAGCGAGCCACAATCCACCGGAATACAACGGCTACAAGGTTTACTGGCAAACTGGGGGACAACTTGTGCCACCGCACGACCGTGAGATTATTCGCCGCTACGGTGAGATCGATGGCTATGAGGGACTGAAACGAATCCCTTATTGTGAAGCCCTAGAAAGCGGCATGATTCGCGAGGTTGGCGAGGATTTCGATGAAATTTATTTTAAAAAAATCCAAGGTCTGCTGCTACATGAACATAATCTGAGTCGTGACGAGCGAAGTAAATTTAAAATCGTCTACACCCCCCTACATGGCACGGGTCTTTTTCCAGTCACCGAATGCCTTAAACGGTTTGGTTTTACTAACGTGACCATTCCCCCGGAGCAGCGTGACCCCGACGGGCGTTTTCCAACGGTGAAATATCCTAACCCAGAGGAGCCTGAGGCGCTGGCCATGGCCATCAAGTTGGCAAAGGCTACTGAAGCCGATTTGGTGTTGGGGACCGACCCAGACACGGATCGCATCGGGATTGTCGTCCGCGAGGGCGGTGACTACGTGATTTTCAATGGCAACCAGATTGGCTGCCTGTTAACCGAGTTTGTCCTTGAGGGAATGCACGGGGCCAATCGGATGCCTGCAAATCCATTGGTGATCAAAACGATCGTAACGACAGACATGCAGGCGGATATAGCCCATTATTACGGTGCCACTTGCGAGGAAACACTGACTGGTTTCAAGTGGATCTGCGACAGGATCGAGGCCTATGAAAATGGCAGCCTCACACCCAAGAAATCCTATGTCTGCGGAGGCGAGGAAAGTTACGGCTTTCTAATGGACCATTTCGTCCGGGACAAGGACGCTGTCGCCGCCTGTTGCATTGCTGCTGAGATGGTGGCTTGGTACAAAAGTCAGGGGCTGAGCATGTCTCAGGTCCTGGACCGCCTCTTTCTCCGCCACGGACTTTATCAGGAAAGCCTGCATACAATTACACTGCCCGGTCAGACTGGAGAGGCCCGTATCAAGGCAATGATGGCGGGACTGCGCGGAGCCCCCCCCCTAAAACTGGCTGGGTGTAACGTTAAAATCATCCGGGATTATCAGGAAGGCCGGCAACTTGCCGTGGCTGGTTCCAAGCTAACGGAGACAGCGAAACTCACCCTGCCAAAGTCTGACGTGCTACAATTTGAACTAGACGATGGGTCCAAAGTGAGTGTCCGTCCGTCCGGAACTGAACCGAAAATTAAGTTTTACGTTTCTGTTCGGGATGTGCGAGCAAAGGGATGCGCGGCAGCAGAATTACCGGCAATGAAAAAATATGCTCAAGGGCGCGTCAACGAGATCCAACAGACTTTTGTGGACATCGCCAACAGCCAATAGGAAAACCTGGTCGCTAAACCAGCTAGGGAAAAGGTGATCAATGATGATCCAACGCGGCGTTAAGGGTATTGCACTAGCTGCGCTATTTATAGCTTCAACCACCTCGAGCCTAGCGGCAACAAGTGGTGACTACCAGCGTGCTGGAGATGGCACTGAAGTCGTCCTGCGCAAAACTTTTCCAAAAAAATCACGCGTCGAAGTTGAGGGAACTGGCGGATTGGTCCTCAACCAATCTTACGTAAGCACGATGCTTTTCGGTGGCGGATTGAACTACTTCTGGTCTGAAGAATGGGGTGTTGGAGTTGAGGCCATGATGGCGTCTAATTCGGACAAATCAGAACGCAAGTGCCTTGAAAACTTTTACAACGACCCCGAGAACAAGGTCGGCGCCGAATGCGGCGACGGCAGCGACCTGGCGGGACGCGCCAATTTTGGTCCGGCCTACGTACCAATTCGACAAACTAACATTCTGTTGGGAGCTCATGCCATTTGGAATCCCGTGTATGGCAAGCAGATCATTCTTTTTCGAGCAGTAACCCACTTCGACTTATACGTCCTTGCAGGCGGTGGACTGGCCATGTCGACGTTTTGGAAAGAGCAAACCAAATTAAAAAATACGGACCGTTCCAACCGTGGAACCTTCAACGCTGATACCACCGTCACTGCAGGAAATCCGGGGGCCTCGGCGTCGGAAACGAGCCTATATGGAATCGACGGCCGTCCTGACCCAGAGGCGTCAACAGCGCTCCAAGGCACCTTCGCCGTTGGGCAAAAATATCATTTCACGAAAAACCTGCACGCTCGGATTGAATTGCGTAACTACCTGCTTCTTGGAACCGCCTCAGGCTTTGATAACTTCTTCGCCCTAACGGGGGGCCTCGGATTCCGATTTTAACGCCATATTTAACGGGGTCCAAAATCTCCCTGCGCCCCCTTGCGGCTTCTGATTTTAAGGGTCTTTACGAGGCTGGGTCTGACCCCGAAATTTGGCGGCAGCACTCGGAAACTGTGCGCTGGAAACCAGATATTTTTAAGGTTTTTTTTGAGAAAGCACTCAGTTCTGAGGGCGCCTATGCTGTCCTGGACAACGAATCCGGGGCCATCATCGGCAGCAGTCGTTATTATGATTTTGACGCCTCACAAAAGCACGTCTTCGTCGGATATACCTTCTTAGCCCGAAGATTTTGGGGCAAAAAATTTAACTTTGAATTGAAGCAGCTGATGCTCGCTCATGCGTTCACCTTTGCTGACCGGGTTTTATTTCATACGAGCGAACAAAATCTACGTTCCCAACGCGCCATCGAAAAACTGGGGGCTGTTCGCCGCAAGGATCTCGTCATCCCACCTGATTTAGGTGGGGCAACTAGGGTGGAATATTCACTGACAAAGGAACAATGGACTCAACGCCAACTTGAGCCATCGTAATTAAAAAAAATTACTGGACAGAAAGTCCAGCCTTCAATGTTTGATCCGCTGTTTGATGATGACGAAAACCTTTTCAAAGTCTTTTGGCGTGATACCGAACTTCATGAGACCCCCAACATCGATGACGATGGCCTCTTTTTTAAGCGGGCGCAAAAAATCCAGGTGATACCAGATCCTATCCAGATCCATCCCCCAAACGCGCCATCTACCTGAAAAAAACCGCAAACGCCGGCGGCGAGCGGAATGAATTTCCGTCCAAGCAATCTTGCGAGACCGCTTGGACGGGAAATAAAAATTACGGATCAAAATGCCATCAGAGCTGCAGGCAACGAGAGCATCGTCATAAAACCATTTTGACTTGGGTTTCAAAACGGGATGTCATCAAGGGTCGGATCGTAAGTACCGCCGGCACCCGGCTGGCTACCACTAACGTCGGACGGGCCTTGGCTGCTGCCAGACATGTTCTGGTTAGCCTGACCGCTTGACGACGGGACCACACCCATTTCACCGCGTTCACGGGATTGGGATCCACCGGCACCGCCAAGAAATTGCACGTTCTGGGCTACAATCTCAGTCGTGTAACGCTTTTGTCCGGTCTTATCTTCCCACGAACGGGTTTGGAGTTTGCCTTCAACAAACACCGTCCGCCCCTTGGCAAGATACTTAGCGCAGTTTTCAGCCTGCTTGTTCCAAACGATGACTCGGTGCCATTCGGTCACCTCTTGACGCTGACCATCTGCCCCCGGACGGGACTCGGTCGTTGCAACGTTCAGCGTCGCAACCGCAACTTGGTTGGGTGTATAGCGGAGCTCGGGATCTTGACCGAGGTTGCCAATGATCAAAACACGGTTCAGGGATGCCATTATTTAACTCCTCCAGAAACAAGTGGCACAAGGCGTTCGCTCACTTTGGATACCCGTAAATCTTTGCCCTCGTCAAAAACTAATTTATGGTTTGCCGAAAATGTCACGCCATGACATCCTCGCGAAATGTCAAAAACCAATAAAATCAGCCTATTTGCTGCCAACACCGCCCAAATATCCCTGATCCTTACGTTTGCCCTCGCACCGGCAAACTGCAAGAGAGCGGAAACGTTCCCCACCCTTGGTGATCAAGTAGCCAGTCCCGTCGCCGTCGCGGTGGCTCCAGGCGAGGGCTACTTTTATGCTTTAAACGCGGATTTCGACCGTACCTACAATAGTGGGTCACTTCTTGTGATCGACACCGACGGCAACAAAAAGTCTGCCATTCCAGTCCCGCGCCTTGGCCGCAATATTGCCGTCGCGGGCAACGATATGATCGTTACCTTTGATTCCGATGGAACCACGACCAATGCCGAAGCCATCCTTTACGATGTCTCGACGCCGGAAACCCCGCGAGAAGTCCGTCGGATTGATCTTGGCTGTAGCCCGCTGAACATCGTCATGCGTGAGGGTTACAAGCACTTTGCCATCGCCTGTGAAGGGGTCGGCGAGGCCGGTGGAATTTTGATCGGGACGCTCACCGATGACCGCTCTCAGACGAGCGTCAAGTTGGTCAGGACATATGGCACAACCCGTCGGGCCATGCACATCGACCCCGTGAATGAACTTTTGTTCGCTTTCCCTACGGACTACGGCAAGCAAACCTGGATGGATCTAGATGATTTGGACGATGCCGCCACCTATGCGGCAGACGGCACCAAAACTATTACTCCCAATGAAATTCCTGACCTGTATGAAAATACCCGTCAAGCCCGCTCAAATCTTTCCCAGCGCCAGATTTATCAATTCATCGTGTACGATTTGGCCGCAGAACGGGCCGCCACACCGGAAGCATTTCCTTTCCGCGACGCTAGGTCCGCTGAGGTGGCCAAAGAATTTCGTTGGATCTATTTTAACCCTGAAGATTACACTGGCACGCCTGATTCCGATGCTGGCCTGACTTCGACCACTGCGACACGCCGCTACTACCGGACTAATTTCTTTGCGGCTGCCCAAGACCCTGACGACAATGCAGCCTTTTACCTGAGCCACCGGGGTCACATTGACTCTGTGACAGGCGTTGGATCCCCTCACGCCAATGACGTCCTGCGCATTGCTCTGACTAGCAATCCCAGAGTAAAAGCCGACGGCACAGTACCCCTGACCAGCGACTATTTGCAGATCACCCGGGTTTACGGGCGCGGGGCCGAGGATAGCAGCAAGGGGCGCCACTACCCGGGCAACATTGAAGTCAAACGAGTGCTGGGCGAAAAAATGCTTTTCGTCAATCATTTCAGAGACTTAGTTAATTGGACGCGCTCTCAGATCTATTTTGGAATCGCCGCCAAGTCACTCGGACACGACTACTGGAGCAGCGAGATCGGGAATTCTGATTCTGATGCGAAGAACTCCTATTATGACATTGCCGTCAACTCCGCTGGCCGGGCCGCCGCCTGCTCGTTCTATGGAAACAAAGTTATTTTATTTGATGTTCTGCCAGGTGCTGATATAAAAGTGCACTTAAACGTCGAATAAATGTTGTGGCAGTGACCAATGCACCTAAAACGAATTACCGTTCAGGGCTTCAAGTCCTTTGCTGATAAAATCAGCCTGACCTTCGACCGGGGTATCACCGGGGTTGTGGGGCCGAACGGCTCTGGCAAAAGCAATATCATCGATGCCGTCCGCTGGGTTATGGGCGAACAAAACGCCAAGAACCTGCGAGGCGAAAAGGCCACCGACATTATTTTTGCTGGTTCCGAACGCCGCAAGACCATGTCCATGGCCGAAGTATCCGTGATTTTCGACAATACCGATGGTGGCAGCATCTGCCCCCCAGAATACCGCCACGAACCTGAGATCACACTGACACGCCGCCTCTACGCCGATGGACAACGCGAGTACCTGATCAACCGCAAACCCTGCCGATTAAAAGACATCGTCGGTTTCTTTGCGATGACTGGATTAGGTGGCCGCAGTTACTCCATGATCCAGCAGGGGCAAGTCGATCGTATTCTCAATGCAAAACCCGAAGACGTTCGAGAAATTCTCGAAGAAGCCGCGGGCACTCTGCTCTACAAACAACGCAAGATCGAGGCTCACAAGCGCCTTGAAGGCACGAACCTTAATCTGTCACGCGTCACGGATATCCTGACTGAAATCGAGCGCCAAAAAACCACACTCGAAGAACAGGTTGAGAAGGCGCAAAAATGGCAGGAGATGAGCACCAGGCTGCGCGACGAAGAACTGCTTTTGCTCGCACAAAATTTTACCCTATTCAAAAACAAGCTCGACGAAGCCCAGATTGCCCTTGGCCAGCAAACCACTAAAGAAGCCGAATTCCTTGCCGCAGTCAGCCAGTACGAAGCCCGTTACGAGGAACTCCAACATCAACTGGCTGAAGCCGATCCGGAACTTGCTGCCGTAGTCGAACAGATTTCGTCGATCCGCGAAGAAATCGCCCGTGCTGAGTCCGCCGTTGGAAACGCTCAAACTCGTATGGATGCGGGCGCAAATCGTTTGCGTGATATCGAGCGCGAGATCGAAGAAGACGCCTCCAACCTGAAGGTTATTGAGGCCCAAGTTGATGGCGCCACAGCGGAACTTTCAGCAGCAGAAAAATCAGCAACGCTCCTGCGCAGCCAGCTCGAAGACTTCCAAAATGAAGTCGATTCCGTTGACGAAACGACGCGAGTCTTCCGCAGCAAGATTGAAGACGGTGAAGACGAACAACGCAATCTCACCCGATTGGTTGACAGCAACAAAGTCCGTTCCGAAGGCGCCCAACGCGAAATTTCGCGCGTTGAGAAACTTCTCACCGGCGAAAAATCACGGCGTCAAAACCTTCAAAGCGATGTGCTCCACGCGCTAGACTCATTTGAGGCGGCACGGGAAAAAGCCGCCGGGCAACAAGATGGTCTGGACGTCGAAATTAGGGAGAAACACTCCCGTGAGGCCGCCGTCGCCGCACGCTACGGCCAAATCAAAGAGGCAAATACGACGCGCGACACGCTGCGCGAAAAATACCATGAATCAAGGGCACGCCTAGCTTCGCTACAAGAACTTGACGAACACGGTGCCACGGACGCAGCATCGTCTCTGCAAAAAATTTACGAAACCGGATCGGTGGACCGCAGCCACGTTCCTGGGTTATTCGCCGAACAAATCGCCTGGACCGCCAATGCTCAAGAGCTACCAAAACCGGCAGCCCAAGCCTTCGAGCGCTGGTCGGAACGGATCGTCATCACCAATATTGACGGCCTGAATCAGGTTGTCCGCGCGGCTTCCAAGGCGGAAGTCACGCCACTTCCCGTAACCCTACTGGCTCGTTCAGTAGCCCTAAAATCAGACGCGACTTTTACCGCACGTATCAAGGCTTGGGCCGACGATTTTGACGCCGTTGCCATGGCCGAGTTCCTGCGCATTGATTCCAAGAATAATCTAGACGCGAACGCAAAAGCTGGGCTCGAAGCACTGTTGATTCGCCTCTATTTCATCCCAGCCCTGGCAATGGACGATGCCTCACTTAAAAATATTCCGGCAGGTGTGATTGCTTTCACGGCTCAAGGCCTTTGTATTGCTGGAGAAGATGATTTTCTAGTCAGTGGGCGCAGCGGCGTGAGTGTACTCAGCCGCAAGGCCGAACAAGAAAACCTGGCCAAAATTCTGAAACAAATCGAAGGCGACCTTGCGCGCGCGCAGTCTCAACTCGATGAACTTGAAGTGCGGATGAATGAAGACCGCGCCATTGTCATTGAGATCGATGGCCGCCTACAGCAGCAAAATGCGACTGTCCTAGCCATCATGTCAGAGCTTCAATCGGCTCAACAGGTCGCAACACACAAGCAAGAGCTACTTGCCGCCCTTGAACAGACGATGGCCGACCTGGAACGCCAAGACACTCAGTTTCGCGATGAACTCACAAAGCTCGAGGCCTCACGAAAGTCTCTCGAAGTAGAGCTTCGAAATGCCGACGCTGACTTGGTCGGCCTTCGCGACGAGGCTGCTGGGCTGGAAGAGCGTCGTGAAGAAGTCCTCCGCCAAAATCAGAATCGCGCCGTCGATTTAGCCAAGTCTGAATCTCGTGCCACCGCCCTCCGGGAAAGCTTCATCCACGCCAGGGCTCAGCAAGAGCTTCTCCAGAATAAACTCAGCCGACGCTATGAGGAACAAGGCGCGATTCAAATAGACATTGAGTCGGCCAAAAACCTGCACGAGAATTCCCTGTCCCGCATTGAGGGCTTGATCGACCGGCGTGCGGAACTTGATGGCAAGGTCTCCGAGAAACGCGAGGCTCAAGCCGGCATCCACGAGGAACTGCGCGTCATTGATTCGCGCCTCAAAGAATGCCGCGAGCATCAGGCGAAGGTTCAGAAAAGCCTCTCCGACAAAAACGTCCAAATCGAGCGCGCGACCATGGCGATCACCAGCGTGACGGCGCAGGCGCAAGAAAAATATCAGCTCGAGATTTCGACGCACGCATTCACCTACGATCCTGAGTTTGAAGCCGATAAGGCTGCCCGCAATGTTGGCAGTTTGCGTGGACGAATCGAGTCCCTTGGTCCGATCAACATGATGGCCCTGCGTGAGTTCGAAGATTTGACGACGCGCGAGACTTTTATCCGTACACAGCAAGACGAAATAAATGCCAGCATCGCTCTTTTAAACGAGGCCATTGGCGAAATTGAGATCTCCTCAAGAGACAAGTTTCTGGCTGTTTTCACTGTGATCAACCGCGAATTCGGGCAACTCTTTCCGATTCTCTTTCCCAACGGCGAAGGTCATTTGGAATTGACCAATCCAGAAGATCCTTTGAACGGCGGAGTCGAGATCATGGTTCGCTTGCCGGGCAAAAAACCGCAGAGCATGAACCTGTTCTCCGGCGGCGAGAAAGCCTTGACCGCCATCTCACTGATCTTTGCCTTGCTAAAAACCAAGCCGACGCCATTCTGTTTTCTTGACGAAGTGGACGCACCACTCGATGAGGCTAACGTCGGCCGTTACAACCGCGTGCTTGATGCACTGTCGGATCAATTCCAATTCATCATCATCACTCACAACCGCCGCACAATGGAGGTGCTCGACACCCTCTACGGCGTCACGATGCAAGAACCAGGGGTTTCCAGCATCGTCGGAGTGGATATGAAAAAAGATCTGCCGACCCACTTAAGAAAAGCCTTCAAAGACGAACCAAAAAAATCGCCAGCAACACAGCCTGAACTAGACGAGGCTTTTGACCCCGAAGGTCCCGTGCCCGTTTCGGTGATATCTGTGACCGACGGCCGGGCCATCGAAGGCGCCAGCTCGCGCTAATTCCTTTGAGGCCCGATAATCCCGCTGCTACAACGGTTTATACGGTTGAAAAAACTGGTTCAGGCCCAGCGAAATTCCCGGAGTAGAAATGTTGTTGCTTCTGGCCCAAGCATAGTCGAGCCGGAAGACGAGCCGGTGGACTCTCGGAATGGAAAGGCGAATCCCGCCTCCAGCCGAACGAAAGACGTCTTTGCTGGCATCCCCAAAATCACTTCCTGCAATTCCCGCATCGGCAAAAAGAACCGTGGCAACCTTCAACCAATTTGAGGTCCAGACCTGGCCGCGCGCTTCAAGGTTGCCAAAAGCAGCGAAGGCCCCATAGCGAACCCCATCAGGAAAACCTCGGATGGAGTCAAATCCACCAAGGTGAAATGCATCTGAAACTGTCGGACTTCCTGCAGCCTGGAGGTAAGCGTGGACTGCGATATTGACGTCTTTGCTCGGACGATGAAAAGAAAAGGCCTCGGCTTCAGAATAGTTTGAAAGGCCTGGATTCGCGACACCCTCATTTTTTGAGAGGCCGCTCTTGCACATCAACCGATTGCCCTCAAGTTGCTGGTCCTCTACCGACAGGTTATCGAAAACAAAACTGGCCAGCGCGCGATACGCCCAAGCATTTTCCCGTTCAGGAAGGTTCATGTTGGCTGCAGCCGCATCTTGGACCAAAGGCTTCCGGTCACGTCGCACCAGTAGTTCCATGCCCGCCTGATGAATCTTGGGATCAAGTGGGTCGGCTTCGGGAAAAAGTGGCACCATGTGATAGAGACGCACGTAAGCGCTGTCAAAACCAAGAGTGCCCGTCTTTATCCCAGCATCGTCATAGTAGGTGCGTCGGCGGAAATCGCGCCAGACTTCAACTCCAGTCGACCCTTTGCCGCGGGCTGTCCGGGGGAGCTTTGCCCAGAGGGTAAAGCCCGGCGGAGCCACGCCATACTTTTTTGTTTCAACACCGAGGGTGAGCAAGCGCCCGTAGGCATGCATGTCGTAAACACCCGCCACGAGTAGGGGAGTGCCACCACCATAAGCTCCGCGAAAAACGGGGATTGTCGTCCATTTCTCCTCGAGATCGATCACCAGTTTCGACGAGGCTTCATCCAGGCGAACTTGCACCTGGATAAAAACATCGGCCGTCATTAGTTTGCGTCGAATCCGTTCAACGTCAAGCTCCGAAATCTCGCCAGGAAAGTTCAGCCCAACGTAGCGTTGCAACCATTCAACGTCGCTGCGCACCGCGCCATTGACTTGAATTCCAGTAACGCGGGCGGCAAGGGACCGAGGCGGTGCCAGAAAAAAATAAGGTACTAAAATGAGCCCCAAAAAAATTGGGCTCCGCAGGATTTCCAGCATCAGAGAAAGGGATCCGGATGAGTCAGATAACGCGCCACATATTCCTTAACACCATCCTCAAGACGGGTGAAAGGTTTGGTGTATCCACCCTCTTCCCGTAAGCGGGAAAGATTTGCTTCGGTTAAATACTGGTACTGATTTTTTAAGTCGTCCGGCATTTCGATCCAATCAAACTGTGCCTCCTGCTTGCCCATTGCAGAAAAAACGGCCCGACCAAGATCCGCAAAAGAGCGGGCTTCGCCACTGCCAACATTATAAATGCCTGATTTGGCATTTTGTGGCGCGCGCATGAAGTGCACGATGACATCAACCACATCCTTAACCCAGACAAAATCACGGCGCTGGTCCCCGTGAGCGATACCCTCCTTGTATGACTTGAACAGCTTCAGATTCCCGCGGTCACGGATCTGGGGAAACGCATGAAAGACCACACTGGCCTGCCCACCCTTATGGTATTCCTGTGGACCATAGACGTTGAAAAATTTGAGGCCGGCCCAAAATGGTGGTTTTTCCCGCTGACTCAAAACCCACTGGTCAAAAACATGCTTGCTGTAGCCGTAGGGGTTGATCGGGCGGAGTCTGTGGATAACCTGTGGATCATCTGAATAGCCGTGCTCCCCCATACCGTACGTGGCTGCCGAGGAAGCATAGATGAATGGGATCTTTTCACGTGCCGCAAACTGGAACAACTCCGCAGAATAATTGAAGTTGTTTTTAATAAGGTAGTCCACATCCTTTTCGGTTGTGGCTGAACAGGCGCCCATATGTACAATCGCATCAATGGCGGCCGGACGAGATTTCGTGCTAAGCCAGTCCAGCAGCTGGTCTTTGTGCAGGGCATAGGTGATTCGACGTTTGGCCAGATTGCGCCATTTGTTTCCGGTACCAAATTCATCAGCCACCAGGATGTCATGCAGACCTTCCTCGTTAAGCTTCCACAAAAACGTACTGCCAATAAAACCTGCACCACCAGTAACGACAATCATGGAGTCCCTCCCACGGCCCGAATCTCATTTATCAATTAATACAATTCTACTAGAGTGACCGCCATATGTTTGGACTTGGAATATCTGAAATTATTGTGATTGTGATTGCGGCCCTAATCTTCGTGGGGCCAAAGCAATTGCCAGAGTTTATCAAGTCGGCCGGAAAATTATTTGTTCAGGTCCGGCGCGCCGCCAACGAAGTAAAGTCGACCGTTGATGGCGTGATTCAAGAGGCCGAAAACGAAATTCGCAAAGAGGCCCAATCCATCACGGATTCCGTAGACACCAAAGGAATCTCCAAAGACCTTTCGGAAATTAAAACAGCCTTGCAAGCTCCGGACTATACCATGAAGGGTGTCCGCGCCAACTTCGCCCTGGGCGGCCTT
The DNA here is from genome assembly GCA_945898195.1 of Pseudobacteriovorax antillogorgiicola. Classification (GTDB taxonomy): domain Bacteria; phylum Bdellovibrionota_B; class Oligoflexia; order Oligoflexales; family RGVZ01; genus RGVZ01. The sequence goes on along the minus strand of CAMDHM010000004.1, from coordinate 72,910 downwards.
GAACTTCCCGACCCTGAGAGCGCACCAAGCGTTCCGGGCCATTCGCAAACGTCAGAAGGCAAACCCAAGTGCTGATGGAACAGCTCGGATTTCACCATCGGCTGGACGGACTTTGGTGTGATGGTGTGCGCCTTTCCGACATTGCCGACGCATTTGAGACTCCTTGTTACGCCTATTCTTTGGCCAGGCTCGACTTTCAGTTGAGACGGTTTGCCAGGGCTTTTGAGGGCTTGAATGTCCTTCCCTGTTACGCCGCCAAGGCAAATAATAACCCCGAAATTTTGCGCCACATCGCCAACCACGCCAACCACGCCAACTTACCTTGGGGGATGGATGCGGTATCTGGCGGCGAACTCAAGGTTGGTCTGGATGCCGGATTTGCGCCAGAGCGGATGCTATTTTCCGGCGTCGGAAAAAAAGATACCGAACTAGAATTCGCAATTGAACACGCGATTGTCATCAATATCGAGAGCCTATTTGAACTCGAAAGTATCATTGCCATCGCCAAGTTGCGGGGCCTACGGGCTAGAATTGGCCTGCGGGTAAACCCTGATGTTGATGCCCATACGCATCCAAAAATCTCTACGGGCCAAAAGAAAAACAAATTCGGCCTTTCGGAGTCCATGCTTGACGCCGCACTTGGGCGAATCAATGAAGCCTCAGAGTGCATTCATGTGGCGGGAATTTCGTCCCATATTGGTAGTCAGATCATTGACATTTCCGCCTGGAAAACGGCGGCTTTATACCTGGTAAAACTCGCCGATTCCTTCCACACATCAGGACACAAAACCCTGGAGTTCATCGACTTTGGCGGCGGATTTCCGGTGCGCTATGAGGGCGATGCCGAGCCTCCCGGCATCGAAGCCTTTGCTGAAATCATTCGAAGTGCCCTCCAAAATTGCCAAACGACTGCAACCAAGCGTTTGCGAATCGTCGTCGAGCCGGGGCGCTGGGTTACCGCTGAATTTGGCGGCCTTTTAACGCGCGTCATCGGAGTCAAAGAGCATTTTATTGTGGTCGACGCCTCGATGACTGAACTAATTCGTCCTGCACTTTACGATGCGCGCCATGAAATCGTCTTTGAAAATAACCTCTCCTTTCCTGAAGAAGGCCAAAGATTTGACGTTGTTGGTCCGGTTTGCGAATCAAGTGACGTCCTTGTGCAAAATATCTGCCTCAAGAATGTTCCCAAAAAAAATCAGCTTGCAGTCGTCCTGCAAGCTGGTGCGTATGGATTCTCGATGGCTTCAAACTATAATTTACGTCCGTTGCCACCAGAAATTTTAATCAGCGGTGAGCAAATGACCGTCATTCGCCAAAGGCAAAAGGCCTAGTTTACTTCTTGCCCCAAGCGCGAATTCTTTTCACAAGGCCATCTATCTCTTCCTTCGACAAAACAGCGCCCCATGCTGGCATGCTACCGCTAAGGCCATATGCTGCGCCGCCTTTTAAAAGCACTCCCGCGATGTGAGCATCGTCAACTTTGGCTTGCCATGCGGTGTCATGGAAATTACGCGGTTTTGGCATCAAGCCACCGGCAGCGGCACCGTTTCCTTTGCCATCTTCACCATGACAACTGGAGCATAAAGTCGCATATTTTGCGAACACAGGATCCGTTTCAACAACAGCAACTTCATTCGGAGGAATCTCACCCTTCAAAGTGAGTTTCTGCACTGGGCGATGTGCCAACTCACGCTCGTCTTTCGTCTGCTTCCAAAAACGACGTGGGTCATATTGCTCCATGCAGCCAACCGTAAGGATAAGAATGCCGGCCAACAAGCCCGTTGCTGTGATTCTTGAGCGCATCAAACAATTCCTCGCAATAGACGGCAAATACTAGTTTTTCTGATGGGACATTGCCCCACCCGGGTCTCAAGATTAACCCATCAAAACGGCGAGTCCAAACAGAATGTTGCCTTGCCCAAAAAATAAGCACCGCGCAGGCTCCCCACCTCACAAAATCGCCGGCGAGAAAGGGCGCCAAGGTTCCGGCACTTCGCCATTTTTTTGGCGCAATTCAGCAACAGGACTTTGACACCTCCGTCAAAAACTTGGGGCTCCGCCCGGGAAGCCTGCGCCGGACAAAGCCTCTCACTTGGACAGAACGCGTCAATTCGATGACCGAGCAGGTTGGCACGCGAATTGTATAGCTACGCAGTGAACTACCAGATCGAAATGTCCCTGACGCGTTAAGGCGTACAAAATTTGCGCACCATTGCGCCACTGGAATGAGCTATGTCAGAAAAAAAAGAAGATAAAAAAGCTGCCGAAAAAGGCGAAAAAGGAAAGGAGGCCGCAGCAACGACTCCTGAAGACGAAGCCAAACAGAAGAAAAAGAAACTTCTGATCATGGCTATCGGCGGGGTTGTCGCCGTTGGCGCTATTGGTGGCGGTGCCGCGATGTTTCTCGGCAAAAAAAAGGCAGAACCTGCGGCAGCAGAAGTTGCAGATCACGGTGCGCCAAAGAAGCCCGACGAGCACTCCGCTGAAAAAAAGCCTGACGAGCACGCCGCCGAGAAGAAGCCCGACGAACACTCCGCTGAAAAAAAGCCTGACGAGCACGCCGCCGAGAAGAAGCCCGACGAACACGGCGCGCCAGCTGACGCAAAAGATGCTCATGGAAAAGAGGTCGTCAAGGGAGGTGAGGGGGCAGGAACCACTGACGCCGCCCCAGACTTTGGTCAGACGTATTCTTTTTCGCCCTTCAATATCAATCTCGGCAATCCCATGGACAGTCATTACGCCAGAATGGAGGTCACCGTGGAGTTCTTCGGGGGACCAGAACAAGAGGGGGAACTGAAAAAACGCCTCCCTCAATTGCGCGATGGCATCGTTTCCGTCGCCAGCAAAAAATCACGTGAATTCTTGCTCGGCCCCGATGGAAAGGACCAGCTCCGCCTCGAGATCAAGAATCGCCTAAATCAATATATGACCCGCAAGATCGAGAACGTTTACATCACTGACATCTTGATTGAGTAGGATGGCCGAATGAACCAAGTATTGTCACAAAGTGAAGTGGACGCACTCTTATCTGCTGTGTCGGACAATCGTCCAGCAGGCAGCGAGACCGGCGGCGGCGGCGGCGGTGGCTCCAAAGGCGGCGTGATGGGATACGACCTGGCTAACCAGGACCGGATCATTCGCGGCCGAATGCCGACCCTTGACATCATTCATGATCGTTTTATACGCCTTTTTCGTGTGACCCTCTCAAACTCGCTTCGCAAAATGGCCAACCTGAGTGTCAACTCTACCGGGCCACTAAAATTCTCCGAGTTCATGAACTCACTGCCACTACCCTCTTGCCTTAACATCCTTCGGCTGGAGCCCCTTCGCGGTGCCGCCGTTATGGTTATTGAATCAAAACTTCTCTACGCCCTGGTGGACAGTCTATTTGGCGGAAACGATGTTCCCTACACGAAAATCGAAGGCAAAGATTTTACCCCGATTGAAATTAAAATCGCTCGTCGCATCGTCATGGCCGCCATCGATGATCTTGAAAAGGCCTGGGAGCCAGTTTATCCATTAAAAATCGGCTACAGTCGGACCGAGATTAATCCTCAATTTGTCGCCGTAGTGCCACCATCAGACGTGGTCATTGCCACGACATTCGACATCGAACTCGAGAAAGTCTCGGGAACCATCAAGGTTGTTATTCCGTATTCCACCCTGGAACCTATCAAGTCCAAACTATCCGTTGGATTCCAGAGTGAACAGTTGGAAGTCGACTTTATCTGGATCAACAGAATCAAAGAAAAAATCATGGGCACCTCTGCCAACGTCATCGTTCGGCTTGGCGATGCCGACATCAGCGTTAAGGATCTCATGCAGCTTGAACCAGGTGACATCATCCAACTCAACAACGATGCCACAATGCCACTGGAAGTTCTCATCGAAGGAATGCCGAAATTCCGTGGTGTACCTGGACTACTAAAAGGTAGTCGCGCAATCAAAATCACGGAATCAATGATTGAAATGTAACCGAATTGCGCACCAAGGAGGGTCATCATGACGGACGGAAATTTATCTGATGCGAGTGGCACTAGCACCGAATTTGAAGAAGCCTTAAAAGATGCCGGCGAAGCGGGAGACGCCGTAGACAGTAATACTGGGCGTTTGGCAAGAACAGATTTCTCCAAGTTAAAAATGATTTTGGATGTGCCTCTTAAAGTCTCCGTTGAACTTGGCCGAACCAAAATGTTGATCAACGATCTCCTGCAACTTGGCCAGGGATCTGTCATCGAATTAGACAAAATTGCGGGTGAGCCCATGGAAATCCTGATCAACGACAAACTTGTCGCCATGGGCGAAGTTGTCGTTGTGAATGAGAAGTTTGGTGTGCGCCTGACGGACGTCGTTTCCCAGTTTGGACTGAATGACCTGCAGCCACCAAAAGAAGGTTAAACGATGAAAGCGCGGATTAACCGGAAAAAATACTTTGGGCAATATTGCTTATCGCTGGCAGCGCTCTTGTTAGTAGCTCCACCCAGTGCAGCTGCACCTGCGCCAGCTGTGGCAACGACGGCGATTGCAAAGATTGACGGTGAATCCGACAAATCACTGTCTATCGTGACGGTTGCTCTGACTGGAAAACCAGACTGGCAAAATCCAACAGTCGAGGACCACGGCACTTTCGTACAGGTGCTTCTCCCCAATACAGTTGTGCCAACACCTGGTACATTCCTCGACGCCAACAGTCCTTACATCACAAAAATAGCTGCATTTCAGGTCTCAAATGCACTTAGCGGACAAACAACAGATGCCGCCATCAGACTTTTTGTAAATCGCGATGCCGCCGCCGTAAAACAGGCCCTCGTCAGCGAGATCTTAGCGGACCGCGTTGTCGTCACGCTCGACCATAAAAAACTAGAGATGGTTCTGACCTCCACAAATCATATTTCGACTCCGGCTGCCAGCGAATCCAAAATGGATGCTGAATCCACCCCAACACCGGCCGATCTGGTTAGGGCAGAATCAATTCAGGATAAAGATCCAGCCACTGATCAGGCCGGATCATGGTCTGGCGTCGGAGTGAAAGTTCCGGATCTATCAAACAAGCTTGCAATCGCCAGCGGATTTTCGTTATTTATGCTGGCCATCCTCGGCATCGTCTATAAGTGGCGGCGAATCAACCCCTTCTCACAGATGACCAGCACGACAACATCGAAATCAAGCCGATTCAAAAACATCATCAAACACCGCGTACCGGAGAGCGAAAACGGAGACGACTTTGTTCGCGACGTCAGTAAACTAACCATGAAAACGATTTCCTCCATGGCCGTTGGCCCTCGGCAAAGGCTAACCCTTGTTCAGGTTGGAAACGAGACGGTACTGCTTTCCATCTCGCCCACCGGAGTCCAATTCCTCACGACGGTCGGAAGCGGCCAACGCACCTCACAGCCTGAGATGGCCCAGGCTAATCAATCCGCGGCACCACGTAATATGCAACGCCTCGCCGAATCCAATAGCAGATCTTTTGAAGAGCGCCTTGAACCAGAGGATCTCGAGGAAGTTCACGCCCCAAAAAGTCAACTCTCCGCCGAAGCCCCGAGAGCGCAATCTGTGCGAGCCCCACTCAAGGTGAATCCACGTCAAGGCGCCACAATCACAAAGAAAGTGCGTGTCGCGGTGACCGACAATGGAATTACGACTCTTGACACCACAGACACAACGGCATCCATCGCCAGCAAACCGTCCGACGACATCACGAGGCTGATCCGTGAAAAACTACGGAATCTTCCGGTCATCTGACCGGTCCAATAGGTGGCTTGCCATCGGCTGCGGAGTCACATTGTTGGTTCTCGCGGCATTCGCCGTTGGCGCTGAAATCGCCAGGGCGGCTGACGCCACACTGCCATCACTGAGTATAAACCTTGCGCAAAAGGATGATCCCGACGGTGTCGTCCCTGCCATCAAGATTGTCGCCCTTCTAACGGTCTTGTCGGTTGCACCGGCGATCCTTCTTATGATGACTTCCTTTACACGAATTTTAATCGTCCTTAGCTTTGTCCGGCAGGCCCTGGGCACCATGTCGATGCCACCAAACCAGGTTTTAGTCGGACTTTCACTGTTCCTTACCGCCTTTACAATGTCGCCGGTTATTGATGTCTTAACCGAACGTGCAATAACCCCATATCTTGCTAAGGCAATCACACAAGAACAGGCCCTTGGCGAGGCCTCCCACCCTGTACGCAAGTTCATGCTCGCAGAGACCAGGGAAAGCGACATTGGTCTTTTCTATGCGATCTCAAAAAAAGAGCAGCCAAAGACTGCGAAAGACGTCCCCTTCACGGTCTTAATCCCAGCCTTCATGATCAGTGAACTCAAAACTGCGTTTCAGATTGGATTTCTGATCTACATACCATTTCTTGTCATAGACATGGTGATCTCAGCGATTCTCATGGCCCTCGGGATGATGATGCTTCCCCCAACCATTGTTTCGCTCCCTTTCAAACTTGTCCTCTTCGTCCTTGTCGATGGATGGGCACTCATTGTCGGTTCCATTGTGAAAAGTTTTCACACCTTCGGATAACCAACTGTGAATTAGAGAGGATCACGAAATGACAGATCAAACCGTCATCGACATCGCTGGAAAAGCCATCATGGTTGCCATGAAAATCGCGGCGCCGGCCTTGCTCTCCACCCTTCTCGTCGGACTTCTCGTCTCCGTGGTGCAGGCGGCAACCCAGATCAATGAACAGACGTTAACGTTCATCCCAAAAATCATCATCTTGAGCATCACACTTGCCCTTACGGGTCCGTGGATCCTTCAAACCATGATGAATTTCACAATCGATATTATCAACACCATACCAACTGTGACCCGCTAATGATTGATTTTCGTGACGTAGATACCATCATCAATCACGCCCTCGCATTCTTGCGGGTTGGTGGAATGGTATTTTCGTTACCAATACTGGGCGATGCACCGACGCCTATCCCAGCTCGAATTTTACTGTCCGCAGCGCTTACTGCAGCTGTGTCCCACATGATCCCTGTTGCCCCTGTGATCAGCCAAAACGCCGACATCTTTATGTTGGTGGCGATGGTCATCAAGGAGCTTGTTATTGGCATAGCGATTGGCTACCTCGCCAGGGTCACATTTGATGGATTGCTAATGGCGGCATCCATCACAGGTTATCAGATGGGTTTTGGTACGGCGTCGCTGTTTCTTCCCGATGCCGGGCAGCAGATGGATACCTTCACATCCTTTCATCGGGTCATCCTGATGACAATTTTCCTGCTGCTAAACCTCCACCACCTGTTCATTGACGCCATCGTCACCACGTTCAATCTTATCCCTTTAGGAAAAGTCACAATCTCAATATCCCCACTGGCAAGCACAATATTTGAGGTGAGCGGCAGCGTCTTTAAGGTCGCGTTGCAGCTTGGCGCTCCCGTTCTGATCGCTCTCATGTTCACCCAGGCTGCCCTTGGTCTTGTGGCTCGAGCGGTTCCCCAGTTGAATGTTTTCATCATTAGTTTTCCTGCGAGCTTCACTGTTGGACTGGTTGTCTACATTGCAACCCTGCCATTTTTCCCAGAATGGATGGGTGCTCATTACATGGGAACGAGAGATTTATTCATGACTGCTATTAAGTCGATGAGGCATGGCTGACACCGCAAATTTGTGAGGAGTTTTTTTGGCAGAATCCGGCGAAAATGGTGATGACCGTACAGAAGATGCAACCCAGGAGCGTCGTGAAGACTTCCAGGAGCGTGGTCAGATCGCTGTATCTCGCGAGGTTACCGCCGTTTTTGTCTTAGTGGCTGCCACCATGGTGATTTACTACGGCGCAGGGTCGGGAGTCACGTTGATTGAAAGAATGATGACGGAGTCCTTTCAGCGGGCCCAATCATTTCGAGTGAACGAGCAAAATATCATCTCGTACCTCAGTCGGCTATGGGGCGCAGGCCTCTCGGTGGCACTGCCAGTGTGTCTGGCGGCCGCAACAATCGCCACAGCAATAACCTTGATCCAGACAAGGATGAATTGGTCTTGGCAGCGCCTCGCACCTGACTTTAATAAGATGAATCCCCTCACCGGCATAATGCGCATGGTGAGTATGGATTCAGCCGTAGAACTTCTGAAGTCCATTGCAAAAACGGCCGCCATTGCGACGGTTGCCGTCACGGTCATAAAGGGTGAACTTCGAAGCGCACCGAGTCTTATGATCACGCCGATCACTGGCACGTGGGCCCACTGGGGCGTGATCACGTCCCAGTTGGTTTGGTCGGTCGGCGGAATCATGATCTTCATCTCCGCGGCAGATTTTTTCTACAGTTGGTTCCGACTTGAAAAACAAATGAAAATGACCAAACAAGAGATCAAAGAAGAGATCAAGCGGCGCGAGACGGACCCGCAGTTGAAGGGCCGGCAGAAACGCATGCAACGCGAAATTGCGACGCGAAAAGTTGTTGAGAAGACAAAGCAGGCAACGGTCTTGATCACCAATCCAACTCACTATTCAATTGCACTTAAGTACGAAATGGGGATGGCTGCGCCAGTTGTTTTAGCCAAGGGGATCGACCATCTTGCCCTCAAGATGAGAGAAATCGCAAAAGAGGCCGACATCCCCATCATCGAAAACAGGCCGCTTGCGCGTGCGATTTATGCCGAGGTTGATGAGGACCAAGAAATTCCCGACACGATGTTCAAGGCCGTTTCTGAGATCATTCGCTATGTCTTCAAGCTCAAGGGCGTGAAGGTCGGAAAAAAGACTGCCTGAATAAAAAGGCATTTGGAGTAAATCATGGCATCCATCGCATCGAGCGCTAAGACTTCCGGCGGATTGACAGCGGCGGCGATTCCTGACAGCGGAATCCTTTCACTCCTTCGTAGCCCAGACATTCAGTTTGCTGTCGGTCTTCTCGGCATTGTCATGATGATGATTGTTCCTCTTCCCGCCATCTTGCTTGACATGCTCCTTGCCGTATCGATTACTATGTCGATTCTGATCCTTCTGATTTCTGTCTATATCAAGCATCCGTTAGACTTCTCCACATTTCCTACGGTCCTCTTGGTAACAACACTTTTTCGACTTGCTCTTAACGTTGCAACAACAAGGGCGATCCTTCTAAAAGCCCAAAAAGGCGACGTCTCCGACGTGGTGGAAGCGTTTGGTCACTTCGTCGTCGGCGGAAATTATTTCGTTGGTTTCACCATCTTTCTCATCCTTGTCGTCATCAACTTTATCGTAATCACAAAGGGTGCCGGACGCGTTGCCGAGGTCGGCGCACGATTTACATTGGATGCTATGCCCGGCAAGCAAATGGCTATCGATGCCGAGATGAACGCCGGTCTTATTGACCGAGACGAGGCCAAAAAGCGGCGCTCCAAAGTAGAGCAAGAAGCAGATTTTTACGGATCGATGGACGGGGCCTCAAAGTTCGTACGCGGTGACGCCATTGCCGGAATCATGATCACAGGCATCAACATCATCGTCGGACTTTTAGTTGGCGTTTTCCAGCATGGCATGTCCTTTCAAAATGCCGCCGAACTTTACACACTCCTTACGGTTGGCGACGGTTTGGTGTCGCAGATACCGGCACTGATCATCTCCACGGCCGCCGGTATTATCGTGACACGCGCATCGGCCGGTGGCGGACTATCACAAGATCTTTCCGATCAGATTGCCGTGCATCCAAAAGCCCTTTTCGCCTGTTCCGGACTACTGATCTTTATGGCAATCATTCCTGGCCTTCCAATCATTCCCTTCCTTCTACTTTCTGCTGGATTTTATTACCTTGGCAGGCTCGCCACAAACGCCATGACACTTAGGTCCGAGGATGAGGCCAAGGTTAATTTGCAAGAGAAAGACCGCAAGGAAGGTACCTCTGACTCCATCGAGGCCTTACTCCATGTTGATACGATGGCATTAGAGGTTGGAGTCGGAATGATTCCCCTCGTCGACACGACCCAAGACGGGGAGATCCTTGAGCGCATTATATCGGCTCGCAAACAGTTTGCTCAGGATCTTGGAATTGTCGTTCCAATGGTGATGGTACGCGATAATATTCAGCTGCAGCCGGGAGAATACCAAATCCTTCTTAAGGGTAACGTCATTGGGCGCGGAAGCTTGATGATAGATTATTTTCTTGCAATGGATCCCGGGGATATTTCGGATCCAATTCAGGGAATTAAAACCATCGAGCCGGCCTATGGATTAGAGGCCCTCTGGATTAAACCTAATCAAAGGGACGAGGCAACCTTCAGAGGATACACCGCCGTCAATTGTGCAACGGTGGTCGTAACCCACCTAACGAAATTAATTTCAGAGCACGCCTTCGAATTACTTGGTCGCCAAGAAACACAAAACCTAATTGAGGGAATAAAACGCGACCATCCAAAGGTGATCGAGGAGGTCATCGCCGCGGATCGTCTGACCCTCGGGGACGTTGTCAAGGTCTTGCAAAATCTGCTCTCAGAATCGGTAAGTATCCGAGATACACTGACTATTTTCGAGACTCTTGCCGACCATTCCAAAACCATAAAATCCCCAGAGATTTTGACCCGGTATGTTCGCAAATCATTGGGCCGTGGTATCATAAAAAAGTACCTGACAACTGACAATCAACTGCTCATTGCCAGCCTTGATCGGGCTGTCGAAGACACGATCGTTATGAGCCAGCAGATCAATGATGATGGGTCCACTTCCCTCAATCTAGATCCGGAACTGGCTCAAAGGCTGTTGAATAGCATTGCGGCAACGATGAGAAGTTTTGAACCTCATGGTGCGATCCCCATCCTCCTTTGCGGCTCCCGCATTAGATGGGACTTAAAGAAGCTGGTCACCCGGTTCATTCCAGGGCTGATTATCCTGGCCTTTGACGAACTCCCGGCAGAAGCGAAGACGAAGTCGATTGGAACCGTAAGGCTGCAATAAGGGACGAGTACGATGCAAATTAAAACCTTTGAAGCCGTATCCTTCAAGGACGCCGTTAAGGCGGTCAAACTGGAATTCGGCAATGATGCCGTGATCCTTTCGACACGCGAAAAGCCAGTCGAGGGCCGACCAAATGTTAAAACGGTGGAAGTTACGGCCGGCGCGGCCAATGGTATCCGCAACCTTGCAGGCGCATCGTCTTCCGGCAATCAGGGGGCTTCATCTGCTGTAAATCAAGTAAGGCTAGATGCTGCATTTGAACGCATGGAGAAAAAAATCGAGGGGCTAGAATCCAGGCTGCCGTCCTCGCGTCGTATCGAGAATCTTGAGGGCTCTGTACACGACCTTAAGCTGTTACTACTCGAGGTATTACGCGAAGGCAATTCAGGTGCTGAACAGTCTTTGCACCCCGCGGCAGCAGAGGTAATCCGCATGCTCCGTCATACGGGCATTGAGGAAACGCTTCTTTCAAAACTCTCATCGACTATCGGAAAATTGCCTGTACCAAAAGCCGAGGCTCAATCCACTCCTGAAACATATTATCGGGACCAGTCTATTCGGTGGATGTTAAAGCAGATATCGATTTCGCCGCGTTGGGAAACCCTGTCTGGTGGGCAATCGGTGCATTGCCTCGTCGGACCTCCCGGATCAGGGAAATCCACGCTGCTTTGCAAGCTAGCGGCACAGTTTTCTCAGCGCGAAAAGCGGAAGGTCCTCATCGTCTCGTATGACGCAGTTCGCCTGGCAGCCTCCGAACAGCTCAGAGTCTATGCCAAGGTACTCGACATACGGTTTGCGGCGATTCAGGAAGCCGCCGACCTCCATGAAGTCCTTCAAAAAAACTCGGACTGCGGACTTGCCTTGGTCGACACCACTGGCCGCCCCGTGAAACAGGTCCAAATTCTGGAAGACCTTCAGATTCTCAAATCACAGTCGCCGGGAATCGAGTTTCATCTTGTCCTTTCTGCGGCAGAGAAAGCCAGCGTCCTGGACTCGGCTGTTCGCATGTACTCAAATCTCGGAGTCCGCAGTCTTGCCTTCAACAAACTAGACGAAAGCTGGCAGTTCTCTGATGCCTTCAACATCGCCGCGAAATGGTCCGTGCCGCTGAGCTTTTTCGGCACAGGTCCGGAAATCCCAGAAGATGTGGAACGAGCAAGTCGCGAGCGGGTGATCGAGCAGATTTTTGGTCTATCGCGGTCATAAGGAACCAAGCAATGCACGGCATTCCAGTAAAACGTACGATCGCCGTTTCTAGCGGCAAGGGTGGGGTCGGAAAAACCCTGACTTCAGTGCATCTTGCTGCCGCCGCAGCTAGGCGCGGCGACAGAACATTGATTATTGATGGGGACCTTGGCCTGGCCAATGTTGATGTTTTGCTCGGAATCAAAGCTGAACACAGCATCTTTGATGTCATTACGGGTCGCCTTTGCATTGAAGATGTTCTCGTCAAAGGGCCAATGGGAATCACCGTGATGCCGGCAGGATCTGGCATCGCCGCACTCCAAAATCTGGACCACGGTCTGCGTGAACGCCTGATGACCGGAATTCGTTCGGTGGCATCGCGCTTTGACACTGTGATTATTGACACGGGAGCCGGAATATCGGAAACCGTTCTTCAACTTAACCGACTGGCCCGCATCAATCTCGTTGTGACCACACCAGAACCTCATGCGGTTACTGACGCCTATGCACTAATTAAAGTTCTATCTGAATGCGAAGATATTCCGTCAATCGCGTTGGCGGTTAACCAGGTTCGCTCTGAAGACGAGGGGCGAAGAATTTTTGAACGGCTCACAGAGGTGGCAACAAAGTTTCTCACCACTCGCCTTGTTTTTGCTGGGTCAATCCCGGCTGATCCAGCGATTCAACGTGGTGTCATGGCGCGAAAAGCCGTCCAAGAAAACTCGAATTTCTCCCTTGCCGGACAGGCCTGGACGCAGTGTTTCCACCGGCTCTTGAATTTGGCGGATGACTGGCGAAACGATGGCATTCAAGCCCCGCATACTTTTGACATGTCAATGAAGGGGACTCAACTATGAAGGGCCTCGTAAAGCGATATAAACAGGTAACACACGGAGTTGATGGCAAACTCCGCGATCAGTTGATCATGGATTATGCGCCCTTGATCCGCTTTGTGGCCCAAAGGATTGCAGCCCGCCTGCCGTCCAACATTGAAATTGACGACCTAATTAGCGCTGGCGTCATTGGTTTGATGGATGCCATCGAGAAATACGACCCGAGCCGTGACAATAAATTCAAAACATATGCTGAGTTCCGTATCAGGGGAGCCATTCTTGATGAACTCCGCAGCCAGGACTGGGTTCCCCGCTCTGTTCGTGACAAAGCAAAAAAAATCGAGCGGACCTATGCTGAGCTCGAGCAAAAGTACGGCCGCACGATCACGGATGCGGAGCTCTCGGACGCTTTGGGAATGGACCTCGATACTTATCACGAGCTCGTGTCAAAAGTTAAATCCGTGACCTTGTTGTCCATCGATGAATTAAGTGGACCGAGCCAGAGTGACCGAAAAAGCCTTCTTGAGTCGTTAGAAAATCCAAACTCAAAAAATCCTTTTCAGCATCTCAAGAACCAGGGTGTCCGCCAGCTCTTGATAAATCACATCCAAGACCTTCCTGAAAAACAGAAACTCGTTCTCTCCCTTTATTACTACGAGGATCTGAATCTCAAAGAAATCGGCAAAATCCTTGAAGTTACGGAATCGCGGGTCAGTCAGTTACATACCCAGGCCGTTGGTAAATTGCGCGTAAAACTAAAACATATACTTAGCGAATAAGCTGAAGAAAGGTTCAATATGGCACTCGGCAGCCCAGACATGAAAATTCTCGTGGTCGACGATTTTATTACGATGCGTCGGATCACAAAAACATTAATGAAGCAGCTCGGCTACACCAACATGATTGAAGCCGAAGATGGGAAACAAGCGCTGGATATGTTGCAAAAAGATTCGGCAATTGAATTTGTCATCTCCGATTGGAACATGCCCAACATGACCGGCCTTGAGCTTCTCCAAGCCGTTAGGGCCGATGAAAAGCTCAAAAAAATGCCCTTCTTGATGGTTACCGCCGAGGCAGAGCAGGAAAACATCATGGCGGCCGTTAAAAGTGGCGTTTCTAATTATGTCATCAAGCCGTTTACTGCACTAACCCTGCAGGACAAGTTATTAAAAGTATATGCCACCCATGGCGTCAAAAAGGCCGGATAACGGAGGACTCGCATGTCAGATGTAATTGATGGCCAGAACGAATCTACCGAAGAAAATATTTTGAATGGGCCGCCTCGGGCCGAGGTGGTTTCATTTAGCGAAAAGTTTATTCGTAGCTTTCCACGCTCAAACAAGAAGGTTCCGATCTCGGTTCAGCCGTTCAGCCTAAAGTCTGATCCGAGCCACAGTCATGACATTCAATCGCTCTTCATTAGTCCCCACGGAATTGAATTTCAGGCTCCCGTGGACTACAAAGAAGGCATCATCCTGAAGATTGAAATTACCTTGCCCGACTATTGGTCAAGGAAGCAGCAGGTGGTGGAGTACCGCCGGATTGATACCCCCAATAAGTTTCGTATTTTAGCCAAGGTCGTGAAGGTCGAAGATATCGGCAAACGCGGTCGCAAAAAACATATTGTGGCCCAGACGGTCAATTTAGATGCGTGCGATGAGCAGGTGCTTCGCCGGTATCTCGAAGAAGGGTGATTTCTTCGATCCCAGCATCCTAGGCAGAAGGGAAGGAACCTATGTTACAGACAATCCTGATTGGAATCCTGCTGCTTGTTGACGCGGGCCTTATTTATGCTTTCTGGCAATTCACGAAACGCCGGACAATAGAGGCAGATATTGTCTCGGAGTTGGCTGAAGAGCGGCGGATGATTGAGGATCTACGAACTGGCGCTCGTCGTGAGATCGCGGAGGGTCAGATGCGGGTTCGCGAGGCAAGCGATCGGGTGAGCCGCATGGCACTTGAGGCCGAGCAAGAGGTAAAGGGGAGTGGTGGTGTGATTCGCGGTGAAGTTGAAAAAGTGCTCGCTGGTTTTGGCGGAACATTAGACGCGCCACTTGCAGAACTTGCCTCTCGACAGGAACAGATTCAGGCCCTTCTACGTAAGGTGGAGTCCGAGCGCAATGTTCTCCGGAAACTCCTCGCCCGAGCCGAGATGATGTGCAAAGCCCTCGATGCAAAAGTTCCCTTTGAGGAAGTGCTCAGCGAGATACGAGAGAAGAAATATACTGATGCACGTAGCCTCCTTACGAGAGGTTTAAGCATTTCCATGGTGGCGGCAGAGGTCGAGCTGGGTGAGGCGGAGATTCGGCTTCTGGCTGGCATTACTGCGACACCAACCAAGGCTTTTTAAAGTCGCTATCGCCCTTCAAAATAATCTAGGCTCACGCCATAGAGTTCCTTTGGACGTTCCGCCAGCAGAAGGTGTCCTGCTCCCAGGAAAATTTTTAAAGTAGAACCTGTAATTTCCTGCGCCAAGAGACTCGCCGCCTCTGGGCGGACGATGCCGTCTTCTGAACCATGAAGGATCAATGTCTTGGCTATTATTCGCGATAACAGTGGCATCGCGTTAAAGTCCTCGAGGGCTTGCATCTGGCGACTTGAATTTTGCAGGAAAGCCCCGTCGCGCGCAGACTTTGCCATTTGTTTTGCCATGGCTTCGACCAGCAGGCGATTTCCTGCCAAAAAACCTGCCGAAAAATAGCCTGTCAATTTCTCGACAATCTGCTTTTCGTTATCCGACCATGCGTAACTGCCATCATCGCGAATAAAAGTCCGGTTGGGGCACGTCGACACTAACACTAATCGCTGAACGCGCTCCAAATAATGGATGGCTACCCATTGGGCGATCATTCCCCCCATTGATATGCCAAGAAGGTGAGAACGATCAATCTTGAGATGATCCCAAACGGAAACCACGTCCAAGGCAATATCGTCCAAATTAAAGTCATTTTCAACGACGGTGCGACCGGCGCCGCGATTATCCATCAAAATAACCGTGAACCCATGCTCACCAAAAAATTTAGCCATCATCCTGAAATCAGACGTGGTTCGCGTGTGGCCATTGATTAGTGTAACGAACGACGCCTCGCTGGCACCATCAACTGCAGCGATAACGTCATAATAAATCGTAGCTCCAGGGCGCTTAAGAAATGGCATGCCGCATTTCTTCTACTGAGGTTGCCATGGGTTCGCCTTTTCTTCTCATTAAAAGATAGGGCACAATGCCGGTCAGATTCAGAGCCAACTGCCCTAAGGCAATGACGTTAAAAACGTTAGCACCGCCATTTAGCCCAATCACCGAAAAAAGCTTGTCGAAGGCAAGATGTCCAACCCCAAGTCCGCCGGGGGCGATCGGAAGAACAGTGGCGATCATTCCAAAAGGCAATACAATGACAAACTCAAAAAAAGGCGGAATCTGCCCCGTGAGCTGGACGGTTGTATACCAGTAATAGGAAATACCGAGGCCTTGAATCAAAACGGAGACCCCCCATGCGGCGAATAGGTCTCGCGGGTGGTCGCGGTACGAACGCAGAGCCCGATAGACTTTTAGCGCCGCAGCAAAAAGATAATGAATCAGCCATGGTTTTTTTGTCAGAATCCGCTCAAATGGATCCTGCCCAGGTTTATGAGGATAAAAAACAATCGCTAGAAAAACGATCATACCGAGGCCACAAAGAAAAACTAGATACGCCATCGGTAACAACACGGGGTTTGTGCTAAGGCTTTGAAGAAAAAAAACACTGCCAATTCCCGCAATCGTGAATAATCCCATCAGCCCCACAACGCGATCAAGGATGATTGCAATGGCAGCAGCCGTTCTTTTTTGCCCGCGCTGATCCCGAACGACGTAGACTGCCTTAACCAGATCACCACTGACGGCGCCGGGCATTGCCGTGTTAAAAAAAAGTCCGACGAGTTGCAGTTGCAGGGCACGAAGGTAGGCCACATGAACCTTTGCTCCACGAAGCAGCATGTGCCACCGAAGGGACCCAAGCCCAACGGGAACGCCGACCCAAAACAGCAAAGACACTATCAGAAAATTTGTGTTCTCATAAAAAATTGAAAGGCTAGATGTATTTAACCTGCCGCTACCGATCATCCACCAAATCAAGACACCAACTAATCCAAATTTCAGAAGCGTGGTTAATATTTTCTTCAGGTTCATGGAACTTGACCCGCCAAAATGAGTATTCAATCACTTGATGATACTTATTGGGCGGGCGATTTGCGACAGTTTTTCAAGGCTTTTTGCGTTTGACACCAGTCGCCGTGATTATCGCGTCGCCCTTTGCCAGGGCAACCGTTGCCGGCCCAAAAGTTAGCTTTCCTGCGGCTAGCTGGTAGTCCTGAGTATCGACCCCATCGACTTTCACCACCACCGATTGAAGCCTGATTTTACTGTCGTCCACTCCAGTCTCCAATGAGACGTCAAAGGAAGCGTGGCGCGCCGTGATCGTTTTATATTCAATGTGCAATGTAGCCTGGTCACCGGGCGCACACGTAAAGTGCAGCGTTTTTCCTTCAATACGAACGTCGCTGGTACAGGCGCCGACTGGGTCCGCAACCATTGTAAAGGTCTTCTCCTCTGGAGTGAAAGCCAGTTCCCAGGTTTGTTGTTGGTTGGCCTCTCCATAATCATACGTCACACGAATGGTTCGTCCGGGCTGGACTTCTGAGGCGCTAAACAGAACGGTTGTGCCATTAAACACGACGGGCACATTCAATCCCGTTGCCACATCCACTGCTGTAACTGTAAGAACCTTGTCCGCTTGGGACACCGAAACAGGATAGATCGTCGTGTAATCAGAATTTACGCGGAATACGACGGCAATCGTTGCCCCCTCGGACGGCGGGTTCGAGAAAATAACCGTCCCGGCCAGCACGTCAAAGGTCCATCCGCCACCCACAACACCGTTGGTCGATACGGAAACCGTTGCTGGGACCACGTCTGCGCGCCCCAAACTGAAACGATTGCGCCAAACGGTTTTTTCTTTGTAGGTAACGACAATCGCGGCATTTTCGGCGGGCTGTGTTACAAAATGCAGGACTCTCGTTGCCGGGTCGAAGGTCCATGCTGATGGGTCAAGCGAGGCACCATCCACGGACACCGCAGTGGTACCATCATCAGGAAATTTTGTCAGAGTTACAGAATCAAATTTGGCAACGCCACCCGATGAATAGGTAACAACAAGCATATTCTTTCCGTCTGAAGATGGTGCATCCAAGACCACCTTCTTACCATTCACCGTATAACCGGATCCAAGAGTTTGCCCATCCACCGCAATCTCTACAACGCGCATGTCTGGGTTATCGGACAGAACAAATTCTTTTACGACGGACTTGCGAACATTTTGCGAAATTTGCTGCAGCGTTTGGGTATAATCGGCATCGCAAATAGAGCCGGCATAACCGCCCGTCGCCGTGATGCCCTCTTGATACTTCCAGGCTTCGCCTAGCGCAGTTTTGCAGCTATGGTCGTTTGGAATCCAGTGGATGCCAAACAATTTAGCCTTTCCAGCTGGTCGAATCGTATTCAGAAACTGCGACATCTCGGTTGCGTTTTTTCCATAGTCGAAATCACAAGAATGAGAACCATTATTGCTCCCGCAGTTGTCCTCGTCCGTCACAATCATGACGGCAACGGTGGAGCCTTCACGGATCCAGGGGTTATAGCGGCCATTGCATTCACCCTTGAGGGCACGAATGGCCATGGGATATCCCTTCTCAATGACATTATTGTTCATTCCCACGTTAGCCGCTTGCAGGAATGCGGCATTGCGATCGGCGTCGTTACGTTTGATGACGCGCCCAAGTCGCAGGCATGGGCTTGACATGTTGATCACGCCAATTTGCCAGTTGGTGTCATCCACTGAGCTAGTCAACGCATCTAGTTTTTGCGCAAGGTTTTGCTGCTCTTCTTCCATCGAGGTTGAATTATCCACCACAACCAAAATGTCGAGTAGTCCGGCACGACTCACAGCAAAAGTTTCCGTTCTAACCATACCATCATGACCCTGACGGAACGTGTTGGTAATATCGTTGCGCACCGCCTGGCGGAATTCCGCACGGGATTCAGGGCGAACCTTCATTTGAATGTTTTCATCAACCTGACCAAAGGCCGGGCGAATATCAGCCACAACATTTTGACGATCCACGATCTGCAGCGTCCGCGTGAATGCCAGAGGCTCCCAAGAGCCGCCGGCTAGTTCATCTATTTGCGATTGAGTTTGATCACCAAATCCAGCAGCTTGTTCGACTCCCACGCCTGCCGTTGCGTCGGCTCCATTGGTGGAAAGGCGGTTGCCATTGGCAAATTTCGCTTCGTTTGAACATCCGGCGGGCACCATCGCGACGGCCAATGCCATAAGCCTTGCGACACTAGTCATTCGGGACGACGCGATAAAACGCTCATTGTATTTCATGGCTTTAATTCCTCTATAACAAACCTGGACTTCGGGCCACTGCATGGGCCGGCCGCTACGATTGAGTTCTCGGAGGCGCAGTGACGGCGCTTTAATAAATTTTAATGAGTTGACCTAAAGTCTTTTAGATTTGGGAACTTACGGCAGGTCTATTGAACTCCCGCAACCGCCTTAAAATCGGCCTTCAGGGCATTACGAGCTGAGCCGGACGTATTTGAAAAGAATCCGTATCCCGACTTATGCACAACAAACCACGGCTCAATTTTAGGATCTTCCTTCGAACTCAAGGTCGCAGCCAAGCCTTCCCCTGTCACGTGAATCAGCAGAGGCCCGTCCGAGCTTGCCGGCTGGTCCGCCGAGGCTTCGAGATGGACCGCAACCAGGCGCACCGAAGTATGGTCTGCAGAAATCCCAGCAGCCATATCCTTGGCATCCTGCTTAATTTCGGTCATGCAAGTTGCGCAAGCCCCCGTCAGAACCCGAAAAAAGGCAATCTCGATTTTTTCGGCAGCCATAAGGGCGCATACGGAAAGATTTTTGCCGCGCGAAATCACCCGCCAATCGGCGGCCGGGAGTTTCACCACCAGATTTGTCAGATGCAGGGCTCGCGCCTTGGAAATAAAGACCTCTACGTCGGGACTGTTACCGCAGGGTGCATTGATCAGGCTGACCCTTGAGTCGCCCTGGGGACCTACGGTTCTAGAGGGGCTTGGACTTTGCGTCGCCTCTGGTCCCTGGGTGGTGTCGCTGCTGCCTTTTTGGGGAACACGGCAATTCATCGATACGAACGCAAGAAGGGGTCCCAATACAAAAATTGGGCGTCTAATATAATCAAATAAATTCCATATTTTATAAATAAAATCACCATTGCTGCTGGTCACATTCTTGCAACCTTTGGTACCTTTTCAGCTGACCGACTTTTATCGGATTAAATAATAAACATCTTTAGGGGTTGCCTGGTTCGACCTCAGCTTGCCATTTTTGAGTGGCCGGCATAAAACGGGAAACCGTCCGGAATCAATCAGGGAAAAGGGCTTTTCTTTATGATGATCAACACAAAAAACAGGGATCTTCAGGCGTGGGTCGACCAGGTTGCAAAGCTGACCAAACCAGACAAGGTTCATTGGTGCGACGGCAGCCAGGGCGAATTTGAAAACCTCGTTCAGGAGATGCTCGCCGCTGGCACGATGGTGGAATTGAATGAGAAGACCCACCCCCGCTGCTACCTGCACCGTTCTAACCCAACTGATGTTGCCCGTACCGAGCATCTGACTTTCATCTGCACAAAAGTGCAAGAAGACGTTGGACCCAACAACAACTGGATGTCGGTTGCAGAAGGCCACCAAAAAGTCGACGCCCTGTTCGAAGGATGCATGCGCGGACGCACCATGTATGTCGTTCCCTATTGCATGGGACCCATGGATTCTCCTCTCTCCCGGTGTGGCGTTGAAATCACCGACAGTGCCTACGTCGTTGCCAACATGCGCATCATGACCCGCATGGGTCGCCCAGCCCTTGATCGAATTGAAAAAGATGGCACCTTCGTTCGCGGTTTGCATTCAACCGGCGATTTGAGTCCCGAGCGACGCTTCATCATGCATTTCCCTGAAGATCTCATGATCAAAAGCATCGGATCTGGTTACGGTGGAAATGCCCTCCTCGGAAAAAAATGCCACGCCCTGCGTCTTGGCAGTTGGCAGGCCCGCAAAGAGGGCTGGCTTGCAGAACACATGTTAATTGTTGGCATTGAAAATCCTGAAGGCGAGGTTCACTACATTGCCGCCGCATTTCCATCGGCTTGCGGGAAGACAAACCTTGCCATGATGATTCCCCCGGAATCTCATAAGGGCTGGAAAATCTGGACCGTCGGTGACGACATTGCATGGATCCATCCCGGAGAAGACGGAAGGCTGTACGCGATCAATCCAGAGGCAGGATTTTTTGGAGTCGCCCCTGGTACCGGGAAAAACACCAATCCAAATGCCCTTGCCATGCTCAATCACGACACGATTTTCACCAACGTTGCTGTCACAAAGGATGGGGCACCTTGGTGGGAGGGCCTAAGCAAGCCTGCACCAGAGGGAATGACCGATTGGGAGGGTAAGGCATACCATCCGGGCAGCGGTCCAGCGGCGCACCCAAATTCCCGCTTTACGGTCAGCGCCAAACAGTGCGCCAGCTACACAACCAAGGCGGAGGAGCCTAAAGGCGTTCCGCTGACAGCCATTGTCTTCGGCGGTCGCCGACGTGAGTTGGCTCCGCTCGTCTTTCAATCCCTCGACTGGAAACACGGCGTATTTGCCGGCGCATCGGTTGCCTCAGAAACCACTGCGGCAGCGACGGGGAAAGTTGGCGTCGTGCGCCGTGATCCGATGGCGATGCAGCCATTTTGCGGTTACAACTTTGCCGACTACTGGAGTCATTGGCTCAGCTTTGGTGAGAAATATAAAAATCTTCCGAAAATTTTTCACGTCAACTGGTTCCGCCAAGATAAAGACGGGGCGTTTCTCTGGCCCGGATTTGGTGATAATTTGCGCGTGATCCGCTGGGTCATTGACCGCGCCAAAGGGGTCGACAAGGGCAATGCCACTCGCACCGCCATCGGCTATTTGCCAACGGAAAATGCTATCGATACGCAGGGCCTTTCCTTGGCGCCTGGAGCCATGCACGAGCTTCTTCACGTCGACAAGAAAGCCTGGCAACACGAAGTTGGTGCCATTCGTGATTATTTTGCTCACTATGGATCACGCATGCCAACAGCCATGATTGGTGAGCTCGATAGAATTGAAAAAGAACTCCAGGGCTAACGGAATCTGCCCTTTAGTCTGCCTCACCAAGAGCCCAGCCTTACTCTTATTTTCTGTCAAAAATCTTGCCGGGATTCATAATCCCGGCAGGATCTAGCAAGTCCTTGATCCCTCGCATCAGATTGATTTCGGCTTCGGACCGCGAGAGGCCCAGGTCCTTCTTTTTAAGCAGTCCAATTCCGTGTTCTGCACTGACACTTCCCCGATATTTTGGCAGCAGAGCAAAAATGCGTTCCTCAACCTTTCGCGCCGCATCTTGAAATTTATTTTTATCACCCGAGCGCGGCCCAACGTAATTAATATGCAAATTGCCGTCCCCAATGTGGCCAAACAAAACGACCTCGATATCTTTTGGCGCCTTCGCCACTTCATCCATCAGTTCTCGAATGAAGGCATCCAACATATCAATCGGTAAAGAGATATCATTTTTGCGAACGTGCCCATGAGCGCTTAACGACTCCGTGATATTTTCACGTAGGCTCCAAAGTTCTTTAAATTGCGCCGAATTCTGTGCAATCACCGCGTCCAAGCAGACACCCTCTTCATACAACTTCTCAAGGAGTGGCTCCATGACGCTTACGCCTCCAGCGGCATCTTCCACTTCCAAAATCACATAAAAAGGCGCCCGTTGCTGAAAGGGAGTTCGGGCTCCTTGCGCATGCTGCAATACAATTCCGTGGGCAACATCCGTAAAAAATTCAAAGGCCGTAATGGTGGCACCCTGCATGTTTGAAATCGTAAGAATCTTGGTGATGTCTGAAAAATCACGAACGGCGATACAGGACAGTTGAACATGACGAGGCTTTGCCATCAGTCGCAGGGTAGCTCGAGTGACAATTCCAAGCGTCCCCTCACATCCGATAAACAACTGCTTTAAATCATATCCGGTGTTGTTTTTGCGCAGGCGAGAATTCATGTCAAGAATGCTGCCATCTGGCAATACCACTTCCAAGCCAAGAACCTGTTCCCGCATACCGCCGTAACGAATTAGCTTAAGACCGCCGGCATTTGTCGCAATATTCCCCCCAATATGGGAACTTCCCTTTGCTGCTAAATCCAGCGCAAAAAATAGACCTGCCGCTGATGCCGCCTCTTGAACTGCCTGTGTCGTGACTCCCGCCTCACATTGAACGGTAAGGCCAACGCGATCAACGGGCTCAATCTTCGTCATCCTCTTTAGGGATATAACGACTTCTTTATTTCCAGCAACGGCACCACCTGCAAGGCCCGTGCGCCCTCCGCTTGGAACAACGCTCACTCGATTTTCGTGGCACAATTTCATAACTGCGGAAACTTCCTCCGTCGACCCTGGAAATACTGCCGCCAAAGGGTCCACGGTAAATATTTTTGTCCAGTCACAGCCAAGAACTTGCAGCTCTTTTGGCTCGGTCACGACATTGCAATCTCCTACAATATTTCGCAGAGCAGCCATCAGCTGTGAACCTTGAGCGCTGGTCATTTATGCCTCCTGAAATCCAACCAGAAAAAATCATCTGGGTTTGGTGAACTACAAATCCTTGATGAAAATCTTAATACTTTTCACGTATTAGGCAAATTACCTCAACCATTGTGACGCAAGTCCGACCAATCCTCAACTTGGCGAACCCTGCCATGGCAAAGGTTTGAACGTGGCAGTGCCGGCAAAGGCTTTGATGGTCTAACTTTTAGAGGAGATTTATTTATGAGAAATTCACGTTTTTTTCCAGCGAGAGCGGCGAGTTTATCGCTGCTGCTAGCGGCCTGCGGGACCAATCCCGGGGAAATAAAGGTACGAGAAAGCGAAGGTTGTCACGATAAGATCGTTCCACCAAAGGGTTACTACGATGCCTTGATGGCTGAAAAGGTCAATAAACTTGGCCTTGCGGCAACGGCAACCTCAAAGGTCCTCTACATCAATTTTGATGGAGCCATGATCGAAAAGGGGTTTAAGCGTGGCCAAAGTTTCATTGCCTGTGCAGCCCTGTCCAATATTCCATCTTCCAATTTTTCCCCCGCCGACCGCGATGAAATCGTTTCTCGCGTTTCAAAACATTTTGAGACGGCCAGCGTTGAACTCACGGTTACGGCCACCTTGCCGGTTTCGGGCGACTATACAACGATGAATGTTGGCGGATCATTCGGATCACTTGGCTGCACCGAGAGCCCTACTACCCTTGGTATTGCTCCCTTTGACGACGGCAATCAAAATCTAAATGACATCGGCTTTGCCTTTACAAGGTTTGAATCAGACGTCGGCGTCATTGCCGACACAATTGCCCACGAGGCGGCCCACACCTATGGTTTGGATCACACGATCAACTCGAAAGATTTGATGCATCCCTCGGCGCGTGGCAATGACCTTGAATTTGCGATCAGTCAGATCGTCAATGGAACTGATATGCAGGACGGGCCTGCCATGCTTCGCCGTAACGTTGGTTCAAAGGCTGGGTTTGTTGATCCCGCCAATGGGTCAAACGCAACGGTTCCAGGCAGCGTCAACACTGGACCAAGCTCGGGCAACGGATCTGTTTCTGGCGGAGGTCTCTTTAGTGGAATATCGACCCTTGGCGGACTCCTTGGCCAAATCCAGCCAAATCAGATCATGAATATTATGACGCTGCTACCTGGCTTTGCATCGATGATCCCAGGGATGAGCAACGGCACCACGGCCGCCTTTCCGGGGGGCAATTACATGTCTGTCCTTGGAGCCCTGCCTGGGATCGATAAGATCAATTCAATGGTCAGCATGGCAGCACCAGGATTTGCTGGGGCGGCGGGTGCCACTGGATTTAATCCTGCAAGCATCGCCTCCATGGCTGCCCTTGCAGCATTTGGTGGTTACGCCAGCGTCCCCGCCGCAATTAGCGGGGCTCAAGGTAGTCTGGCGCCCTTGATGGCCATGATTCTGCAGATGCTTGGGCTGAATCTTTCTGGCCAAGGGGCACTTCCGGCTCCGACACAGATTGCAGGGCAGTTGCCATCTTACGTGAGTGCATACAATCTAAATTCGGCGACAACGGCTCCGGCATTACTGAATGCCATGGGACAGCAATCGTCATTTATTACGTCGAATTATACTGGCGCTAATCAAGCGGCGCTTATGTCGGGACTGAAGGTGGCGTCCAGCCAAGCTTATGTTTTGATGAACCAATAGAGGAAACTGGTTCGCGCCGGATCAACGGATAAATTCCGTTGATCCGGCCCCTTGTACCGCCGGTGCTTGCCCAAGCAGACCCTGCATAAATTCAGCAATGACATTTGCGGGCAGCGCAGAGATTAAGTTTTCCGGAAGAAGTGCTTCACCTCCATCGGAAAACAAAAACGGCAAAGCAAAGCTATAAGCTTTCAATTCCGGAACCTGTTCAAAAATCGCAGCTGTCATTACGACCAAATCTTGTGCGCCGATGGAATCAGATTTTGCGGCGATGGCCGATAGATCTCCAAAGGCTTTTATTGCCGTTTGACGCAATGAAATCACTTGCGCGTCCGTCAATGCAGCCTTGTTGGTTAAGGCACGAAGTAAGTTGGCCTTACCGACCAAAAAATCTGCCGCCGGATCAAACCCCTGTCCTTGAATCACGGCCTTTGCATGAAGCATTGCAAAATCGAATGCCGATGATGCGACAAGCAACCGTTTGGACCCCACTGCCAACTTTGGAAGGACCTGAAGCTTGAGCACGAAGGCCAAAGTGGGCAGAGCCGAAATGACTTGTTCGATTCGATTCGGCTTCAGATCAAAACGAACTTCTTTTCCGCCGTTTTTATCCTCTCGGCTTTTACAAACTATGCTGATATCGACCCCGGGCTGGCGAACGTCGTGTTCATTATGCCTACACACGATTTCCAGTGGGCCGACATCCACATTAAAGCACTTGGTTCGCTTCAACTCCCGAGGCTGACACTGAAGGCAGACCCTTCGTTGGGCCAACGCAGCATCAATCACACTTTTTTGCATCATTGAAATCATGCCGCTAATGCCGTCGGCTGTTATCACCTGATCTACCACTTCGTGACAAATCGAGGGAATGCCGGCACCGAGACCGAGTGCTTCAGCATTAGCGTTAGGTCCGACCTGCTTTGCTTGTCGTTCAACCTGAAGCGACTTGCCGCAAGACAAAACAAAAAACATTATTGTGATGACAAGATACGCCAATCCCGAAGGATGGGCGCCGGATCCATGCTTGGTCATAAGGCCTCGGTGTTGTTACCGGACCTATCGGAACTTTAGGGTAAAAAATTGATCAAAGGCCCTGAAAACGGGTCGCCTCGAGTTCAATTTGAACGCGACCAACGAAGAGATCGGCAATAATACCGAAGAGTTGCCCGCCTCCTAAATTACTGCCCGTGACGGACCCTGTGCCCGTTCCAACCAAGTTTTGAGGTTGATCATCAGAAATAAAACTACGCACATTACCCTGAATCACAATCTTCGGAATGACCAACGGGCGCATATTCCAAAGCATCTCAATCCGATCAAAAATTAGAGCATCGCTCTTTGGAATTCCATCAAATCCTGCTGAGGTCATCTCCCAGTGCAGGATCCGCTCAAATCTTTTGCCAAGCGTCTGTGAGTTGTATGCCTCGTTAACCCCAATGACTTTGACCACAGTTGTTCCGGCCGAAGTCACCACTTGCCCCGTCGCGGGATTTGTCCAAGTTGCCTGATGTTGGCTGGTTTGATTCAGCCCAAAAAAAGGCGTTGGGTCCTGCACGATCGGACCAAGCACCAAAGGCCGCGGCGGATTAAATGCAACGCCGCCAATATTCTTAACGCGAATCATCATGCCATCGGCAACCACATCCATATCTGGAGCTGTCGAGCCAGAAAGCCCCTGAAGCATGCGCCCAAGATCAATTTTTTTACCCATGCAAACCATTCCGCCGCTGGCTGGGCCAAAGCCAAGATCACTCATTAATTCTAGGTCAACAGCACCATTGCAAAGCTCTCCTCCGCCTTGCCCCAGGACACGCACCCGATAAGATGCCGTCGCAATGGGCGCGGGAGATGATGGCACGGGCTTCACCGATGGCGTAATATTTTGGACCCGGCTAGCGCGAGCCGCCGGATCCATAAAAACCTCATCATCGGCATTGTGGCATGCACTGGCACTCAGCAGCATGGTTGCCAAAAATAACTGTGATGTGACCTTCATATAATTCATGATTCAGTCCAATTTAATCAATGCATCAAGGCCAGCTTTGACTCCAGCGCCAAGAGCCGCCTTAACTTGCTCTGCCACCAGCCGGTCCACGCCCAAAGAATGGATGTGCAAATCAATCACCATGTCCACGTAAACGTCTTCACCGTAGGGAATAATCAAAACAACAGCATTCATCTTTTTGAGTAAGGATTTTTCGAATGGACTGTCCTCACGGGTGTTGATCTCAAGTGCAATGGAGTCATCAAAGATTTTGCCTTCGGTCACAAAAACATTTTGGATCGTCACGGCACCGCGGCCCTTAAGTTCAATGGCGGAACTTAGCCGTGTGCCTGTTTCGTCCAACGTGGTTTTTTTTATTTCGGTGAACTCCAGATGAACGATGTCGCTCTGCGATGCCGACGCATTCATGTTTGGTAATATGGCGCTCGTGCCATTTTCCTGAGCCTCGCGAATGGCGCGGATCAATTTTTGACCAAGCCGAAGCATCGAATGATTGAGCCAAACTTGCCCACGGGTCTGAACAAATAAAACTGGATTTGGATCATTGGCCTGTTCGGATTGAAGTTTCTTTTCGTCAATTTTGACGAACTCGAGTTCCTTGGCTTGCGACAATTCTTGAGTCTTTTCATCAACGGCCCTGCACTGAGAGGGCGTGAGTTTTACTGAACTTAATGAAGGGGCTTCGGTGGCAGCGGCAAGCAGGTCACACAGACCGGATGCGACCTCGCGAAGTTTTTGCGGTTCTTGCTGAAACATTCCGACGACATCAGAAGGTTTTTTGGATGGCGCGCCGCAGCCAAACGGAATCGCCGCCGCAACGAGCAGCGCAAATTTCCGATTTTTTCTCAGTGAGTGCAGCACGACAAGAACTCCCCCAAACCCGACGTGGGACTTGATGGGGCATGTAATGCAAGAAACGGGCGCAAAAATTCGCGTTAATCTACGCGATTTACGGCATATTTACGGGTGGTTAGAATTTACGTCTTGGATCGTGTGAAATCTGCCTGTCAACTCTCTAGTCAGTTCAACCGCATTTTCAGCAATGCTGCCAATGCCAAATCCTGCTGGCTGCGAAGGGAAGCTACCGAAGGCTGGGACTTTCCAGCAATTCCATTTTCGAGAACGGCAAAGGCCACCAGACCCTCGGTAGGATGCTTTAAAAAACCGGCCAGGCATGACACCGTAATGGGCTCACTTAAGGTCCCAGATTTTGCTCGAATCATCCCGCCAACTTGTTCGCGATCGGATCCCTTCATGCGTTTTTTCAAAGACCCCTCCCATCCATAAGAAGGCAGACTGGCTAGGAAATCTGGAAATATCGTCATGTCTTTTTCCACGTAAAGTAGCAGCGCCACAATATCGTCTGCGCTCAAACGATTCTCAATCGAAAGCCCCGATCCATTTTCAATCGCAAAGCCATCTTTGAGTCCAACCTCTTGTTTTAAGTATTCACGCAAGACCCTCGCGCCGCGGTCCAATGATCCAGGCTGGGTGCTGCTCGCCGCAAACCGCTTGGTCAACATGTCACCGATGAAATTATTGGAGTATGTATTCAGGCCACTGACGATCCGGCGCATTTCATACGACGGAACCGTGAGCAAATTTCGTTCATCACCCGACACCTTACCCGTCCTCACGCGACCCGTGGTCGCGATACCTGCATCCTTAAGAAAGGCGCGCAAATATTCACCGGCGAGGCGTCCTGGATTCACCATGGATCGGTAAATCTTTTGCGGTTCACTGTCCGCGGCGATAGTCCCCGACACCCTTAAGATTGGTGTCTGACCCTCTGCTCCAATCCGCGTCGCAGCAAGTCGAGTATCGGATCCTCCGGCTGTCGTCCTTACGGAACTCTCCACCGATAGGCCTTGCAGTTCAATGGGGTCGGTCCTCACCGTGGCGGCTGCCCCAGACTTTTCTGCAGGGCTGATGGTAACGGCGACCGTATTGAAATTGACCGCAAAGGCGCTGACGGGAGAATCGTAGGCATTGGACGATGCCCTGGCGCCCTCCTCGCGGCTTTCATCCCGCGCTTCGCCATCAAACAGCGAATTGTCGACGACAATATCGCCATCTATTTGATTGATCCCCATTGCGCGCAAGTCGGCCGCGATTTGCCACAACTTTTCCGAGATCAAAAGTGGATCGCCATCGCCGATTGCAAACAGGTTGCCGGTAATCACGGCCCCTTTGCGTTGGCCTGAATAAACCAAACGGGTTGTAAATGTGTGGGTCGGGCCAAATTTGCTGAGGGCCGCGGCAGCCGTAACGAGTTTTGTAACCGAAGCCGGAGAAACTCGAAGTTGGGGTTCGTACTGGTAAATGACGGAACGATCGGAAACGCGAACAAACTTAACACTTTGTCGAATTGCCCTGTTTTTTAGTTCAAAATGCTTCGCCAAGGGAGCTGATTTAGCGGCCGCAATCTGCATGCCACTAAGCAGTACTAACAGCCCGAACGACGAAGCCCGCACAATCTTTAGAGAGATGCGTCTTTTAGCGGCGCATCGCTGCTGCGTGATTCGTTGGGTTGCTTGATTTGATTGAGCGCTGCGACTGTATTGTTTTTCTTGAGCCATTGATAAATCCGTCGTACGTCAGCAAAGCGTGTCAGTTTTCCTTCCGCACCCATCAGCACCATTCCCAAATCGCCGTGTTCAGCAGTTCTCAAAGCGATGGCAAGGCAGTAACGTGCCAAATTGGTAAATCCGGTCTTGCCGCCAATCACGCTAAAATCCCGACTTTGCAGCAAACGGTCCGTATTACGAATTTCGTAACGCTGCGTTCTTTTACCGCCGGGCAAATGGGCCGTCATCCAGTAGGAGCGCTTGGCCATGATAGCCTGCAAACGCGGTCTTTTGGTAACTTCCTGGAGCATTAGGGCGACTTCGTGAGCCGTCGAAACATTACTTGGTGACAAACCGGTCGGCTCTGAAAAAACAGTCTTGGCCAGCCCAAGTTCACGAGCTCGGGAAGTCATCCGCTCGCCCAATTGCACTGGTGTCATGCCACAGGCCTCTGCGAGGGCAGGAAAAGCCCGGTTGTCGCTGCGCATCAATGCCGCGTGCATCAAATCTTCGATGGAGAACTTCCAACCGGTTTTGAGCTTGGAAGAATCCCCGCCCCGCGCGGCTTCCCGGTTCTCCGGCGACATCTCATGCAGGGTATTCCAATCGATCTTGCACTCGTCGTCGATAACTAGGCTGGCAAACATCTTTGACAGACTGGCAATGGGGCGAACTTCATCGGCATTGCGTTCATAAAGGATCTTGCCTTGGTCCCACGACAGAACAACCACGCTGGGACTCTTAATATCAGGCTGACTGGCCGCAAATGCATGTGAAATAGGCATCAGAAGACCGGTCGTTACTCCCGCTGCCAGTGCGGAAATTCGCCCTGCCTGCGCTGCCGCTGCAAAAATTTTGCACATCATTTTTGCCCCCTTTTTGATCTTTCCATCCATCGTAAGTTATATCGGCCGGTCAGCCAATCACATTGAGCTCCTGTCTAAAATTTAATCAGGACATACAGAACCTCTCGAAAGTCCTTATCAATCGCCCTTCATTTCATTACTCTCCAAACAGAATTCTTGGCAAAAACGCCGGGAAAAAGGGGAAGACAGATGTCTACCAATGAAGTCACGATCATCGGAACCGGCCCCGCCGGACTTACCGCCGCCATTTACGCAGCCCGCGCAGCCCTGAATCCCGTCATGTATGCCGGTATCCAGCATGGCGGCCAACTGACCACGACCACTGAAGTTGAAAATTGGCCTGGCTTCGAACATGGCATCCTGGGCCCAAAGCTCATGACCGACATGACGGCTCAGGCGGAGCGTTTTGGCACGAAAATAAATTACGAGGAAATCACCAAAGTTGATTTTTCATCGCAGCCACTAAAGCTCTGGGCGGGAGACCATTTGATTGAATCAAAAACGGTCATCATTGCCACCGGGGCTACAGCCAAAACATTGGGTCTCAAAAGCGAATCCAAATTAATGGGACGCGGCCTATCAACGTGCGCCACCTGTGACGGCTTTTTCTACCGCAACAAGCGTGTGGTGGTGGCCGGTGGTGGCGACTCGGCGATGGAAGAGGCCAACTACCTCTCTAAAATTTGTTCTGAAGTCATCTTGATTCACCGCCGTCATGATTTCCGCGCGTCAAAAATCATGGCCGAGCGAGCACGCAACAATCCAAAAATTACGATCATGACCCCGTGGATTATTGAAGACACCATCTCCGATCATACGGGACTTACTGGCATCAAACTGAAAAACGCCGAAACCGGTGAAACAAAGGACCTGGAGACCACGTCATTGTTCATGGCGATCGGTCACAAGCCCAATTCTGACTTGTTCAAACCGTGGGTCGACACCGATTCCCATGGCTACATCAAAACGATAAATCACACGGAGACAAAAACGCCCGGTGTTTTCGCTGCTGGCGATATTGCGGACCCGCTGTTCAAACAAGCCATCACGGCTGCTGGACTTGGTTGCCAGGCTGCAATTCAGGCCTCTAAATTTCTTGAAGGGCATTGATCATGGGAATTATAAATCGTTTCACCGAACGTTTTACTTCGAAGGGCGCGGCCCAGCATCCGGTGACTCTTGACGAAAGCGCCGTGCTACTTGCACTACGCGCGGTTCAAGACCCTGACTTGCACAAGGATATCGTCACGCTGGGCTTCGTGCGCAATGTAAAAATCAGTGCGTCCGCAGGCGGCCTTGAAGGCCAGCACGAGGTCAGCCTCGAGGTTAATTTGACGACTCCAGCCTGCCCGGTGAAGGAGCAGTTAAAAACTCAGTGCGAGGAAGCCCTGATGGCCTTGCCTGGCGTGGCGAGCACGAAAGTGACCATGACGGCATCGACGCGCGGGGCACTCCCCCTCAATACCGGATCCCCAGTGGCAGCCTCTCTTGGTCAGGTGAAAAATATCATTGCCGTCGCCAGCGGCAAGGGTGGCGTCGGGAAATCAACAACGGCCGTAAACTTGGCTTGGTCTCTCGCCAAATCTGGCTCGAAGGTTGGCCTGCTCGACGCCGATATTTACGGTCCGTCAATCCCCTTAATGACACGCCTTAATGCCGGGGCCACGGCTTCTGGCACTTTGGTTGAGCCGCCTCAGGTCGACGGCGTGAAAATCATGTCGGTTGGCATGTTTGGACAAAGTGGTAAGGCCACCATCATGCGCGGCCCAATGGCGGCTGGCGTGATCAAACAATTTTTATCCCAGGTTGCCTGGGGAGAACTTGATTATCTGGTCATCGATTATCCACCAGGCACAGGCGACATCCAATTAACCATCTCGCAGACTGCACCAGTAACGGGGGCCGTTATCGTCACGACGCCGCAAGAGGTGGCGCTGATTGACGTACGCAAGGCGATCTCAATGTTTGAAACATTGAAGGTACCGGTGCTTGGCGTGGTAGAAACGATGAGTCATTTCATTTGCGACGGTTGCGATAAAAAGCACTTTATTTTCCGCGAGGGTGGGGGAGCCCGCGTTGCCAGCGAGCATGGTGTGGCCTTCCTGGGCGAGATCCCGATGGATCAGGGCCTTGTGCACGCCTCGGACGAAGGCAAACCATATGTCACGAACCACCCCAATTCCCTAGTGGCTGCTGCCTTTGCCTCTGTGGCTGGCGCGGTTGCCTCGCAGGTGTCGATACTTCACGCCGAAAATAAAAATGTGCTTCAGCACTTTAGCCTCGAGTGGACTAATTAAATGGAAAACATTCGCGTTCAAGACATCACGCAATTGGATCCAAAAACCCTCGGCATCCTTTGGACTGACGGCAAGAAGTCGGCCCTTGATGTGGTTATGTTACGCCGTAAATGCCCCTGTGCAGCGTGCATCGATGAATGGTCCCACGAGCCGCGCCTCAAGCCAGAAGACGTAAAAGAAACGGTTCGCCCGGTGAAAATCGAATCGGTTGGGCTCTATGCGATGACCATTCATTTTAACGACGGGCACCGTACCGGAATTTATACCTTCAAATACCTTCGCGACCTCGCGCCACTGTTGGCTTAAACGGGATGGTCATGAATTTTAGGAATTTAGGATTTCGACGCCTTGGCGGAGTCCAGTCAAAAAAACCATCTTTGAATCTAGTTTTTTCTCAACAACTTCAGTTAGATATCTAATTGTCTTCAATTTCACCATGACTCCAAATGACTCATGAGTCATTTGGAGTCATGGTGAAATTATCCGCAAGGGCGCTGGAAGAGATGACACGGCGTCGACTTTGCCCGGACTAACGGCGGCGGATATCGCAGTAAGGGCTTGTGTCACACTGGGCTGCCGTGGCCCTGCGCCGGGGCAGATGCGGCCGGATTGCCACAAATACGTCATAGCCGACCTCGAGCAGTGACCTGATCAGGGGAAAACGCGCCGTTCGGGCGAGCCACGTGTAACCGGGTAACGTTTCCCAAATAGCGATGAAAGCTTCCACGCGAACCGCAAGCGAACCATCGCTTCGCTTCACATGCATCACTTTGTGAACGGAAAATGGATCAAGGCCATGCGCCACAGGATCAAAACCCACACCGCAGATATCCAAAAAGTCAATTCGATCCGCCCCGCGCGATTTACGATAATGGTCGATCTCGCGAGAGCAGACGACGCAGAGTCCATCAAAATAAACCGTGGTCTTCATCTTTCCTCCGAACGTTTTCTAAAATGCGAGTTTTGAAAGGACACGCCTCCAAAAAAGCAGTTTACGGAATCAAGAGCCGGCGTCTGTGGATATGAGTCAACTCCCGATTTTATCGCCATTCGCATAGTGCCCGTGAAAGCGAAACCAATCTTCAGCTGACAAAGCATCCGGAACCACTCGTTTGAATTCCTCAGGTGTGCCTTTTGGCCCGCCGGCCTCGAAGTAGAGAAACATATTGTGAAGATCCTTGAGAAACAGGCGCCGGAAGAAAATCGGCATGGCGAGGCTGTGTTTGACTGGCACTCCGCCAACTTTTTGCAGTGCTTGAGCCACTTGCGACAAGTCACCCTCCCAACCAATCACATCGAGGGGACGACCAAGCCATGCCTCCTGGTTTTTGAAGATGACTGCTGCTGCCCGGCCGATGTCGTAGGTTGCACAATACTTACATTTTTTTGTCGTGAGAAACTTTACTGCGCCCTTTTTAAGAGGGTTCCAGCTTTTCGCGTCGTCTAAGTTTTCAAAGAAGGCCGTTGGTCGCAAAATAGAAAATGGAACACCTGAATTGCGGAGATAATCCTCAATGATCACTTTTGTTCGGATGTGTCTGACATGCTCATTGAATAATTCCGCGTCGGAGACGCTGACAAAAATCATATGTTCAATTTTGGCAGCTTTGGCGGCATCAACGGCATTCTTGCCATGCGCAATTTCGGTTGCGGCGTTGGACTTTGCCGCACCGAAATAATCTGTAATAGAAAATAATCTCTTTGCGCCGGTTTCGTTCAGTGCCCGATCCAGAGAGGACCGATCGGTATAATCGCAGACGACCGGTTTGACCCCCAGTTTGGCGAGGTCGCTATTCGTAGAGCGCGTGGTACCGAAAACCTCGAATCCGGCTTCTTTCAGAGCACGACAGGTGTTCCGACCCACTTTACCTGTTGCGTTCAATACGAGTACTTTTTCTCCCGACATTCCGGTTTCCTCTCGATCATCTATTGATATTATTTTTTTCGCTTCACAACTATTTTACGCGGGTCGAGGTGTCTGGTTTTCCTGATTCCGTTAACGGGAGCCGTCACTGGCCAGCAACCGACTCGGAAATAAAATGCAATCAAACCGATGCCGAGGGAAGACACTCTAACTTTCGTCGATGGGTTCCTTAATCAGGTACAGACCAAACACAAACAACAGCGGCGCCGTACTTGTTGTAGCTGGGGGACCCGAAGGCCTTTCCGTTCGCCAAATTGACGGTCCATACGTTAACGGTACTGGAGTTGTACGAGGACACCGACCAAAAATAATGGCGCATATTCTCTGACGAGATCCAGTCCCCTCTTGCAGCATCTGTGATCCCATTGTCGCTGGCTGCACTCAACTCATCTCTCGCAGGCAAACGCCAACTACCTGCCTCTTTACCATTGTGGGTTAAAGCGGCGCACGCGTCCATCGCCCCTTGCCAGCTTTTATCGTCTGGCAATATCTTGCTCCACATCAACACGCTTTTGACGTCTAACATTGTGCAATTGGCTGGGGTCTCTACGCACGTCGATGGCGTCGTGCCGTCGGTCGTTGTCGCGTCCAACCACCCCGATCCGGATCTTGTTGTAGATATATCCTTCGCTGCCGACGCGTTTTTTCTCGCCTTGCACGACCAACTTGAACTCACGAGTGCAACGACGACACCCAACACCAACGAGCTTCTAATCATAGAGATACTCATACAAAAATCTCCCGGCTAACATGTCATGAAAAACACCCATACCTTTCGGTATCCGCGGCAGACCTGGTTAGGACCAAAAGAAGTTATTCGCGTTTTTACTTGGCAGAGATTAGGTCGAACCGGCGGTAATGGTTTTGGAAAATGCGTTTTTCCCAGTATTGCAGAACTTATGCATCGATCTATACGCAGAAAATCAAACCCTAACAGATAGGGCAAATCTCGCTCTCAGAGCCTCAAGCTCTGGGGTTTCGGATCCTCTTGCGCGAACTTCGTGGATGGCTTTAGCCAAATCAGCTGGCAGGTGTCCTAAGATTTCCATTTCATATTCGAGCCAAACACCAAACCTTGCATAGACTGCCTCGCGCATCATCAGTGACAGCTCAATAATATCGCGGCTTGATGCGCCTTTGTCTCTGTTGAATACAAAATTCGCATGCTGAGGACTAACAATCGCACCACCGCGGGTTAGGGATTTTACACCGGAAGACTCCAAGAGCATGCCGCTTGGAACTCCCACCGTGTAATCATTTTTGAAAACGCACCCACACGAAGGATGGGTGAACTGACCTTTGAGAACTCGATCGTCTTCGCAAAATTTCATCAGCTCACGAGTTGCCAACGTATCC
Organism: Pseudobacteriovorax antillogorgiicola; assembly: GCA_945898195.1. GTDB lineage: Bacteria > Bdellovibrionota_B > Oligoflexia > Oligoflexales > RGVZ01 > RGVZ01. Next base: position 36,629 of record CAMDHM010000004.1, on the reverse strand, counting down.
CCTGGCTCCAACTTAATTTCAACCGATGCAATGATCTCGCCCGTCTGCATGAAGCTCGTGTCTTTGTAGCCACGAAAAACTTTGCTTGGATCATCATGGACGATAATATTACCCGATAGGTCCACGCAGGTGATTTTTTTCACGATCTGGCTGATCTCACCGCCATAACAGCGTGCATTCATCCGAACGGTTCCACCCATTTGCCCGGGCAACCGGTTCATCCATCCTGCACCAGTCAGTCCATGATCCACGGCAAAACGCGCAAAACCAGAGTTGTCGACGCCGGCCTCGCAAAAAATATTACCGTTTTTATCCAGCGTCCGAAGTCCGCCCATGCGACTCAGGGCGATCACGGCACCAGGCCAGTGGTCGTCACACACAAGGGAGTTTGTGCCGCCACCAAGGACAAAAAAGGGCTGGGACAGCCCTTGGATTTCGCGGACCGCGTCTTGAATCTCGCTTACTGATTTGGGAAGGTACAGGCGGACGCAAGATCCGCCGGTTTGATAATAGGCAAGTTCTGAAAGGCGATGGATGGGCATTTTTGGTCCCTGCCTCAGTAAATATCGGGAAATGCAGCAAAGAGCTGTGCCTGAAAGCAATCATAGACGCCAAGGCTACCCAATACCAAGGTGATCCGCTTTGGCACTGCGGAAATTCGCCCGCCGTGCGCGCTGCGCGCAGCAGCCTCATCCAGAAAACTTTTCAAGGCCACCATGGCCAGGCTGCCATAGAGGTCACCCAATTCTTCCGACTGCGGGACCGCCATCGCAATATGACGAACTCCAAGCCCGGCGGCAAAGGCCAAGGCATTTCCGTAAGAACCAAGAACCGTTCCCAATTTTCCGCGGTCGTTCACATCGACGAGGGGCGAATAGGCAACGGCCAGAAGATGGCTCGACGGACAAAAAAAATCTTTTCCCGGGAAAATCATCGCTTCACCGGGCGGCAAACCTGCCACCGCCGGCAGGCCAATCGGTGCTATGCCCGCCGGAAAAAACGCAACCGACACGTCGGAGACGAACCTTTTCAAGTCCCCCTGCCAAAGGTCGATTGCCGTTCCCTGATGACGCCTGATTCCAAGCACGGAAGTGTTATTTCCTTCCGAGCTTTTTCATGTGTTCAATCAAAGTTGAAGCAATATCAGCTGGAGAGCGGGCCACGCCCACTCCGGCTGCGATCAAGGCTTCCATCTTTTCCGCTGCAGTCCCGTGACCACCGGAAATGATCGCCCCGGCATGACCCATACGTTTTCCCTCAGGGGCCGTCTGGCCAGCGATAAATGCGGCGACGGGCTTGCGAATGTTTTCTTTGATGAACTGGGCTGCCTTGATTTCTGCGTCGCCACCAATCTCGCCGATCATGATGATCGCATCCGTTTCCGGATCCTCTTCAAACATAGCGAGTAGGTCGATAAAGTTGGTGCCGATGATCGGATCGCCGCCAATTCCAATGCAGGTACTCTGACCAAGTCCAGCCCGTGTTGTCTGACCAACGGACTCGTAGGTCAGCGTTCCCGATTTGGAAACGATACCAATTTTTCCGCGTTTGTGAATGTGACCCGGCATGATGCCGATCTTACATTCACCAGGAGTGATGATCCCAGGACAGTTTGGACCAATGAGGCGCGACTTACGGGAACGCTCAAGGGCTTTTTTTACTGGCACCATATCCAATACGGGGATGCCTTCGGTGATGCAGACAATAAGTTCTATTTCAGCTGCAATGGCTTCTAAAATCGCGTCCGCTGCAAACGGCGGTGGAACAAAAATCATCGATGCATTGCACCGAGTTTTTTCCTTGGCCTCGGCCACCGTGTCGAACACCGGCAAATCAACATGCCTGGTGCCACCCTTGCCAGGCGTCACGCCGCCGACAAAACAGGGCGCATGCTCGTGAGAAAGTTTGGTATGAAATTCACCGGACTTACCAGTGATGCCTTGTGTGATGACGCGAGTATTTTTATTGACCAGAATCGACACGGTCGAGTTCTCCTGCTCTCTTAGTTTCTTGCGGCGCGGGCAGCTTCAACGGCCTTGCGGGCACCGTCAGCCATGTCGTCAGCCGGGATGATCTTAAGTCCAGACGTCTCAAGGATTTGCTTGCCCTTTTCAACGTTGGTGCCTTCAAGGCGAACGATGAGAGGCTGCCGCAAACCCAATTCTTTAGCTGCAGCCACAATGCCCTGAGCAATGACATCACAACGCATGATGCCGCCGAAAATATTTACAAACACTGCTTTGACGTTTGGATCAGAAAACAAGATGCGAAACGCGTTGCGTACCATTTCTTCGCTGGCCCCACCGCCAACGTCAAGAAAGTTGGCCGGCTCGCCACCGCTTAATTTGATGATGTCCATCGTGGCCATAGCAAGGCCTGCGCCGTTGACCAGGCAACCGATGTTACCCTCAAGGCCAATGTAACTCAGACCGAACTTTGAAGCCTCGATCTCACGAGGATCTTCCTCGGCGAAATCACGCATCGCTTCAATATCTTTGTGGCGGTAGAGGGCGTTGTCATCGAAGTTCATCTTGCCGTCGAGGGCCAGCATTTTTGCCTGCTTGTTCACAATCAGCGGATTGATTTCGAGCAGCGAGTAGTCGTACTTGATAAACATGGCGTAAAGTTTTTTTACCATCGCCATTAATTCCTTACCCTCGTCGGCAGGAATCTTCAGGCCATAGGCCAAAGCACGCAGATGGTAGCCTTGCAGGCCAATGGTGGGATCGACGGAAATTTTCACGATCTTGTCGGGATGCTTTTCGGCAACCTCTTCAATATCCATGCCGCCTTCGGTCGAGAACATGATCGCGACGCCAGCCGTCTCACGGTCAAGGACCATGGCCAGATAATATTCCTTGGCAATCTCGCTGCCGGCTTCGATGTAAACCATGCGAACCAGTTTGCCTTCGGCTCCGGTTTGCGGCGTAACCAAACGCATGCCAATCATCTGCTCTGTGACCTTGGCGCACTCGTCTGGCGATTTAACGAGCTTCACACCACCTGCCTTACCGCGGCCACCGGCGTGAACCTGCGCCTTCACCACCGCAACTGGACCACCCAGACGCCGCATGGCAAATTCGGCTTCAATGGGGGTTCGCACAAGGTAGCCTTCGGGGACCGCTACGCCATTGTCTGCAAATAGTTTCTTTGCCTGATATTCATGAATGTTCATTGGATCGCATCCTTTGTTTCGGAACAGCCAGATGACTATACCGACCGAGGCCCCTCCCGGCAATTGAAGGTCGTGGACAAATTCATAACTGGAAGCCACAATCCCAGCCCGGGGGCACCAACATGGCAAAAAGAGTTCTTATCGCAGGCGGCGCGGGTTTCATTGGCAGTCATTTGTGCGAGGCGTATCTGGCCAAAGGCTGGGAAGTCCTTTGCCTCGACAATTTCATGACTTCCAGGCGCTCCAACGTTGCCCACATGCTTACCAACCAGAACTTTGAGCTCGTCCGCCACGACATCATCGAACCCTATCTGGCCGACGTGGACCTGATTTTGAACTTCGCCTGCCCGGCCAGTCCTGTTCATTATCAGCACAATCCAATCCGCACCGTGAAGACCAACGTCCTCGGGACGATGAACCTACTTGGCCTGGCAAGGCGTTGCGGGGCGAGATTTCTACAAGCAAGCACCTCCGAGGTTTACGGCGATCCAAAGGAACACCCCCAGAAGGAAACCTACTGGGGCAACGTAAATCCAACGGGTATCAGAAGTTGCTATGACGAAGGCAAACGCCTCGCCGAGACCCTTTGTTTTGACTACCACCGCCAGCACGGCGTTGATATCCGAGTCATCCGGATTTTCAACACCTATGGCCCCCAAATGGCCATCGACGACGGCCGGGTGGTCAGCAACTTTATCGTCCAGGCCCTGCGTGGAGAGGACCTGACAATTTATGGCAACGGCGAGCAAACCCGATCATTCTGCTTTGTCGAAGATCTTGTGGATGGAATCGTCCGATTTGCCGCCACGGAGGGCGAAACGGGTCCAATTAATTTAGGAAACGACGGAGAATTTACCGTGATGGAACTGGCCCAGGAGGTCCTCCGCCAGATCCCGACAAAATCAAAAATTGTTTACCGCCCCTTGCCATCAGACGATCCAAAAACCCGCCGCCCGGACTTGAGCAAAACAAAATCCGTTTTGAAAGGATGGGAACCTAAAGTCGCCTTGAAGGACGGCCTGGCCCGTGCCATTCCGTGGTTTCGCTCCGCCATTGAATCCCAGTCTTAAGAACAAGGGGTAAGATTTTTAGGAACATTATCCGAATCCAATTCCCCGTCTTTTATAGGCTTACCAAGAGCGGCTCGAACATGATTCACGCCGTTGATATTGCCCCCCGCCGCCTGGGCCGCCTCTAAGGCATCCAGGGCATTCTGGGAAAAAAGATATAAGTCCTCTTCGAAAAGCGTTGTCGCATCAAAATCGCCACCACTAGTGAGCGCAACCAAACCATCGCCGCTTATAATAGGGCCCCCAGAATCCCCGCGACCGCTCATCGCTTCCTGCCCCTTGCGTAAACCATTCGTTGATTTTGGCGATTCATACTTCAAAACCCCCTGAATCTGATCCACTGAGTCGACAAAGTTAAATCCATAGCGAACACGACCATCTGGATCGTTGTCGTTCACAAAATCTGTCTGACCAAATCCAGCGATGGTCATGAGGTCACCCGCCTTCGGAGGGAGGGAAGAAATCTTGCGCCATGACCGGGAAGTTCCCGGGGGAAAAATTAGTAGGGCGAGATCAGCCATTGGACGGGCCTTTGGGGCTTCTTTACCCACGACACCACCGTGGACCATCCTTACGGGCATCGTCCCATCCTTTAAACCCATCCCCCCCGTAGGACTGGAATTCATACAATGTGCCGCGGTCAAAACGACGTTGTCGCCGATAAATGTTCCCGTGCACAAAGCGTCTCGAGTCGCAGTAAGCAACATCACGACAGCCGGAATATCTGGCTGCTCGATGCCATTGACCACCTTCAGGCAAAAACCATTAGTTGCAGAGAGGGGAATCCCGGATCTTTTATTTTCAACGTTCTTTCTACCGCAGCCGGACCCAACCCCGAAAATCGCCGCAAAGGCCCAGAAGGAAAGGCAAAAAAGTCTTTTTTTAATCTTATCCAAAAACCCCATCACTCCCCCAAGGACTTGTAGTCTTAATCGGCATTCTGCAGCTTGCCTTGAGTAAAATCGGTACGGGGATGGCTTATAGGATCAAGGCATGAAAAAATGAATAAAATCAGACACAAGCAGGAGCACATCAAAATGCGCAGGGAATTTATCGCCGCCTCGATTTTTATCCCCATGGTGACCGCCATTCTTGCGACCTTGATTCACCCCGGCATATGGTGGGTTTTTGGCCTAATGCTGCCGGTCATTGCCCTTGGCTGGGCCGATATCCTTCAAAAAAAGCAAACAATCCGGCGGAATTTTCCCATTTTGGGACGCTTTCGTTATCTGGCAGAAATGATTCGCCCTGAAATTCAGCAGTATTTCGTCGAGTCGGACGAGGATGGGAAACCGTTTTCGAGAAACAACCGCTCCGTTGTTTACGCACGGGCCAAAAAGCAGCTCTCAACCAAACCCTTTGGCACCATGTTGGACGTATACCAGCAGGGCTATGAATTTATTAATCACTCCCTGGCTCCGGTTCGCTGTGATCCAGAAGCCCTGCGCATTACGATCGGCGGACCATCCTGTCAAAAACCTTACCGTGCAAGCATCTTTAATATTTCAGCCATGAGCTACGGAGCACTGAGTTCAAATGCGATTCGAGCCCTAAACGGCGGTGCAAAACTTGGGGGATTTGCTCACAACACGGGTGAGGGCGGCCTTTCACCGCACCATCTGGCCCCCGAAGGAGACCTCATCTGGGAAATCGGCACCGGCTATTTTAGTTGTCGCGACAAGGCAGGTCATTTTTCGCCCGAACTATTCCGCGAAAAAGCGCTCCATCCCACCGTAAAGATGATTGAGATCAAACTCTCACAGGGCGCAAAGCCAGGTCACGGGGGAGTGCTCCCTGGAAAAAAAATCACGCCTGAAATCTCTGCCATCCGCGGAATCCCAATGGGGATTGACTGCCTTTCGCCTCCGGGTCATTCGGCCTTTTCATCACCCCGCGGCCTTCTAGAATGGGTGCAAAAGTTGCGCGACCTGTCTGGTGGAAAACCAGTTGGATTCAAACTCTGCATTGGAAAACGTCGTGAATTTTTGGCGATCGTGAAAGCCATGCACGAAACGAAAATTCTGCCCGACTACATTGTCGTCGACGGCGGAGAGGGCGGCACCGGCGCGGCTCCCTCAGAATTTTCAGATCATATGGGATGCCCGCTCAACGAGGCGTTGGTTCTGGTGCATAACTCTCTGGTCGGCATTGACGTGCGCAAACACATTCGGGTGTTGGTCGCCGGAAGGATCACCACTGGATTTGATATCATTTCAAAAATCGCCATGGGTGCAGATGCTTGCTATTCAGCCCGCGGGATGATGATGGCCCTTGGTTGCATTCAAGCCCTCCGATGCAACACCAACCATTGCCCCACGGGAGTCGCCACCAACGACATCTCTTTGATGAAAGGCCTGGACATTGCCGACAAGAAGGTCAGGGTCCATAATTTCCACGAACAAACCCTCGAGTCCGTTGCAGAACTTTTGGGGGCCATGGGTTTGACACATACGATGCAGTTGCGTCCTTGGCACTTGATGCACCGCATTGGACCATTTGACATCAAGCATTACGGGGAACTTTTTGATTATCTGGAGCCAGGAGAATTGCTCGTTAATCCGCCGCCCTCCTTCAAACGGGCGTGGGAAATGTCCACGTCAGACGCCTGGGACGCCGCCGAAGATCTGCGCGCGAAGGGTTCTTTTGGCTACCGCAGCACCAGCGTCATGAAAGAGGAAAGCGGGAATCCATAAAGGCATAAACGATTTCCGCAGCGACCTTAGCCGTCATTCCTGTTGGGTCTAGATCTGGCGCACATTCAACGATCTCGAACAGCCTGACCTTCTTGTGGCGGCCCGCAACGGCTGCCATTTCGCACAGGTCTGAGGGCGAGAATCCGATGGCCGCCGGAGCGCTGACGCCAGTCAAGCCGCCACACGAGTCAAGGTCCAAAGAAACCATCACGGCGTCACAGCGAGCCACCAAACGCTCGAGGTCTTGGGCAAAGGCATCGGGAATCCTGAGGCCCAGGCGTTCTGCACGATGCAATTCGGAAAAATCGCGAATCACAACGCCGCGCTCGCGGCACCAAACCAAATGACTCGAGGCATTGCGGTTTTTGCGCGTGCCGAATTCGATCAGATTGCGCGGATCAATCACCGCACCGTCAATCAAGTCTCGGTAGGCAGTCCCGCTGTGGGGCAAATTGTTTTCGCGTTCTCGGACATCAAGATGAGGATCAATGGTCAAAATCCCGATCGTTCCTGCGGCATCTTTTTGGGCCGCCGAAACTTCACGCAAGGCTCGCGCATGGGGCGCCGAGTAGTCGTTTCCTCCACCAAGGGCGACGACCGCGCGAGAGGCGTTCAAGGCCAATTCGCAAAGGCTTTGGGCATGGCGGTGGTTGGCCGTAATGTCGTTGCCTGAAATGCTATCGCCGGCATCACAAAAGACACCAGGATCGATTTCAAAGGCTTTATCCATCGGTGGCGTCATCCGGTAAAGCTCCCGACGGATGCCCGATGGACCCGCGGCAGCTCCACGCCGCCCCCGATTCAGTTGCACGCCAAGGTCATCTGGGGCCCCGACGATGCAAATTCGGGTCGTAACACCGACCAAAGGCCAGGTGGTGGATACCAATTCGCCCAAACGGACGTCTCCCGGACGACCTTTGAACAGCAATTCAGGGTCTACAGATCTTCTGAATTCTTGTTTGAATTCCATATGTTACCCAATAATTGGGTTGGGGGAGGGGAACATGGTGGGCCTGGGCAGACTCGAACTGCCGACCTCACGCTTATCAGGCGTGCGCTCTAACCACCTGAGCTACAAGCCCATGTCCACTAGGAGCGCCACTTTATAGTCGGATGAATGTTGTGCTGTCAACAGGAGGAAAAGCGAAGGGCCGGGGAGCGCTCTCGAAAACGCCTCCCGGCTTGCTTGCTTGAGGAAAACTTGAAACCGATGCCAAATTAACCGCGCAGTAACGCCAGGGCTGCCTCTGGCTGAGAATTCGCCTGAGCAAGAACCGACACACCAGCCTGCTGAAGGATCTTGGACTGGGTGAAGGTCGCACTTGCAGAAGCAAAGTCGACGTCACGAATACGGCTGTTAGCTGCTTTGTAGTTCTCTACCTGGGAGCTCAAACTCGTCACGGCCGATTGCAACCGGTTCTGCTGCGCACCCATGTTGGCACGGGTGGAAGCAAGCCGTTGCATGGCATTGTCGATAACACCTAGCTTGTCCACGGCTGTCTGCCGATCAAAGGAATCGCCAACATCAACCGGTCCAATTTCGGCACCTTTACCAAGGCCGAAATCTTCACCTGGGATCAGCTTCATGTCATTGATATCAATTCTAATGGAGTCGGTGTTTTCAGCCTTGCCGTCACCGGCACCCACGTGAATGGTCAAAAGATTTTCGCCAATATTGGCGTCGCTTCCCTTCAACAATTTCACACCGTTAAACTCAGTGCTATTCGTGATCCGGTCAAGTTCCTGGACCATCTGCGTGTATTCGCGGTTGGCATAGGAGCGTTCCGTGTTCCCGATGGTGTCTGACGAAGATTGCACGGCAAGCTCGCGCAGACGGGTCAGGATGTTCGACATTTCGGTCATGCCGGATTCGGCGACTTGCACGAGCGAAATACCATCACTCGCGTTACGGGAAGCCTGCTCAAGGCTCCGGACCCTGCCGGTCAAGTTAGTACTGATCGCCAACCCTGCTGCGTCATCGGCCGCTTTATTAATGCGGTAACCGCTGGACAACTGGGCTGCCGTTTCACTCATAGCGTTGGTCGCCGTAGCGACTCCGCGCTGTGCCTGAAGGGATGCAATGTTTGTTTTAATGCGAAGACCCATGATCAAACTCCTTCTAATTGCGTTTCGTTCGCGTTCCTCAAGCAAGGAACAGTTAACAAGATTAACAACCGCTATTGACAGAAGGTGCTTCGACAATGCTTGTAAATTATTTAATATAAAGCTTTAGTTTTTATTTTAAAGAATAATATAGAAAATTGGATTCATTGAACAAAAATAAAAAAATTTTACTTCTGACAAGTGCCACAAAAGTAGGTGGCGCGGTTCAAATGGCGGGTTTCCTGGACCGGGCTGAGGCATTTTCGGCAGGCCTCGCCAAGGCGGCCATACACGTTGAGCTGCAAGGCGTACGAGCCTTCTGAACCGTCTGAATGGAGGTAATCGCGAAAAGAAGTGCCTCCGGCCTCAATGGCGGCGGCCAAGACTTTTTGGATCGCTTCCGCCAGAACACCATATTCGCCGCGGCTTACGCGCCCTGCTGCACGGCCTGGTCTGATCCCGGCAAGATACAAGGATTCACTCGCATAGATGTTTCCGGCCCCGACCAGAACCTTTCCATCCATAATAAAAGGCTTTATCGCGATCTTACGGTTACGGCTTTTTTGCCATAGATGCTTGCCCAGAGACTCTGCCGTAGCTTCCAAAGGCTCTGGACCGAGGTCTTTTAGCCACGGGTGTGCCGACAAGTCGGTCCCCGCAGGCACCGCCGTCAATCGACCAAACCGACGCGGATCGATAAAATGCAGGTAGAAAAATCTCTTTCCTGCCACCAATTTGAATATCACATGCGTGTGCGGCTTGACGGGATCTGGACTATCCAGAAAGAGCAGCTGGCCACTCATACCAAGATGTAAAATCACGGTCCCGAGGTTGGTTTCAATCAGAAGGTACTTCGAACGACGCCGAACGCCGAGCGGCGTTGCGCCAATAAGTGCGGATCGTATTGCATCAAACGGCATGGGCTCGCGCAGGTCTGGCCGCAAAAAAAGGACGCCCGTAAACTGGCTGTTGCGGATTTCTTCACGCACGGCGCGGGCAAGGCATTCAACTTCTGGAAGTTCCGGCATAAAAACTCAGGGATTTAAGCGGCTTCGTCATTCTGACGTGCAGCGAAGAACCCCCTTCTTAAACGAGGAATTGATTCTTCGCTACACCCAGAATTACATCTACTGAGCCCCGGAAATGACTTTGATCACGATGCGGCGGTTTCTTTCAACCGAGCCTGCCAAATTGCTGGTATCGATCGGCTCCTGTTCCCCCATGCCAAAGGCCTTTACGCGTTCAGGGTCAAAACCGAGATTTTCAACCAAAAACCTTTTAGCCGTCATCGCCCTCTCATAGGACTCGACTTGATTTGCCTCGGAATCGCCCGTTGGATCGGTGTAGCCCTCGACCGCCACCATGCTGCTCCGGACTGAGCCCATGGATTCAACCGCCGCCGCTAAAGCCTCGCGGCCCGACCCCGACATTTCCAGGGCGACCGCCCCAGCATTAGGATCCACAAAAAGGGTGTTGTAGTCGATTGTGACCTCGGGGGTGATGGCCAAGGTCGCTGTGATGGTCATTGCAACAGGGCGAACGGCGTCGCCCGCCATCACCTTGTTAAATTTGCCGAGGACCCCTGCGGCGGCGGCGGAACCATCGGTTTGAATCGTAGCCAGAGCGCGAGCGCCATCAACTTTGGCAACCTTAAGATGGCCGCTGGCGAATTTCACCCGGCCAACGGTCTGATCTAAAATGGGGCGTTCGGATACCAACAAATCGCCCGCCAACAGGGCTGCGACGCCTTCTCCACGCAATGCCACCAAAACCGTCCCGCCTCCAGGGGGCGTCAAAAACGACTCGACGTGAAGGGGTGCCAGTTCTTGGGAGCCGGGCGTAGCCCCGACTCCCACCATCGGCACAAGTCCCCAAGCTGATGCGGCCAATAAAATAGAAGCTTTCATTTGTGCGCCCTCCCACCAGGCCTTCGGCAGGTGGTGAAAAAAGTTTAGCCACCGTGCCGACAAGGCTATGATTTTCATCGGGCATCAGGCAAAAATTGCCCAGTGACCTGTTATTCAAAGCGAGGAAGATCTTCCGATGACCAAAAAACAAATTTCCGTCGCCGTTACCAGCATGACCACCACGCGGGACCGGGCCTCCAATTTGGAGCAGGCCGAAAAACTTGTGCGGGATGCCGCCAAGCAAGGAGCCAACTGGGTGGTCCTGCCGGAAATGTATGTCTATCAAGGCTCCTACGACACGCTTTATGAAAACGCAGAGCCCTGGCACGGCCCCGCATGGCAGTGGATGTCGGCCCTCGCCAAAGAGCTTGGCATCGTTTTATTCGGAGGCTCCATCGCCGAGCGTCCTAACCAGGGTAATTCGGAACGCAAGGTTTATAATGTGGCCTACGCCTTTGACCGCAACGGCAAGGAAATCGCCTGCTACCGCAAGGTCCATTTGTTCAACTTAAAAACTCCCGACGGAAAGCCCCTCTACTGTGAATCCGATGGCTACCTCTCGGGCGACGAACCGATTGTTTTGGAAGTCGACGGTTTCAAGGTCGCCATGGCGATTTGCTACGACCTACGATTTCACGAGTTCTTTGCGACGCTTGCTCGCAAATCTAAATTTGACGCGATTGTGATGCCGTCAGCCTTCACCCAACGCACTGGCATGGACCACTGGGAGGTTCTTATCCGCGCGCGCGCCATTGAACATCAGGCCTACTTCATCGCCGCAAACCAGACGGGGGAACATACGCCAGGAAAAAACAGCTACGGCCATTCCATGATCGTGGACCCGTGGGGGCACAAGATTTGTGACACCGGAGACCAGATTGGGATCGCTACCGCGCCATTAAGCCACGCGGTCCTTGCCCGTTACCGCGCACAACTTCCTGCCATTTCCGATCGCCGCCCGGAGGTCTATTCACGGTGACCCGCGCCAGCCATATTTTTGAGACGAAAATTCCAAACGGCCCCAGCGGTGATCCGGTCGTTTATTGCCTGTCGCAAAAAACCGGTGAAGCCCTGCTTTTAGACCTCGGCGACCTGTCCAACCTCAGCAACAAAGAGATCTTGAAGGTCCGCCACATTGCCGTGTCCCATACGCATTTGGACCACTTCATTGGCTTTGACCGGCTGCTGCGCGTCAATGTCGCCCATTTCAAACCCTTTGAACTCTGCGGGCCGCCGGGATTGATCAAAAACGTTCAGGGCAAAATGAATGCCTATTGTTGGAACCTACTTGAACCAGGTCAGCTTCAAATTCGGGTCCATGAGATAGATCCCCTAGGTTCGGTAACGACCGCCTTGATTTCCAGCGACCACGGTTTCGTCCCAACGCCAGAAGCCCCTATCCCCTTGAAACTCTCTCCCGATGATCCGCCCCTTCCAGCGCGACCAGCCGCCTGCGCAATGATCATGGAAGACGGCACACGCGTGGAAACGATTGTGGTTGATCATGGCACCCCTGTTTGTGCCTATATGCTGCAATCACCGAGTCGCTATTATGTGCGAGAGGGCGCCCTTGACGCCCATGGCCTGGAGGCCGGGTCCTGGATTCGCGAACTTCAAATGGCGATGTCTGACCATGACACCGACCGAATTTTCGAGATCAACGGCAAGTCCTGGCAGGCTGGTGATTTGGGTGGGAAAATCCTCAACCGAGTTCAAAGCAAGCCGCTGGCCTATTTGACTGATTTTATCTTCAGCCAAGAAAATCTCTCCCGACTGCAACAGGCTTTTACTGGAGTCGATAAAATTTTCTGCGAGACCAACTACCGGACCTCTGAACGGCTCCGCGCAACGCAAAAAAAACATCTGACCACAAAGCAAGCGGCTTTGATCGCAGCCAGCCTTGGTGCCCACGAACTGGAAACCTTTCACATTTCAAACTTGTATGCGGATCGCGTTGATCTGGTGCAAGACGAGGCCCAGGAATTCTTTCAAGAATTTCATGACCACACGCCCGATCAACTGGCCGCCGCCATTGAAACCGAACTTCACGACGCGACTTGAATGGGCCTAGCATAGTTGACTACCGCGAGGTTTGCCGGCACATCCTCAACAAGGCCAGCGCGCGAGGGCAGCCCAGCCAAAGCTAGTTTTTGATCTTCGAAAATAATTCGGCCAGCGGCATCGGCCACCCCAAGCAAACGCAAAATATGTTGATCGGCAGAAAACCCGCGGACCGACGTCGCTCCAAGATCACTACAAAGCGTCTTATCGGCAACGAGGCGGTGCAGGTCTTGCGAAATCAGGATGTCAGCTCCCTTTTCCTTAGTCAGGGCCTGGAGGCGGGCTGATAAATTTATCGTTGGACCGATTGCCGTGAAGTCAATCCGCTGGGCGTTGCCAACTGGACCAAAAATCGCCGGTCCACAATGCATTCCAATTCCGCACGACAAAGTAAAATCTCCACGTTGGCCACGAATCTCATTGAGTTCATTCATGCCCTTGCGAATCGCGATTACTGCCCGCATGCTGGCCATTGGATCAATGGCGGACTGGATGGGAACACCCCACAAAGCCATCACCGCATCCCCCACAAATTTGTCGATGATGCCGTCATTACCTTGAACAGCCGTGGTAATAACATCGAGGTATTCATTGAGGGCAAGGTTTACCGCGGCAGGGGGAAAATTTTCGCAAATAGAACTAAATGACCTGAGGTCGACAAACATGGCAATAACGCGTTCTGCGCGAATTGACGGTAGGTTCGGACTACGTACGATCTCTTTAAGAACTCGCGGATCGATTACCATGCCGAAACGTTGCAGCACCCTTTGACGGTCCCGGACAACAAGGGCCCATTCAAGTGCGATGGCTATTCCAAATGAAGCCAGAACGAGCTCTAAAATCTTTGTGACCCGGAGCCCAAGATCCGGATTCAAAAAGGCGGAAAAGAGAGGCCATTCCCACAGGGCAAACTGACGTGAAAAAAGAAGAAAACTACATAACATGAGCAGCGCCGTGAATATCAACGCTATTTGACGGCGAAAATTTGCGTGGACCAAATGCCTAGTATTCCACCATGTTTGCGAGGCAAAAATGCCACCGCACAGCGAAATCGCTCCCAAAATTCCAAAATTATTTCTGATCACCATCGGCACCACCGACGCAAAAATCCCGGTCCGTCCAGCAATTAGGCATACCGAAGCGAGTGCAAAAAAACAAACGCTCGCCAAAAAAGAGACACGATCACGCTTTCGAAAGTAGAGTGCAAAAAAAGCAATCGCAGATCCGTAAAACGCACAACGCACCGTGGCGTCCACGGTCATAAAGTCGACGTCAAGAAATGCCGGAAACGGCGCAAGGTCACTCGCCAATATTCTGCTGAAATTCCACAGCGCGAGGCCAGTGGCATAGGCCAAAATCTCAAGATGAAAAGGGGTGAATAGGCAACCAAGGGCCGCCATAACCGTCAGCGCCATGCGGGAAAAAGCATCGGGCAAAATCCTTTCCTTGTCGATGCCTCTATAGGCGGCCCTAAGTGCCGGCGCAATTTCAGGCTGGCTCAAAAATGGCTGACTCACAGAAATAATTCCTGGAGCAAAACTTCTGCCTGCATCCACTTCAAACCCTATAACCATCGGTTCGCCGATAGTTCCGCCGTCTGAAATAAAGTGGATGGCATCGGCATGGGGCCCACCGTAACCCGCGGCCTTTTCCCTACCGTTCACAAACATCCGCCAGCTTTTTCCGGCGATCCCGACAATATCAAAGGCTACCTTGGTCCCTTGCGTCGCTGCAAATGATGGCAAGATGGTATCAATTCGAACAAAATAAGTTCCGCGCCATGCGTCGGTCGTCGCACGCATGTGAATTATTTTTGAAACATATTTCCAGCCATCGCCAGCCAACGTGGTGGCAGAGGCAGGATTCAAAGGGCAGGATTCCCCTGGGCATTGCGGGACTTTTTCACCGTCAGCGAAGTGTTTCTCGAGAGTCGGTTCGTCCGTCAAATTTTGCGCGACGGACGAAGAATACCCGCCGATATCAAAATTCTGTTGGATTAATCGTTGCGGATTGATGGTCCAGATTGCAAAAACGACCACGCACAAAGGTAATACCTGTTGGGTAAGCCAGGCAAAGGGCGAACGAACCTCGATGTTATCTTTTTTATTTGCCACTTGGTTCCCCCATATCGTCATGTCGAAGCGGATTCATCAGCATAAAATCAACTGAGATTGAGCGATTTGAATTTGGTGAGGATGCAATACCGCAAAAAAATGTCATTATTTTTTTACGAAACAGCGCCCGTCCGCTCCCCCCGTTTCTCGAGGCCGTATTTCTCCACCTTCATAATCAGTCCAGCCCGGCTGATACCGAGTTCCTTCGCCAACTTAGACTTGTTCCAGCGGGTGCGCTCAAGTCCCTGACGGATCATCTCACGCTCCAGATCTTCGAGGGCCTCCTTCAGCTTTCCATCCAATCGGTATTGAGTATTCGGTGACTTCGCCACGGCATCTTTGATGCGCGGGCTCATAAAATCATTGCTAATTTCCTTGTCATCGCCAGCCAAAACACAAAGGCGTTCAATCTCATTTTCCAGTTCACGAACGTTTCCCGGCCATTCGTGATTAAGCAAATCTTCCATGCAGGCCGTTGAAAGGGTTTTGACCGGTTTACTGGCCTGTTTGGCGTAGCTGCCAAGGAAATGATCGACCAAAAGGGTAATGTCTTCCCGGCGGTCGCGCAGGGGCGGCACGGTGACGTTGATCACGTTCAATCGGTAAAATAAATCCTCGCGAAAGGTGCCCTGCTTAACCATGGCTCCCAAATCGCGATTCGTTGCGGCCAAGATGCGGGCATTAGAAGAACGCATCTGGGTGCTGCCGACAGGGGTAAAGGTTCCCTCCTGCAATACACGCAGCATCTTCACCTGCATCGCCATCGAGGTCTCACCAATTTCATCGAGAAATAAAGTGCCGCCATCGGCCTCTTCGAACAGCCCCTTTTTATCTCGGATGGCCCCCGTAAAGGACCCTTTCACGTGACCAAAAAGTTCCGATTCGAGAAGGTTTTCATTAAATGCACCGCAATTCACCAGCAAAAACTTTTTCCCTTTGCGTTGGGAATTATAGTGAAGCGCTTTCGCAATGAGCTCTTTACCGGTCCCATTTTCGCCTTGCACGAGTACCGTGGCATCAGACGGAGCCACGCGTTCCAACATTCGGTAGAGCGACTGCATGGCACTCGACTTGCCGATCATAGAGTCAAACCCGTAACGCGTTCCAAGTTCCTTGCGCAGTTCGGAAACCTTTTTGTGAGACTCGGCGACATTCTTATTGGTAAGGATCATTTCGTCGACGACGAGTTCAATCAGTTCTGTCAGGTAGGTTACATCTTTAGTACTCAGCACCGGGAGATTGTCCACTTCCGCCTGCAGCTCAATGGCGCGACTCGGAAAAGCCCGTTCCAAATAAGATTTGATCAGAACGCGCTGCTCGGCAGCCGTTTCTTCCACTAAAAATCCGTCACCAAACACGCAACCAAGATACTGGTTGTTGACGCGAATTGGCACGGAGATGGCGGAAAACCCGGCATGGCATTTAAATAAGCGCGAATCCTTGCTGTTGGTCGCATCTACGGTCGTCTTTCGGGCAGTTCCAAGGCAACCCTGAAACCCTTTTTGGTCTTCAGTCACAGCCTTGCACACGGAATTCAATGGATTAAAGAACCGGCCTTCTGGCACGCCGCGAAGAAATCCTTTTGTGTCCGTAAAATTCAGCTGGATTTTCCACCAGCGACCGACGAGTTCACGGAGGCTGCGGATCACGTGCAACTTGTCGAACTCGTCCCACTTAACTGCGTCTGACTCGGATGATGACATTGCAAGACCCTCATGGTGATGTGGGCGCCTCACTTGGCGCTCATGAAGGTCATCGGCAGAATTGTAGAGAATTTTAACAGGATAATAAGTTTAATGATTACAGGTAGTTAAAAATTAGCCCGACCACACCCTCGGCAAAGTGTCGCATTGTCAGGCGTTCTTCCCCTTTACATTATGTCGCTCACTTTGACACCCGACGGCAGCGCAAAGGAGAGTGGTGCCAGTCCCCGACGATCCGGATTGGAAAATTCGACGGTCAGGCTGGCCTTATTACGCAGGGTGAAATGAACTTGAGAAACAAAGCCAAGTTCTTCGTTAACCGTAAGTTCAAGATTGTCAATCTCGTCGGCATCGGGATTCGCTGGCTTGAACTGTACGTGAACCGTCTTACCATCGCGCTTGCCGGAAACAAGTTTGTAAGTGTTGAAAATTGATCCGACGTTAAGCACAAAATCAACCACACGCTTTACTTCTTTTCCCTGCTGACCCTTTGCGCTGTAACGCGCAGCTATATTCTCTTTGGGCAGAAACTTAATCAGATCTTTGCCATTAAAAATGGTCTCCTCGTTGATTGGTTCAGCGAGGACCCAGCGAAAATGATCCGGTTTTTTAAAGAGGGCATGTCCTTTCACCACGACCGCCCGATTGGGACGTGAGGGACTGGTTTTCGTCTGAACTAGATCGACGCTAAGGCAATCGCTGGCCTGTAGTTTCTTCTGAAGCCCATCAAGGTCTGCCTTGGTGAACTCGGCAAAGGCTGAACCCGGCAGCATCAGAAGGCAAAGGCCGGTCACCGGACCCAGGATCGATAGAATTTTACTTTTCATCTAATTTCTCCAAAAGAAAACATATTGTAAGCATGGCAGCCTCCTCACGGATCGCAGTCCGGTCGCCGGTCAAGACGAGTATTTTCTCCTCAACACCACCAGGCCCAGCAACCGCACACCAAACGGTGCCGACTGGTTTTTCTTGAGTGCCGCCATCGGGACCTGCCACCCCCGACACTCCGACAGACCATGTTGCCTTGAACCGGTCGCGCGCGCCAATGGCCATAGCCCTGACCACGGACCGCGACACCGCCCCCTCCTTTTCAATCAGAGACGGATCGACACCTAAAAGAGCTGATTTTGACTGATTGGAATAGGAACAAACACCGCCCAGAAAAAAACGGGAACTCCCCGCCGGCGTCGTAAGCCAAGTAGATATCATACCTCCCGTACAGCTTTCGGCTGTTGCCACGGTACCTCCACTCGACGCAAGGCGACGATATAAGTTCGAAACCACAAGCAATACTTGTTCCGAAGAGATCCTTGGTCCGGTATCGTGTACTTTCATGAACTCCTATCTATACATTTACGCGATGCGGGATAAAACTGCTCCCGCAGGAGATTAAAATGGTTGCTTCCCAAATTAGTTCTGGCCATGACTGGACACAGTACTACGGCAACGACGCCCCCACCAAGATAGACTTCTCTGCAGCGAATAATATTGCTTCGGCCATTGAAACCGCATGCCTCCGCTTTGCCAACAATCCAGCACTAACCGCCATGGATGCCACGCTAACCTACCGGCAATTCGACCGCCTTGCGACCCGTTTTGCTGCCTTTTTGCAGCAAGAAATTGGCCTCAAAAAGGGAGATCGAATGGCGATCATGATGCCCAACGTGCTGCAATTTCCCATCGCATTCTTTGCCGCTCAAAAGATCGGTGTCATCTGCGTCAACACCAATCCACTCTATACTCCGCGTGAAATGCTTCACCAGTTTTCTAACAGTGGTGTAACGGCCATCGTAATCATGGACCTTTTTTTGGACAAGCTTGAAGAGATTGTCCAAAACACCCCGATCAAGCACATCATTTCCACGAGTATCGCCGACCAACTACCTGCCTGGAAGGGCTTCTCGCTAAGAGCCGTGATGCACTTCAAAAAGTTGATTCCAAAACACAGTTTAAAGATTCATTCTTTTCGACGAGCCCTGTCCTCGTCGGATGGGTCGAGCCTTGTCAGGCCTGACGTGACACTGCAAGACATAGCGGTATTGCAATACACGGGCGGCACAACAGGAGTCTCAAAGGGGGCCATGCTGACCCACGGCAACATCCTGGCCAATATGCAGCAACTGCGCCATGCCTCTTGGGGATACATTGACGAAGGAACAGAGGTCGTCTTAACAGCCCTGCCGCTCTATCACATCTTTGCCTTGACGGTGAACCTGCTGTCGTTTCTTGTCCTCGGCGAACACATGATCCTGGTCCCAAAACCAATTCCGATCTCAAATACGGTGAAGATTTTCAAAAAATACCGCATCACCGTGATGACCGGTGTCAATACGCTTTACAACACCATCACCCACGACAACGAATTCAAAAAGCTTGGTGTACGCACCATTAAATTCGCCCTTGCCGGCGGCATGGCACTTCAGGAAACCGTATCACAGGCCTGGCAACTAATAACGGGCAACCGAATTGTTGAGGGCTTTGGTCTGACCGAATCCTCTCCCGTGACCCACGTCAATCCCCTGGGACAAATACCTCGCGCGGGATCCATTGGAGTTCCGGTGCTCGGTACGGATGCCATGATCGTCAACGAAAAGGGCGAGCCTGTCGCGCCCGGAGAATCCGGCGAACTGATTGTCAAAGGTCCCCAAATCATGGCTGGTTATTGGCAGCGCCCCGAAGAGACTGCCGCCACGGTAAGGGACGGTTGGTTGTGGACGGGAGACATCGCAAAAATGGATGACGACGGCTACTTTTTCATTGTGGACCGAAAAAAGGACATGATCCTCGTGTCGGGATTCAATGTTTATCCAAATGAAATTGAAGGGGTCATCGCGTCGCACCCAAAGGTACTCGAAGCCGCCGTTATCGGATTACCAGACACCACCTCGGGTGAGAGTGTCTATGCCTACGTCGTGCCAAAGGATTCGAGCCTTACCGTTGAGGAGGTGCGGACTTTGTGCCGAGATCAACTGACCGGCTATAAACGCCCTCGTCATATCGAATTGCGTGATTCGCTCCCCAAATCAAACGTCGGTAAGATTTTACGCCGAGAACTTCGCGACGAAGCCATGGCCATTAGGGCAAAAGCTGCCTCCGCGGGGGTTGCGACTTGATCGGCATCCTATTCAGGATTGCGATTTTTACGTGGCTCAGTGGCGGCTGGTCTCTCCGCAGTTTTGCTGCGACCAATTGGAGTGGCGGGGCGTACTTGGGAGCCGCAACCATTCAACAGCCATCAAGCCAGTATTTCTTGATCGGCTACAGCGTCCAGGGGTTCGTCGAATATAGCCCAGCCAAAGCAGGAATTTCCTTCACAGCCATTGGTAGGCCCCCATTTTCTTCTTCCGGCTATGAAGATCAAGACTACGGTGGGGTTGTCGAGCTTCACAAGACGGTCGCTGAGCGGGGAAATTTTCTGCTAGGCGCCGGGTTCGGGGGCGGACAGATGCGCGGATACATCAAATCAAAAGACGGGCAAAATTCCCGCAGCGATTTTCGGATGGGCGGGCCTTCGGCGACGATCGACCTGCGTTACGCGGGTAAAAAAGATCGCTCCTTCACGGCACAATTGAGCCACACCGTCTTTCCTGGACTCAGCACTTCGGCGCAGACCAAAGCCTGGGTGTCTTGGCCCTGGTCAATCGTCACGCTCGGCATTGGATACCGGACATGAAAAAAATCACGAGACTCACTGCAGGTATATTTCTGTTGGTGGCCGCCCTCGTTTGGTTTCTAACTGGAACTCGAACGATGGCTGCCGAAAAAGCGGTTAATGTCTCCGTTCAATATGCCGCCTTCGCTCCAAATGCCGGCGGCCAGGTTGCCTACGGAATCCGCGGGCTGCGCAACAATCGCGAAATTGCGATATTCCAAAATCAATATCTGACGGCAGGGGGTCAGCCCCTACTTGGCGCGCTATATGCCTGGCGATTTCCAATTTGCGACGAATCCTGCATGGTCCATCTTCATACCCAAGTCGGCATCGGATTAACTTCCGCAGGCCCTTTGGTTGAATTCCTTTGGGGAACTGAAATCCCGATACTGCCCTTAGGGCTAAATGGCGGTACAATTCCTTACGTGCCCATGCTGCGTGTCGATGTTGCCAGTCATTGGATGGCAACACATAGCCGGCTCATCACCTGGAGTTATCCATTTTGGGTTGGCGTTACCTTACCATTGTAATCGCGTTGACCGGATTTTCTGGGACCTCCAGCGCCTATCCAGTGCCCGTTGATTTTGACGGCGTTTTGACCCGCTGGAAAATCTCTGGTCCAGAAGATCTGGTTTATTTTGAAGTCGTCAATGATTCGTCACTCGACATCACGGCAGCCACACAACTGGTTTCGTCATCCACGGCCCTATGGTCGGCAGTCCCAGGATCTAATTTGCGCCTGGCAAGTGCCTCAGACACTGCAGGGGCAACGGCAAAGATCACCGTGAATTTCAATTCCGCATTTGATGGCGGGAATTTCGCCGCAGCTTATGCCGTCATGGACGAACTTGACCTGGAAGGAAACCCGGCCCACTGTTCCGTACACGTCGCAATTCGTGGCGGAGAAGCGGGCTCAGACCTTGAGAAAACGGTCCTTCATGAGCTCGGTCATTGCCTTGGCCTCGGGCATTCCCTCTTTCCAAAGGCCATCATGAGCTACCGGCTTGAAGAGAACACCTTTGCCCTCGACGTCGACGATTTAGCCGCAATCGGCCGCCTTTACTCGGACGACGCCTCCAGCACCGCCATTCCACCAGGGTGCACCATCGGTAAAATGGCCACCAAAAATCGCCAAGCCTCTAATATCAAACATTTTTTTGATCCATTTATCCTTTTGCTGCCCTTGATCGCTTGGTTGACGGCACGCCGCCTACGGGGCTAGAACCGCCCTGACACGCTCAACTCTGCAGCAGGAATTTGCTTCATGACAATATTGCAGCCAGCCCTTCCCGATCGTTTCCAATCCATGTCAGATGATGACGTCCATAACCTCATCGAGGAATCCAAAAGAAAACTCGGAGATCGCTGCGTCATCTTGGGCCACCACTACCAACGCGACGAGGTTATTCGTCACGCGGACTTCACCGGTGACAGCTTAAAACTGGCACGGATCGCGCGCGATTTGACCGAGACTCCCTACATCGTGTTCTGTGGCGTACACTTCATGGCGGAAACTGCGGACATTTTAACGGCTCAGCATCAGCAAATTTCCTTGCCCGACCTTCAGGCTGGCTGTGAAATGGCCGATATGGCAGAGACGTGGGACGTCGAGGCCTCGTGGGCAGAAGCCCTCGCTGCAGGTGCCGGTAAGATTATCCCCGTGACCTACATCAACTCCAAGGCCAGCCTTAAAGGCTTTGTTGGCGATCACGGCGGCACAATTTGCACAAGCGGCAACGCTCGTGAAGTTATCGACTGGGCCTTGTCGCAGGGCGAGCATCTATTTTTCTTTCCAGATCAGCACCTCGGCCGCAATGTCTGCAAGGCCATGGGATTTGACACGGAAAAAGACATGCTCCTTTGGGATCCAAAAAAACCGTTAGGCGGACATTCTGCGGAAAAGATTCGCACGACACGCATCTGGTTATGGAAGGGGCACTGCCCCGTCCACGCCCTCTTTACCCTGCATCAGATTCAAAGGCTGCGCTCAGAGAAGCCAGGCATCAAAATCATAGTGCACCCTGAATGCGCAATGGAAGTCGTCGATGCGGCCGACATGTCAGGATCCACCGAACAAATTATCCAGGCTATCTCAAACGCAGCTGCCGGCAGTATTTGGTCGGTGGGAACGGAAAAACACCTTGTTGAACGCCTGGCCGCAAACAACCCCGACAAAGATATCACCAGCCTTAATCCATACACTTGCCTTTGTGGCACCATGAACCGAATTACGTCCCGCCATCTGGCCTGGGTATTAGACGATTTAGTTGAAGGAAAGCCGCTGCGAAATCCGATCAGCGTTGATCAAAAAACTGCGGCATCATCGCGCACTGCTTTGGACCGCATGTTCAATATTCTCTGAAATTAAAAAAGGCCAAACGACATGGCAATCTACATTGATCATTGTGGAACGACTCCGCTGGCACGCGAAGTTCGCGATGCCATGGTGGCCTTCATGGACAGCGCGTCTTTTGCCAATCCAGCGGCTCACCACCATGCCGCTGGGCGCGCCGCATTTGAATCCGTAGAGACGGCTCGCGCCAGCATTGCAGGTCATTTAAATGCAAAACCAGAGTGGGTGCATTTTGCAGGCGGTGCTAGCGAAGCCAATAACATCATTATTCATGGATTTGCCAAACGCTTTCGCCATCACGGATGCCGAATTTTAGTCGGCGCAACGGAACATAAATCCGTTTTGGATTCTGCGCTGGACCTGCAAGATTCTGGTTTTTGTACGGTTGAGACCCTGCCTGTACATAAGGCCGACGGGCTCATCAATCTTGAGGTTCTCGAGGCCAGGCTCACCGATAATCCAGATAAAAAGCCAACATTAGTCGCCGTCATGTGGTGCAACAACGAGGTTCCGGCGCGCAATCCCATCGAACAAATCTCTAACCTCTGCGCAAAATATGGCGCGTTCTGGCACTGCGATGCTGTCCAAGGACTCGTCCGCGAAAAAGTCGACGTTCAGGCTCTTGGCGCCTCTTCCGTCGTTTTCGCTCCTCATAAGATCTATGGCCCAAAGGGCATTGGCGTTTTTGTTATCCCTGAAAAAAGTCCGATGCTGCGCCTCGAAGCACCATTTCAAGGGGGCGAACAAGAACGCCGCCTGCGGCCGGGGACCCTCAACACCCTCGCGATTGTCGGAACGGCTTCTGCAATGGATTTGCATGAACGCCGACGCAGCCAACTTATCGATCATTTGAGAGCGTGTGACGATGCCTTCATCACTACCATGAGCGCCCAAATTCCTGGTTTTAACTTAACCATTCCTCGATCGCTGAAATGCCCTGGAATTGTGAATTTTTACATTCAAAACGTCGATGCCCAGAGCCTTTTGCTCGCACTGTCAGACACGGTCTGCGCCAATCGAGGCGCAAGCTGCTCGGGGGCAGGCGGAGAAAAGGTCCGTCATGTACCGGCGGCCCTTGGCCTACCAGTTGAAATCGCAGCCAATGTAATTCGCGTCAGCTTTGGCTTTGTAAGCAGTATAGAAGATGCGACTATTGCCGCTCAGTTATTTGCTGCTGCAGCCAAACGTTGATTAAAAGATCCGGAGTTTTTGTGAAGTCAAAGGCCCGTCTGCTGGTTGCTGCTTGGATATTTTTGCTACTGCCAACCCTGCCGGCCTATTCTAATCAAGACTTCTGCAATACGTTTGAACTTTGCCGCGAGAACTTTCAAACTGCGGCTTCGAAGTGGACAGGCGCTGGCACGCGAGCGAAAATCCAGACCCTAGAGATACCATCACGCCTCCCTCGCGGCCCCCTTCCCGTCGAACTTTTGGAAATCCCTGCGACGGCGAAACCTCGCAATTTGGTTTTTATCATATCCGGCGTTCACGGCGCCGAAGCCTTTGCTGGATCTACCCTTCAAACCCTATTTCTAGACGTCTTGCTGCCTGGCATCGACCGCTCACACACAACCTTTGTCGTCGTTCATATCGTGAATCCTTACGGAGCCGTCACGGGTCGGCGCGTGACAGAAGGCAATGTCGACCTAAACCGTAATTTTTCAACCGGACCTGGCTTATACAAAAACAAAAACTCGGGCTATGCCGCGATCTCTGATTTATTGAATCCAGCCGGGCCAGCAAGAAATAGCCTCTTAGACGTACTGCGTTTTTATTCCGGAGCCGCCATTGAATTAATCCGGACGCCACTTAACGTCCTTCGCAGCGCCACACTTGAGGGGCAGTATGAAAGCACAAAAGGAATTTATTTCGGCGGTCTGGCCCCAGAACCAATTGTGGCCAGACTTGTGCCGAACATCATTCGGGTAATCAGAAACACGGACTATGAACGCATGCTAGTCATTGACCTGCACACAGGCTACGGCGCCAAAGGCTTTATGCACGTCATGCCAAATCCCCTGGCAGGATCGCCGCTGGTCCTTGATCGCACGCGTTTGGTGATGAAAGATACCCTTGGCGGGTACCGCCTTGAGGACGTTGCTGCCGACCCAAACTTCTATCAGTCCACCGGCGATCTCTCGAGTTTCATTGCCGCTAAGGGAATGGCCATTGGCATGCCTTCAGTGCCGTTACTACTTGAATTTGGCACGATGGATTCCCAGACAATCCTTGGTTCTCTTCGCAGCCTCTACTGCGTTACACAAGAAAACCGGTTGCACTGGTACGGCGCCGATAGCTTGGCATCCAAAAATGCAATTCAACGTGATTTTCGTGAAATGTTTTTGCCCACCGATCCGGAATGGCAACAGCTTGTCACACTGCAATTCAAAGAAAACCTGCCGGGCTTCATTGAACGCTTCCAAAAAGCAGACCATTAGCATTAGTATTAGTATTAGTATTAGCAGGGCGCATCATTCTATCCCTCCGAGGAAGAGGGATAGAATGATCAACTATTACCGCAGCAACTGCAGGGCCATCTCTGAACTGGTGTTGGCCTGCGACAAGACCGATACACCTGCCTGCATAAGAATTTTGCTCGTCGCAAACTTCGCCGTTTCACTGGCGTAGTCAACGTCACGAATGCGGCTCATGGCTGCACTCAAGTTCTCGTTGGAGATCTCGATGTTGGTGATCGTTGAATTTAAGCGCGACTGCACTGAACCCAAGGTTGCTCGATAGGATGCGATCGAATTCAGCGCCGTGTCCATTCGGTTGAACAGGTCTGATGTTCCATTGGGACCAAGATCCTGAGCCCCACCATCTCCGTCAGGAAGGATTGCAATCGAATCCTCCGTAATTTTACCCAGGGCCTCATTTAATTTTGAGACCTCTTCGGTGTTGATGGTCAGCACATCCGGATCTTTATCTGGATCTGTTTGGGGTGCATTGCCATCCGCATCGCTGGCACGGTTTGACGCACCAACAAAGAGCTGGATCGGCTTATTGCCATCTGCCTTAAGCAGCTTTGATCCGTTAAACTCCGTCGAGTCAACGATTCGCGCAACCTCCTGCCGCATTTGCTGGAATTCCTTGTCGAGGAATGTCCGCTCACGATTTCCGACCGTGTCCGATGCCGCTTGGGCGGCTAATTCACGCATGCGGACGATGATATTCGTGGTTTCGTTCAAACCACCTTCGGCCACCTGCAGATAACTGATACCGTCGTTGGCATTTCGCTTGGCGACATCCAAGCTCTTGGTTCTTGCTCGAATACTTTCCGAGACGGCAAGTCCTGCCGCGTCATCCGCCGATCGGTTGATGCGTTGGCCTGACGACATCCGTTCCAGTGATTCTCCGAGTGCCCGGCGATTTTCGGTTAGCCGTCGCTGAGCGATCAACGATTCAATATTACTTTTAATCCTGAGTCCCACGGTACCCTCCTTGGCAAGTCAGCACCTGCTGCCCTGCGGTGTGAGATTGTTTAAGTCCATTATCCAAAAGCATTTGATCCAACCCGGGATCAGTTCCTGAGCAATGACAGGGCTTGTTCCGGCGCAGCATTTGCCTGTGCCAAGACGGAAAGGCCTGCTTGGGTAAGGATGCGTGATTGCGTAAGGCGAGCGGATTCCGCGGCAATGTCGACATCTTTGATTCGACTCCGAGCGGTTTCCATATTTTCAACGTTCACACCTAGGCCGTTGATCGCAGAGTTCAAGCGACTCTGGACCGAGCCCAGGGTTGCACGTTCGGATGCGATCCGGTCAAGTGCGCCGTCAATGGTGCCAAGCTTGCTCGCGATCTCATCACGAGCTGGAGCTGACCCACCAAGCTCAGATGGGCCAATTTCTGCACCTTTGCCGAGGCCAAGGGTTGACGAATTAAATTTCAGGCCTTCCAAACCAATGCGGATGGTGTCGATATTTTCTTCTGGAGCGGTCCCGTTCGTACCAACCTGAATGACAAACTGATCTTGTGTGTTATTCGGGTCGAATATTTTGGTCCCGTTGAATTCCGTGGATGCGCCGATCCGGTCCAATTCGTCCACGAGCTGGGTATATTCACGGTTCAGGTAACCTCTTTCGCGGTCCCCAATCGTGTCGGTGGAAGATTGAACGGATAGTTCGCGCAAACGAACCAGAATGTTGGTCATCTCGTTCATGCCACCCTCGGCGACCTGAACAAGCGACACGGCATCGTTGGCGTTTCGTTGTGCGACGTTGAGGCCGCGGACTTTACCCCGCAAACTCTCGGATATGGCAAGGCCGGCGGCATCGTCAGCGGATTTGTTGATCCGGTATCCGGAAGACAACTTCTCCATGCTGCTTTGCAACTGGCTGTTGCTGTCAGAAAGGAACCGCTGCGCGGTCAAACTCGAGACGTTTGTTCTAATTCGCATACCCATGACAAATCCTCCTTGATGGCCCCGGGTCCAAACCTGGTCCCGGTTCATTAACGCAAGCCTCACCCTGAAACTTGCAGAGGGTATTTCGTTGTTTTTGCGAAATACTTTAGAAATTTTTTGCAAAATGACAAAAAACGAGTAGGTTGACAGTGATCTCAGATGGTTGGACGATAATGCCTTGTAAATTCAGCGACTTGAAGTCTTTGGTAGAAGCCAAAATTAGCCGATTTCCTTTTGAAAAACGGAGGGTTATCGCAGCTTGTTCTGGGGGTGTTGATTCCACAGTGCTTTTTGGGATTTTTTGTGAACTTTTAAAGGCAAAAAATATTTTTTCGCTGGAACTGTTTCACTTCAATTACGGGCTGCGCGGAGAGGAATCCGTGGGCGACGAATCTTTTTGCCGGGATTTGGCTCAGGGCGCCGCGGTGCCATTTTTATGCGCACGCGCAACCAACGAACAGCGTGAAACCCACCAGGGAGAAGGCGTTCAGGAGTGGGCGCGCCGTTTGCGCCGTGAAGCTTTAATGAAGTTGGGAAGCTCGGGGAGCATCGTCGCTCTGGCACATCACGCCGACGACGCCGCCGAAACGGTGCTAATGCGAATGATGCGAGGCACGTCTTTGGCGACGATGCGCGGCATGTCCGAATGGGATGGAATCTGGTGGCGCCCTTGGATCCGCGTTCCAAAAGTCGATATTATTGCGGCGGCCTTGGATCGCGGCATGCTTTTTCGGGAAGATTCCACCAACGAAAAGCTCGACTATTCGCGCAATGTCGTGCGGCACAGGGTGTTGCCGGAGTTACTGAGGCTATGGCCGGCGGGACGTGAAAAACTGCTAGATTTGGCCGATGACGCCCATGCTGTTGCCTCCTATGCTTTGCTCAAAGCATTAGGGGACGCGTCTTTCAAACTCACGGCCGACGAAAAATCGATGTCCACGCCCACCTGCCGACGCGCCAGCCTCGTTGAACTTCCCGAAGCCTTGGCCCTAGCCGTTCTGGCCCATATGGCCCAGTCAACTTCCGCCGGGGCGTGGAAGCAGCTTTCACGCGGGAACCTTCTAAAGGTCTTGGCGGCGTCAAAGGCTGGCGGCCAGCCACGGTTTGTCCTGGAATTAACCAAAGGACTATTTCTTGAGGTTGGCACCGAGGCCGTGCGCTCTTTTCCTAGTTCGACCTAACTTTGACCGGTCATGGCGGCAAATTTTGCCTGGCACGGGATCTCGGCGTGGATCTAGGGCTATGATAGGGTTATGCCGTTGCAAGGGCCGGACTCCAATTGCGAATTCTACGCGGTTCTGCAACAAGTATTAATTCGGAGGAACCAAATGAAAAATCCCCAGAAGCAGACCCAACAAATGCGGACCACCATGGTCATCGTGAGCCTACTGCTGCTCTTTCTACTTTTCCACGTCGTGTCAAAACCGCCGGAAGAACAAAAAGCACTGAAGTTCTCCGAGTTCATGGAGGCAGTGCTATTGCCCGTTGCAGATCAAAATCGCGTCAAGGAAGTCACCTTCCGCGAGAATGACCTGCTTGCAACCCGGGTCGATAATTCGACGTTCAAATCTTATGGGCCAAGCGATGCGGAACTTCGGAAACAGCTCCAAGAAAAGGGCGTGAAGGTTAACTTTGAACCACCAGAAGAGGCTGGTTTATGGAAGACCCTGCTCATCAATTCACTGCCGATGCTGCTTTTGCTGTTCCTGTTTTTCTTCTTTATCCGCCAGCTCCAAGTCGGCGGCGGCAAGGCCATGTCGTTCGGCCGCAGCCGTGCAAAGCTCCTGAATGAAAACCAGGTCAAGCTAACCTTCGCCGATGTCGCCGGAATCGACGAGGCTAAATCAGAACTTGAAGAAGTGGTGGAGTTTCTTAAGGATCCTAAAAAATTTACACGGCTTGGCGGCCGCATTCCAAAGGGCGTTCTCCTGATTGGCTCGCCAGGAACCGGAAAGACCATCATGGCCAAGGCCATTGCCGGCGAAGCTGGAGTTCCCTTCTTCAGCATTTCGGGCTCAGATTTCGTTGAAATGTTTGTCGGTGTCGGCGCAAGTCGCGTTCGTGACTTGTTTGAGCAGGCTAAGAAACACGCGCCCTGCATTGTATTTATCGATGAGATCGACGCCGTCGGTCGTCAACGCGGCGCGGGCCTTGGCGGTGGTCACGACGAACGAGAGCAAACCCTAAATCAGCTGCTCGTAGAAATGGACGGATTTGAAAGCAACGAAGGGGTCATCATCATAGCAGCGACCAATCGCTCGGATGTTTTGGACCCGGCCCTTCTTCGTCCCGGACGCTTTGACCGGCGCGTGATGGTGCCTAAGCCGGATATCCGCGGGCGCGAAGGTATTTTGAAGGTCCACACGAAAAAAGTCCCCATCGCAAGCGACGTGTTCTTGGCAAAGATTGCTCAGGGAACCCCAGGATTCTCTGGAGCCGACCTTGAGAACCTCGTTAATGAAGCGGCCCTGATTGCGGCACGAGCAAACTGCAAAGAAGTATCGATGTCGCACTTCGAGTTGGCGAAGGACAAGGTGCTCATGGGACCGGAACGGCGATCGCTGATCATGAGCGAGGCCGAAAAACGTAACACCGCCTATCATGAAGCCGGTCACGCCATCGTCGGAATGTTGACTGAGCACGTCGACCCGGTTCACAAAATCAGCATCATTCCCCGCGGCCAAGCCCTCGGCGTGACGATTATGTTGCCGACAGAGGACCGTTTGACTCTGACGAAAGAATACGCGGAGGGCATGATTGCCTATGCCATGGGTGGGCGTGCCGCCGAGGAACTCGTTTTTCATAAGCAAACCACGGGAGCCGGAGACGACATCAACAAGGCGACCGACATAGCGCGCAAGATGGTATGCAATTGGGGCATGAGTGAAAAGCTCGGGCCTTTATCGTTGGGCAAAAAAAACGAGGAAGTATTTATGGGCCGCGAAATGGGCCAATCGAGAAACTTTTCGGAAAAAATTGCCGAAGAAATCGATTCTGAAATCCACCGCATTGTCACGACGGCTTACAAGAAGGCCCTTAATATCCTGCGGGTCAACCGCGAGCGCTTGGATATTCTCGCCGAAGCCCTGTTGATTAAAGAAACGGTTGAGTCGGCTGATATGGAACGACTCATGCGTGGCGAGGCCTTGATCACCGATGAAGACCGCCGCAACTATGAAGATGCCAAAACGAAGAAGACGACCCCAGACGCACCGCTAAAAACCGAAGTTTCGGCTGAACAAGGCAAGTCAGATGCTGTGGCCCCGGTCATGCAACCGGCGACCTCTGCAACCTGATGATGAGCGGCGTCCAGGGGAAACCGTTTCTAATCATGGGCGTCCTCAATGTGACGCCCGATTCCTTTTCGGATGGTGGGCGGTTTGCGACGCCCAGCGCAGCGCGCGTTGCGGCATTGCAAATGATCCAAGAGGGCGCTGACATCATTGATATTGGCGCAGAGTCCACTAGGCCAGGAGCACAGGGTGTTCCCCTGCAAGAAGAACTTGACCGCCTAATGCCCACATTGGAGTGCCTTGGCCAAGAAATTCCAGGTGGCCAAATAAGTGTCGACTCAAGAAAAGACGAAGTTTTTCTCCAATCAGCAGAATTTGGCGTGAGGTGGTTCAACCGGGTTGGCGCACTTCCAGCCCCAGAAGTTCTCAAGGCGATTGCAAGGATAGATCAAGCAAAGGTAGCGATGACGCACATGCACGGAACACCAGACTCGATGCACATTGCCCCGTTAAATCCTGAAGCGGCCGTGGCTGCCGTGAACCGTTTCTTCGCATTGGTTAAAGAACAAGCGGATATTGCCGGCCTTGATCCAGCGAGACTTTGGTTTGATCCAGGCATTGGTTTTGGCAAAAACCTCGCTGCAAACCTTGCCCTTCTCGGAGAGATCCGAAAGTGGACAGAGGCGCGGCAAGTGATGATCGGTGTCTCGCGCAAATCATTCATCGGACGACTTTTTCACATCGACTCTCCGATTGAGCGGGACGGACCCGGAAAAACCATTGAATTAATGTGCGCCCTTGCCGGCGCCGGCATCGTAAGGACTCATGACGTGAAGGGCCTTTCAGCACTCAGACAAGGGATGGCGGGCGGAATTTAATGCGGGAAATTCTCGATCAATTCAACCTTTGGGCGATTGTTGACATTGCGATCATCGCGTTTGTCATCTATCAGGCCCTTTTGCTGATTCGAGGCACTCGCGCAGCCCAGATCCTGACCGGAATTCTTTTTGTCGTTGCTGCCTTTCTGCTTTCATCCATCGTCCCGCTGACCACACTCAACTGGGTGATGAACAAGTTTTATTCCAGTTTCATCATCATTCTGATCATCTTGTTTCAAGACGACATCCGGCACGTCTTGTCTCGCATGGGTAAAAAATCTTTCATTCCAGGGGCAGACCGCGTCGCCTCTCATCACGTTTTGGATGAGATCGTTCGCGCCGCAACGTCGATGGCCAGCAAACGCATCGGTGGTTTGATCGTTCTGGAGCGCAACATCATCCTCGGTCGCTATGTTGATGTTGGCGTTTTGGTTGACGGGAGGATTTCCAAAGAGCTTCTTGTCTCGATCTTTCACCCTTCGTCTCCCATTCACGATGGGGCCGTCATCATTCAACGCGGCCGGGTGGCTGCGGCAGGCTGCTTTCTGCCGCTCACACGGGAAGAAAATCTAGACCCAAATATGGGCACCCGTCACCGTGCTGGAATCGGCATTAGTCAGGAGACCGATGCTGTTGTTGTGCTTGTTTCGGAAGAGGTTGGATCCGTGGCCCTTGTGGTCGATGGCAAGGTGTCCCGTAAATTGGACGCCAGGCAATTACGAGAACAGCTCAACGAGCTGTTGATGGGCGAAGAAGAATTTAGCGATCAGTCAGACAAGACCAATCGCAAAGGCTCGGGAGGCGATACACCATGAAACCTCGCATCCGAAGCCTACTATTCGAAAACCTTCCCTACAAAATAACCGCCGTGATTCTGTCATGCATGCTCTGGTATATCGTCCAGGGCGAGGAAATCCTCGAGGTCAACCGCCGCATTGCCGTGACCGTGATTGTCCCCGATGGCTACACGATCAAGGGGCCGACGTTGCGCTACAAGGATGCCACCCTGCGCGGTCCGCGCGTCCTTTTGGGGCAGTTCATGGAAGGCAAAAAAATGATGGAGGGCACCATCAAAATTCCGCCCGGTAAATCCGGCCAGCTACGCTATCGGGTTGACCGGGAAAATCTGACCTCCTTTGACCCACGGATCAGGCTGACCATTCATGACCCTTTCATTGTGGTCACCGTGGATGAGGTCACTTCAAAAAAAATCCCGGTCCGCGAAGTGCTTCAGGGCGCACCCGCACCTGGTTACATGCTGGAAAAAGTTATCATTGATCCCGAATTTGTAAACATCAACGGGCTGAAGGCCGACCTCGCTAAAATAACTCAACTGACCACCGAGGGTATCGACATTTCCGGACTGAAACAGCCGAAGGTGTTTGAGGTTAGCCTGATCAAAACCGGAATGGGCGACGTACAGTTTTCCAGCAGCCGAGTGAACGTCAAGGTTGCCATTGGAGAGCAGAAGATAAACAAAAAGTTTACCTCCATTCCGATTGAAGTGGTTGGTGGTGACTACTTGACCAATGTTCGCCCACAATTTGCATCCATCGTGATCCAAGGAACGCCCGGGGTTCTTAGTTTTATAAAAAAATCTGAATTGCGGGCTTTTGTCGACGTCCGAGATTTGACCCCAGGCAGGTACGAACGAGACCTTCAGGTCAAAATACCGCCCGAAACGGTGATGATTGAGACCCATCCAAAGGCAACATCTGTCGAGATTTATAACCAACGACGCCTGCGCTAGGTCTTAAAAAGCCTTAAAGAATCCTTGAAAGGAAAATGGAATGACGAGGTTATTCGGTACTGATGGAATTCGCGGGGAAGCAAACTCTTACCCCATGTCACCCGACCTTGTTTTACGGCTTGGACAAGCCATTGGAGTTTATTTTCGAACGAAGATGGCTCACCCGCGAATCTTGATCGGAAAAGACACACGCCGAAGTGGCTATATGCTGGAACAAGCCCTGTGCTCCGGCATCTGCAGTGTTGGGGTGGATGCTTTCTTTCTTGGACCATTGCCAACTCCAGGGATTGCTTATCTGACGCGTGGACTGCGCGCCTGCGCCGGGATCGTGATCTCGGCATCGCATAATCCGTTTCATGACAACGGCATAAAAATATTCAGTAGCAATGGCTACAAACTCCCCGATGAAGACGAGGACAAACTCGAAGCCCTCTTGAAAAGTGACGACTTGGAAAACCACGCCGTCCACGGCGCGGACATCGGCACCGCACGGCGCATTGAGGATGCCATTGGCCAATACGCCGTGTTTCTCAAAGAACAATTCCCCAAGCATTTGACCTTGGATGGCCTGCGCGTGGTTATCGACTGCGCCAACGGCGCCGGTTACCGCGTTGCGCCAAAGATTTTTTCGGAACTTGGCGCCGAAATATTTATGCTTGGAGTCGAACCAAACGGCATCAACATCAACGAACACTGCGGCGCATTACATCCTCAACAGCTGCGCGAAAAAGTGATGCTTTACAAAGCAGATATAGGCATCGCCTTAGACGGTGACGCCGACCGCCTGGTGGTTGTGGATGACCGAGGAGACATTCTGGACGGAGATGAGCTGTTGGCCATCTGCGGCATTCACATGCTGCAGAAAAACAAACTCCGCAACAGAGCGTTGGTCTCCACCATCATGAGCAACATGGGTCTGGAAATCGCCTTAGCCCGCCACGGCGGCAAGGTTGTACGCACAAAGGTTGGCGACCGCTACGTGATGGAAGCCATGGTCAACGGTGACTACAATTTGGGCGGCGAACAGTCGGGTCACTTGATCTTTCGCGATTGCGCCACGACGGGTGACGGCCTCATGGCGGCGCTCAATTTGCTGGAGATCATGGTTGAAAGTGGCAAGAAAGTATCGGAATTGCGCCACTGCATGGAGCGTGTCCCGCAGACGATGCGCAACATTAAAGTCAAAAATAAAGTCCCATTGGATCAGATGCCCGAACTGACGGAGTTCATCAAACGTTGCGAGATTAAGCTGGCCGGCAAGGGCCGCGTGCTCGTTCGTTATTCTGGCACTGAAAACATGGCCCGCATTATGGTTGAAGGCGAAGAAGAAAGCGTCATCGATAATATGGTTGATGAAATTGCCGATCAATTGGAAAAAGCCATTGTCAACCACCAGCAAACAAAAGCCGGTGCTTCGCCAGGTAAAAAAGCATGATCCGCCTTGGCGTTAATATTGACCACGTTGCCACCGTGCGCCAAGCGCGAGGTGAGTCCTATCCTGACCCGGTTCAAGCCGCTGTCTTTTGTGAACTTGGCGGCGCCGATAACATCACATGCCATCTCCGCGAAGATCGTCGCCACATTCAAGACCGCGACGTTCCCACCCTAAAAAACACGATCAAGATCCCCCTAAACTTTGAGATTGCGGCCACGGAGGCAATGATTCTCCTTGCCCAGCAGATCATGCCCCACGCGGTTACTTTAGTGCCTGAAAAACGCGAGGAGAGAACCACCGAAGGGGGTCTCGACGTCGCTGGGCAAATGCGCGACTTGAAGCCAAAAATTGCACGCCTTAAAGACAGCGGAATCCCGGTCAGCTTGTTTATTGAACCGGAGGACAACGCCATTCAGGTTTCTGCTGAACTCGGTGCGGATGCCGTTGAGTTTCACACGGGATCATGGTGCCAGCAAATGTCCACCTGTCGTCGCACGCGCCAGCAAGTGGATCTGACAGCCCGGTTAAATCATGCTGCAACTCTGGCTCACCGACTTGGTTTGCAGGCTCATTTCGGCCACGGTTTGAACTACACCAATGCCATGTGGCTTCAGCACGTTGAGCATGCCGAGGAGGCTAATATTGGACATGCGATTGTGGCTCGCGCCCTCTTCACGGGCCTCCCGGAAGCCGTCAAGACCATGAAGGAACTTCTCAATGACTCCCGCCACCGGCCATAAGAGAATTTGGGAGCGCATCGCTGGGGCGGAAGACCTCCCGGCCATCGCGCATGCTACCAGTCTAGTTCTGGCCGCCACTTCGCCCTTTTGTTTGTGGCTTGTGGGACCCGTTGGAGCCGGAAAAACAACCCTTTCTGGGGCCTTGTTGCATGAGTTGGGATTGCCACAAAAAGTCCCCGTCCTTTCTCCCACCTACACCTACCTTCAAGAATACACGCTGCCCGATGGCCGCCGGATGGCCCACATGGACCTCTACCGTGGGACCGCCATAGAGGCCCTGGAGGATGCTGGGGTTTTCGCAGATTTATCTTGTTATTCCGGAATGTTAATCGAATGGCCACCGATCGATTCCACGAACACGATGCCAACCATTTTGGGCTTTGCACCAACTCAGATTATGCTAATCGAACCGGTGGAAGGGGGCCGCAAGCGCCACTACCAATTAGTGGTTGCACGCTGAGGACCTCTTGGATATACACCGGAACGCATCGAAAGAATGCACCCGTAGTTCAGCTGGATAGAATACTAGACTACGAATCTAGGGGTCGGAGGTTCGAATCCTTCCGGGTGCGCCATTCTTCATTTCCACTCATTTTAGCCACCACCTCAAACGGTTTTTTCAATTCATAACGGACACTTAGCCCTTCTAAAACTGGGTTCGATAGTATCTTAGATAGGAACTCTCGTCTTTCCACCGCAGATCGCGATAACCATAATGTTTTCGCGTTAGTAGCGAGTTCGAGAATAGATTGAGCTGTTTCGCAGGAAGCATCGTGGATGGCGAGGTTTGCCTTCTCCAAGAGTGTCATATAATGATTTTGCTCATCTCGCAGTTTGGTAATCTGTCTGCGGTAGCCATGCTCGTCAAGAACACCGTTTTTAAAGTCACCATAGGCATCATCCTCGCGCTTTCTTAACCCTTCGACCGCATCACGATACCCATTGATCTGCCGCTTAATAGCGATCCTAGCCTTATCCTGTGCTTTTTTTAGAGCATCTGCGATCTCCTTGGCAAGCTGCTCAGTCAAAGTGATTTGATCCACTGCTGCCTCGAATTGCGACCACAGTTTATCCTCCGTTAAATTCAGTCCCTTTAGTGAATCGTGGATCTTGCGACCGTTGGTGCAGTGGTAATAATGGTGAACCTTCTTAACGCCAGTATCCTTATTTGTTTTCACTTTTGGATCGTAGACGATACCGCAACCACACTCTGAACTTCCTCAAGAAAACGGACTCCAAGAAAAGTAGAATGGGGTAATTCCCCAAGGAGGAGTCCTATGTCAGAGAAGTCAGGTCAAAAACGTCGTAAGTTTAGCCAAGAATTCAAGTAAGATGCGGTCAAACTGGTTATCGACCAAGG
>CAMDHM010000003.1 GCA_945898195.1 Pseudobacteriovorax antillogorgiicola | reverse complement strand
CGGCGAATTGTGTGGGCGGGATCTCAGTTCCCCTGAGTTCGAATCCTGGGTCTTCCACGGTTGCCTATACGTTTAACAACCTCACTGCCGGCACGAGTTACGGATTCCGTGTTTGCGCAGTGGATCAGTATGGACAGAATTCCAGTGGTACGACCACCACCGGAACAACCCTTCTACCTCCTCCCCCTCCTAACCCAACCGGGCTTTCGATTTCCGCGCAAACCCAAACATCCTTCGCGGTCTCATGGAATACCGGCGGTGGTACGACGGACTATTTCCTCGTCGCCAGGTCTGAGAGGTCAACGCTACCGGCGAATTGTGCGGGTGGCACGGTCTCCCGTTCGAATAGCTATACGTTTAACAACCTCACTGCCGGCAAGAGCTACGGAATCCGTGTCTGCGCGGTTGATAAGTATGAGCAAAAGTCCAGTGGTGCGACAATCACCGGAACAACCACTTCACCCGCTGGTCCTCCTAACCCCACTGGACTTTCGATTGACGCGAAAACCCCAATCTCCTTGACGGTCGGTTGGACTAGCGGAGGCGGCAGTACAACCTCTTACATCGTCGCTATAGGAGCTGCATCGGCAGCGGCGCCGGCGAATTGTGTGGGCGGGATCCCAGTTTCCCTGAGTTCGGATATTTGGTCTTCCACGGTTGCCTATACGTTTAACAACCTCACCGCCGGCAAGAGTTACGGAATCCGTGTCTGCGCGGTTAATGGGAATCGGCTAATGTCCAGTGGTGCGACCATCAACGGAACAACCGACATACCTCCTCCACCCCCAGACGTCACCGGGCCTGAGATTTCCGCGAAAACCCAAACTTCCTTGACGGTCGCTTGGTCTAGCGGGGGGGGCGGTGCAACCTCTTACCTCGTCGCTATAGGAGCTGCAGCGGCAGCGGCACCGGCGACTTGTGTGGGCGGGATCTCGGTTCCCCTTAGTTCGGTTCCTTGGTCTTCCGCGGTTGCCTATACGTTTAACAACCTCACTGCCGACACGAGTTACGGATTCCGAGTCTGCGCGGTGGACCAGTATGGGCAGAATTCCAGTGGTGCGACCACCACCGGTAAGACATTGAGTAACTGATAGTCCGAAGTTTTTTTGGTGGGAAAGATCGACATGAGATTCCAATTCATCATCGAATTGGCGAAAATGCTAGCGGCGGGGATAACGCTTAAGCCAAAAATACCCCGCTGCTGCTACCACCATAAACAGCAGCACCCAGAAGCCGCGCGCGCCCGGCCTCCTTCGCGTCGATTCCAGCCCTTCCATGATCTCCCCTAAATTTGTCACCGGTATTTGATATTCCAACGCTGGCTCCGGGTAATCCGGCAGGCGTTCGATTGGGCCCGGGCCGCCACCTAAACCGACAGGAACGGCGCCCGGGGGCAGGCTGGTCAAAAGCACTCGCCAGGCAGCGGAGAGGGCGGAATCAAATCTTTTAACGTCAAAACCAGCAATTTGTGCAGCGATCTGGGGCGGAAATTTATAGCGTTCAACGAGTAAAATCACCTCCCGGAGTTCGGCTGGCAATTGGCGTAAAACTTCATCCAAACGGATCAGGGCAAACTCGGCCTGTCCCGGCAATAAGCGCGGATTTCTTAGGGCAGTTGTATCAGCATGCCAAGCTTCTTTACCAAGAACGCGCGCCTCTCGGAACAAAAACGCCTGGACGTCCTCGTTCACTTCCATCCGTCCGCCCTCGGCTGCAACCTCTGCCATCGCAGCACACGCATCTTGCACCACACCCGACGCCTTCATGGCGTCGCCCGTCATCCGCATACAATAATCAAACAGCCTAGGTCGTATTTCCTTCACACGTTCTGACAAAATTTGGGAATCACTGCGGAGCATCAACCGTCCTGACATCGTCCTGCCTCAGCGCAACCGGATCACGCGCCTTCAATCCAAAATCCATCATGCCAAACCACGATGCGACATAAATGAACCCACCCAGAATGCCCATATTATAGAGGACTCGGTCGACATCCTGTAGAATAAAGCCCATTTTACGTAGCGCAACCATGGTGAGCAATGCCATGACATGGAGGCCGCTGTAAAAGCGGACGCTGTTGCTCAGGATCGGGCGGCGTTTGATGTTGCCCTTCACCGCATTTAGGACCGACCGCCATCCCACGATAAAAAACAAAAAGTCGGTCGGCCAAAATAGCCAAATATTTGCGTTGTGATGCAGGTCGGTATGTGAAGATAAAATCCACGATACGATCTGAATCGAGCCCAGAGCACCCGCAAGCAACGCCCAACCACACAGGCCAAGACCAAGGCAAGCCTCGGCAAAATGGCTCAACAATCTGTGAGTGGCGTCCAGGGTTGCCCAAGCAACACGCCCGGTCCATTGCTCAGGATGGCTTCGAGCTAACGTACGGCGGATGCCGCCGGCGCCTGCCATTGCCAAAAAAAAGAAAAATACCGGAATTCCAAATAGCATCCGGGCCAAGCTGAAAGTGTCGCGATCTCCGCTGTCCGCCTCAGGTAATTTAACGAGTTCTACGGTCTCACTGAGCAGCATTTGCCCGCCTGCAACTGGTTTCCCATGATCATCCAGCGCCGGCATATTCAATAGATATTCGCGCAATTTCGGCGGAAGAAACATTTCATCCCAACGTGAGATTTTCCGGTCAACATCCCCATTCATCAAAACCTCAAGCCCCATCCCAACAATCGAATTATCGTTCATGGATTGTCGAACATAGGAACGCCAGGACTTTCCACTGGCTTGGCCGTCGTATTTGGATTTTATAGCTCCGCCAACTGCTTCATCGAGATAATCCCGCGGCTTAGTCGCGCAGTTGTTGGTAAAATACTGATACGGGTAACGCACATTCTCGGGTCGCATGTTCCAAGAAATCCGCTCTGTCAGAATTTTCTTTTGCATTGCCGTCAGGTTCAGGCGCTCTTGCCAAAGCGGCCGCATCTCGTAGTTCTGATAGTGGTCGATCGTTCGCTCGTAGCCCTGAACTCCTACACGGTAGAGCAAGACTCCCTTAAAAAACTTCCAAGCAAATCCGGGGTCAGCAAAATCGAACATGCCCCAATTATAAACAGCATCTTGCCCTTTTTTGTGATCGACAATCCGGATCATCGTATGACCACCACGCGCATAAATCTGCTCGCCAATTCCAACCGTCATTAAATATATTTCTACCGAATCCTCTGGTGAAGCAATTGCCGAGGCAATTGTATTTTCAGCTCTGGATGGTGCTGAAAAAAATAACGTCGCCATGACAAAAGCTATCGCTGCAATTCCTGATGCATTGAATTTCATGAGTGTGCCTTTTTGCGTGCAACCAAACGATCACGCAATTCAAGCCGTGATTTACGCCGAGCTTTAGCGGCATCTGCACGCTCAATTTCTTCATTCGTCGTGGGATTGATCTGCGGAATTGGTGTCGCGCGCCCAAAACTATCCAGTGCAACAAACGTCAAATAGGCGCTGGCGGTATGAAATTTTTCTCCCGTCATCGGGTTTTCTGCGGTGACCCTCACACCAATTTCGCAACTCGTCATCGACGTAAAATTGACGGATGATTTTAGTGTAACAATCCATCCCAGGCGAATCGGCGAAATAAAGTGCATGGCATCGATGGAAGCCGTTACCACAGTTTTGGCGGCATGCCGCATCGCACATGTGGCCGCTGCAATGTCGACCCAGGACATCACCACGCCGCCAAAGACGGTGCCCAACGCATTCGTGTGCTGCGGCAGAACCAACTCGGTCATTTCAACCCAACTGTCAGAGGGCAATTTCGTTAGGACTTGCTCGGCCATTGTTTTCTCCTGAAAGCTCAAATTGGTTTGCTTCCGGAACCGCCACGTAGACTGTGACCCGGTTTTTGCCACTTTTTTTACTGGAATACATCGTCTCGTCGGCCATGCGCAGCAGTTGTTCCTTCGTTCTTGCGTTCTCAGGAAAAGCCGCAAGCCCAATAGAAACGGTTACTTGCACTATATCTCCGGCGCCACTTCCAGTCGCCGCCCTGAATTGGTGGGCCGCCACGCGCTCCCGCACCCGCTCGGCGATTGTGCTGCCCGTCTCGACGTCAGCACCGAGCAAGACCAGAACAAATTCATCGCCACCGTAACGGGCGACAATATCCACTTCGCGCACGGCATCCTTGATGACAACGCCCATCTCGCTGAGCATCGCACTTCCTGATAAGTGTCCGTGGATGTCATTGACCGCCTTGAACGCATCAACATCAACAAACAAGACGCAAAACTTTGTTCCAAACCGACTGGCGCGACGCACTTCCATGTCTAGAATCAGGTCCAGATAACGGCTGTTATAAAGGCCCGTAAGGGAATCACGATAAAGTTCTGTCCGAGCATCATCCAACTCGAATTGTCGCCGGGCATGCCCCGCAAAAGACCCGATGGCCAAAGCCAACATGCCCTCCCGAATTTCAATCGCTAAGGCTTCAGGAATTCTGGTCTCGCGCCCGCGCTTTGCGATCCAGCGTGCCTGCCAGGCTTTAAATGCGTGAACTGATTCCCTGAGGAACACCACCAGCCAACGCCCGCCCGTCGCCTGCACAACAACGTACCTGATCGCAGGAGCCGACCCCGTAAACCCACCCGTAACCTCGCCGGTCAGGATGTCGCCGGGGGGATTAAATTGATGGTCTTCAAGCTCGGATTCGACCGTTTTGGATGCCACCAGAAGGTCGTTTCCATCCAAGCCGCGCGCCTCAGGAATTCGAAATTCCCCCCGCGCCCATGGCATTACTTTGGCTCCGCGAAGTGGCTTCTGAAACCACCACACGTCAAAAACTTCGACCCCAGAATCGCGCATCAAGTGCTCGCCGAAGTTTCGGATCAGCTCCGACAGTCTGCTGGATTTAGTCAGCGCAGCCGCCAACTCGCCCGCAGGCCCTGTTATAGTCCCATCGAAATCCATAATTCCCTGATTTCCTGATTGAACAGCAAATGAACCACAGCCCCAAACGCCAAAAAAGGACCGAACGGCAAAGCCGTCTTACCATGAAATTTTCGAGTCCAAATCATAACACTGATACCAACCACCGAGCCACTGACGGACGCCATCAAAATCACCGGAAATAAGGCTTCGTAGCCAAGCCAGCCTCCAATTCCGGCCAAAAGTTTCACATCTCCAAACCCCATGCCGACCTCGTGGCGCAAAAGCCAATAAGCCCATGCCACCGCATAAAGGATACCCGCCCCAAGCACTATCCCCAGCAGCGAACTACGCCACCCTAAATCCGGGTGCAGCGCGACGACGATAGGGGTCATGGCAACCAAGCCAAGACTCAGGACGTCCGGAATAATCATCAACCGGAGGTCAATGATCGAGGCGACCAGGAGCACACAACAAAAAATAACAGCATGGAGAAAACGCCAGGCTTGCCCATAATCAACCATGATGGTGGGGCCAGCGCCGTGGACCACGTCAATAAACGGAAACCGAAGGGCGAGGTACGCAAATAAAAGTCCCGTGACGACTTCGGCCACTGGATACTGCCAAGAAATCCTCGCCCCACAGCATCGGGCTCGCCCCCGCAGAACGAGAAAACTCAAAACTGGAAAATTAAAATACCATGGAATCAAAGCTCCGCAGGCCGGGCAATGAGATCTCGTGTTTTTAAAAAATGTGCCGTCTGGAAGGCGCAAAATGCAGACATTCAGAAAGCTGCCGGCAACCAACCCCAACAGCAATGCGCTCCCCAAGGCGGCCACAAGGTTCACGTGAAAATTACCTTAAAAATTATCGGTGTTTATCCTGGCAAAGTCATTTATAACCTTAACCTGAACTTTCGCACACAGAAATGACATAATGCCCTCACTTCAGGGGGCCAGCAACGTCCAGGAAATTAGTTTGAAGCCTGTCGACTTTGAAAAATTAGAATGGCCCCTGTTGGTCGAGACGCTGGCTGCTTTCAGCCAAACGGACGACGGGCAGACACTTTGCTTAGAACTGCAACCCAACCTAGAACGTCAGGAGATTGAACGTCGCTGGGCGGACGCCTCGTCAATCAAGGAAATCGTCCGCCATGGCTACCGCGCACCCATCGGGGACTTGCCACCGATGCGCCGGATCTTCAAGGCCCTGGGGCTAGGTCAGATCCTTGGTGGAATTGAATTGCGGCAAGTCTTGCAGCTTCTGCATGCCATACAGAGGGTGCATGGCTTCTGCGTTAACTTCGCCTCAAAAAGTGAAACCTTGGCTCGCCTGAAAAACCAGATATACCCGGTACCAAAACTCATGACCGCCATCGAGAAGGCCATTGGCCCCGATGGCCTGCTGCTCGATGATGCTTCGCCTGAACTGGCCTCCATCCGCCGCAAAAAAGTAACCATGGCAAAACGCATTGAAGACCAGATCAAAAAGGTCTTGCGGGAAGCCAGCGTCGAGCAATATTTGCAGGACGATTTCTTTACCGTCCGCAATGAACGTTATGTCGTCCCCATTCGCCTCGACGGGCGCGGCCGGGTTTCGGGAACGATCATCGATACCTCCGACAGTGGCCAAACTCTTTTTTTAGAACCCTCGAGCGTTGCTCCGCTCAATGCTGAATGGCTTGAAAACCAATTGGCAGAAAAACTGGAAATCCTCCGCATTTTCAGAGTGCTCAGCGGCCAGGCCGCCACAGAGCTAGACACCTTGCGGATCGATTACGAAGAACTTGTCCAGCTTGATTTTCTGACGGCACAGGCCGGCCTGGCAATTCAACTTGACGCTAACCCGGTCGAGCTATCCGACACACCCTTGATCGACCTCCGCTCTGCGCGCCATCCCTTGATTCGGAAGCCCCTGGAGCAACCGACATCGGAAGCTAGTGGCAGCAACGAACCGTCATCCGAGGCTGGCATTATTTCGCTGACAAAAATGAAGAACACAGCGATTCCGAATACAGTAACCCTAACGGGCGAGCAACGTTGCTTAATCATTTCCGGGCCGAACGCCGGCGGAAAAACTGTCGTCCTAAAAACCGTGGGGATCTTGCACCTCATGGCCAAAGCGGGCCTATTGATTCCAGCGGAACGGACATCACGCCTGTATCTGTTCCACAATATCTTCCTGGAGCTTGGCGACGCACAAAATCTTGCCGCCAACCTCTCGACATTTTCGGGGCACGTCTTCGGCCTGAAGCCCATCATCGAAAAGGCCGGATCAGAAGATCTGGCACTGCTCGATGAACTTGCAGTTGGCACAGAGCCTCAGACGGGATCCGCACTTGCCCAAGCCGTTTTGGAAACCTTGG
Organism: Pseudobacteriovorax antillogorgiicola; assembly: GCA_945898195.1. Lineage (GTDB taxonomy): Bacteria > Bdellovibrionota_B > Oligoflexia > Oligoflexales > RGVZ01 > RGVZ01. The sequence continues at coordinate 119,853 of CAMDHM010000003.1, read as the reverse complement.
CGACCCGCAGGACCATGACGCTGGCGACGACCCACTACGATAGTTTGAAGGGGCTCGCAGCCTCCGAAAAAGGACAAGAAAAGGGCACTGGTAAATTCCGCAATGGCTCTATGGAATATCTGCTGAAAACGATGCGCCCGACCTATAAGTTGATCCTGGATGTCCCGGGGCAAAGCTACGGGCTTGAGGTTGCAAGCCAAATTGGCCTACCAGCATCTGTGATCGAGCGAGCCAAAGAATTGCGCGGTACCAGCGCATCCACCATGGAAAATGCCGTCAATCAACTTTTGGTTGCCCGCGAAGAAACGGAAAGCATCCGGGTTGGCCTGCGCCAAAAGGAACTTGAAGTCGAGGAGGCCAGTGCGCGCCTTGAAGTGGAACGCAAAGCCCTTGAAGAAGCTCGGCGTGAGGCGGCGCGCAAGGCTGCTCAAAATCAGGAGGTCGAACTGGACGAAATGCGTCTGAGCATGCGTGGCCTTCAAGATCAATTGAAAGCTGCCCTCAAGGCCCTTCGCCAAGCTGAAACCGGCGACATTCCCGAAGCCGTCGCGTTCGCTGCAACCCTTGCAACTTCCTCCACGGATAAAATGCGTCAGTTTGACCAAAAGTCCCGAGAAATCCTGGCCCGTGGTCGCGAGGGAGAAGCCCTGCCCGGCCGCATCATCACCGCAGGAGAAATCCTTCGCACTGGTCAAAGGGTTTTTGTTGTTCCACTTAGAAAAGAAGGTCAAATCCTGCGGCCTGCCGAGGGTGACAATGCACCCGCAGAAATTCAGATCGGACTAGTGAAATTACGTGTGCCCGCCCATGATTTACGGATCATGCCTGAGTCCACACCATCGGATCCAAAAAAAGTTACAAATCGCGGAAAACCGCCGCCGGCTGTAAAACTGAGCCCACTAAATCCGCCACCGGAAATTCCGCCATTGGTGCTCCAGTCTTCAACAAACACCCTGGACCTTCGTGGGCAGGATGCGGATACGGCAGTCACCAAGACACTCGACTTCATCGATCACGCATTACTGCGCGGCGAGGGGGCATTGGTAATTGTCCACGGTCATGGCACCGATCGCTTGAAAAACGCGATTCGCAAATGCCTTCGCAGCGACTGTCCGTACAACATCGCCTTTCGTGCCGGCGAAAGCACGGAGGGCGGCGACGGCGTCACCATCATCGCCCTCAAGGGATAAGCGATGAGCATCACCCTTCGAAAGGAGTCCTCAACCGTGCGCCGCCCATTCATCCCTAACCCAGGGACGGATCTTTTCTTCTTATTTTTACTCCTCGTTGCGTCAACCCCGGCCCTATCATTATGCCCGGAAACGCCAACTGGCCCCGAGCTAATGAACCTGTTCTCAGCCTCTGGGGAAGTAACCGCGGTTCAGTTCATCAAAATAGAGGTTGAAGCCCCGACAATTAACGCCTGGCGCTTCAGAATTGCTGCGAGCCTGAAACCAGCAGAAGCGTCCACGGGAATTCAAATCAGTTTTTTTACCAAACCGGACCAGGTCGGCTCAGCCTCACCAAAATTTAACGATCGATTTTTGGCGTTCCTACCAAAAGAACATTCGGACTTGCCACTGGCCCTTAAAGAAAGCTTTCTCCTTCCAGAAAACGGTTCCTCGACGATTTGCATCTATCGCTCGTCAATTTACCTCGAAGACTTCCTTAAGCGATCAAGCGGAATCCCTGCAGTAAGGGATGGAATCTGCAAAATTCAACTAACAAATTTAGAAGCTAACCTGCTTATTAAAGACGCTTTCAGCTTCCGATGCGAGAATCAGAATCTGGAAAAAAAGAGACTCCTCCTCCTTGCCAATGCCTATGCCAGCGCAAAGCGTTACGGTAATGCAGTCAATGCCCTTGAATTATCCAACGGCACTCTGAATGCCAGCACCCTTTCCATCGCCCTGGACTGGGCCAATGAATGGGGGGCCAAAGACGATCTCGCGGCAAAACGTTTCGTCGACCGGATCATGACTAGCAATCTACGGCGGCACATGGAACAAACGAAACAGCTTTTGGCGATCACCGATATTTTGAACGACAAAGTCCGCTTTACCCGGCTGCGTTCTTCCGAGTGGTTTATTCCGCTGACCGTCAAATGGCTCGCCAATGATTTTCCGGCTTCTCCAAAAACACAGCTCTCCCCAAAAAAAATCCCGCTAAAATTACGGAAGACCCCCTGAACCATGGCCAATGAATCTTCCCGCAATCTTTTACAACTAACCGCTGGCACCAAATCCTTCGGCACGAAAATTCTTTTTTCCAATTCTACCTTCAGCATCAATGAAAATGAGCGGGTGGGTGTCATCGGGCCCAACGGTGCTGGAAAATCGACACTTTTTCGTATCATCATCGGGGACGATGTCCTCGACGAAGGCCGTCTCGTAAAAAAGAACAACCTCCGCCTTGCGATCCTGCGTCAAGACCAGCAGCTCCCCCTCGAGCTCGATGGCCTTACGTACATCCAAGAACAATCTGGTGCCCAGATTTGGGAAATCACGGACCTACTTGATCGCCTTGCATTACCCGAGGCAATTGTCCAACGACCGCTCGGAGAATTATCCGGTGGCTATCGAATGCGCATTCAATTGTGCGCCTTAGTCGCTGCAAAGCCCGACCTGCTCCTACTAGACGAGCCCACAAACTACCTCGACGTCCAAACACTAATTGTCTTGGAAGATCTATTGATCAATCTGGATTGTACGTTCCTTCTGATCTCCCATGATCGTGAATTTTTACGTCGTACCACGGACCACATTTTAGAGGTCGAGCAGGGCGACATCATCAAATATCCAGGCACGATCGATGATTACTTTGAGCAGAAATCTCTGCTGCGCGATCAACTGGAAAAAACGGCTCGCGGCGTTGAGGCCCGCAAACAAACCATTCGTGACTTTGCCGCCCGATTTGGAGCGAAGGCCAGTAAGGCGCGGGCCGCGCAAAGCCGCCTGAAGCAACTCGACAAGATGGAATCCATTGACATCAAACCCCTACCGGCAATGGCACGCATCAGCATCCCACAACCCAGCACACCAGGCCGCATTGATGTCATCGCCCGCGACATCGTTCTTGGTTATGGTGAGAGGACAATCCTTCGAAACACCTCTTTTGAAATCACCTCAGGCGACAAGGTTGCCATCGTCGGTGAAAACGGCGCCGGAAAATCGACACTGGTAAAATCCATCGCTGGTCGCCTTGAGGTCAAATCCGGCACGATGCAACAGAGCGCAGCCGTGCGTTGCGCTTATTATGCGCAACACGTCGCCGCAGAGCTACCAGCTAACTCCACCGTCATCGATGTTTTAACCAACGCTGCTCCTCACAGCGCTCCCAACCAACAGATCCTTGATCTTGCCGGAAGCCTGCTTTTTTCAGGAAACGATGTCAAAAAACGCATCGGAAATTTATCGGGCGGTGAAAAAGCTAGAGTCGCCTTGGGCAAAATTTTGCTAAGCGGCAGTAATCTATTGATCCTCGATGAACCGACCAACCACTTGGATTTTTACACGGTCGAGGCCTTAGCCTACAGCCTACACACCTTCAAAGGGAACGTGATTTTTGTCAGTCACGACCAGACTTTTGTGAAAACCGTCGCGACTAAAATCATCGAAGTTCATGACGGGACGGCAACCATCTTTCACGGCTCTTATGACGACTACATTTGGAGTCTGCGCCGCGGAAGCATGCGCCGGGATTCCAGCGAGTCCCACCTATCGCAGGCATCACGCTCAAATTCAAAACAATCCGATTCATCAAATCCGAACCATGCCGCCAATCGGACTCTGCCCAGCCACCGCGAGGACCGAGAACGTCAGAAACTGATCGCAACGCAACGTCGTCGTCAAGAAAAACGTAGCGCCGAAATTGAGGCGCGTCTGGCGAAGCTTCAAAACGAACAAGAACGCCTTGCCGCCGATCTGGATTTTGCGCCATCGAATCAGGACCTAATGGCCAAACTTGGGGCCCTCGCAACTGAAATACAGGCCCTCGAATCTGAATGGATCGAAGTCCTATCTAATCTCTAAGGATACCAGTGCTGTGCACTGTCGGTGACGAGCGCGCGGTTATTGCGACACACTTGAATGGTGGTTAGCCTTCTCATACTCCCGATTTATCGGCGATTCCAATTACTTCCTTAACTATTTTAATTAACTATCATTACAGCACATTAAAGATGCGGTTCCAGAGGCTGACATGTTCTTTTAATCTTTGTTCTTCGATACCCCGTGAACCCTCAAAAGAAAATGCCCGCCGACCATAGGTTTCCAAATAATAATCATCGGATCCACCAACCGCTGAATACCCAAGGATGTCACTGACGGTACCGTAACGGTAATTGAAAATATCGGACACAAACTCACCCACTTCACGATGCCGTTCAAGAGTCTCGCCGGTCAAAGGCTCGCTGGTCCACGCCCATGGATGAATGAGGCCACCGATGCAGCAGTGATATTCCATTGAAACCTCGACGCGCAAATTTTGTCCTTTAACTTCACTCGCAATGAATTGTGAAATAGCCTTGGTTTCTGTTTGGCGAAACCCGGTATTTCCAGCCGCCTGAATGGTGAAATCGCGGTTCAAGTCTGCTCCCGCAGAGTTCTCACGGCGACCTGCGGAATAACCATCTGGATTCATCACTGGAACGAAATAAATAATTCCTCCCATGCCAAGAAATCTTTCAAATTCCGTATGGGGCTGATTCACACTCATAAATTCGAACGGCAGGCGATCCGTGATATGCAAATATTCATTTCCATGAATACCCTCGGAAATAAGAATCGCAGGACGGGATTCCCCCTTTGCTTGCTGATTACCAATTAGATCGACTTGGACGGATGTAAAATTTTTTTTATGAACTTTCAGCGCCATTAAGGGCTTTCCTGAGCCTGATGTCCCATATTGAATCCAATCTGCGCGTTGACTTTCCGCGCGAGCTAGATCAGCAAACTCTTTGTAGATCGTGGCCAGTGGCCGACGTTTTATTCCCGATTCACCATGAATGCGTTCATACGCCTCAACCTTTTTCTCTGCTAATTGATCTGCAAAAAGGCCCGCCGATTGGGCTGCACCACCCAACGCCAGCATTAACCAAAAGATAAGAATCGACCCTGCAATAGTCGCCTTGAATTTCATTAGGTCTCCTTTTTTTCATGCTGAGATGAATGCCGCAATCGATGGCGTAGAATTATTTTTAGAAGGCTATCATAATTGATGAGGAATCATGCATGAACATTTGCAAACCAAATCAGCAGCCCTGGGACGCCCGGGGCTGCTGATTTGCTAAAACTTTTTATCTTTCGTCGAAATAAACAAAGCAGCTATTGTGCTTCTCAACACCAAACTCGGGACGACGTTCTTTAATCTCGCCGAAGTCCTTATGTGGGCACTCAGCGTAGAGCTCTACCCCATGAGATTCATGCCGGCATGGCTTATAAGTTCCCGCGCCAAAACGTTCCGCGTCACACGATTGCGGGCGCCCAGGCTCCTCGCAGGCATAAGTGCCGCTCTCGCGATTTTTGACCACCGGAATATGCATCGAAGCACAGATCCCAGCCACACACGTCTTTTGCAATTCCATCTTAGTGCACCACGATTCGCTTTTTCGCATACTACCAACGTGAGAGTGGGATGGCTGAATGCACTCTAGCCTACTCTCGTCAATGTGGCCGCCGCAGTTACTTTCCGTGTCCCGGTAATAGCGCCGCGCCGGAATAGACCCCGGGCAATTCATATCAGACCCGTTGCGCCAGGATTCGACTCCGCAAGCTGCGGTCCGCGCCAAATTATTTAACTCGATACCACACTGGGGTCCACGACCTTTTTTGGTTTCAATGACGCCCTCTTTATAAAGTGCAACACCACAGTGGGGATGCTCAATCTTCGAGCCTTTGCGCACTGCGGGAATGCTGCGTGAGCAGGCGAAATTCACGTTGTGTCCAGCATCACTTGCGACGACCTGAAGTGCCGCTGGCCGATCTTCATTTTTGCGCCGGAATGTGACAGGAAGGCCGGTTCCAGCGCCCATGTGATCCGGCAAATCAAGGCTGGCTAGTTCCAGATTGTCTGTCGTCTGCCAATTCAATTTGACTGAAGGCAACAAGGTTCGCGCCAAATCAGAGGGATCCCACTTTAAGGTCACCATAATTTGATCATCAGATTCTTCGGCGTGACAAAAAAATCCGCCTTGATCTTTGGTGATGCATGCCTGCCAGGCAGCAACCACGCCCTGATCTGCAATCTGCTCCATCATGTCATATGTTTTAGCGACATGACCAGATTGATCCGCGGCGGAACAATACTCCGCGTGGAAACGAGATGCATGAGCTTTTGCATCATCTGCGGTATATTCCCGTACGTTTGTGCTTCCATTCTGCGTGCTGCCCTCGGCTTTGAATCCAACCGGAAGACTCTCCTCCACTAGATCCATTCCAAATTTTGCATTTGCGGAACTATTGGATCCCTGGTTCGATTTGTTTGCCATATAACTATGAAAATAGTCAGAAAGTTGCTGCTCGGTTTGCGAGCAAAAGTAGGCCCGCTGGTTGGCAATGCGGACCTCATCGTTTCCAACTTTCCGGGTGTTGAACAATCCCTTTTCCAAAATCTGAGCACAGTGATCGTAGGCCTTTGCGCTGGCATCACTGCTAACGGATTGGGCGGTCAGGGCCAACAGTGATTCATTGATATATCCATTTGGCTCCACTCCGCGATCAGGCGACTTACGTCCCCCGATGCCAACCTTTCGACCAAAGTCACTGAGGGTATTGCCGCACCCACTGAGGGCCCCGGACATTGTTGTGACGCATAGCGTGACGCCGACAAGGCGGGCTATGACGCGGAAACTTTGACATCGATGACTCATGTTAAAAAACTCCCAAAACATTCTGATTTTTCCCGTCAAGAAAATCCCTCGGGGCATTCCACCTAGATCACGAAGCGTGCCGGAGCCTAGAATTAGGTTTTATTTGTGATTTTGGGTACTTCCGCCCACTGATCCACCATGAGGATGGCGGCCGTGGCTTAAAACTAAGGCCACGGGGCCACCAATTTTGCGCCAGTGGGGATTTTATGTGATTTGAGCCAAGATCGTGTTAACTGACCTGATGCTACGCAATACGAATTCAAAACGGCAATGCTTGGACCTCCGCGCTAATGGAAATTCCGTGTGACAAACTTGATCCGGAAACACTAAATCGCGTGATCGAGGAGATCGTCACCCGCGAGGGCACCGATTACGGCGAACGGATCTTTGATTTGGATGAAAAGGTGGCCCAAGTTGCAGAAATGCTCCGGAGCCGAAAAGCCGTTCTATTGTTCGACCCTGACACCGAAAGTTTGAACATTGTTACCAGATAGCCACGCAAAAAAATCCGGACTGATGGCCCAGTTAATTAGCGCAATCGACGCTGAATGCACTGTTTTGGGTGCCTCGGTTCAAGCCGTCGTTGATGCCGCGACCAATGAAGAGAGCAAGGCCGAAAATCAATATGATACCAGAGGGCTGGAGGCCTCCTACCTAGCCGGAGCACAAAGCGAGCGCTTAGGGGAACTCCGTGGGATTCGCAGCATTTTGGCGGCCATGCCCCTTAGGGCGTTTCCACAGGGCGAACCCATTGGTTCTGGTGCTGTAATCGAATTAGACTGTGACGGAACCAGATCGCGATGCTTTTTACTACAACATGCCGGCGGCTACTCGTTACTATCCGAGGGTGAGTCCGTTTTGAGCGTTACGATAAAATCACCGCTGGGCCGCGCTTTAATGGGAAAAACATCCGGCGACGCCATTGAAGTGAACGTCGCTGGACGGTCAAAAGAATACGAGATCCTTTCTGTTTACTGACTCCACCTTGCCAGGACCTTCAATCGCCAGGCCCCCCGAAATCAACGGTGAAATTTACGGCCCCATCGGGTAGATTTGGCGGTCATTTCCGGGGATTCGGAACGGGGGCACGTGGCTTGACAAAAAAATCAATAAAAATAGCTACTTGGAACGTTAATTCAGTAGGGCAACGCCTTGATCGAATGTTGGCCTTTCTAGAACGTGAGACCCCTGATTTTCTTTGCCTCCAGGAACTCAAAGGCGCCGACGAAAAATTCCCCATGGAGGCCGTTATCGCGGCCGGCTATCGGGCCGAGATCTTCGGCCAAAAAGCCTACAACGGCGTGGCTATCCTGAGCAAAATGAATCCTGTTTCCGTCACCCGCAATTTTGGTGACGGGGTGGATGACGCGGCAGCAAGATTCCTCGCTGCAACTTACGAAGTCGACCTCGAGGGAAAGCCACAAAGCAAAATACCTCTAACGATCATGTCCAGCTACATCCCTAATGGGCAGTCCATAGGCTCAGAAAAGTACATCTATAAGCTCGAATGGTTTCAGCGCCTGCGCAAATACCTGGACACCCACCACAGGCCGGATGACCTGGTGGCTCTGGTTGGCGACTTCAACGTTGCCCCAAACGACATCGACGTCTACGACCCGGCGGCATGGCGCGACCACATCCACACTTCCATCAAGGAACGGCAGGGGTTACGCCAGGTGGTCAATTTTGGTTTAGTCGATACCTTTCGTCACCTGTATCCTGACGAGCCCGGATATTCATGGTGGGATTACCGGCAGATGTCCTTTCTGCAGAACAAAGGCCTACGTATCGATTTGATTTATGCCACACCACCGCTCGCAGAATTATGCCGCGAAGTGCGTGTGGACCGGAATGAACGCAAGGGCGAAAAACCATCAGACCACGCGCCAGTCATCGCTTCGTTTGAGTTGCCTTAAAGTTAAATATCGTCCTGAGCGCAGCGGCGGCTCTTTTCGACTGAATGAGGATATCTCGATGTCATCCAAGACCAATGACCGGCTGAATGCTGATGAAATAAAAAAAGACTATCGCATCGGCTATTTGAGCCGTCAGGCAAGCCTGATTGGCCGCAAAGAGGTCCTGACTGGCAAGGCGAAGTTCGGAATCTTTGGGGATGGCAAGGAAGTCGCCCAATTAGCGATGGCCCGAGCCTTCAAAAAGGGTGATTGGCGTAGTGGCTACTACCGGGATCAAACATTTATGTTTGCCACGGGCGCATGCACCATCAAACAGTTTTTCGCCCAGCTTTTTGCCGACACCAATTTGGATCACGAACCGGCATCCGGCGGACGCCAAATGAATAATCACTTCGCAACGCGTTACGTGACTTCGGATGGCGAATGGACTTCACAAAAATCCAGCTTCAATACTTCTGCTGATATTTCGCCGACCGGCGGTCAAATGGCACGCCTTTTAGGCTTGGCATACGCATCGAAAATATATCGCGCCAATCCTGATTTGGCTGAAAATATAAAATTCTCTGTCAACGGCAATGAAGTTGCTTTTGGAACAATCGGCAATGCCAGCACTAGTGAAGGTTTATTCTGGGAAACCATGAATGCAGCAGGAGTTCTGCAGGTTCCCTTGCTGATGTCTGTATGGGACGACGAATACGGGATCTCGGTCCCCGCCCAATACCAGACGACCAAACAATCCATTTCGAAGGTCATGGACGGCTTCAAGAGCGAACCCGGACTACCGGCGTTTCACATCCAGGTTGTCAAAGGATGGGATTATCCAGCTCTTGTGAGTGGCTATGAAGAGGCCGCCAAAATTTGCCGCGAAAAACATATGCCGGTCTTGTTTCACGTGATCGAGATGACGCAGCCGCAGGGCCACTCTACAAGCGGAAGTCATGAGCGCTACAAGACCAAAGAACGCCTTGCCTACGAAGACTCTATTGACTGCCTGAAAATGATGCGCGACTGGATGACGGCTGAAGGCATTACCACCGAGGCCGAACTTGAAATTATGGAGGCTGAAGGGCGAAAGCAAGTCGATACGTGGCGCGACGAAGCCTGGCGCGAATATTTGACGCCGCTTGAAACTGAGCGCGACGAGGTGATTGGCCTGTACAACCGCCTGAAGGCTGAATCCAACCATGCCGAACTCGTGACGCGGGCAACTCAGGAATTACTGAAAACACCAGCGCTTATGAGACGGACGATTCAAGGTTCGATGAAACGGACGATGATTGCCTTGCGGGATGAAGCAACGGAAACCAAGGAAGAATTGCGTGTCATGCTTGCGACTTACGCCCAGGAACACCAGCGCCGTTATTCATCACACCTTTTCAGCGAGACGTCGCGATCACCATTAGGCGTCGCCGAAATAAAACCAGCGTATGGCCAATCACCGGAAAAAGTGGACGGTCGTCAGATCATCCAAAGATTTTTTGAGATCCACTTGGAGCGCGATCCACGGGTTTTTATCGTCGGCGAAGACATCGGAAAACTCGGTGGCGTAAACCTGGAGTTTGACGGATTGCAGGCCAAATTTGGCGAGGTCCGGATTACGGACACTGGAATTCGCGAGGCAACGATCTTTGGCCAAGGAATGGGCGCGGCGATGCGCGGCTTACGTCCGTTGGTTGATATCCAGTATCTGGACTATCTGCTCTACTGCTTTCAGGGAATGAGCGATGATCTCGCCACCTTGCACTACCGGACCGTCGGCGGACAGATGGCTCCAGTGATCATTCGGACGAAGGGACACAGACTGGAGGGCATTTGGCACACGGGCTCTCCCATGGGTATGATCATCAACGGAATCCGCGGCATTCACGTTTGCGTTCCACGAAACATGGTCCAGGCTGCCGGTATGTACAACACGCTATTTCAAGGCGACGACCCGGCCTTGGTCATTGAAGTTTTGAATGGCTACCGCGTTAAAGAGGACATGCCGGCCAACCTAGGGACCTACACCATCCCACTGGGCGTGCCGGAGGTCCTTATCGAGGGCTCTGACGTCACCTTGGTTACCTACGGGGCCTGCGTTCGTATTGCTCAAGAGGCCGCGAAATTATTGGCGGATGTTGGGATCAGCATTGAATTAATCGACGTGCAGACCCTCCTCCCATTTGACCGTTACGGCAGGATCGGTGAATCCATAAGAAAAACAAATGCAGCTGTCTTTTTGGACGAAGATGTCCCAGGGGGGGCGAGCGCCTTTATGATGCAAGAAGTCCTTGAAAAACAGGGCGCATACGAATACTTGGACTCTGCACCGCGGACCATCGCCGCGAGGGAGCACCGGACGGCATATGCTTCCGATGGAGACTACTACTCCAAACCGAATGCCGAGCAAGTTTTCGACGTGATTTATTCCATGATGAACGAACGTAACCCGGAACAATTTCCGAGTTACTGATTAAGGGAGAAAAGAAAATGCTTAGAAAAATTTTTGGATTTACTGCGGCAGCCTGGCTCGGAATTGCAATGTCCACCAGCGGTGAAGCTCGGGCAGAACTAGCTTACCGACACATGGCCACCACCACTGGCATCGTCGTTGACGGCGGCCGAGTTGTGATGAGCCCTGGTTATTCATTTGGCAACAACGTGATGTTGACCAACCGTGTGGTTGGGCAACTTTCCGGACCAAACTGTCGTGCATTTGTTCAAAATGCTCAGTACACAGGAAATCCACGCCCACTTCTCGCACAACGTATGAACCGTTTTCCTGATGGCTCTTTTGAAGTTGCCTATGGGACCCTCAGCTGGATCTCGTTTGAAATTACGCAGCCATACGCGACCATTCCGTCAATTTGTGATTTGACCTTCTACGCCCTCTTAGAAAACGGCGCTGGACCAATCCCCGTAAATCCAGCTCCAAATCCACAAGACCCAAACCACCCTGGAAATCCCGCCGATGCCCCTGAGCAATTGATCGGTGTGGTGAACTACAGCGGTGGTTTTGGCCGTGACCTTCCCGTGGTCCAAAGCGGACGTAATCCGATGGACGGAATCGTGATTGGTATTCGGGTTGCTATTCCTGACTTCTGCAAGCACGCCGAAGTCCTCGGCGCAGGCACCGTTTCAGAAGGCAAGTTCGATCCAGCAGCGCCGTCGACAAACCTCCCAGGTGCTTTCATTGTGAACGGTGGCCAAGGATTCCGTGCCAGTGACATTCTTGTTACCATCAACGGACCATTTGATGCTCAGTGCTCGGTTCCGGTTTACGTGAAAATCAAAAAGTAAAAAGGCTAAAGTACAAAGGCTGCTGACCCAGACGATACCCGTTCAACCTTGAACGGTGTTTCGTCTGGGTTAATCATTTCATCAAATTCCCGAGCCGTAAGATGCCCAGCATAAATGGCTTGGGCGATGGTGTTTGGCGCTTGGGCATCACCAATAATCTGAAGGGAATCGAGTTTCCCGGATTCAAGGCTTGGGATAAGTTCGCGGTAGAGATCCTCAACCGGTAGCCGATCGGTCACCAACACTATGGCACCCGCCTCAATGTCTCTAGTTTTACCTGTGATCTCACACTCAATCGCAATCTCACCCTTCCTAACCGCTGTCACTCTGTGGCGAGCCAGAAACCTCACGCCGAGTCCTAGCAATCGATTTTCAATTCGCTCCTGCTCCAAGGTAAATTGGGTCCAGTAGGATATCATTGGAGATGGTGTCACGATTGAAACTGCGCAACCGGATATCGCCAGCTTTTCGGCGAGTAGGCCGCCCATATAAAAATGATCGTCATCATAAATAACCACATGTTCTGAGGCGCCAAAGCCAGGAGCGGCTCGTTCGTCCATCAAATCATCTGGGGTGTATACCGGTAATCCATCTGGCTCTCCCTGGCGATCAAGGCCAGGGATCGGCACATGAATGGTTCGACCGATTCCATCGCGCCGGTACTTAGCGCCAGTCGCAATAATCACGTCTCTAATTCCCGTCTCAAGAATGTCGACGGCCGTCATTGGGCTGTCGGGATACATTTTGACGTTTGCCCGCGACTGCGGAGAAGACAATCGCCACTCCGCAACACGCCGCCACTCACTTAAACCAGGCAACTTCGACTCGTGAACAACGCGCCCACCAAGCTCTCGCCTGGCATCCACCAAAGTGACCTCGTAACCGCGCTGACCCAACGCCCTCGCGCACTCGAGTCCAGCTGGCCCACCGCCAACCACCAAAATTTCTTTGTTAGATTTCTTTGCTGCAATTTTCTCTGGATGCCATCCACGGCGCCACTCTTCGCCCATCGTCGGATTCTGGGTGCATCGAAGGGGCACGCTTTTCATGTCACCAGTGACGCAAATGTTGCAGCCAATACACTCACGGATATCTTCTAAACGATTATCGCGAATTTTATTGGGCAAAAATGGATCTGCAATCGATGGACGCGCCGCCCCGACAAAATCAAGAATGCCACGCTTCACCGCAGAAACCATCGAGTCAGGAGACGTATATCGTCCAACACCGACCACAGGCTTCGTCGTCAATTTTTTCACGAAGGCAATATAAGGCTCTTGAAACCCCTCTTTTGAAAAACGCGATGTCGATGAGTCATTGGACCAATTGCTGATGTTCACATCCCAAAGGTCCGGGATTTCCGCCAACATTGCAATGATGTCATGCCCCTCGCCCTGATGGGTTATTCCAACATCCCCCAAAAGCTCATCCACCGAAAAGCGCACAGCGACCGCACATCGATCACCAACCGCATCTTTGGTGTCTTCAATAATTTCCCGTAAAAAACGAACGCGGTTTTCCAGGCAACCCCCGTATTCATCGGTCCGATCATTGTACCGCCGCATCATAAATTGCATGGGTAGCGTGAGCCCATGAGCGGCGTAACAATAAATGATGTCAAAACCAGCATTTTTGGCCCGAATTGCAGCCGCACGATGCCATCGCCTCACATTGCGAATATCGGCCTTGTCCATCCGACGTGACTGCACGGGATCAAATCCACAGCCACCTAAAGTCCCCATGGAACGAGGCCCCATCGGCGGAACACGGGAATAAAAATTTGTTGCATTCATCCCGCTATGCACCAGTTGAATGGCCGACAAAGCGCCATGCTCGTGGACTGCATCCGACATCATTTTAAGCCCGGGGATATCCCCACCACTCCATAAACGACCTTCATGAAATGGAGCCAAATCCGTCGTGTGATGGATTTCTACCTCTTCTGTGCAGACCACTCCCCAGCCGCCTTCGGCCTTCATACCGCGCATGGCTGCCAGCGTACTGGGAAACCTATACCCCATGCCATTGCAATGAGGCACTTGGTAGAACCGGTTAGGCGCAGTGACGGGACCAATTTTTATTGGATCAAAAAGAATCGAGTAACGGTTACTCATCAGCGTAAGTTTCCATAGCTAAAAATTCGAAGTGAGTGACATGGTCCATGTCCGACCAGGTAAGGGAACGCCCCAAACATCTGAATATCCAGTTTTTCCATGCTGACCGGATGAAGTTGAATAAGACGTCGCCATTGTGTCAGCTAAATTATTAACGGCGAGCCCGATATCAAAATTAACAGGACGGGAACATAACCCTTCAATCTCACAACGCCAACGGATATCGAACGCAGCATCGTGAATCCACCACGGGGGCAGTCGAATATTATTTGCGACATCCCGGTAAACAACACCGCGCCGACGAGATGTCCAACGGGCAACAACAGACCGCCAAGCTCTGCGAAACAACGGCTGAGAGATGCTGATTGCACCCTGATCAGAAGGCACACCAGGTATCAAAAGATTGTCCTGGCCCGTTCTAGATTGGAATGAAATCCAAGATGCACTTCCTCGCAGCGCGCCGACGTTTAAAATTTCTAGCGATTTCTCCGCAGCAAGTTCAACTCCAATGATAGAACTGGTATCGGGAATATTGACTGCTCGGTAGCTTGAAATGCTCGATGGAACGATAACAATAGCGTCTCTTCGATCATCCCGAAAAAGCGCCAGATGAATTGCCCGATCATCCTCGCTGCTTTTCTGGTCCAATCCTAATTCAAGGTGCGTTGTTTTCTCGGCGGCAAGACTGGGAGACGATATTATTCTCGCACCATCTCCTTCCGACTCAAGTAAACTAGGCGGGCGGACCTCGGTCGCTAACTGAGCGTAAGACTCAAAGGAAAACATTGCAGGCAACTTCCATCCGACGGACCAAGATGGTTGGACCTGCCCAGACACGCCCCCTGAATATTTTGCAACGTCAGCCTTTGCCTCGATGAGGCCAAGTGTTGACTCAGGGGCTACGGTTCTAATTGCTGAAATCACATGAACAACACCGCGTGATAATCCTTGAGGAGAGATCACAGACTGATCACTACGGATAAGAACCCGACACAAAACAACACCGCCCACACAAGCGCCGCGCCACCCCATTTCACCAGATCGGGTTATTATGCGACGGTCATCATGATCCCGAACGACAAGGATGCTGCCCCCCGGATCATTTACCGTGCGATGGTCTGATATCATTCCTACGGCCGCATTCATGGAATTATTAGAGCCAAGGTCCCAAGCAACTGAAATCCGGCCAAGCCCGAGGGCGTTCGTCTGGCTTGCAGAGTTGGATTTCGAAGCTTGGATCAACGACGGCAAACCTTGTTGGGCAGCATTCCAAACCCCAAATGCCTTCAAGGTTGCTGCGCCCCGACGCCACCAAAAAGCAGGCATTACAAACTGAGAAGCCCGATGATTGTTCCCTCGTTGGATTACCTCATCATCGTCATGATTCAATGGGGTTCCGTTATCATCGTAATAACGGTAATTTCCCTTACTATTCAGTTGGCGAAAATAAAGGCGCGATTTTACGTCATTTTTAGTGAAATCAAATCGGCTCCATGAGGTAGTTGCCACCGGACTTGAAACTCGAATTCCCAACTTTCCGGTTAAATTTTCAGCACAATCAGATTCGGTTGAAAGGGGCTCATCATCAAACAATTGAAACCGCATCGCGCCGCGCAAGGAAATTGCCGGCAATTCATACGGCGCAACCCCAGAACTTGTTTCGACCGAATCAAATGCCGGAAGGTCTATTTCCTCGATAAGGGGTAATGCTGCGTAGGGGTCGGCGAGAGGCAAGTCATCAATAAATAGCTGAGTAAAACGCGCATCCTGTCCCCGCACACGAGGCAAAGCAAAACCAAAGGGCGACGGTCGTTCCGCGGGAACAACATCAAACGCAGCCTGTCGTTTCATATGCGTCGAGAGATCATCTTGAGACGATCCATTGGGAAAAAACCGAAGGCCAGATCCCGGATATTCAAGTCGCATCTGATCAGGCCTTCGCCCCCGAACAACAACCCGATTGGCGTCAGGCTTGCCAGCCTCCCCTGCTGCAGCAGCCAGCAAGGGCGGAACCAAAAAAAAGACCATAAACCTTTGGATAAAATTCATCGGCCGGGGAACGCTTAATTTTTATTTAAAAGCACAAGCTGCATTGGATAGGGTTGGCCAGGACTCGCCAACACGTAACGAGCCGCTTTACCAGATGCCTTACCATTGGGTCCGATTGGATAGGCCCACATTAATGCCCGCGTTCCATCAGTGTCTCCAACCAGGAGATTCGAAGACACCTGATCATAAACAAGTCCGTAATAAGCACTGCCAGCCGCATCAAAAGTATGAATCGTTTGAAGCGCCCCGGACGCAATATCGATGGACACTATTTTTTTTCCAGATGACATCTGCACCGAAGAGAAAGCTAGCATCACAGGCTTATCGTTTGAATTCAGCTTAACGGGCGCCCCAGTGGCGGTTAACCCGTTTGAAAATATGGCGTTCCCAGAAAAATCCGTAACCAGATGCGTCTGCTGAATATTTCCAATTTCCTTGAGGTCTATGTATTCGAGACCCTTCAAGCAGTTCGCATCGGTGCTGAAACAAAGGCTAAGAAACGACAGCCGACCACTCTTTTGGATAAAACCAGATGGGTTCGAAAAACGAAGGGGAAACCCATTGATGCCCCCCTTGGATTTATCAAGGTCGACTTCGGCATATTGACCTGGCCCAACCCGTCGCCAAGCGTAAATTGCCTGGCTGTAATTACTGCGGTAGTAGGGATCTAATCCCTGATGGAGGGCAAATATATAGTCACTATCTGCTTTACCGTTAGATGCCTTGAGAAGGTTCGAATCAATTTCTTCGCCCTTGACGACGATCACGTCAACGGGACGAAACACCCTACCGGGACTAGCGCGGCTAAAGTCCTCCGGCACAACGACGGCCCCGTCGCGAGGGACAACGGGATCAAATTCCACCAATTTTCCTGCAGTATTGAGCGCAATTAGCCATCGAACGAAACCATTGTCGCGGAAAACCCGAAGCGCGTGCGGATCACCATTTTCAGCAAATGGAGTCGCCTGTTGGGCGGTACGCCCGACCGCTGTGAACACCGTGTAGTTCAATTGGGGGGAATTTCGAGAGAAGAGCGCAAGGCCATCCCCTGCAGCCGTCAAAAAGAGATCACCGGCCTCGCCATTAGCCACCGGACAGAAGCGGTCTGACGCGACATCTAAGGCCCATAATGCACTGGACGAATAATTGGCATCCGTCGTCACGGCCCCGACCACCCCAGAAGGGCCGCCATTAGACAAATCTCCGGAATGGTCCGCTGCGTCACACGGTTTCTCTGGCCCAACCAAAAACGTGCCGTGACCATCTGGCACAGCTCCACCTGATTGATTTTGGGTGCAAGACGCCCCGGCAAAAGCAATAATAAAAACGGTCAAAAACGAAG
Source organism: Pseudobacteriovorax antillogorgiicola (assembly GCA_945898195.1). Lineage (GTDB taxonomy): Bacteria > Bdellovibrionota_B > Oligoflexia > Oligoflexales > RGVZ01 > RGVZ01. The sequence continues at coordinate 102,285 of CAMDHM010000003.1, read as the reverse complement.
CAATTCGCTTGAATTTAAATTTGGTCACGGAATTGGGTCCCCTTCGAGCAAGCCGTTATTCACGCCGACAATACCTGAATTTACAGGACAGCCAACATGATACCGCAGCACCGCTGGCAAACATATCCGACCTCGATTTTCAGTATCATGTCGGCCGAGGCTAACTCCGTTGGTGCCGTGAATTTGGCCCAAGGGTTTCCCGACTTCAACGGTCCCGAGGAAATCATTCAGGCTGCCGCCGAAGCGATGAAAAAAGGGCACAATCAATACGCTCCAGCCACGGGAATCAAACCCCTCCGTGACGCCATCAGTCGCCGCTATCAAAAGGCTTATGGTCTAAAATATGATTCAGACCGGGAGGTTACGGTACTAACCGGCGCCACCGAAGCCATCTGGTGCGCAGTCCAGGCTTTTTGTGGTCCGGGCGACGAGGCGATCGGAATCGCCCCATTTTATGACTCCTACCCGGCAGCCTGCCATGCCGGCGGAGCAACCCTGAAAACGGTTGCCCTGCAGCCACCTCATTGGAAAATAGACGCCGACGCCATAGAGCGTTTAGTTACCAAAAAAACCAAAATGATCTTGATCAATACCCCACACAATCCGACCGGTCGTGTCTTGACTCGCGCAGAGATGGAGGCCATTGCAGATGTTGCCCGCAAGCATGATCTGATCGTCATGTCGGATGAGGTTTACGAAGAAATCATCTTTAAACCCGCCACACATATCCCAATGGCCTCACTACCGGGAATGTGGGACCGTACGATAACGATATCTTCAACATCAAAGACGTTCAGTTTTACCGGATGGAAAATCGGCTATGCCTGCGCGCCCGCCGCGCTAACAGAAGGCCTTCGCCGCGTTCATCAATTTACTGTTTTTTGTTCTGCCACACCACTGCAGCACGCCATGGTCAGGGCATTTGAACTGGGCGACGACTACTACAAACAGTTTCGCGCGGATTACCTGACCCGGCGAGACACTTTATTAGTCGCAATACGAGCCGCCGGGTTTGAGGCTCAGACGCCCGAAGGCACCTACTTTATTTCGGCAGGGTACGAACGCCTGGCCCCCGATGTTAACGACATGGATTTTAGCCTAGATCTAGTCCGCAAGAAAAAATTAGCCACGATTCCACTATCGCCCTTTTATCTACCCGGTGATTCCGTGGCTAAAGATTTGCGCCAGGTCCGGTTTGCATTTTGCAAAACTCCCGAGACGCTCGAAAAGGCCGGGGCAATCCTGGCTGGAATTTCTCCGTCCGCCTGATCACTGATGAGGCTGCGGGGCCTTAAGGACGCGATTTGCGGAGAATCAAATAGGCAACGCCGGAACATAGCGCCCCTAACTCAAAACCCACGTCAGCGCCAGAAAGCAGGCGCGAAACTGGGCCGACAAACCGCGCCTGAGATGCGCCAAGGTAGGCACCAAAAAGCCCAAAAATCATTGCAACTATTGCAGCCCAACCACTTGGCAACTGGGCTTTTGAATTCCAATTCGCCACATCATATTCGCCGCGACGAAAGAAAAAATGCTCCAACAGCAAAATCGTCAACCACGGCGCCAGCCAATACGTAATCAGCAATAAAAAGTCTGTCAAAGTCTCGTTAAATTCGGAGCCGGCTATGAGCGCAATGATGACATAAGCGATGGTCCCTAACACAGTCCACACCGCGCGACTAATCTGCTGCCATTTCTCGCCCAAGAGTTGCAAAGAAAGGCCAAGGCTATAATCGTTGGGAACGTTCGCCGCGACGAGGCTTAAAACAAAAAAAGCCAACATCCATAATCCAGGATTTCCAAACCCTTCCGTGGCCATCGCCAGAAGAATCCCACCCGTCTTTCCGTGAAATGGCACCACCGTCGTCAAGGCCAATCCCAAGGCCTCCAGAAAAATACAGGGAATTAAAATACCCAGGTAAGTCAGCCAGAAAATCTTCCCAGGCGGCGTCGATTCGGGCTGATTAACGTTGTAGTCCGCCGCATACGATGACCATGCCGCTGCATACCCAAATACAGCAGCTCCGAATGAAGCCAATGCCGAATATAAAACGGACCCATGAAGGCTCCAAGTCGACACTCTAATCTCGGGAAAATATCTCGTAAAAAGAGTCAGAAAACAAAACGCCATCGGAATCCACGCATAGCGTTCATAGCGATGAACGTGTTGGTAGCCATATAGGCTGACGATCATCGTTACCAGAGAAAGGACTATAATTGCAGCGGCAGATGACACCCTTCCGCCGCTTAACTCTTTTACCAGCTGCCCACCCACCATGACATTCACGGTAGACCATCCAATGCAGGTTGCAGCATTAAACAGGGCCATGATTTTGGCTCCGTTCCAACCAAAAGAAAATCGAGAAATGGTCATTTGGCGAAGGCCTAACTTAGGTCCTAGTGTTGCAAATATCGCGGCTGGAATGGCCCCAAGGATATTAAACAAAACGATGACCTTAAGCCCATCGAAGAAACTTAGCTTAAACACCGGCCCCGCCAAGGTCCCTAGCGCAAAAGTTGAAAGATTAAAATTCGCAGACAACCAGAGGGTCAGGTTGTTAAAAATCCGAAAATCATTCCTGGAATTTGCTTCCACGCGCTCAATACCAAGCGCTTCCATGTTTTGAGCAAAGCGAAATTTTAGCATCGGGAAAGTCTCGTGTAGTTGTGTTAGATTATAGCCCATGCAGCATCCCAGTGAAACCATCACCATCTTCCTCGCGCAGCTCGCAATTTTACTCGTGTGGCTGCGGACGGCGCGGCATACTTCATCTTTGAAATTTCTACCTGGGGCTCAGGCACTTGCCGTCAATCAGAAAACAAATTGGCCACGCCTATCGATCCTCATCCCAGCTCTAAATGAAGGGAAAACCATAGGTCCAGCCCTAAAGACGCTCCTAAACATCGATTACCCGAACCTGGAAATTATTTGCGTCAATGATCGATCTACCGACAATACCGGCACCCTGATCGACGAATGTTCAACACTAGACCATCGAATCATCCCCATTCATATCCGGGAGCTCCCCGCGGGGTGGCTCGGAAAAGTCCATGCCCTGGACCAGGCTTTGGCTGTTGCTACCGGTGAATTCATCCTTTGCACGGACGCCGACATTCATTTTTCAGCCGATGCCTTAAAGCGTGCCGTGGCAACAATGCAGCATCTCAGGCTTGACCATCTGTCCTTATTGCCAAGGATCGATCCTGCAGGATTCTTATTTAATACGGCCATGGCGCAAGCAGCATGGGTCTTGTTTTATTTTATCAATCCAACCGCCATAGGAACGGATTCGTGCCGCGCGCCAATGGGAGTCGGCGCCTTCAATCTGGTTCGGGGGGATTTGATACGAAGAATTCAGCCGTTTAAAAGATTGCGCATGGAAGTCATTGACGACATTGGTCTAGCGATTTTATGCCATCAGTCAGGGGGAAAAGGTTCATTGATGGGCAGCGGTACAGCCGTCTCGCTCGAATATTACTCCAGCTTCAGATCCATGCTGAACGGCCTAGAAAAGAACGCCTTCGCACTGTCTCACTACTCGGCCCTGCGCGCGACTGCAGATAATATGTTTGTCATTGCTGCGCCATTGGTCGCATTCATTTGGCCTATTTTCAGAAATGATTGGACTATCTGTAGCGGCTTGTTTGTCTATTTTTTCGCCTGCTTTACGCAATTCCGATCATCTCGAATTCACGGAATCAATCCCGCCTTAGTGCCAACTTTTCCACTGGGCATGATTTTGTGTGGAATCGCAGGATTTAACTCAATGATTCAAACCCTGCGCCGGGGTGGAATCAATTGGCGGGGAACCATCTATCCGTTGAGCGAACTCCGCCGAATGCAGGTGACCAAGCTGCCCATACAAAGAAGGCGGACGCCATCCATAAATTTATAAGGCTCCTTCAAATCACTCTGGTTGCTTTGCCTTTTTTATTGGCCGCGCACTATTACAAGCGCCTTCCTGCGACTATTGTCGCTATTGGGGGAACACTTTATCCAGCCTGCGATAGCTGGCGAATCATCGCGGCCGCAAAGCGTTGATCTTTACCCAATGATCACGCTCACGAATGGCCCGAAGCATGAGCCCATTAAAATCTTGTTGGATGGACTTCTTCGGAATCCACCCCAAGCGGGTTCGAGACCAGGTCAGATCAAATGAAAAATGTTGTCCGGCAAATTTTATCATCCATGGCTTGATAAAGGCCGGTTTTTTTATAATCCGACCAAACAAATCCATGATCCAAGCACCAATCGTCGCAATCTCGGTCGGCAACTGAATAAGGGGAATTGCCTTGCCTTGGAATGCGGTGCAGGCACGCGCGTGAATTTCGCGATAACTCATTGACTGGGGCTGCCCGATCAAGAACTTTTCCCTCACCCCGCCCTCCATCGCGACCTCAACAGACTTCTTAGCGCGCTTTTGCAGTAGATCAGCCTCCGCCAGCAGAATTAATTCACCACCCAATCCAAACTTTTCGATTGCAAGGACGAACGCACGGACGACGTCTTCGATATGGCAGTAAGTTAGCCCGCGGGTCGGCGCACCAGGATAGAAATGTTTCTCGGGACCAGGCGTCCCACAAATTTCGATCCAGTTGAAAAGCGGAACAAACTCGCACCAATCTGAATACACACAAGCAAGAATTAACTGCACCACCGGTTGCCTGATCGACGTCTGATCCAACAATCGCTCGGCTTGAAGCTTGCTCCGGGGAAACTCCCAGAGTCCGGCTCGGGGGCTTTGCTCATTTTGCCGTTGCCCGGGCAGGACTGGTGCAAGGACTGTCATGCTGCCAGCAGAAACCACCACACACTCACCTGGGGCATCTTTGGAAATCAGCATCAGTAAGCGTTCAAGGCCCTGATTGACCCGCTGATACGCCGGATTCGGCAGATTTAAAAAATCGTAGTAGGCAGCCAGATGAATGACCGCATGCAAATTAGCAGTGATCTCGGGACGCCGATCCCAGACATCCGTCAGTGTCGTCAAACTGCCGATATCCAAGATATCGGCAATGTCGCCCATGTACATGTCATTCACGGGACGGCTATCGATACACCAAAAGCGATATTGATCGTTAAGGCTAAAGCGCAGATGACGACCGATCAAGCCGGCGGCACCGGTCATCAAGATCCATCTCTTTCCTTCGATCGGCGCGTTCAATCGTGACCCTTGTCGTGAACCCGGAACACTACCGAGCCCCAGGTTAAACCAGACCCAACAACGGACATAACAATAATATCGCCGTCACGATAACGGTCCCAATTTTGCGACATCGTTACCGGGGCTCCGGCTCCGCCCTGGTTACCGTGAAACGCAACATTATAAAGGTGTCGTTCGGGATCAATGCCGATCCTCTGCGCAGCAGACATCAGCATTCGCAGGTTCGCCTGGTGACCGACAAACCAGTTTACATCTGCAATGAGAAGGTGATTGCGCTCCATAATGGCCTGAGCTGCGCTCACCGTTTTAAGGATTGCGAACTTCTGTACCGCTTGACCATCTTGCTCAAATGACTTTCCGTCGAGCATACGAATTGTATCAGCACCCTCAGGAGAGGATTCGACCAAAGTGTCGACCACTTCAAGACACTTTCCGCGCGGCACACTTTCAACGTAAGCCGCATAGGAACTGTCACCAAATAGAATGCATCCCTTCCGATCCGAATAGTCGACCCGGGTCGTGTATCGTTCTGCGCCAAAAATGGCGCCAGTTGTCGCGCTTCCAATTGCGAAAGCCCCGCGCAGCGTTTGGATCTGCACGGCAAAGGTACTGCATGCCGAATTGGTGTCGTAGGCAAATCCGGTCTTCAATCCTGAATCGCGTGCGGCATAACATGCGTGGGAAGGAATATCGCTATCCGGAACTGAAGTGCCACCGATAACAGCGCCAGCGTGCAGGCCTTCGGTTTTTAGTCCTGAACGGGTCATGGCGAGTTCCCAGGACCTTGCACCCATTTGACCAAACGTCATGATGCGCCCAGCGGCAATTAGTTCGTCTCGAGTCGTTTCGCCAAAACGAAGGGCGCGAATTTCTTCAGGACGGAGAACACTGCGTCGCTCTTGAATGCCGACTCGATCAACAATCCATTGAGCATCGGAACCAATGTTCAAACTGTCAAAAAAATTGTTATCGAGAACATTATCGGGAACGTAGTGTCCCATCGCTGTCAAAAATATTGAGGATTTTCTCTTTTGGTCGACCGACATGCCATTCCCGTCAATTGGTGTACATTCCGCCGTTCACATGGATCGTGGAACCAGTAATATAAGATGATTTATCCGACGAAAGAAACTCAACTGCCGCAGCAATATCTTCGACCGCGCCGAACCTTTTCAGGGGAATACGCCCCAACATAGCTTCTTTGACAGCCTCAGGCAGCGCACCCGTCATATCAGTCTCAATGAAGCCAGGCGCTACGCAGTTTGCAAGGATCCCAAATGGAGCCAACTCTGCAGCGATTGATTTAGTGAACCCCACAATGCCGGCTTTTGTTGCCGCATACATGCTTTGGCCGGGGTTACCGGTAAAACCGACAACCGACGCCAAGTTAATGATTCGCCCCCACTTTTGGCGGATCATCGGGCGCGATGCAAATTTAGATAAAAGGAATACTGACTTCAAATTGGTATTAAGAAGCAAGTCAAAATCGTCCGGCTTCGCAAGGGGCAGAATCTGATCGATAGCGACGCCAGCGTTATTGACCAGAACGTGAAGTCCACCCATTTCCGCGGCGACCGTCTTGATCAAACCCTGGCAGGCCGCAGCATCAGATAGATCTGCGCGAAAGGCACGCGACCCAGGAATCAAGGCACAGACTGCAAGGGCCTTATCTTCATGCCCTCGGTAATGGACCGCTACTTTGAAGCCGGCATTCCCCAATGCGATTGCGCAGGCAGCACCGATGCCTCGTGATGCCCCAGTAACCAAAGCAACTTTGCCAGTCATGTCCACCCCAACCTGCGGTAAGCATAAGCGATTCCAGGCCAAAAGACCGGATTGTTCGCCGAGAAGGTTATCAGCTAGCGCGCTCCCGGACAAGGCCGGGTTCGACGATTGGTCGACTCAAAACTGGGCGCAGAGCATGGGCCAGCTGGACAATTTCAGCCGTATTACACCAGATCCCCTTGATATCAGCAGCGGCATCCGGGTGAAACCCCTCATGAGCCGCGCGGTTTCTGAAATCCTGAAACACATGAAGCAAACGACAGAAGTCGGCAAGTGCAGCCTGATCCTTGAAGGGATTCGGCACAATAGGAAGGACTCCGCCCAAACCATACCGGCACTCGCCCCGCCCAAAAATAAAAAAGAATAGACCAAACGCCTTTAGACCATCCAAGGTAAACCGACGCCCCGGTTTAAACTGGCATAGTGCCATCAGCATTTTTCGCATCTTAAACTTACTAAAAAATGGGATTGTATTGATGACCGGCATTGCCGCAATATAGCTCTCGAATTCGTCCATCTTATCTTGAATGGGACGAGAGTATCCGATCAGGTCCAGTTTCCGCTGAATAGTGCCCTGCTGAATCAGGCGCCCGCAAACATCTTCGAAATATTCGCGGAACAAAAGTTCCATGCCTTTATATTGCATATCTATCACCGGACTTAGATCAATCGATGCCGCCGCACCCCCGAGCTCAATCTGACGATGAAAATACCAGGCAGTCCTGAGTGCCCGCTTTACCTCGGCCGAAAGCCTTTCATAATGTGGAATTGATTTCGCCAGGGCTTCGTCCATCATCCTTGCATCAACTGCCCCAACGGGAGCAACAAGGGCAACGGGAGCATCGACCAGATCTTGCAACGCCTCCAAAACCTCGGCCAAACCTTCGCTGGCATTATTTTTTCCTCGACTACTTTTGAGCAGCGAAGCTACATGCAAACGGGCCGCGCCAATCGCATCATGATGATCGTCAAGTTTCTGATTCTTTAGGACCACCGAGATCTCAATCTGCAAGTCAACTCCTGCATTGTGCCGCGACATCATGGAAATCAATTCCTGAATTGCGCGCGGAGATGCAATAGAACCGAGAGCTCGAGCCACCTCGGTCAGCTCATTCGTATCCCCCGAACGGACATAATCAAGAAGCTTCAGTACAGCAAGATCACTCCCACGCCGCTTGCCCAATGCCCGGATACAAGCAATTCGGTAAATGCCGGTCTTTACTCGTAAAGAATTCGTTGCAGCCGTCCAACGTTCATCAGGTTCATCGACATCGCCAACAACCAGCAACTGTTGCCACACACCAGACACTAGAGTTTTGATCCGACTTGCCGACACGTCCTTACTGAGCAACCAGCCCAAAAAAGCCCCTGCACCATTGCCATCTGATGGTCCCTGCAGGTTCTTCTGACGCCCAGCCGTCGTTTCCTTGGTAGCGCGGCTTTTTAAGCCCCCTCCTAACCAACTAACGCTGCGATCATTGGGCAGGAGGCGCAGTATAGATTGAGGCGAACCTGCCGGAATCCTTGAGTCCCAATGGTCAAATTCGTCCTTATGAAAACACCACAAATAAAGACACGCGGCGAAGGCTGACTTGTCCTCCGGGACAAATTCGTGAGCCGACTTTTCGCAGATTTTACGGACCAATACCGAAACCCGATCATCCTGAATCTTCCTCTGCAACATCCGAACGAACATAAGGGAATTGAATGCCGGCGATAGGCCACCGCCGTCGGCATGCATCGCTGAATCCACGCATGCCTTCGTCAGCAATTCATCGGGCGCACGAGCCGAAACGTCAAGAATTGTATACAGAATTCGCTGAGGCAAACCAGGCAGTGCAGCCAACCGAGAAAGCTCGTTCCAGCGAGTGCACGCAGGATTTCCAGCCCAGATCCGCAATGCTTTAGCCGCAACATCCTGGGGCCAGTGAATCATATGATCAAAAACAAAATCCTCAAAAGACAATGGGTCCGCTAAAGAGACGGCTTCAAGAAGCAAAACCTTTTCTGCGGATGGCAATTCCAGTCGGAGCAGGCCAACAACTACGTCCGGGGGTAGGCACTCTCCCGAGGAGGCAAGCCCCGCAAGGAGTGCCACTCTAATTTCATGAGTTTCACCTGAAAAATAGGCATCCAATGAATTAGCTTGATTCATAATTATCTCCCGACATTAAAAGCGCGCGCCGACGTTTAAATGAATTTCCCCACGCGTCAACCAATATCCGAATTGTTTTCCGCGTGGAAAACATAACGACTCGTTCTGACTGCAGGTCTCGGTTCTTGGCTCATGAAGCGGAATCCCATAGGCGAGATTCACCGATCCAATCGCGGTCAAAAAATTTATACTCGACCCAAAACTTGAGTAATGATCATTCCACAATCGATCAGGGTGTTTTCCCAAATCATCAAGGTTATAACCATTATTGTCCTCAATTGAGCGCAATGCCGATTTTGAGTCGCATTGGCCGCTAATGCTGCCAACTTCAATAGGCTCGGAAAATGCACGGGCAAACCTGTCTGCCTCGTCTTTGCTAAAGAAAACGTTCCCATTATCAAAGAAACCTGTGGCCGCCAGGGTCTCACTAATCCGGTAACGTCCTTCAACCTTAAGCACCACCCGACGAGAGCCGCCCGATTTTGAATTATGAAATGAACAGTCCCAAACTCCGTCTTGACTTAAGAATGGGCTTCGGATTACCGGTCCAAGCGATCTCTCACGGAAGCCCCGGACCGTGTCGGCGCCGCCCACATAGATCCGTTCGGACGGAGGAAGAAGGTCTAGAGACCGGTCCTCACCTCTGCGCTCAACGTCATGAAAGGTCGTCACCGAAAGCCCAAGTGCAAGCACAAAACGCGCACCAAGGCCGAAATACCGCGCATATCCCACCTCAGAACGGAGATACCGAAGGTCCCCACCAAGGTCAAATCGGGCCAGACTCAATTCAGGAATTAATGTGTAACCACTGGTTGGCCACGTCAAATCATTACGCTTGTCAATGTTGGCCCGAATCCCCACGAAGCCAACACGAACATCATCGGACAGTAGTGCCGACTGTTGATCCACATCACTTTCCTGACGCGTGAATTTTTGCCCATAGAACATTGATGCATGAGAGTCGGCCCCAAGCCAGCGTAGCTTGCGCGTTAAGGCAACTTCTCCAACACGACTAATCTCCCAAGCTGTCTCCGTAGATCTAGCCTGGTTGTTTGCTGAAATTTTGAAATCCACAGGCAAGTCAAAGATATATGGTTCGACATATCCTGCGCCGATATTACGCCCGACAAGTGTTTTATTGTTAACCGCGGGCTGCCGTAGTTCCTGATCAAACCCGGCACGCAGAGAAACCTGACGGCCGACGCCCCCGATATTCGAATAGGTGGCCTCAGTGTTGAAACGATAACCATCAGCAAGGCTCCACCCTGGACCAAATGAGACATTGCCCGCCTTGCCTTCACGAACATCCACAAGGATATCCAGTTCAGGCTCTTCATCGGCAAGGGCATTTCGATCTAGAGGCAGTATTTGCACCGACCGAAAAAGACCCAAAGTAACGAGTGCGCGCCGTGATTCAGTTATTTTTCCTGGATCGTACCAGTCACCGCTTTCAAAGCGGAGCTCACGCATCACCACTTTCGACTTGGTTCGCGCCAACCCCATAACAGAAATATTGCCAATCTTGACCCGGGCTCCCTCGAAAACCTCGACGGCAACAGCGACTATGGTTTTTTTTCGATCCGCCCGGAAAGTCATGTCCAATTTGACGTCAGAATATAGGTATCCTGACTCGAAATACTTTGTTTTGATTAGCCGCTGAAGCTTAAATAAGGATGATCGGTCCAGGGGAGAGTCCACACTTAAAACGCCGTCCGCCTCAGGAAGCTCCAATAGTTCATGGGGACTGAAAGCCTTTACCCCCTGAATCTGAATAGAACCAAGAATTCTTTGATCGCCCTCACTAATCGATATCGTAAGTTGTGCACCGCCAGACTCCTTGTCACGAGAGGGCGGACGATCACGAACGACGACATCCCAGAACCCTGCCGCCTGGTATTTTGCCTTGATCGCCTCGACTCCGGATCGAATCAAATCAGGATCTAGTGGGGCCGAGGTGTTTTGCCAAAAACCCTTGATGTTCATCAAACCAATCAATTCACGGTAAGAAAATCGCTGGCCACCCTCGAAATTAATTCCATGCAAAATATACTGGGTCCCCGGATCGACATCAAAAACGTAAACGATCTCATCATCGCTCGGGCGCTCCTGCTTTGGCCCAGTGACAGCAACATCACTGAACCCTTTCGAGCGATAACGCCTCGTAAGTTCGGCAGCCATTGCATCGGGACCAACAATGCTCGGATCGATACCGGAAAGTTCATCCTGCGCAAAAAGGTCGTCGATTCTGAGCGTTGTTGATCGGTCACGAATCTGGTAACGAATCCGCTTTCCAAGCACGCCACCAATGTGCACGGTCGCTGTGTTTTTATTCGGGTGTAGCGTCAACCCTGCCAATTCAATTCGAGCCTGGTTGTAGCCCCGCCGCCGCGCTGATTCCAACAATCGGTCGACGGCCTGCCGGATAGATTCCTCGTCGCAAATATCGCCTGGCGAGATACCCTGCGGAAACCCGAACGGCAGTTTAATTCCCACATCAACTTTTTCAATAATGCATGGCTCACCCTCGGAAACCCGAGCCTCATAAACTACGTATGATTCATTCTCCACGGGGTTGATGGTAACTTGTGCTTCATAGTAGCCGCGTAGTTTCAAATATTTCATGAAATCTGTCTGGACCTTGGCACGCATGCTAGCCGTGTCAACCTGTCCCTCAACATTTTGAGAAATAGACTTCAATTGCGTCCTCAAATCCCGCAATGAGCTATCGATATTCACTTCCCCAACGATCTGGGCGTGTTTTGCGGAAATTATAAACACGCCGCCTGAAGCTGACGGGCTGAATGATGCGGAAATTTGCAGAAAATCGGCTTTACGCCCAATTTCCTCGACGAGCTCCATTAGGTCCCCCGGGGATTCGACTTCGGGATGACGCATGCGCAAATTCCGTTGCGCCGCCTCAGATACTAGGCCCGACGCAAGCTCCCACGGCGCAGACAACGCAATCCCTGCCGGACACCCGACAATGATCATGAGCAAAAATACGATTTTGTGAAGGCTTCTCACGATCTAATGAATTCCCTAAAAAAGGAGACTAAGGAAATGCAAAACGAAACTTCAAATCTGCTGCAGTATCTGCTGGAATCGTGCTCTGAGTCTGGATCGTTGCCGAGTCCTGACTTTGGCGCTCCACACCAAACCCAAAAGAAATATTATCCGACAGTGCGAATTCGCTGGATAGCTTCATCGCCTGATCTTGATCGACACGAAGGACCACATCCAAATCGTTACCGAGATTAAGCGGTAGATTCACCCTTAAAAGAGGCCTTCCATCAGGTGACGCATAGGTATCAAAATATACTTGCTTGACGATCTTCTGTCCTGACATGTCAAAAAGCTTTTCGACTGGCTCGTCGAGTTGACCCCAAATAAAACCAAGGGCTTCTGTCGCCGCTACGTTCTGCGTCTCGCCAAGGGCCTGCTGCTCTTCAGGCAGGGAGCCCCGTCCAAGTAAAACAAGAATATCCACTTTACTAATGGCATTACCATTCTGTCGCGTCGGCGGATCAATCGAAAAGTCCACGCGTGGATTCGACGCACGACCAGACATATTTATGTAAACCCGATAGTTCTGCACTTCGCTGACTGCGGTGATCTCCAACGTAGGATCAACACGAAGCGGATCATCGAATGAAATGATCCCCCGGGAAATTGAGAAATCACGCTTATAGACGAATTTACCACGAACGACATCTATCTGACCTAGAACCGAAGGCTGTTGATCGGTGCCGCCAATCTGCAGATTGGTGCTCAGCAACGCCTGAATCAAACGGTTGTTTACGTTTACCGTCTGATCTGCACGGACAGTCAAATCGAACTGAAGAACAGGATCCGTCGCTACTGAGGGAATTGAAATCGACTGTTTGCGAATGGAATTTAGGATTTCGGCACCCAGATCCACCTCTCGGGTTGAGCGAGCCCGCGTAACCTGTAGGTCTCCCGAAAGCCGATAGGGTCGCCCCCTACCAGTCAGCGAAAGATTGCCGCTAACATTCGACTCAAAGCTCTTCAAGAATGCCACGGGATATACAACCGCAGCATCTTCGAGCCGGATGTCAATGCTTGAGTCACCTACCTCTTCTCCGGCGCGAAAAGCAAAGGTCCCAGCACCATCCAGGCGACCACTGCCTTTTGACGCGCTAAAAGATTCAATCTGGACCAGACCATCTTTCAAAAGCGCCTTGAGGCGAATGTTGCGCAGAGGAGGTCTAAAGTCCGCCAGTCCAATAGACACGGGCTCCCACGAGCCTGCAGTGAATGGATTGGCTCGGACGTCATCAATTTCAAAACCATACGTAGGATCATTGACGCTCCCGCTAATCTGCCCCTTGAATGCTAATTTTCCGGTAGCGCTTTCAAACTGCGGGATCATATCCCTGAGCAAAGACATCTCTAGATTTCCGTCTACCCCAATATTCATGTGCCCAGGAAAAATATTGCCATCCTGCAAGACCATTCGAAGCCGCGCCTGTCGCGAGGAAACCACGAGATCCTTAGTCCCAGTTGACCGTACATTCCCGCGTTCAAATACTGCTTCAAAGGGTAAGTCGGACTTAAAGTCCATCACTCGTTGCTCACCCATCACCTCGCGCAGCATCCTGCCATTGATTGCCGCGACCCGCAGTGTGCCGGCGCTTCGCCAGAAATCTTCAAGCTGCCCACGCATAATCCAAGATCCGTTGATATAAAGATAATTCCTGGGGTCACTAGCGAACCATGGCGTACCCAGAAAACGAAGATCCAAGCGATTGGCAGTAAAAAACCATTCAAATGACGTGCCCGGAGCCCCTGAATCGATAGACAATCGACCCTCGAGGGCATTTCCACCATGATTCAAAATCATTTCCACACGTCGCCCTGAAACAACGCCCTTGACCCGCAATGGGGCTATCGCGCTCCCCAACAACTTTGGCCGCATAACCGATACGTCAAACGCGCCCTCAAGGGCCTTAAGCTTACCACCAAGCTTCAATTCACCGGCAAGGAAGCCTTTGATCCCCAAATCCGCTAATTTTTTTTCGAGATAGGGCAAACGCGATAGATGATCCTGATTTGATTTGAGGTTTGACACCGAATAGGCCTTGGCATCCAGCTCAAGTGAATCATTACCCGCAATGCCTGATCCGCCCGATCGGATTTTTTCCCGGATCTTCTCACGAACATGCCGCAAGCGAGCGTCAATGGCGAGATCGCCACTTAAAATATTTACCTCAGACACACGCCAGCCATCGTGATTTGCAAGAATCTTTCCGGCAATATGATCCGCGATGCGTTTTCCTTCATAATCCAGATCAAAAAGAGCGATGTTTGCATCAACATCCCACCACAGCGGGTCACCTAGTGGACCCTTGATACTGCCCCTAACAGATTCCACACCAAATGCAATTGACGGCTGGATTTTAACCGTACGCAAAAAACCATCGATCAATGACGGTGGAATATTAGCCGCCAGCACTTGCGAGCTGATATTCATGTTGCGGCCGATGTCCAGAGAGCCCTTTTCAAGGACGATCTCAGCACCCTCTTCGGGAACAATCCGCAGGTTCTCCCACGACACCACCTTTCCATCAACCGACCAATTGGCTGAGATTCGACCAAGATTCATTTTTCCAACTTCAAAATCTGTGAAATTAACGTCGCCTGAAATTAGAACACGGTCGTAGGGACCATGAACTCTAGCCGAGAAATTCCCGGCACCGCGCATCGGCGTTTGAGAAAAATAATCGCCAATGCTGGCATCGGCCCGTTTTGCATTAATTAGGAGGTCAATCCCGGATTTATCGTCGAAGGAGATAGGCCCAGATAGCTCCAAGGATGTCTCGCCACCAGAGCTACGGCAAACCCCTTGTGTCCCGTCAAACAGGAGGCGTCGTGAATTTATATCTAGGCGCAGGTTTAAATCGCAGTCTGGACTGACAGAAAACTTTGAATGATCATATGGCGTCGCTGGAAGGGTAATATTTTTGGCGACAATGGTGGCGGAGGCCTTCATCCGAAATGGTGCAGACGTCCCCGAAAGAACGAGATCGGGCGCCGTCATATCCAGATCAAACGCATCAAAGTTAACATTGAACACGTCAAGTAGTTTGCTTAGCGGCAATCCATCGGGTTGAACTTGAAACGAATAAAGTCCGGCCCCATCGAACTGCAGCACACCCTTTCCTGTTCCATATTTTTTTTTGCCGATAATTAATTGAACGTCGTCAAAAGAAATTCGATCGGCATCAATACCGAGGTGGCTTTTGAAATTATGAAGCTTAAATCCCCCGAATATCGCTCCCGATGATTCGGCATCTACCGACAATTTAAATTCCGCCTTCCCGAGGCTGCTATTTATCGGCACTGCAAATTTTGCGATCAAAGAAGCCTTTGCAGGCCCGACGGTTTCTGGAATCTCAAGAATAGAGCCAAGAAGGCCAATATCGCCAGCTAACTGCAGTGTTGCATCTCCGGAAATCATGCGCAGGTTTGGCAGTGGCACAAGTTGGTCAAGCCTTATTCTCGCCGATCCATCCCCGCTCAAGCCGGAGCTCTCCATTTTTTCGATTTTTACATCGACTGTATTTGTATTGTATGTTGCCTCTGCAACCAACCTTGCGCCCGTGAGATAGTTTGTACCTCCAGCGCGTAATGCAACATCAGACGCTGAAATAGATAGGTCTGCGCTATCCCAGCCCTGAACGGTCAATGCTAGGTCAATACTCTCCCCGCTAAACAGAAATGAATTTGGCGCTAATGGAATTGGCCGAAGCTCACCCATCTGAAACAGTGAGACTCGAGCATTACGCAGAATCACCTTCCGAACGGGGACTGAAAATTCTGGAGGCCACGCCAATTTGGCAGACGAGTTGTTTTTCGGTCCCTGTTGTTTGACCAGTTTACCGAGACTGCTCAGATCGTCGACGTCAAGGCGTGTGTTATTCGCCTCGAACGAGGCGAGTTGTGGTTGTCCTATCAGCAATGACCAAATGGAAAGCGTCGCTCGGATATGAGCGGCACCTAAGACTTTTCGATTGGCCGCCGTCAGATCATCACGTGCAACGTCCGTGCGGGTAATTTCGAGTCCATAGAGATCAAGGGCCGGGGGAAATATCTGGACCCGCATTACCCGGTAATCTACAGAAATGTTTGTGGATTCACGAAGAAGACGGTCAACAGTATTGCGCACAAACCTGTGGCTGTATGGATTATCGACAACCAGGTTGAGCATATACATCGCGGCCATAACAATGACGACGAGGGTTAGTGCTTTCTGCTGACGCCTGGTAATCCTCACGGTTCAACGAACTCCTTCTCAGATTGGTTTCAAAAGATCCAACAACCCTGTCCCACGGACTGCAAGCGGCGAGACTGAAACTTCCTGCCTGTCTTGATGACCCAACGCAATTGCAACGTGCCTTGACTCCACCTGCCTAGAACTAGCCATGAAGGCCTCGATCATCGCCGCCTCGGCTATTCGACCCAGCTTAGTTAGGTTGTTGCCTGAGCCAGAGATCGCCTCTTTAGCCGCTTCATTGGAAAATATTTTGCGGGCGCTGGCATCGTCACTTCCAGCCAAGATAATTCTGTGCTCAAGCCATTTTCGTTGATCGGCTTCCGAGGGCGCGAGCAATGCGATATTGATGGTCCGAGCATCGAGCGCTCTCGGCCAAGATGATGTGATTTTCTGAAGCTCAGTCTCATGGCCAAAAAGAAAAAACTGAAGCACGCCATCAATCAACTCACCCTGCCTTATAACCGAAAGAATATAGGATGCCCATGGCTCACCCGACAGCAATCCAGCATTATCGAAAATGATTGCCAGCCGTTTTTGTCCGCGACGCAAAACATCAAGAACCGGCGCAATTGTAATCATCTGATCGCGCATGGATTCGGTGGTGAGGCACATCGTAGCCATCGCAACACCTAGCCGAGATGCTCCAAATGCTGCGATTCTCGTCGTTAACGCCGCTGGTTCTGTTCCCGGGCCACCAGGCGCGAGGAGCATCGCATGATGCGATGCCTCGGGCAGCGCTTCGTACAACCATTTTGCAAGGAGGGTTAAACCGACTCCGCCTGGACCTCCTATTGTCACAACCGGGGCGCCATCTTGTGCGGCAATGAGGACGCGCGCGGCAACATTGCGCTGATTTTCTAAGAGAAAAGCGGCCGGGACATCTGCCCTCCCAAAAAAGGGCGAATGACGGACACCCCAAAAAGCCAGGAATCCACCCGGAGATGAGGCCGACGGAAGATCTGCAACCGGGGATTTAACTTCGCTATCGCTCATTTCGTATCGATCCAGGCCGCTCTCAGTGCGTTAAAACGACCCGCTTGTCCGGCGAGCAAATTATCTGCCTGATCAGCACGGCCGACCGAACAATATAATTTAGCCAAAGAAAAGCTGGTCTGTTCGGGTAAGTAACGCATTTTCAATAAGCGCCCAAGAACGATGATGGCATCTTCCATTTCGCCAAGAAGGAGATGCAACTGGGCTAAAAATGCCGTTGCTAGTGAGAAATTTTGCGCGGAAACTGCCGCGTTTTGAACCAAACGCCGCGCAAGAATCGTCATGGAATAATCGGCGTAAAGGCTGGATAAAATCAAATATGCAACGATGTTTGAAGGAAAGCTTTTGGCGTGCCTCAATAGATCAGCCTCTGCCAGTCTGAACCCGTCGATATGAATTCCACCACGCGCTGTGTCCCCCACAACACTGCGAAGCTTGGTGAGTGCGCGAAAATTGGGAAGGCGATGCGCAAACGTCGGATCTTTCACAAGTTGCGTGAAACCCGGAAGCGCTTCAATTGGTCCCACACCCTCACCATTTCCGTAAGCCTTGGAGCAAGCATGGGCCGCGATGCCAGACGGCGAATTGATTCGCCTAACCATATTAGTAAAGGTCTGAATCACTACCATTCTGGAGATCGGCTTCATCATGCAAATAAACCCAAAATGGATATCAAAAGAGCTCTCGTCATTTTCGCGCTCTTTATCCACCAGAATCATAATTGGGGCCAGATATAGGATTGGGTTGCACAATTCACGCAAGATATGAAGTGCCGCCGGACAATCCTGCGTATCCTCGAGCATGATCGCCACGTATTTGCCGGACACGAATCCTTGCAACGCGGCGTTTAGGGTCAACAGCGTCGCAGACACCCGCCAATCTGGTGATGCAACAATTTGCGCGACATGCCGCGCATGGTTGTCACCGACAGCGACGTAGGCAATTTCCCGGACTTCCGCCATGTTTGTATGCCTGCCTTCGACTCGGACCCGTAGCCAGAGTCAGAAATAGTGGAATTTCCTTAAATTTTAGCATATTTAGCCGGTCATCCGGGAGGCACCCCACGCCATGCAAAAACAGAAACATTTATGCCAGAATGAGATTGGCATTCCGCGAATCATTTTGGGCAGTTCTTCCCCTCGGCGGCGCGAGCTTTTAGGCCACATCGTAACCCACGAGGTGCTGTCGCCAGATGTCGAAGAAAAGCCAAAATTAGGTGAAGAACCGGGCGCTTACACGATCCGAAACGCTAGGGAAAAGGCGGAAGCTACCGTTGCAAGTATTTTAGCCCGAGAAGGCCAGGCCATAAGTGCCGAACGAACTATCATCATCACTTGTGACACGATCGTGGTCCTTGACGGCGAAATTCTGGAAAAACCCCTCGACCGGCCAGACGCCATAGGCATGTTGGGCAAGCTGTCAGGTCGGACCCACACCGTGATCTCGGGGGTTTGTCTCGTTGAATTAAAAGGCGCGAACCCGCTGAGAGACAAGGCATTCAAGGTTGAAACCCAGGTTTCGATCAAGACCCTGTCCGCGGCCGAGACCGCCGCCTATGTTGCCACTGGCGAGCCGATGGACAAGGCTGGAAGCTATGGAGCCCAAGGTATCGGCGCATATATGATCGAACGCATTGAGGGCTCCTACAGCAATGTCGTCGGCCTGCCTTTAACCGAGCTTGTACGAACCCTGCACGACGAGTTCGGCGTTCACCTTTGGTGAGTTTTGCATTAGGTTCCTGCCCATGGCACTGATCTATTTTACATCTGAAGACCTTGAAGTTGACGTCGACGAAGGTATTTCCTTGCTCGACGTTGCCGCTGAAGTCGACTGTGACATCACTTTCGGCTGCAAATCTGGCAGCTGTGGCACCTGCCGGGTCCGCGTGGTCTCCGGAATGGAAAACCTGTCGCCCGCCGCGACTGAGGAAAAAGATTTCCTTCAAGGCTTCGGCGCCCATGAGCATGAACGCCTTGGCTGCCAACTTAAAATCAACGGCGATTGCAAGATCCGCTATGTCGGCCTCGACGATCTGGAGGACTGAGGGATCTTGTCAAAAATAATTCTAAAATCCGATAATGGCAATCGCGGCAAACATCCTGGCTTTTTTGAGTTAGCGAAACGCCAAATCATGTTCCTCGACGGCGGCATGGGCACACAGTTGCAGGTGCGTGATCCGTCACCTGACGACTTCGGCGGGGCAATATTCGAAGGTTGCAATGAAATCCTTTGCGCCACCCGTCCGAACTGGATTCGGGAAATTCATGCGGCCTATCTTGACGCTGGCGCGGATGGAATTGAGACGAATACGTTTGGTTCAAACGAAATCGTACTGGCGGAATACGGAATCCCCGAACGCACCTACGAATTAAATGTCACGGCTGCCCAACTTGCCCGAGAGGTCTGCGACAGTTACACTTCGCGGCCAACCTATGTCATTGGTTCCATTGGACCCGGCACGAAACTGATCACACTCGGCCACGTCGACTACGACACAATGCTAAAAAGTTACCGCGCACAAGCCCTTGGCTTGATCGATGGTGGCTCTGACGTACTGCTCATTGAAACCGCCCAAGACATCCAGCAAATCAAAATTGCCATCCGCGCGTGCCGCGAAGCCATGCTCGAAAGAAAACTCGAACTTCCAATCATGGCGCAAGTCACGGTCGAATTAACGGGAAGTCTACTGGTTGGCAGCGATATTCAGTCGGCCCTTGCCACACTTGAAATGTTCCCCCTTGCCAGCATCGGCCTCAACTGCGCCACTGGCCCGGACGAGATGCGCAATCATTTGCAGTACCTTAGCCAGTCTGCACCATTTCTATTGAGTTGCCTGCCCAACGCAGGACTGCCCGAAAACGTCCGCGGCCAGACTGTTTATCCACTCGGACCAGATAAGTTCGCTGAAAAAGTTGCGGGCCTTGCACGTAACCATGGTGTTAACATCGTCGGCGGCTGCTGCGGCACCACACCAGATCACATCCGAGCCCTTAGTTCAGCCCTATCCGACCGGCAACTAGGAGCCCGAGAGCCGCGCTACGAGAATGCGGTATCGTCACTTTACAACGCTCAAAGCCTTGATATTGACGTACGCCCACTTTATGTTGGCGAGCGCACCAACGCCAACGGTTCAAAACTTTTTCGCGATAAATTAAAAAACAACGACTACGACGGCCTTGTTCAGATTGCTAAAAGCCAACTCAAAGAAGGCGCGCACATCCTGGACTGTTGCACGGCGTATGTCTCGCGCAACGAAGTTATCGACATGCGCGAGTTCCTGCAACGCACCGTGACGCAGGTTAATATTCCAATCATGGTGGACTCGACAGAAGTTCCCGTTATCGAAGAATCGCTAAAGATCATTCCCGGCAAGGCGATCGTCAACTCCATTAACCTCGAGGATGGCGAGGATCGCGCTCGCCAGGTGCTGGAGCTCTGTCGCACCTACGGCGCGGCCGTCGTGGCCCTAACCATCGACGAAGACGGCATGGCTAAAACTCGCGAGAAAAAGCTCGCCATTGCCAAACGCATATACCATATCGCGCACGATGATTTTGGTCTAAAGCCAGGCGACATCATCTTCGACCCACTCACTTTCACCCTTGGGTCCGGCGATCAGGAATTTCGCAAAAGCGCGATCGAAACGCTCGAAGCGATCC
Source organism: Pseudobacteriovorax antillogorgiicola (assembly GCA_945898195.1). Lineage (GTDB taxonomy): Bacteria > Bdellovibrionota_B > Oligoflexia > Oligoflexales > RGVZ01 > RGVZ01. Next base: position 81,234 of record CAMDHM010000003.1, on the reverse strand, counting down.
GGATGATTAAAGAGGCCATGCCAGGTGTCAAAACGATTCTTGGCTTGTCTAACGTCAGCTTTGGTTTAAACCCTTATCCGCGCCGACTGCTTAACAGCGTAATGCTTTATCATGCCGTCGAATACGGCTTGGATTTAGCCATATCGAACGCTTCAAAAATCATGCCGGTTTTTAAAATTCCCCCGGACGAGCGCAAAATATTCGACGATTTGATTTTTGACCGCGTTGCCCCTGGATACGACCCGTTAAAAGAACTTCTAGCACGTTATACAGACAAAAAAGCTATGCGACGGGTCGATCCTTCTGAAGCCGAGAAGATGCCGCTGCCACAGCGTCTGGCCAATCACATTATTGACGGCGAAAAACTCGAAATTATCCCGACACTAACTTTGGCCCTCAAAGAATATCGCCCGCTCGACATCATCAATAACTTCTTGCTGGAAGGTATGCGTGTGGTCGGCGAAAAATTCGGCGCCGGCGAAATGCAACTTCCCTTTGTCTTGGAGTCTGCCGAGGCCATGAAAGCTGCCGTTGGCCACCTTGAGCCATTCATGGACAAGAACGAGTCAGGACAGAAAAAAGGCAAGATTCTTCTGGCGACTGTCAAAGGCGATGTGCACGACATTGGTAAAAACCTCGTCGACATCATTTTGACCAACAACGGGTTTGACGTAGTCAATATTGGCATCAAGCAGCCGATTGAAGCTATTTTGCAGAAGTATCATGAGGTCAAACCGGATGCGATTGGACTGTCTGGGCTTCTCGTCAAATCGACAGCCATCATGCGCACCGATCTCGAAGAGATGACCCACCGTAACATCACTGTGCCCGTCATTCTTGGTGGCGCCGCCCTCACGCGCCAGTTTGTTGAAGAGGAATGCCAAGCCGGATACGGCGGCAAAGTTTATTATGCATCGGACGCCTTTGAGGGCCTCCGCATCATGGCGCAGATCACCGGCAATGGTGCCGCTGAACCTGAAGGAAGCAGCGCAACTCGCGTTGGTTCCGTTAAAATGGATGCCCTCAAAAACGTGACCGAAGCGGCACCAGCTCGGCCCCGCGTGCGGGCCGTGCGCCGCGGATCTACGGCAACAGAGCTGTGCGCTGACGGTCAATCGTCTTGGGTTCGGCGCTTCAAACAAATACCAGCACCGCCTTTTTGGGGAACCAAGGTCCTTGAAACTCCCCTGTCGACCCTGTTCACTTACCTCGACGAGTTCGCGCTCGTTCGCACGCGTTGGCAGTTTGCCAAAGGCGAACTGTCCGACGAACAATTCAAAAATGTTTTAGAATCCAAGGCACGGCCACTATTAAACACCTGGCGTGCCCGCGCAGAACGCGAAAAACTCCTAGAACCGAAGGCCGTTTACGGTTACTTTTCATGCGCTGCCGAAGGCACGAAGCTGCACGTTTACGAAGCCCCAGACAGCGAAAAGATCATCACCACCTTTGATTTTCCACGCCAACGTTCTGCCCGCCGGCTCTGTATCTCGGATTTCTATACGCCGGTCTCGTCGGGTCAGCGTGACGTGATTGCGATGCAAGTTGTCACGATGGGACCTGCAGCCAGTCATTTCGCCAACAACCTTTATTCCAAAAATCAATATTCTGATTATTTCTATTTTCACGGTCTTGGAACGGAAATGGCTGAGGCCTACGCCGAGTGGCTGCATGCTCTAATTCGTAAAGAGCTCAAAGTCCACACACGCGATTCTCGCAACATTCGTCAACTGTTCAGTCAGGGGTATCAGGGATCTCGTTACAGCTTCGGATATCCGGCGTGTCCAGATTTGGAAGACAACGGTCGCCTATTCAAGTGCCTTGATGCGACACGTCAGATTGCTGTCCATCTGACGGAAAACTTCCAGATGGTACCAGAGCAATCCACTTGCGCCATTGTGGCCTGGCATCCGCAGGCTCGATATTTCGCCACCTGAGCCATTCATATCGAGAGCATGACCAGATACCGTGAATTGAGTGGTAGTCACCGAACTATCGTGCAACATTAAAAGCTGCAATCAACGCTGAACCTCGGGGAGAATCGACATGCTTAGACTTAACAAAAATTGGTGCATGCGGACTTTTGCTGTCTTATTTTTTATCGTGGGGTTGGTTGAATTAGGTTCCACGCCTGCTGATGCACGAGCCGGCGGCGGCAGATCGAGCGGTCGTTCCTCTGGTTTTGGTTCACGACCGAATTCATCTCAGCCTTCTCAAGGATCATCCAGACCATATAACAAGCCCGATTCCGCACCATCCCAAGCCGCTCCAGCTGCAGCGGGAGGCGGCGGCTTTCTGCGCAACATGGCCGGGGGATTAGCTGGTGGCTTTCTCGGAAGCATGCTTTTTAGTTCGTTAGGCAACGCAGGTGGTTTTGGCGGCGGCGGCGGCGGCGGGCCTGGTCTCATTCAGATCATAATGATTGCTGGTTTGGCTTACTTTGGATTTCGTTGGTGGAAAAACCGTTCGCAATCAAACATTGGCGCACGCACCGAAAGCCCGATGATGAATCAATACCACGCGCTTCCGCCAGAGGGCATTGACTCTGAAGTGGCGTCGGATATGTTTTTTAAAGTACAAGGCGCATGGACAAGACGCGACCTAACATCTGTCAAAGATTTTCTAGACCACGACATTAAAAATGTTTTGGAGCGTGATCTCGCCGAGCTCAAGCAAAACCAACAGATCAATCGCCTTGAAAATATTTCGGTCCGACGGGCTGAGGTAATAAACAGCTGGCAGGAAGAAAATAGGGACTATTCGTCGGTTAGATTTACCGCGAACCTTTTAGATTACACAACCCATGAACAGACAGGCCAACTCGTTGCGGGAAGCGATTCGGTGCCGGTTAAATTTGAAGAAAACTGGACGTTCGTAAAAGCTCCGGGAACCGCTGGCTGGCAACTCGCAGGAATTGAACAGGTTTAGCTAGGCGCGGCATCACCACTTGGCCAAGTCGGCCTCGGTGCTGTCGCCCATGACCACTTTACCCCCTGGAAAATACTCGGACCAGCGCCGGTCGACTTTCTTCGACGTTTTTTCGTCGCAAAAAAGTTCTTCGGGATACCAAGGTTTCATCCGTGCGTCGAGCAGCACCGGCCCTTGGTATTCGACCCGATTGCGCCCAAGATTAGTCTTAGCTGCATATAAATCGGTTTGTGGATTAAACCGAGTGAATGCCGTCCATATAAAACTAGGCTCATTGCGCGTTGCGCGGACTGCATTGTCGACAGCAACAATCAACGGCCAGTCTTTAAATTCAGGTAATGCAGAGATCGCAGCCCCAATATCTGGGGCGTTTTTATAGTCAGGAACTTCCACCACCAGACATCCCGGACAAAATACCCGAACGTCGCGAATCCGGTTATCCGAGACTGTTCCGTGCCATTCCCCGGGCAATTTTCGAATGGCCTCGCCGAGGCCAAGGATTACGCCCTTGCTGCCTTTGTTTAATTCTGGCCCTGCATAATCTAAAGTATCCATCGATGTTTCAGAGAAGATTAGAAGATCCCTGCGCCAGTCGACTCGTTCAAGCACATGGATGAGGACCTTGGAAAAATCCCGCAATGGTATTGGCTTGTCGACCGCAAATAGAAATTTAGTCAGAGCCAATTGGCCTTCGCCAAGAATACGAAAAACAGAGGACAAGGATTCTCGGCCATAACGCTCACGAATCACGGCGGAGGCCAGTGCATGATAGCCTGCTTCGCCATAGCTCCATAAATCACGCACCGCCGGCATCACCACCGGAAAAAGTGGCGACAGCAGCTCCGTCAAATAATCGCCCAGGTAGAAATCTTCCTGGCGCGGTTTTCCAACAACAGTGCAGGGAAAAATGGCCCCATCCCGATGATAAATCGCTTTGGGACGAAAAACCGGAAAATCATGGACCAAAGAGTAATAACCATAATGATCACCGAATGGGCCTTCTGGACGACGAACACCTGGGGGAACATATCCAGCCAAACAAAATTCGGCCTCCGCCACACCTGTGATCTCTGGCTGGACTGGAAGCTTACAGCGACGCAGTTTGGAATTTTGGAGTAAGGACGCCAGCAACAATTCAGGGACATTCTCTGGAAGGGGGGCAATGGCGGAAAGCATCATCGCCGGCGGGCCACCCAGGTAAATATTAACGGGCAATGCCTTGCCAATGCGCTCAGCCTCGTGAAGGTGAAATCCCCCGCCCTTGCCAATCTGAAAATGCATTCCGGCTTCGCCCGATTCAAAAATCTGAACGCGGTACATACCAAGGTTTTCCGGTTTTCCGCCCAAGCAGCCAGGCCCCGCTGGGCCTCGCGTATGAACGAGTGGAAGAGTCAAAAAAGGACCGCCGTCTTTCTGCCAACTCGTCGTTGCCGGAAGCTGGGTCAAATCAGCACCTGGGATCTGGTGGGCAAGAACCGGAGCACGCGAAGTATTCTTAAAGCCAATTTTTGCCGCACGTAGGCCAAGGTCGCGCAACCCCCACAGTTTCCGGATAGACGGAGGCAAAAGTTCTTCCGGCAATGCCGCTATGCGGCGTACGAAATCTTTAGCTTCTTCACCAAAAGCGAGATCCACGCGCTGGCGACTGCCAAACATATTGCACACGAGTGGAAATTTTTTTCCTTTGACGTTTTTAAACAACAATGCGGGACCACCGGCCGCAATCACACGCCGGTGGATTTCTGGAATTTCCAAGCAAGCATCAACTTCGACATCTATCTCAACCAGATCACCACGAACCCGGAGGGCATCAAGAAAAGAACGCAAGTTAACGAAATGTGAGGCTGCATTCATAAAATACCCAGATCAAAGATGGCGTTCCACAGTGGCAAGAAACTTCGTCGAGGAAGTTCTTAAACCAAGCTGCCGCCATCGCCAACCTGTCAATTTGTTAGACACATGCCACCTGCTTCTGCCAGTGCCACCTTAATCTATGCATCAAAAACTGAAACAACAGCCAACTTATTGATCCCAAATAAATACATTAAGTACCCGTATTTATTACTATAAACCATTAAGATTACCCCCCCATCCTCAGCAACCCTCAACGCCCTCAGTCCGTTGGCTCAAGGCTTGCTCAATGGGAAAGTGGGCGGGAGATGTCCCGCCCGATGCTCTTCCCTTAAGACACCCCTCGGACAAAGTCCTTGGGTGAGGAGTTTCTGATCGTGGGCGTTTCCAAAAGAGTTGATGTTGAGTTGAAAAAGCGGTGGTTCAAGCAGAAAGCAGGAGATTTTATGGCGACCAGAAAAAGATCGGCAACGAAAACCAGAAAAATGATTTTAACCGGAGTGATTGGATCACTGGCTGCCCTGGGCATTGGCGGCGCCGGTTATCTAACATGGAGCGCCATTAGCGGCAGCGACTCTGGAAGGCGCGTCGAATCCGTCTACCATGCTCAAAAAACGAACACGTCCTCATATGTCACCCATAGCGCTCCGGCTGTGAGTCATTCGAAAATTGCTCGGCATGTCACCGTAAAGTCAGGTGCCTCATGCAAAATTACCAAGTCGAAAAAGCATAGGCTTTCAAAACACAAGGCCTCCAAACACAAGGCTTCCAAACACAAACGTAAAAAGTTACACCGCGCCCATTGAAGCCATGCGTTGTAAAAGTAGCCCGTTTCCGCGACAATAATGTTTGTGGAAACGGGCTTTTACATTTTGGGACACCGTCTGCGGCTCGCCGTGGCCTCGGGTTCCCTTATCCTGACGATGGTTGCAACGGCATCCATATGGACGAAACCAACGGTGGCCCTGGCACAAGATATGCCCCAAGAGGCACAAGTCGACCCGCCACCGCCCCCTGAACCACCGGAGCCGGAATATCAGCCTCCACAAGCCGGAGATTTTCCAGAATCACGGACCACACCTTCAATGCCTGGAACTGACAGGGGCGGAGGAGCGGCAGGAAAAACGACCACCAAGCAGATCCCGTCGGACGAAAACGACGACTCCATCATCAGGGTTCCTCGTTCAGAACCAGCAAAACTGCGCCCAATTAATGCCGCCGAACGTAAAAATGCCTGCGCGAAATTCGATGGCAAATACATCAGCTATTACAGCGAAATTTTCCATGTCGAAAAATGCAAAAGACGCCTTATTCAAGATCCTGCAACCATGACTCAAATCATGCGTGGCTCTGTTAACGTCACCGAAGTTGAGTCAGATATTATTGCCGCGCTTTCAGCCGGTGACCCGATTGCAGATAGGAACGAGAAACGACGACTGGGTTGCAAGCAACTTGAAGGCAAATTTGTAACCTTCTCATTTGTTGACATTTACCTCGTTCAAAAGTGTAAAAAGAGGGTATTTCCAGACTGGGAAACGTTTACGGCCTGGCAGAAAAAAATCGGCCGAAAATCTGGCCTCGGCGCAAACATCATCTCTCTTTCCGAGGCCGAATTTGATTTACTTCAAATAGGACCTGAAATCCCATCCACCATCGATGTTGAGTTCATCCGGCAATACGACCATAGCAAGCCTATTGACATCATTCCGATTGACGAAGCCTGCCGTGGATTGGAGGGCAAAATCGTATCGTTTTATTCAAAACTCTACAAAATTGAAAAGTGTCGCAAACGAGAAATGGACCCAGAACAAGCGACGCTTAAAAACCCGTCATTGAACCCGAAGGAACTAAAAGCAGAGCAATGGAATTCATTGCCGAACGGAAAACCCATGCAATCTGAAACTGAGCTTCAGAAAGGCAAACCAGTCCAATACAAGCCTCTGCCCCACGGAGGCTAAACGACAAAGTTCTTAGCTGCTCGCCAAAAGAACGTCTTTGATGCGCCGGTTCATGATCGACCGGGACAACCAGAAAACATCCGCTAACTGATTAACAAAATTGAGTTTGACATCAGCACGAATCATTTCTGCCCGAACCATTTGGAAAGGTGCAAGCAACTCCATAGCAAACATGTTCTCTTCGACTTGACGAACATGATCCAATACAGATGACGGCAAACTGCCGCGCCCTTGTGGCTGGTATTGTGATGCTCCCGCCAGCACAAATCGCCCAACCTGTCTGGCCATTTCAAAACGATAATATGGTCGCATGGTCCGTGCCGCAGGAATATTTTCAAAAGCCACGACCGGAAACAATTTTGAAATTTCCGGCATAAACACCGGCGCCTCAAAACAGCCAATACGGCCGTGAATTGTGGCCACTATTTTCGCCATCGCTGGTTTGTCGATAACAGACGCTTCAATAATGATTCGCTCACGATCGCGACTCCATTGACTGCTATGATGCCTCTGCATTTCGCGAAAAAAAGTTTCTACGAAAGCTTGGTTCACTTCAAAGGCGCCGTGCCCCCGGGCCTCCAATACCGCCTCGGCCTCATCCATCTCGCCAGTTGCCACGGCTGCAACCAAAGCAGGATCGCATTTTAATTGCGATGCAATTGCCTCGATCGCCTGAACAGAACGGATGTGTTTTTTCCCTTTTTTCCAGTGGCTCGAGTCCGCTGGATCCAGATGAAGCAGTCCGCCAATATCCTGATCCAAGATACGTGTCGTGCCATGACGCATGGCCAGCATCTCACGACAAAACAGGAACAGCGCCGCGGACTCCGGAAACCGTAGATTCGCAACTAGATCTTTCAATTTCCGCCACCTCCGCCTAAAGAAGAACATGAGATGATTCAAATGATTATTCCTTTCGGGTACTTACCACCCATGTTTAAGATTCGTCAATCCACTGCAAAAAATCCCGGTTTTTGCCGATAAAACTTGGGGGGTTGACATACGGCCTGTCAGACCCAATGTTAAAAGAACGTGATTTACGTTTTGAAGGGGTTTCATGAGTAAAAGCCTGCCCATCATCAATCAGACCGACGGGAACGAAGACCACCGGTCAGGGACCTCGGTCATCACCGAGCGTGCCGTACAGATTCGAGTGCCGCACCTGTATCGCGTCCTCTTGCACAATGACGATTACACTCCCATGGAGTTTGTTGTCATGGTCCTGGAAACTTTTTTTAATAAGGAACGCGCAGTCGCCACGGAGATCATGATCAACGTTCACACCAAGGGTGTTGGGGTCTGCGGTGCCTATCCGTGCGAGATCGCAGAAACCAAAGTTGCCTTGGTCATGGAATGCGCTCGCGAGAACGAACATCCCCTCCAATGCACCATGGAACGGGTGTAGGGGAGCAGATCTATTGAGGCGGGTTTATCGAACGGCGTGTAGATTGCATTGAGAACAAAGTCTGGGAGCAAAAGACTGGACTGGAGGGCTTATGATCAGCCATGAACTTGAAGTCAGCCTGAACCTTGCCGTTAGCGAGGCCGCTAGGCGCGGCCATGAATACGTGACGGTTGAGCATGTGCTGTTTGCTCTCCTTCAAAATGATACCGCCATCAAGGCCCTGAGAGCCTGCGGTGGGTCCGTGGATTACACGCGCCAAAAGCTCGAGGAGTTTTTTGATGAGCATATCCCTACTGGCACCTTGCGCCCCGGTCAGATGCCTCAGCCAACAATCGGCTTTCAAAGGGTCATTCAGCGCGCAGCCCAACATGTAAGGGCGGCTGGAAAAGATAAAATCAAGGGTGAAAACCTTCTCGTGGCCCTTTTCTCAGAACGCGATTCTTTTGCTGTTTATTTCCTTCAACAGCAACACATCAGCAGGTTTGATGTCATCAATTATATTTCTCACGGAATTGCGAAATCTGGCGAGGGTTCTGAATCAGCAAGTGACCCCACCGGCATCGCTGGACCGGAGCAACCGATAGCCCGTATTGGCGATGGTGAGCGGCCTGATCCACAGCCACGCGATGACGAAGACGAATCGGAATCTGGCCCAACGGAACGCCAGAGCGGACGGGACCCACTGGCTCTCTATGCGGTCGATCTGTGCGCGCGTGCGCGCGAGGGGCATATCGATCCCTTGATCGGTCGGAACGCTGAAATCGAACGAACCGTGCAGGTGCTCTGTCGACGGCGCAAAAATAATCCCCTTTTGGTCGGCGATGCCGGCGTTGGCAAAACCGCTATTGCCGAAGGTCTGGCCCTGCGCATCACAGAAGACAATATTCCCACACCGCTCAAGGGCGCGACGATCTACTCGTTGGATATGGGCTCGCTTCTGGCCGGCTCCCGATTCCGCGGAGATTTCGAACAACGGCTCAAAGGCCTACTTGCAGCGATCAAGAAAAAAAAGAACGCGATCCTTTTTATCGACGAAATCCATACGGTAATCGGTGCCGGCTCAGTCAGTGGCGGTACCCTTGACGCGTCGAATCTCTTAAAGCCCTCGTTGGCAAACGGCACCTTGAGGTGCATTGGTTCGACGACATTCAAAGAGTTCCGAAGTCATTTTGAAACCGACCACGCACTTGTTCGCCGATTTCAAAAAATCGACATCGACGAGCCCTCTATTGAAGACACGATTTCAATTTTGAAGGGTCTAAAATCCCGTTATGAGGAGCACCATAAGGTTAAGTACTCGCCGGATGCCATCCGCGGAGCTGTGGAACTTTCTGCCCGTTACCTGCGAGATAAAAAGCTGCCAGACAAGGCGATCGATGTGATTGATGAAGCTGGATCAGCGGCTTCCCTATCGCGGGATTCATCCAAAACCATAAAGATCCGCACAATCACCTTGGATGATGTCCAGGGTGTCATCGCTAAAATGGCGCGCATTCCACCCCAGAAAGTTTCCAATTCCGATAAATCTGCGTTGAAAGACCTAGACCACCGCCTTAAATCAGTGGTGTTCGGTCAAAATGATGCCATTGACGCGCTGGCTTCCGCAATTAAACTGTCCCGATCTGGCCTAGGCTCCGAAGAGAAACCAATCGGTAGCTTTCTTTTTGCCGGGCCCACCGGTGTTGGGAAAACAGAGGTCGCCAAGCAACTGGCTTCCATTATGGGAATCGAATTCATCCGTTTCGACATGAGCGAGTATATGGAGCGGCATACCGTATCGCGTCTAATTGGCGCTCCTCCCGGATATGTCGGATTTGATCAAGGTGGCCTGCTGACGGATGCCGTCAACAAGAATCCTCACGCCGTGCTGCTCTTCGACGAGATCGAAAAGGCACACGGCGACCTGCAGAATATTTTACTTCAGGTCATGGATCACGGCACACTGACCGACAACAACGGACGACAGACTGATTTCAGGAACACCATCATCATCATGACGACCAATGCTGGTGCACGGGAAATGATGCATGGTTCGATTGGATTTACACGGACCCCAGGCATGGCTCCCAATGAAAAGGGCGATCTGGAAGCCATCAAAAATGCCTTCGCTCCAGAATTCAGAAACCGACTTGACTCCGTCATCTACTTTCAGTCGCTGCCACGTCTGGTAATTCTGTCTGTGGTCGACAAATTTACCAAAGATATTATCGCGAAATTGGCTGCAAAAAAAATCGAAGTTACGATCGACGATTTAGCCCGAGAATATTTAGCGGACAAGGGTTTCGACCCCTCTTTTGGCGCAAGGCCACTTGCACGATTGATTCAAAACGAGATTGCAAAGCCTTTGGCTGATGAAGTCTTGTTCGGCAAGCTGGCTAAAGGTGGCGCTGTAAAGATTAGCGTTTCAGGGGTCGGAGCAGAGAAGAAGCTTTCGTTTCATTACTAACTGAACCGGGACCTACCGTCCCGGGTTGTTCTGTCCCGTGGCTCCTACTGGCACTGCCAAAAAATCCTGTGATCGCGACCGAATAAAAACGTTCGTCGGTTGTGTGAATTCCATATAGTGGATGGTTGTATCCAATATCGATCATCATTGGATAAACAAATTTCCCACGTTTAAACAAATTGGTCGTCGTAAAACCAACGCCCACTTGTGCATACCCAAGTCGAGTATCACTTTCGTCACCGACCAGAACGTAATTTCCTTCAAGGCTACCAGAATATTTGTCATTATAGTGTCGCTTGTCGGCAAGCCGTAGAGATGCATTGAGCGTATCCCCCGCGTATCCTGCCATCAACGCCACCTCGACGTCGTCGCCTGGATTTATTCTCACATCCCGCGTGCGCTCCGGATCAATGGCCCGTTCATCACCGATAGGAATGCGACGCCGGACTTTAGCGTCAAGATTATACTGATATTCCAGGCTTCCGCCGGCATAGATCCGGCTTTCGTGCTTGTAAACCTGCTGCGTGTTGAAATTTATACCACGATAGCCGGCACTGGTTGGAATATCCGTAAAAGCATCGGGATCGTCCTGACGGCCGGTCGGCAGCACGACGAGTGCCCGGTAAAAACCAGCCCCACCGAACTCATCTGGTCCTGCTGCGCCAGATGCGGTCTGGGCACCAAACCTCCAATCACCGATGGCGCGGTTGGACCAATAATCAACTGGATCATATTTGAGGCTCTCAAAATTCTGCTGCACGTCAGCCACACCCATGTTGGCGGCTCGCTGTAATCCATCCTGTAAATCTTGAAAGGCAAAATCGCCAAGGGCAGTACGAATTGCGTCAGCACTGCCACCAGGATCCCGATCGAAGCGCAGCGTGGTTCGGGTTTCCAGAGTTACACGCGGTACTGCCGCAAAAACGGTAAGCCACGGCGCAACACCATAAGCCAAAGAAAAAATTTCCGCCTTCACCCGGGCCGTTACATCGCCATGTAGGGTGCCAAGGTCGATCCCGGCAAGCAACGCTGGTCCGCCCGCTGCAGACGTTTGATCGTACCGCTGCAGGGTCTCGGCCAAAAGTTTTAGTTCAGGGCCATTTAAGCCAGCCATCATCGTCTGACCAGTAAATCGCGCATCAAAGTTGTGACCAAGACCAGTGCGCGAGTTCATCGTATCGCCGTACTGATTCGTTTGAGAATAGTAACCGCGGGACGTGTAGTTGATAATTCCGACGCCTTTAGGGAGCAAACCAATCTGCGAAGAAGCGGTTCCGCTAAAAAAAATCAGAAACCAAAGGCCCAAGCACGCTTGGGCAGGCAGCGCAAAAAATATTGATGAAAAACTGAATTTTAAGTGGCTCATTAGAGCCTATTGTTCCAGTCCTCGATCGCTTTGGCAAATACGGAACGCACCTGAGGCAACCACGGGAATCGTTCGACACTTCCTTCGATGACTTCAAAGGTCGCCAATGCATTATGGATCCAAATCACATCGGCAGGAGAAATTTCGGCCCGACGGGACGGATCGCGCCATATCGGCAACAGATAATTCACTGCAAAATGATCCATTAGGGCCAAGGCCCTGCTCCTCAAAAACTGACTATCCAGCCCAACAAGTAAAGTACGGGCGACGTGAAAAAGCACTTCCGCCGCTCCGCCGGATGACATTCCAGCGCGGCCCGAAAGGTCTCGCGATTGACCGATTCCGCCAAGGTCCGCCGGGAGCTCTCTCATCATGACGACAAGGGCTAAACGCACCGGATCCCGAAGTCTCTTATGCGCAACCTTCAACCGCGATGCCGTAGCCTCGTCGATTTCTAAGTCATCTAGGTTTGCCACCTGCCCAATCCATTCTGATAGTGCCGATGAAAGGCGCGCTAACGCCACAACCCGAGCCTCATTAAAGAGTGGCTCACGCACATCGGGATACCCAGCTGGATCAAATGTTCCATCCTTGCGACGATTGAAATTTGCTTTCTCGCGCACCGATTGGGCCAACGTACTGAAAAAAGGTCCGTCCAACAGCAAGTCCATCCCAGGCAAGAACAACAACGATGCCGTGTGGGCGTCGTCAGGAAAAATCCCGGTGCCCTTGGCATAGAGCCCCGTCGTCGCGACGCGAGCGGCCGGCCGCAATCGAGCCATGGCGCGCGCCGCAGCACGCCAAACTAAAGACTGTTCATCTAAATTGACCACCCCCGTCCCATGCCGCCAACCTTCTTGCACTTCCGTCGCCATCTCCAGCGAATCCACGGCAGGATATTCAATCGTGTACGCACCGGTAACAAATCGCATACCGGTTAAATCTTTGCGCGGATCAAACGGGGTCATCGTTAGACCAAACATATTGTCTGGGCTGTTTTGCTCCGGTTGAAAAGTCAGTCCGCCATAAGGCAGCCCGTTTTTTGAAGCCACATCCAATCCGTACAAATAGGACCATTCCGACAGAACAAGGGCCGTGTTCAAAAGCTGAAGGCCATGATCCACACCATCCAAAGATGGCTTTCCTAACCACATTGCATCCATACCTAGAATATAATTCCAGCGCGTTGCCTGATCACCGATTGAGAACGTTTGCGGAGCCGTCATCGGACCAAGGCCAGCAGCCGCAAAACCGTCAAACCGGAAATCGTATCGATCGGCGATGGTCGATCCGCCATTCAATGCTGCTGAGACTTTTCCACCGACAGTTGCCTTCACTTGTTTTTTAATCACGTTATCAACGCTGACGAGTCCGTCCAAAATGGAACGATAGGCGGGCGGCATCCGTAAAAGCCTCTGAACCTTAGGGTCAGCAGCAACGCCCTCGCGCACCATTGGCATCAAAAGTTGCGGCATTGGACCGCCTCGGGTTACGAGGTTTGCCATATACTTGCTGGCGAATTTTTCCTGTGAACAATGGCAATCAGACAAACCGAGCAAAAACTTGGTATCAAGCTCATCTGCTGGAGACGACGAAAACGGAGAAACCTTGGCTAGAATCAAGTTCAAATCAGGCCGAACCGCGCTATCGTCGTTAAATGAATTCGGATTTACTTGAAGATCTGAGGAAGAACTAACCACGTAAATTTCTTCCTCAGGAACAGAAACACCGCACGCGGGTACCAGATAGCAAAGCGTCAAAATGCCGGCATAGTTCCGCATCCCCGCAGGGGCGACAAAGCCGTTCAAAAATGAAGTTGGTCGAAGCACAAAATTTTTCCTCTATGACAATTACAAGGATGCATCGGCCAAGTTCCCGCAGCCTTTAGACAAAAAAACCTCCTATTGGGACAACTCAACGGAGATTTGGTATTATAAAGATCAATCGTTACGGTGATTTGCCGGAATTTTAAGGAACCAATAAAACCCTCAGGAAACTCGCACGATGAACCTGACTAGCGCCATCCGCCGCTTACGCTCAAAGCGCCAGCGCCCACCTCGGGGAACTCCGGCCGGCACGATTCGCGGCGTTCAAACACCCACGCCGACCACCGTCGAAATTCTTGCCTACGGGCCTTCCGGTCACGTTGAATTACGGGATCCTGATGAATCGAAAATTTTAGAGTTGATGAGCCAGTACAAAGTGGTCTGGATTAATATCATCGGGTTGACGGACGTTGAACGCCTCAAACGCATTGGAAAAATTTTCAACCTCCATGCCTTGGCCCTGGAGGACGCTACCAATCTTTATCAGCGCCCTAAAATTGAGGACTATACCCACTACTATTACATCGCCACCCGCATGGCTGATACACAGCGCAAAGAAACCGAGCTAGAACAATTCAGTCTCTTTTTCGGCGCCGGTTTTGTTATCGGAATTCAAGAACACAAGGGCGACTGTTTTGATCCAATCCGTGCACGCGTTCGTGGTGGAAAAACATCTTTGTACGAGCATGGAGCCGATTACCTGGCCTCGGCGATTCTCGATGCTGTAATTGACGATTTTTTCCCGCACATTGAATATATTGCAGATCGCCTAGAGACCCTTGAAACCGACATTATGACTCGAGGCCAAAAAGATACTGTTCAAAAAATCTATGCGATGCGGCAAGAGCTTTTGCTGATCCGTCGCGCCATATGGCCACTACGAGATGCTCTTGCCATCATGTACCGGGATCAATCAACTTTGGTTGAGGCCAACACCAGATTTTATTTTCGCGACTGCTATGATCACACCGTGCAAATCATCGACGCACTGGAATCATACCGAGACCTGGTTTCAAGCATGATGGAGATCTACCTGTCGAGCGTCAGCTACCGCCTGAACGACATCATGCGGACTTTGACGGTGATTTCGACCCTGTTCATGCCCCTAAATCTGATCGCTGGAATTTACGGAATGAATTTTCACACGGAAAAGTCGCCCTGGAACATGCCCGAACTTGCTTGGTACTACGGTTATCCGTTTGCCTTGGGGCTCATGGGTTTAATTGTTGTCGTACTGCTCGTGTTGTTTCGCTGGCGGGGCTGGCTCAAGAGCTAACTTTGTGTTACTTCCGGCGCCATGACGACGTCTAAAAGGCTTAATTTTGAGCTCCTGCGTGTGGCCTCCGGGTCCCGTGCCCGGCTGACCCGGTTCAAAACCTTGCACAACGAGGTTACGACACCGATCTTTATGCCGGTCGGAACCTTTGCCACCGTTCGCACACAACCACTCGATGTGGT
The DNA here is from genome assembly GCA_945898195.1 of Pseudobacteriovorax antillogorgiicola. Classification (GTDB taxonomy): domain Bacteria; phylum Bdellovibrionota_B; class Oligoflexia; order Oligoflexales; family RGVZ01; genus RGVZ01. The sequence continues at coordinate 65,996 of CAMDHM010000003.1, read as the reverse complement.
TGAAGAAATTGGGGCACAAGTGCTCCTAGCGAACACCTTTCACCTGATGCTTAGGCCAGGTCCGGAACTATTTCAGAAGTTTGGAGACATCCACCGTTTCATGGGATGGCCAAAATCCGTGCTGACGGATTCCGGTGGTTTTCAGATTTTTAGCCTGCCCAATGCTCGAAACATGACGGAGGAAGGCGCCCGTTTCCGGGCCTATACCGACAAGCGCGAAATCCTCTTGACCCCGGAACTCAGCATCGGAATGCAAAAAACCATCGGCAGCGACATCATGATGGTGCTCGATGAATGCATTCCGAGCACCTCACCCCATGACATGGCCCGCGCCGCCATGGAACGCACCCACCGCTGGGCAGCGCGTTCTCTGGCCGCACGAGGCGAATCCCCCCAATCCATGTTTGCCATCGTTCAAGGCGCCTGTTATCCGGATTTGCGGCGTGAAAGCGCTCAGACCTTGCGGGAAATGCCCTTCGATGGATTTGCCATCGGAGGCCTCGCCGTCGGTGAAACTTCCGCCGAACGCGAGGATTCGACCGAATTGGTGACGGAGCTTTTACCAGACCACCTACCGCGCTATCTCATGGGCGTCGGAACCCCACGCGATCTACTGGAAGCCGTGCACCGTGGTGTCGACATGTTCGACTGCATTTTGCCAACAGCATTAGCGCAACAAGGCGTCGTATTCACCTGGAACGGCAAGATCGACTTGCGCCGCGGTCGTTACCGCCTTGATGAGGGTTCCCTGGACCCAAGTTGCGCTTGCGCCGTTTGCCGCAAGTACAGCATCGCCTATTTACACCACCTTCAGAAGGTCAAGGAGCCCCTCGCCTGGCAACTTCTGGCGACGCACAACCTGACTTTCTACATGAAGCTGATGGCCGGAATGCGCGAAACCATCAAGAATGACACCTTCCTGGATTTTTACCGCGCGCATCGTGAAAAATTAGGGCAGAGCGATGGCGGAGACCCGCCAAAACGCAAACCACCACATAAGAAAACTCGCCCTGCGCCCCTCCAAGTCGGTCGTTTCGAAATTGTCCAAAACATCGAAACCGCCGAACCAGGCATTTTTGGGTCTGCAATCCGCGACACCGCCTCCGGCGAGTTCGTGCACGCGGTAAACGCTCCGGACAAAGAGGCCCACCGCCTTTATGTCGAGGTGCCGAAAACCCTCCACCTTCTCGCCGCTCAGGATCTCGGGGAAGAGGTACCCCTCGTAATTTGGGATGTCGGCATGGGAGCCGCCTTCAACGCCATGGCCCTGGTCAACGCGTACGAAGCCGCTGCAGCCCGAGGCGACAGATTGCGACCGCTACACATCGCCAGTTTTTCTGAAAATGCCGAAGCCTTGGAGCTGGCCTTGGGTCATCCTTGGTTGTTCCCCCACACCCGTCATGCTGGCCCCCATACGATCTGGCGGGAAAAACTATGGGAATCAAAACAATTCCCTGTCCGATGGGAGCTTTTCTACGGCGATTTCATTGAAACCAAGTCCCAAGCTCCCGAGCCGGACTTAATTCTGCATGCGGCAAAACAGTCCGCCGAATGAAGAATAAATTTGAAGGGTTGATCCGGAAGCACTAGCAGCTCTATGATCGGCCCAGGATTTCATTCACAAAAAACCCCGGAGTTGAATTGGCTTCCCTGATTTTTGAAGCCTTGATCGTCTTGCTACTGACCGCCTGCAATGGCCTATTAACCATGGCAGAGATTGCCGTCATTTCAGCCCGCAAAACCCGCCTCAACCAAATGTCGCAACACGGTAATGCCCGGGCCAAGGTGGCCCTGCAGCTCGCCAGCACCCCGACTTCATTTCTGGCCAGCGTCCAGATTGGCATCACCCTAATCGGAGTTCTTGCGGGGGCCTTTGGTGGTGCCACCATGTCTGAAGAATTGGCCGCCATGATCAAACTGGAGGCGAATCCTGGAACAATATTCGCGCGCTACGCTGACCCCATGGCCTTCGGAGTGGTCGTGGTTTCCATTACCTTTCTCTCGTTGGTCATCGGTGAACTGGTTCCCAAACGGATGGGCCTCAACAACCCGGAGCGGATCGCCGTCACCTTTGCCTACCCTCTGCGGTTTCTTGCGAAACTCACGAACCCGGTCGTCCGCATGCTCAGCTTTGCAACGGACGGCATCCTGAAATTCCTTGGCGTCACCGCGGTCGATCGCAACGAGGTTACAGAAGAAGAAGTTAAGCTGATGATAGAGCAAGGAGCCGCATCCGGAGTCTTCCAAAAAGAGGAAGAGTCGATCATGAAACGAGCCCTGCGGATGGGCGACCGTCGGGTCGACGAGCTCATGACGCCGCGCCTCAAGATCGTGATGCTGGATCTCGCCGACTCGTTTGACGACAGCATGCGCAAGATGATGGCCAGCCCGCACTCTTATTTTCCAGTCTATGAAACCAATCCTGATCAGGTCACTGGGCTGATCTCCGTGAAGCAGCTGTGGCAGGTCCTGGCCACGGGAAATCGCCCTGAACTGCGGAAGATGGTCCTCGATCCACTGTTTGTAATGGAATCGACGCCATCACTGAAGGTTCTGGAGATGTTCAAATCTTCGGGAAAACACCTCGCCATCGTGATCGATGAATACGGGGGAACCGCTGGCATCATCACTCTTATCGACGTTCTTGAGGCCATTGTCGGCGATATTCCCGATGACGAAGCCAAAAATGAGAGGTCTGCCGTAAAACGCAAAGACGGCACGTGGCTGGTCGAGGGGATGATCGGGATTCAAGATATGAAGGACCTGTTCAACCTATCTACAATGCCCCACGAGAAGGATGGCGGCTATCAGACCTTGGGCGGCATGATCATGATGTCGGTGGGACGAATCCCGCGCGAGACGGACGTGGTATTATGGCAAGGTTGGCGCTTTGAGGTCATGGACATGGACGGACACCGGGTCGACAAGGTCTTGGTCACTCCGCCAAAAAATCTGCGCGAACCAGTCAAAGACATCAAGGACTCAAAAGACAAGGTTTAAAACCATTTTGAAGCCACTTAGATTTACCAACTCAATCTGCGGCATAGCGATTCTGGCCAGCTTTATTGCGCTAATTCGATGCAGTCCAAGTGGATCAAAGTCTGACGAAAGTTTCGCCCTTAAAAATATATCCGGCTCAATCAAAAGCAGCACCGGCCGCCAATCCGACATGTCCAACTGGACCATGCTGATGCTGGACAAAGGGACTCAGATTGTCCGCAGCGCCATAATTGACGCCAGCGGAATATTTGCCCTGACTCACGTCCGCGAAGATCGTGCGCACACGATGATCCTGCTGTCTCCCGACAACCTGCTAAGGTCTACCCTTTCGCTTCCGACAATTTCTGCCACCGTCATCAACCAGTATTTCACCGGCGTTCCTGATCAACTTCCACCCCTATTTGAACGCGGACCGATCATAATTTTTGGATCCTTCGACGGAATTGTTCCGATTGATGAAGCCATCAACAGCGACCGTGGTGACGGTGTTCCCAATTCCGCATATGGAAGTTCAGGTTACGGTTTAATCGATAGCGGATCGATGACTGCCACAGACCCCAATGGCCTTCCTACTGTGTTCAATCCCGACCGGAATGCCAATAACACGTTGGATATCTTCGAATCCGACATCAATAAAAACTCTAAAATCGATTCCGCCGAAGGAGTTGGCCCTAATTTCTTTAGCGAGGGCCTTGAGTATGCGGCCGTGCAATACGAATTATCCTCAAACAGCAGCGGCACGGAAACCGTGCAAATTGTTTTCAGTGCAAAATTAAAACCGCATCTGGTCGCCCAAGATATCAAAATCCTTGGATCCAGCACTATTATCAGCGGCGCGACAACGACCTCGGGCAGCAGCAGTGTGGCATGGGATCAAACTCTGCTTGATGATGGGGCCAGCGACGACGGCCTTGTCGGCGATGGCATTTTTGGCCGACGCATCACGCTCGGAAGTCCGACCCGTTTGAGAGGCTTCGAGGTTATTTTGTTTGAGCCGCGTCGCATTGACGGAGAAACCAATCCAACGGATCAACCGATCACCGGAAGCAAGTATCCGGTCACGGCACCACCATTGACTTTAAACGCTCTGAGCACACCTGTATGGGACGCTGTGACCCGCACGATCAACCGGGTTGGCAATCCATTTGGGACGATCACAGCCTACACGTGGTCCGTTGCCGTCTTTGATGCCAATAACAAGCCGGTTTATACGTCGCTTTCTATTGCTGGAACGGAAGACACCCTTGTCCTTCCCGAAAATGCCTTCAATTCAACCGGCACCTACAAAGCCAAGGTCACGGCAAAATGCCAAGAACAGGTCCCTGGCTACTCATTCTTTGTCGTGACAAGTCCGCCGATCAGCTTGTAGTATCTCGCCCAAGATCAAGATATCTTGAAGGGGAACACGCAATGTCCAGTCGCAAATTTTCTGGCAGCTTATTAATCAGCCTTTTTAGCCACATCGCAATTTCACTGGGTGTACTTGGGTTTACCGCTAACTCCGCCTTCGCCACCGAGGCCACCCTTGGCACGTTGCTGTTCAGCTCACAAAAGAGCAAGTCGGATGGGGTAGATTCAGGCTCCAAATCGGCGTTCGGCGTCACAGGCCGCTATCACGACACCTTGAGCCAAACGATGAGTTGGTTCGCCACAGGTGGCATTGGCATTAATAGTTACTCTTCTGGCAATAGCGGAAAGGCTCCAGATAACAGCGTCGATTTACTCTTGGGCGGCGGAGTTCGCTATTACTTCAGCCCCTTAAGCCAAAGCGCCGTCCCTTTTGGCTTTGCCGGTGGCTCTTACAAGTCGGCTTCCCAATCGGAATTCAACAAGGTTGGATACACCGAAAAGACGGTTAATGGCCTATTTCACAGCGCGGGTTTGGGATTTCGAATGGCTTTGGACGATTCTCTGTTTTTTGAGTTGGAATCAACCTTCTATGAATCGCCCCTGCTCGCCATTGAAAAGACGATCACCGCCTCGGGTACGACTGAAACGAAGGATGAAAAGACCACCATGCAACTGTTTGCCCAAACCTTTGGCCCTTTCAATAATGTTTTCCTAAGCTTGGGCATGAAACTATAAATTCTACTGGCATGTAGTCAGGAGCTTGGTGTAAAGACCCCGAAGCTTGTTAGACACGAGCCCGTATTTTTGAGCTTTGATGGAGTATCCAATGCGCAAGAACCGTCCGCCCCGTAATCGCAATAAGACCGCCCGCAAACGCGCTGCCATGAAAGCACGCGTGAAACGCCGGAAAGCTAAAAGCCCACACGGCAGGCGCATCAAAAAAGACTAAAGAATTAGGGGACTTCCCCGCAATAGATGCCCATATCCTCGGCCGCGATGATCGTTGGATCCGAGGAGGCAAGGCACCGTGCTGCCGACCCACCCCGACTTCGGGGCTTTGGGTATTTGGCGACTTCTACCTCACCTTTTTTCAAGACAACCATCGAACCAAACCGGTTTTCATGGGCAAGCCGGATGGCTCGGGTCGCAAACCTAGCAGCCAGTATCCGATCTACTGGATCCGCCTGACTGCCACGCTGGGTATGCCCCAACGATGTGCAGCGCGCCTCCCGATCAAGGGCATCGTGCAGAAAGCTAGCGACGGCTTCACCAACCCCCCCGAGGTGGCGGCTTCCGCTCGCGGAGGCGCGATAATTCAGATCTTCACCCCCAGCGTGAGCCCCCTCCGCACACACAACAAGAGCATGGCTTTTGCGAGTCAAAGCAGTTTCCCGCAGGTGCCTCGCGAGGCGGTCCCGCGAAAAAGGCCGCTCAGGCAACAAAATAGCGTCCGCCCCACCGGCAAGTCCGGCATTCAACGCGATGTAGCCAGCATTCCGCCCCATGACTTCCACCACCATAATGCGTCCATGAGATGTGCCTGACGTATTCACCCGCATGACGGCTTCGGCGGCAACATTAACGGCTGAAGTAAATCCTACCGCCATCTCTGAATCGAAGTAGTCGTTATCAATCGTCTTAGGAATCCCGATCAACCTGACGCCTCCACTGGCAAGCTCTGCAGCGATGCAGTGGGTTCCATCGCCGCCGATGACAATCATCCCATCCAAACCCAGTGCTTTGTAGCCGCGGATGACATCTGCTTTATAGGTCGCCCCGACAACCGGATCTCGAAACGGATTTCCCGCATTCGAAGTCATCAAGTAAGTTCCACCGAGGGTCAGCAGGCTGTCCAAGGTAAACTCATCTAAACCGCCACTATTTGGGGAATACAGGACCTGATGGCGAGGCGGATTGAAGGCAAGGCCATTGATGCCCTCCACAATGCCGATGATCTCGGTGTCGCCGCGAGTGCGAGCCGTCAGAACTAGGCTTCGCAAAACGGCATTGAGACCGGCGCAGTCACCGCCGCCCGTGCATACGCCAAGCTTCATTGATTTGCCCTCTCCTGCCGGATGGCTTTGATCGCCTTCAACAACGCCAGGTGTTTTGGGGCCTTGTGTTCCGTTGGGAGCACCATCATAATCCTGGTTTTAACACCCAACTGAGCCTCACTCTCTAGCGGGACTAAGTGCACAAGCTCATACTGTACCGCATCAAAGACAGCCTCTATATGATCTTCAAGTCCATCGAGACTCGCCATATTTTTCCTAAAAAGCAGCACATCGGCCGCCGAAATAGGCTTGAGTTTGCTGGCGGCACGGCCACCAGGAAAAACGGCCTCGACTTCGGCTAAGCCCTCGGGAACGACGAAAACCATGGTCTGTCCATCGTCCACCCAGCCCCCCTCCGAAAATAGCCCCCAGGCCTCGACGGCCTTGAGTTCCTTGGCCCGTTCCATAAAATTCTTTTGCCAAACCGGCTTAACGCGAGCCACGGCCAAACTCGCCGGCGGATTCGACGATTTACTGACACGGACCGATTTAAGCGCAACCCCGTCATGGGTTTGCGGCATCTTCTTATTAATAGAGCACCCAGAATTGCCACAAGCCACCACCAACACCGCGAACGAAGCGGCAATGGCGAACCGAAAAGTGCTAAAGCCAAAAATTGTGGAAAGCGGCACAAGAAAAAATGACTGGTTCACGACAAGGCCCCCAAGGGAAGCATTTTGTGACAAAATAGCCAACACGGCGAAAGTGCGAGAAGTCTTTTCGGATCATGCCAGAGATCAGAGATATAGCGGAGCTTTTTTTAGTGCCTAACCAAAGTCAAATACCAGGACATCAAATCGACAAGCACATTGAAAATTTTCAAAAGACGATTCGAGGGGCCCGCCAAAGGTTGCCATCCATTGAATGTGCCCCCAACACGATATGCCTTGGGCCAGATGTCGCCAGCGTCCGGGATGCGATGGCTCCAGGCGGCAAAATAAATTTTTCCATTATGGCAATTGTCCACGGCAACGAAGTAGGCGGACTGCCGGTGTTGCAAAAAATTCTAGATCAAATTCTGACGGGGGAAATCCACCTAAAAACTACAATTGGAATCGCCCTGGGCAATGTCGAGGCGGCACTTGCGGGCCGGCGTTTTCTGGACCGCGATTTAAACCGCAGCTTTGGCATGGGCAGCTTGGACGCGACGCGGGAAGGCCAACGTGCGCGGGAGTTACAGAATCTTCTTGAACGCAGCCGATTTCTGCTGGATATCCACCAAACAAAAGAACCATCTGAGACGGCGTTCTTCATCTTCCCGTGGACACGAAAATCGTTCGATTTTGCTCAAATGATTTCACCTGAAATGCCTATCGTCACCCATTGGGGAGGCTCATTTTCGCAAGACGGAATGTGTTCGGATGAATATGTAAATGCAAGGGGCGGCACCGGCATCACCATCGAACTTGGGCAAAACGGTTTTACCCAGGATCAAATCCAAATTGGTTTCTCCAGCGCCTTGCATGCGCTCCACGCAACAGGCTCCGCAGACGTAAGCAACTTGCCAGGATTAATCGTTCCCCAAGCCTTCTCCCGGTCGATCTATACGTGGCATGAAATCATTCCCTATCCTCAATCGGGTGTCGTGTCGCTGGTGCCAGGCCTTGAGAATTTCCAGCACATCACGGCAGGAACGTTAATCGCGCGGCACGACGATAAAAACATAACGGCAGCGGTCAGCGGTCGAATCCTTTTCCCAAAATACGTTAGGGCGGGAACACCTGAGGCCGAAGGCCCGAAACCAGCAGAACTTTGCCGAATTATGAAAACAATTGCACAAGGGGAACTTCCAAAGTGATTCCATCGTTCAATAAATGGCACCTTGTCGCCGCAATGTTTTTCATCGCCCTTGCGCCGCTGGCAAAATCCAATTCGCCATCTCCCGCAGCCTCGCCATCGCCATCGCCGGCAGCATCTTCCCCAGCCTCGCCATCGCCGAGTCCAAGCCAAACGCCAAAAGTCGACCGTGAAACGTCGGCCAAAACAGACTCCGCTGATTTTCAGAGCACATGTGTCAAGGACTTCCACCTGCCGTTCAGCCGCAAGCTTATTTTCTCACTGGATGGCACTCGCGCCTATATCATTCTGCCTGCGATCAAGTCGAACGAGGGCGACAAGAAAACAAATCAAGGCGCCGCCCCAGAACGCAAGCTCATCGTCTATGAAATCCAACTGGGTTCCGGACTGGCTTTGCCGCAATTTGGTTTACGCAACACCTTGGCCGCAGACCTCCTGGCAACCCTGGACAGCGCTGGATTTGCGTCTAGCATGGCAGCAGTAATTACTGACCCTGCATTTTCAAACTGCGCACGCGGAGACCTTGAACTTGTTTCAGGAGCAAGCAACGGGTCTACTTCGATTCGTCGCAAGGGGTTTTTCGGTAGCATTCCTTCGAATCGGACTCCGATCCTATTCGAACCCCTTAACCGAAACATCTTGCAACTCGATACCAGCACGATGCAGTCACGCAATCTTGGTAAGGTTGAACCCGGAAACGACGTCGTTTATGTCGACCCACTCACTTCAAGACAGACCCTCTGGGACGCTAAAAAAAGAACGCTCACCACGGTTTCGATGCCACTTGCCAAAACCCAGCAGACAATCAAAGTGAAAGAAGGATTCCAAATTCTGCAAACCATGGGTCGTTTTGCGGCACTGAAAGTTTCAGCCTCCACTAATAGCATTCTGATCAATGAAATTAGCTCGTGGACCGGGGTCACCAAAAATAGTGACTTTAGCTTCAAGCTACCTGCCACTAACAACGTAACTCAAGCCCTCGTTTGGCCAAACTTTGATCGTAAAATTGCACTGGTGCAGGGACGAACCGATGACGTTCGCCGACGCTGGCAAAAAGTCTTTCTCGTGAACTACGGGGAAGGTCGGGTGATCAAAGAGTTTTCGACAAAAGGCGTCGATTATTTCGGTGAAGTTGGCATCTCGCCCAACACTAAATTCATCGTCTTGACCCACATGGATGGGGCACAATCTGTTGCCGACAAAATCATAATCGTTGATCTATCCAGAAACACATCGAAAGAGGTCACACTTGGCATACCGTGAGCAAACACGGTCTCACAAGGCCACGGATCCGAGCCCTTTCCAAAGGGCTAACATATCTGCAGGCATTGGCACCTCAACGTCTACTGTGACCTTCGATTGAGGATGAGCAAACCGAAGTCTGCCGGCATGCAAACACAAACGGTGAAAGCCGCAACGTTCTTGGACGTCGGCCGTATTTCCGTTCTCGAAATAATCGAGAAAAACATTCTCATCCGGATGATAAAGCTTATCGCCAACCAGATGGTGGCCGGCAAACGCCGCATGAATGCGAATTTGGTTCGTGCGTCCGGTTTTCGGCGTCGCGCGCAACAGGCTATGGGCGGTTCCACGCCCCAAAGTTTCAAAGGCCGTCTCAGCATCGAGTCCATCGGGAATCACCCATTTTTTTATGCGAATCTGTGATTCCTTTAGGTCCCCAATCGGACCGCACTCCGTCCAGGCATCGTGCTGAGTCGCACCATTCACAATCGCCAGATATTCCTTATGGACCTTACGGGCAGCCCAATCAGCGGAAAGGCGTTTGCGGGCCTCAGGCGTCGCAGCGCACAAGACGATCCCACTTGTTTCGCGATCAAGGCGGTGAACGGCGGACCAATCGCGACCGAAGGCCTCCCACACCAGATGCGTAAACGTGTTGAATCGGTAAGGACCGTTTTCATGCATGGGTAGGTTACCTGGCTTGAAAACCGCCATGACCTCACCCTCGCGCCAGACCTCAAAGATGCCGCGATCAACCTCTGGCTCGACCGAAGGAGGATGGAAAAACGTTATAAGATCGCCACGTTCCAGTCGATACGCGGGGAAAACGATGCCTCCATTGACCCGCAGGCAGCCCGAAAAAATTCGGAGTTGCCAGCCTCCGCGGGTCAAAAACGGATATTTTCGCGCCAAAAAAAGGTCGAGCCGATCACCGGGACCCTCGTTTTCAACGGTGGGTCCGAGGCTGCGAAAATGTTCTGGTAAAGGTTGCATGCTTGTCGGTTGCCGGGCTTCCATGACTCGGCTACGCTCTACCACCACTATGGTTGTTCAAGGTATAAAAATCATTGTCACCAATCGCAAGGCCGGCCACGAGTACGAGCTGGGCGCGAAGTATGAGGCAGGAATTGTCCTTAAAGGCACCGAAGTCAAGTCCATCCGCGCCGGTCGCATCAATATCGCCGACGGTTGGGTGGAGATCGACAACAAGGGCGAAGCCATCCTGCAGGAAGTGCAGATCAGTCACTATAGCCACGGGAATGTGATGAATCACGAGGAAAAACAGCCACGCAAGTTGCTGCTTTCCCGAGCTGAAATCACCAAGATCGCCCACCAAACCGAGACCAAAGGCCTTACCGTCGTTCCCACCAAGGTCTATTTAAAAAATGGTTTCGTGAAAATTGAGATCGCCATGGCAAAGGGCAAAAAAGCCCACGATAAACGCCAAAGCGACAAAACCAAGGATGCGAACCGCGAAATGGCCAGGGCATTACGCCCAAGCCGCACTTAAACCTAACCCCCACCAAAAATCCCGGAGTCAACACCATGCCTTCCGATAAGCGGACGACCAACAAAGAGATTCGGGTTTACACGACCAATTACTGCCCCTACTGCATCAATGCCAAAAAGTTTCTGACAGGCCTCGGCCTGCCTTTCTCCGAGATCAACCTTGAGGAAAATCCAGACCTGCGCGCAAGGCTTAGCAGCGAAAACAACGGCTGGCGGACGGTGCCCATGATTTTTATCGGCGACCATTTTGTCGGCGGGTTCACCGACCTCAAAGCGTTGCATGATTCTGGAAAGATGAATGAACTTCTCTAAAGTGATGATGATGGCCAGCGGAGCACTCCTGATCACTGCAGGCGGCGCCGCAATCTTGCGTGGTATTCGAGGTCCAGAAGGCTCCATTCAGAAATCAGCAAAAAGTTTCGATACGGCAGCAATGCCCCCAAATCCAAGTCCGCCGAAAAACTCAACCACTGCAAATCTTGCTGATGCCTTCGGATTTTCTGACCCACAGGAAATTGAAAGCGCGCAGCAACTTCGCGTCTTGTTCACCACTGGTGCCTATGGCAAAGCCCTGGCCTTGATCGAGAAAATCCTTGCAAATCAGGCGATTAGCCAAGACTTTCGCCACTGGCTTGCCGTCCAACTTCCGGTCGTCTTGGCAAGCGATGGTTGGGCCGCAATCGCCACCGGCGATTGCGATAAAGCCATTGAGTCCTTGCGCCGTGCAGCGTCAATGGCAAAAGATTTAAATTCTCCTGGGCCCATGCAGGCCGACATCCGCCGCGGCTTGGGATTTTGTTTAAAGAAATCCGGACAACCGGGCGGCGCTGAAGAAAATTTGCGAGAGGCCATCAAAGCCAATGCCGGAGACCAAGAATCCCGAATGCTGCTGGCCGATTTGTACGAGAGCGATGGTCGATTTTCTGAAGCCGTGCAGACCCTCGAAGAAGGGAATCCAACTGGAGATGTCGCCAAACGCCTGGAGGTGATGCGTCGCCGTGCGGGTGAGGGTGACTTGCAACAGGTCCAACGAACCCCACACTTCACGATTTCCTATCGGACGGGCGAGCATGAAGGCCTCGCGGCTCAGGCTGCTCAAATTCTGGAGTCCAGCCTCGACGAGTTCACCGAAAAATATGGCTACAAGGAACCTGCAACACCGCTCGAAGTGATCCTCTATCCCACGGAAAAATTTTCGTGGGTTCTTGGTGGCGTTCCCGACTGGGCCGAGGGGATTTTTGACGGGCGCATGCGAATTCCAATCCGTAGCCGAGCCGGTGGCGGTACCGGCATTATCTCCCAGGTCCTGCGCCATGAGCTGGTCCATGCTTTGAATTCAAACATGACCGGCGGACGGGCCCTGCCCCCGTGGCTTGAGGAGGGTTTGGCCCAAAGGATCGGTGAGATGGCTTCAGGGGGCGTATTTCCCTTTCCGATCAAACCTGCACCGTTTTTTCCGGCTGCCGATTTTAGCGCGTCGTACATGACGTTTGGTGCAGCAGCGGCTGGTTCGATTTACCGTCAGAGTTTGTATCTTGTCATGACCCTGGAAAATAGGGACTCCGATGCCCTGCGCCGGGTTATATCAAGCCTCTCACCAAACTTAGGGGCAACGGCCGATCCCGCACTGACCTCTGTGGGCGAGAATTTTTCACACCTCCACGAAGTTTCCTCCGGTTGGTGGAAAGAGCGCCACCCCCTTGCCGCGCGCTGAAAGTCCTGATAATCCCGACGAGCTCCGCAAAATTTCGGCGGACTCCAGAAACTCGGGGAACAGCCACCTTTGGAACAGAAACTGACATCCATCATCAGAGAAGCCCTTTCGGGCGCTGGACGCAGCCCCGCATGCTTTAACGGGATGGACGGTATTCGGGCGATCTTTGACTCGCAAGGCCTTGATCTTAATGAAAAAATGGCCGTCGAAAAGATCGTCATCACGGCACTGGAAAAGGCCCGTTCTCAAGGCCATATTCCGCTAGATGTACATCCCGTCATTTATTTTCGACGTTCTGACAATGCGCCTACGGCAAGCCGTCCTGCGCCCCCGGCAACTCGATCCAAGACTGGTCCATTCGGGGTCCGGTTTGCGCGTCGAGCCATACCAGGCGTTAAGCATGTCGTGCTTGTGGCCTCGGGCAAAGGTGGCGTTGGAAAAAGCACGGTCAGCGCAAATCTGGCCGTGGCCCTCGCCAAAGAGCACAGGGTTGGTCTACTGGATGCCGATGTTTACGGGCCGTCGGCTCAAATCCTGCTTGGCTTGACTGGCAGCATGCCGGTGACCTCGGGAAGCAAACTACTTCCACTTGAAGGCCACGGTGTGAAGGTTGTTTCTTTTGGATTTCTGACTGACCCGACCCAGCCGGTCATTTGGCGAGGACCGATGGTTTCCAAGGCCCTTGAGCAATTTTTTTACGACGTTGAGTGGGGTGAACTCGACTATTTGATCGTCGACATGCCGCCTGGTACTGGTGATGTTCAGATGACTTTTGCGGAGCGACTGCCCGTTGCCGGCGCTATCATCGTTACAACGCCTCAAGATGTTGCTTTGGTCGATGCCCACAAGGCTTTGTCCATGTTCGAAAAGCTATCCGTTCCGGTGCTGGGTGCTGTAGAAAATATGGCATGGTTTACCTGTCCGGGCTGTGGTCACGAGGAACACATTTTCGGTCATGAAGCCTTTCAAGAATTTCTAAAAGTACGCCAGCTGAAACTCCTTGCCCGCATTCCGTTGCGCAAAGAAATTCGCATCCGCAGCGATGAAGGCACGCCGGCTGCACGAAACAGTGACGATGAAAGCAACCTGCCGTGGAATACCCTGGCGTCCTCCATTCAGGCAGCCTTGCCCTAAAAGGAACTCCCCTACGATGGCCCTACGACTCGGATGAAAAACGCAAAAATCCCGTCGATTGTGATTGCCCTTGGTATTGTCAGCCTGCTGACCGACGCCTCCTCGGAAATGATTTACCCGCTCCTTCCGGCATTTTTGACTCAAGTCCTCGGGGCCACGCCTGCCGCACTGGGCCTGATAGAGGGCCTAGCCGAATCGACCTCGGCATTGCTCAAAGTCGCCTCAGGATCTTTCGCCGATCGCATGCCGCGGCGTAAGCCGCTCGTGATTGCAGGATACGGTATTGCAGCGATCGTGCGTCCATTGGTTGCCTTTGCCCAAACTTGGCCGTTTATCCTTGCCGTGAGATTTACCGACCGGGTTGGCAAGGGCATTCGATCTGCACCGCGAGATGCGTTACTGGCTGACTCCACGGCACCAGAAAACCGCGGAGCGGCATACGGGGTGCACCGGGCCTTGGACCATACTGGGGCCGTTATCGGGCCACTCTCAGCCAGTTTTTGCTTGCTTACACTTGGTCTTGGCTACAGGGATATTTTTCTAATCGCGGCAATTCCCGCCATAATATCCCTCATCGTATTGTTTGCCTTTGTCCACGAAGTGCCCCGTAAAGCAGCACAGTTGGCAAATGGAAAGGCCCTAAGTCTTAAAAATCTGCGCACCGACTGGCTTCGCTTGCCACGAGAACTGAAAATCCTTTTGTTTGCGATTTTTGTTTTCACCCTGGGAAATTCAAGTGACGCATTTCTTATCCTGCGTCTAAATGACGCGGGCATTTCTCCTGGTTACTCGGCCTTGGCTTGGGCAGCACTGCACCTGGTCAAAGTTGCTGCGACTTGGGTTGGCGGCCCAATGTCAGACCGCTTAGGAGCTAGCCGCATGATGGTCGCCGGTTGGCTTTGGTACGCTGTTATTTTCGCGGCTTACGGACTGGCAACGGACCATACAGCCATCATCACCTTGTTTTTGCTTTATGGACTGCACTTTGGGTTTGCCGAGCCAGCCGAGCGCGCTCTGGTTGCCAGCCTTGCCCCCATTGAATTACGGGGCACGGCCTTCGGCCTTTTTTATTTCGTGACTGGTATGGCAGCATTGCCCGCAAGCCTCCTTTTTGGTTGGCTTTTTCAGACTTACGGGGTCGCTGTGGCTTTTTGCACCGGCGGAGCCCTTGCGCTTACTGCCTGCTTAATTGTATGGATATCCTTGAAAGGCCTGCCCACCAAGAGGTTTGCGGCCTATTAACCGTTTCCAGCAAGGTTACACGTAAGGATTTTGCCCATGCCCCGTTTCGCTACCGCCTCTCTGTTTCGCGCAGCCATCGTCATTCTTTTACCAATCACCGGCGCTCTGATCGGAACCAAAATCGCCCATGCCGATGCCGGTGCTGAATTTACTACCGTCGAAGTTCCAACCGAGGTCGAAGGGGCTCGCGCCCGCGTTTACGCAGTGACCCGTGAAGACATGGATTACATGGGAGTTTCCGGTATTGAATTTTATTCTGTCGAGGAGGCTCACAGCAAACTCGACGTCATTCGCGGATTGATTAGCAAGCTGGAGCCCACGAGAGAAATCTCGTTAAAGAATTGGTGTAGTGCCAATGAAAGTATCCCGGCTGAAGGCATCAACAGTTGCGCTAAATATTTATTGAAAAAACATTCCGATAAACGTTACAGCGCATTCGCCAAATCCCTCATTACAGCACTCGACCCGAACGCTTCGGATTACCATCAACTATCAAAAGACAGCCTTTTGATCGGCAACGCACCAGAATCCTGGCTCGGCCACGATTATTTCGAAGTGAGCATCACAGACGACTACTACAGCGTCGACGTGATGGTGTCGCTCATGGTCAGCCGTGACCTCAAACGCGTTGCTGTCACGTACTACGATTTCGGAGCTTAAAGTCAATTGCCTCCTTCAATGCCGCTACGGCGTCTGGCTCACGACCAGACGCGACCGCGTCACCCAAAAACTGCTTCATCCAAGCAGGCCACCTACCCAAGTTCACACACCCCGAAATAATCTCCGTCCTGACACCAGCAAGCATCGCACGATGTGCGCACACAAAGGCTGCCTTACCACCAATCGATTGGGCATCTGATGACCCTTCGCCCGTCAAGACAAGGCGATGCGTTGCCAGCAACTCATCAAACCCCGTGGACTCCAGCAACCACTCCGCTCCACTTACAAGTTGGGCATCAAACACACAGCCCAACGCTGCAGCGACACCACCACTTGCCCCCCCATGCTTCGCTTTGCGCCAAGGGACCGCGCCACTAGCGCTATCATCGAAATCATCGAAATCATCGAAATCATCGAAAATTTGTGCCATCTCCTTGAATCCCCTGTCGAGGGACTCCACTTGCGCAAAAAGTGCGCCTTTTTGTGGTGCGAAAACCCTTGCCGCCCCCAATGTGCCCTTACCAGCGCCGGAAAGAGCATGGTTTACGTCACATAAAACCGTCCACTTGAAATTTTTCAGCGCAATAAGATCACGATGCGCATCCGTTCCTGATGATGGCTCCTGAATTTCTACAACGCGCTCAAGAAGTGCGGAGTTGAATGCAGATTCATCAATCGGCTCTACCTGATCTTCACCGAGAATAAGGATTTTGAAGCCGAGGGCCAGCAGCAGTCCAACACCACAATCACTGACGGCAGAATCGCCGAGACCAATATTGACTGCGGCCCCTGCTGGCAAGCGCCGCGAAAGGTCACGCAGCAACAGGCCAAGCCCACGGCTTGACGCAACCATGGCTGTCGCCGGACTCGGCGGGCCGATGAGATGCATACCAAGGCAATCCGCCGACTCAATAAAAACTTCGCCACCACGATCACTCATCCCCACTCGGGCGACGGTCGGACGCCCTAAAGGATCCACCGTTTGAACATCTAATATTCGGCTTGATACCCCATTGCGATTCATCCCAATGGTCCACAAATCACGAGAACCACGGCCGCCATCCGCGAGGGGCAGTTCCGTGGCCGACCAACCGGCGGCGCGCACGGAATCTGCGGCTGCCACACAAGCCTGGACCGCGGACATCGTCCCCTTGAATGCAGAGAATGCACATAAAACTGATTTTTCGGGAGGCAACACGGCCGGATCGATGAACTGCAAAATCACATCAAGCATTCCTTGATGATACCCAAAAACTTCTCGCACCTCGCTAAATGGAATCCAGACCGCGCCTAAATTTAAAACTGGATCATCGCTAATTGGATCCGGCTGGCAATCCGGATCTTTCAGCGTTCCGCAAAAAAAATCAGTGGTGCAATCCACAACCTGCCCTGCCCAAAAAAACGGATATCGTAGAACTTTATGGTGGGTAAATTTATTAGCGGCGACGACGACTCGAAATCCTGTTTCCTCTAAGCATTCACGCCGAGCCGCAGTCGCGGGACGCTCGCCCCTTTCGATCTTACCTCCTGGCAAATAGACCCGAACCTGACCCGACACCGGATCGCGCAACTTAACACCCAGCAAGCATTCCTGCTGGCAGACCACGACCGACGCACGGCGCCGTTTAGTCAACGTTCGAGCGCTATTTTTAATCGGCATAAAACTGCCCCCTCTAAGGACCAGCGAAATCGACCACAAAATTGACCTAAACAAACCCAACGACTACCCTAATTAGAAATTCAAAAATAGATATTCAGAAGAACTTGGAGCCTACATTAGTTGCCACTAAAGACACGTCGGATTGGGCATGGAATCTCTTGTTCAAACCAAGCTCAGAGGATAAACATCCAACCATAAAATATAGGGATCATAACGTCATGGAAACTACCGCAATTCGAACCGTCATTTTTGACATGGGCAACGTCCTGATTAATTTTAGCCACGAAAAAGCGTGTCGGCAAATCGCAGCGTTAGCGGAACGATCTGCGGACGACGTATTCAAGGTGCTCTTTGCAAGCGGACTGGAAATGCAATATGAGGCCGGACAAATTTCCCGGGCGACCCTTTTGCAAGAACTAGATGCTGGACTCAATTGTCAATTGGACGGTGGCAAGGTGATCGATGCGGCATGTGACATATTCTGGGCAAAGCCAGACATGGAAAGCCTTGCCGCAGGAATCAAAAAATCCGGCTATCGAATGATCCTTCTTTCCAACGTGAATGAAGACCACTTTGACTACATTAAAGCCCGCTATGAATTTCCCGAAATTTTTGATGAGCTAGTCTTGTCGTATCAGGTGGGCGCCTGTAAGCCCGATGAAAAAATCTATCACCAGGCAATTTCCGTTGCGAAATGCGCAGCCCACGAATGCGTTTTTATTGATGACGTGCAAGAAAATATTGATGCTGCACACCGGCACGGAATCCGTGGAATTACCTACAAAACCACGGAAGAACTGATCAAAGCCCTTTCTTCGATGGGCGTGAGGGCCGCGTCCAGATAAAGGACAGGACGCAGGTCGTCGTCACCACTGTTGTCCACTTAGCCCAAATAGGCACCTTAACCAGGACCATCGGAAACAAGATCGCAGCACCCATCATGCCTGTGGCCAGAATTTTTGCCGACGGCCGGATCACTCCGTGGCCCTGCCAGTCGCGTACTGGTGGGCCTAGCCTTGGATGATTCATAAGCCAAGAGTGAAAACGCTCACTGCTTTTTGAAAAACACCACGCGGCAAGGAGTAAAAATGGAGTTGTCGGGAGCAGCGGCAAAAAAATACCGATAACGCCTATCACGACAAACAGCCAGCCAGCTCCAAAGAATAATGCACGTGGCACGACACGACGCATGAATCATACTTTCTGATTTTAGATCAATCTTCTTGAAATCTTTTTTATTCCTCGACCTGAGGACCCCAGGCCGGTTGCTGTGCTTCAAAAATTCCAGTATCGAGCAATCGCTGACCGCTGCCATCGCGGTTCATGATGTAAAGGTGAGGGGTTCCCTTAACGTCTTCTAGATTCGGTCCCCGGCTGCTCTGGAAAACGATCAACTGCCCGTTTGGCGCCCAGGTTGGACGCTCATTATCACCCGCCCGCAGCGTCAATCGTTCGAGCTGCGTACCATCCGGATTCATCATGAACATATCAAAGCGGTTTATGTCTTTGTCGTAACCAGCAAAGGCTAACTTTTCGGATTCAGGGGACCAAGCTGGGGTCGCATTATACCAACCCGCATACGTCAGGCGTTTGTCTTCGGTAACGCGGAGCTTGTCGTCCGTCCATTCGAGAGATGCCCGGAAAATATGGGGGTTACCAAAACGCCCAGAAACGAAAGCCATCCATTTTCCGTCCGGGGAAAATGTTGGATCAACATCAAGGCCGTCACCCGTAATTAAACTTTTCCTATCTCGTCCGTGTGGAGACATCACATAAATTTCTGAGTTGCCATTATGTGCCCCAGTAAAAGCGATGACGCGGTCGCTTGGTCCCCAATTGCTGCCACTGCTCAGCCCAGGCCCACTGGTCATCTTGAATTTTTTTCCGGTTTTTGTGTCGTGACTGAAAATTTCAGCTGGTCCGTCCTGGAACGAGGTATAGGTCACATAGCGGCCGTCGCGACTCCAAGCAGGGCTCAGGTGAGGCGCATTCTCGTTGGTGATCTGCTGGACGTTGGAGCCGTCAAAATCAGAGATAAAAATCTGCTTCGGAGCGCTTTTTGCTCGCCGCCCAACAAATACAAGGCGGCTGGAAAAAATTCCGGACTTCCCCGTGTACGCCTTCATAATCTGATCCGCATAACGACGCATAACGGCAGTGATTTGAGCCTTGGGGACCTTCGAGTATCGTTTACCAACGAGCAGTTCACCCTTGCCCAGATCAATGGTACGCATGGTAAATGTCCACGTTCCCTGATCGTTCTGAACTTCACCCAACGTCAGTGATTCGATTCCCACCGCACGCCACTGAGGAATATCGACACCCTCAAGATTCTGTTGTCCAAGCTGCCATTTAATGACATTTTTGGACCTCAGAACTTCCTCGAAAACTTCGTTGCTGCGAACACTGAACATGGCTGAAAAGTTAAGAAGGCGCGTCAACTCGGCTGCGCCGCGCTTTCCGACATCACGGGTTTCTTGGTCGGCCGATGGCGCCACCATAAACTCTGGAATGGCCACGTTAAGTTTTCTAAAACTCGGATTATCGATATTGACCATTAGTGGTTGGCCAATCACAGCCCATACTTGGGAAGATGACAGCCAAACACAGACCGCAAACCAAAATCTTAAGAAATTTGAAAGCATATTCAGATCCTTACGGCGAAAATTTCAGCAAAATCCTCTGATTGACCAATCCCTCTGGCGGTGGCGGCAGTGGCGTGGATGCCTTCAATGCCTGAAAGGCCAGCTCATCAAAATACTTATCCCCAGATGATTCGTCGACCTTTGAAAAAGTCAGACTGCCAGCCTGATTCAATTCAATTGCCAAGATCACGGGTTCAACCGTCCGAAACTTCAATGTATCCGGGATCGAATAATTGCGCCGAACGGCGGCCTGAATCCTGGCCTTATAGCGATTCGCCTCCGAGGCACTCACCGTCCCATAGGTTGCCCCAGTGTTGACGGCAGCAAGGCTTTTAGAGTCATCCTTCAAGCGGGTTGAATCGGCTGAAGGGGCCTCGGTCTTTTTGGCAAATTTATTTTGACTCCGCAGTTTTTCAAGGGCCAATCGACGAAGGGCGTCATCTTTTTTAAGTCGGTTTTTTTCCTCCGGCTCTTCTTTGGCCTGACTGATCTTTTTAGGCGTGTCTTCGATCTTTTCAGACTTGGCGTCGTCATTTTGTTCTGTGAATGTTTTTTCAGGCGGGGTTGTCGCCTCGTCTATGGCAAACTGCTTCGGCAGTTGGGGCAGCATCCGTTCACTAACCATCGCCTCTTCTGCCTTGATCGCATTTGGCAGGGCCGCATCGGCTGGTGCTCCCGTGGTCGCATCAATCAAAAGATCTGCATCGATCGCCCATTCTTCGATAATATGACGACGTTGATGAAATAATTTTATCCCCTGCGCCAGGAAAAAAACAAAATGAATTCCTAGGGATATTACGAGAAAAACACGGAAGAGCTCCGTCTCGTTTTTCTTATCGAGACGCAGGTGAATCAACCTGCCATATGCGATCAATCTGGAAAATTTCATAGTACCGCTGGTGTCGCTCATCGCGCGGTTGCCTGAGCCTGTGTCAACATGCCAATTTTCAAGACACCGGCACCCTTTGCCGCGCTCATGGCATCAACCACACGCCCGTAGGAAACTCCGCGATCAGCGCGAATATAAAGTTCCTTTTTTTCACGGCCCTGAAAAATCGAACGAAACCGATCGTGCAATGCCGCCGTCGGCACCTGAGCCCGATCCAGATAAAAATCGCCCTGCTCATTGATGCTCAAGATCACGCGTTTTTCGTCAATTCCGGTACTTTTGGCGGCACTATGAGGCAAATCGACCTTGATCCCACCGATGGACAAGGGCGCGGTCACCATAAAAATAATCAGCAGCACCAACATGACATCCACAAGTGGAATGATGTTGATCTCCGCAAGATCTGACGTATCAGACTCAAAGTTTTTGTCGTGGCCCAACCTGCCGAATGCCATGGATCGACCTCACAAGCTGAATTCAAACGTGATGCACCTGCCCCGGCTTCTTTTCGGTCACAAGGTAGCGTTCGACTATATTCAAGAAATCTGCACAGAAGCCGTCAAGATTGATGAGCTGCGAGCGGATAAGGGAATTGAAAAAGTTGAATCCGACCACCGCAGGTATCGCCGCAGCCAGGCCAAATGCTGTCGCAATAAGGGCTTCAGAGATGCCAGGAGCAACTGCGGCCAGGCTTGCGCTCCCAGTTTGAGCAATTCCCTCAAAAGCGCCCATGATGCCCCAAACTGTCCCGAATAATCCAATAAATGGACTCGCCGAGGCGCTGGTCGCGAGAAGCGACTGAAACCGCTCCATCCGACGGCGCTCAAACATTTTTGCTTTGTGCAGGGCGCGGCTGAGGTTTTCAATGGCCGCACCAATCACCATCTCACCGGCGGGAGAATTCTCACGCAACTGCGTACCCCGTACCAGTTCGGCATATCCACTGCGAAAAATTTCTCGTGCCGGACTATATGGGTACTCCTGCAGACGGCTATTTAAGTCATTCAAAGACCGACTATCCCAAAAGCTCTTCACAAACGCATCGCTGGCCTTTGAAACCTTCTTGAAGTGCCACCATTTCGAGACCAGCGCCCCCCAAGTGACAATCGAAAGGCTGACGAGGACAAACAAGACAAGAAAGACCACAGGACCAGCCCGCAGAGCGCGAGAGAATATCGAGGGCGATTCCCCAACATCAGACTCCACGACGGAGGCTTCGGTCGCGCGAACTTCCTGCATCGCCCCAGCCGCTTCAGCTTTATCCCGTGCCATTGCGGGGCTTGGATACGCAAGAAACCCGCCCGCCAAGGCTAAGACCGTCGCGAGGGCCACAAAAAAACATCTGCGCTGCCTGATGAATATTCCAGATGTCATGAGCTCAACTCCCAAAAAGGGCAAAAATGCTGCACCCTGCTTTGCAATTATCCGTAGATTAGAAATATATCGTTCCCCGACGAATGGCTCAAGTACTGGAAAATAAAAGAAAAAAGCCTCTTGACTTTCGAGAAAGTCCAGAGGCTTTTTGAGCACATCCGACGAAAAGACCTCGACTTAATAGTCGTCATCGTCCCCGTCGTCAGAATCTTCGTCTTCATCTAGGGCATCGTCATCGTCATCGATAAGTTCTTCTTCGCTCTCGCCATCGCCATCACCGTCGTCATCGTCGATGGCTTCAGCCTGGAACGAAGTCCCGGCGTCATCGTCTTCGTCCTCACGGCTGGCGTATTCTTCCTCTTCCTCGTCGTCCATTTCCTCGATCAGGAAATCCTCTTGCGACAAGTCCCCTCGATTTTCAAGCCAGTCTTTGGCGATTTCTTCGTCGACAAATCCAGCTTTTACGATCTTACCGCTGTGAATATTATAAATCTTCCAAGCCACGATGATCCTCTTGCTCCAAAAAAATTTTACCGTCGTAATTTAGGCGCAGATTCAGGGGGTCTGTCAAGCACCACAAAAAGCTTCTCACGAAGTTGCAGTTATCGTAAAGATCAGTGAAAAGTGAAGGCCAAAATTTTAGGCCAGCTTTCTATTCTAAGGTTTTTGAAAATGAGAATCAATTTGAGGCTAGCTAAAGCCCTGCTCGTGACGAATATCGGGGCTGTCACGGGTTCAGGCGGGACCACGGGAACTGGCTTTGGCATTGAATTCCCGCGCGGTATCACCGTGGAAGCCCTTCAGCTTGCGACCAGCACATCAAATGCCGATGAAATCCGGAGGGGTGAGGCTGAAATCCTTTTGGGCGGAATTACTACCAAAATGGGGCCCGTCAATGGGTCCATCAAAATTGGTTCAGCAAGCGCGGCAGAGGCCTCGTCACCCCGCGATGCCTTTATCCAAAGCCAGCAGCAAAACATACCGGTCGGGACCGTGTCTTTGAGTTATCCGCTCCAATTGGTCAACGGCTTAGCATTGACGTTCAACTTAAGTCAGCTCAGAAGGCTCTCAACAGGCGGTTCGCCCACCTGGCAACGGGAGACCTATCAAACCAGAAAGGGCTCACCCGGGGGCAGTGCGGGCCTTGGGCTGACTTCAAATTTCACTGAAAAAAAATCGCCCTCGCCCATTCCAAGTCCGGGCAGCTTCCTGGAACGCTTGACGACCGTTGGGGTCAGTATAAGCATGGAAATTCAGTAGGATAGATTCCTTGATTGGAATCAGGATGACAGCCCTTCAGGCAAGCCCACACAGCCTGCAGACGATCTGCCATTCAGCCAAGGTCACGGGTTGGATTGAGAGCCGTTGTCCCCGTTTGACCAACAGCATGTCTTCTAGCCCCGCTGTGTTGCGAATGACATCAAGACTGACAAGTTTTTGAGCAGGCGCGACAGCCTGAATATCAACCATCACCCACCGAGACTCACCGTGAGCCCCTGACTTCTCATCAAAGTATTCACTATCGGGGTCCAAGGCAGCCGGATCAGGGTATGCCTCGCGCACGACTCGGGCCACTCCCGCCACGCCTGGCGGCGTGGCATTCGAATGGTAGACGAGAACTTCGTCACCAATTTTGAAGTCGTCGCGCATCATGTTTCGAGCCTGATAATTACGCACACCCTCCCAGCACGTTGTCTGCCGTGGAGCACGCATCAGGTCATCGAATGAAAAAACTTCCGGCTCAGTTTTCATGAGCCAGAAGCGTGGGCGCTGAATCATTGACATCTCAAATCGTAAACTCTCTGAAGTTACTGAAGGCTTAACGTTCCTTGCGCTCTTCCATCGGAACGTAGTCACGCAAATTCTCGCCTGTGTAAATCTGACGAGGACGGTTAATCCGCCCCCCATCTTCCCGGTGCATTTCAAGCCATTGCGCAATCCATCCCGGCAACCGACCGAGGGCAAACATCACGGTGAACATCTCCGTCGGTATGCCCATCGCACGGTAGATCACGCCGCTATAGAAATCGACGTTTGGATAAAGCTTGCGTTCAATGAAGTAGGGATCTGAAAGGGCCGCCTCTTCAAGCTGCTTGGCAACATCAAGCAGCGGATCATTAATTCCCCTTGTGGCCAGCATCTTATCGCATGCGGCCTTGATTACTTTGGCGCGCGGATCGTAGTTCTTGTAAACGCGATGTCCAAAGCCCATTAGACGGAAACCGCTATTTTTATCCTTCGCTGCAGCCACGGCCTTCTTCACATCTCCGCCCTTGGCCACGATGCCTTCCAGCATTTCAACGACTTCTTGATTGGCCCCACCATGCTTCGGACCCCACAAGGCACAAATGCCTGCAGCAATCGATGCAAAAAGGTTGGCATCTGCAGAGCCCACCATACGGACCGTCGATGTCGAACAATTCTGTTCGTGATCCGCATGAAGGATCATGAGCAGATTAAGCGTCTTGACCAATTCTGGATCGACTTCGTAGGGCTCGGAGGGAACAGCGAACATCATGTTCAAAAAGTTCGCGCAGTAATCGAGGGAATTTTTCGGATAGATCACCGGTTGACCGATGGACTTCTTGTAAGAGTAGGCAGCGATCGTACGAACCTTTGAAAGAACGCGCGGCACAAGTTGATTGACTTGGTTTTCATCGTGGGGATTCAACCATTCCGGATAGTAACTCGACAGCGAGCAAACCATCGAAGAAAGAATCGCCATCGGATGCGCCGATGAAGGGTAGCTATCGTAGAAGTGCAGCATATCTTCGTGAATCAGAGAATGCCGCGTGAGCATTTGGCGGAAATCCGATAGCTGCGTTTTACTCGGCAAGTATCCGTAAATCAGCAGATACGACGTCTCGACGAAAGTCGATTTTTCGGCCAATTGATCGATTGGAATGCCGCGGTAACGCAAAATCCCTTTCTCACCGTCGATAAAGGTGATGGAACTCTTACACGACCCCGTATTCCCGTAGCCTGAATCAAGGGTGATCAGCCCAGACTGGTCACGCAACTTGGTAATATCCACACCTTTTTCGCCCTCACTGCCAGTGATAACTGGCAGCTGGTAAGTCTTCCCGGCGTAATTCAACTCAGCAAAATCGCTCATGGGACCTGACTCCTAGCCCAAATTGGTTTTCCGACTGCAAAAATGCCTCTCATATCGTATAGAAAGGGAGCTTCGAAGGCAAACCCAAGAGAGCGGAACAACATGAACAAAACTGAAACGGATAAAATTTCCCCGAAACACCCACTCCGCTTGTTTGTCGTGGACGCCATGGCCCTCGCCTTTAGGAGCTACCACGCCTTTGCCGCCCGTCCCTTGAGCACCTCCTCCGGAATTCCGACGTCTGCCATCTACGGTTCAGCCATCTTCCTGATGAAACTGATCGAAGAGGAAAAACCCGACTACCTAGTCATTGCGACCGATAGCAAAGAGCCGACCTTTCGGCACCAGATGTACCCGCTATACAAGGCCAACAGGTCCGAAATGCCTGAAGATCTTGCACGCCAACTGCCATATCTGTTTCGCCTCTTTGAAACTTTGGGCTGCAAACTCCTCAAACGTCCGGGAATGGAGGCTGACGATTTGATTGGCAGCCTCGTCAAGCAATACGCCGGGCCCGACCTGACCTGCTACATCGTATCGGGCGATAAAGACTTCATGCAGTTGATCAATCACAACATCTTTCTGTATTCGCCAAAAAAAGCCGCCCCTGCTCAAATAGTAGACATCGCCGGGGTCCAGGAAAAGTTTTCCTGCGGACCAGAGCATGTCGTCGATGCCCTCGCCATGATTGGCGACACGGCCGATAACGTTCCTGGGGTCCACGGTATCGGAGACAAAGGTGCGGCCAAGCTGATCGCTGCCTACGGCAGCCTTGAAGGCATCTACGACAACCTGGACGCCATCACGAACGACAAGCAACGAGAATCTCTGAGGTCCTCTAAAGATGCTGCGTTTCTTTCGAGAGAATTACTGCGAATCAAAATTGACTTGGAATTGGATCACCTCTTAGAAGATATGAAATTTGACCCGAAGACCGCCATGGCTAATCCCAAGCTGCAGCATTTCTTTGATGAGATGGAGTTTCGCAACCTGGCGCAGCGCGTCCGGGCCGAGGTCAAGGACTTGCAACGTCAGTCGCGGCCACCAGCAACAACTACCGCAATACCTGGCGCAATGCCTGAAGAGGTGCCCCTGCCTGCTGCAAATCCGTCATTGAATCGCGACGGCTATATTTTAGCAAACACCCCAGATAAGTTGAACGCCGCGCTGAAGGTTTTGAGCAATTCCAAGACCGTAAGTTTTGACACCGAAACCACCGGCCTCAACATCGTTAATGACCGCCCGATCGGCCTGAGCGCAAGTACCTCCGCCGGACAAGGTTGGTACATCCCGCTCATCAACAAGCATCTCGAAGGCGGCCTCACCGAAAGAGACGTCCTTGCCGGCGTGAAATTGTGGCTTGAACAGCCTGCGAAATTTGGACAACCAAACCAAATCAAAGTCGCCCACAACTTAAAGTTTGACCTACAGATGCTTCGCAATGCCGGCATCGAAGTGGTCGGTCCGTTTGTCGACACGATGCTGTGTTCGTGGTTGCTGGATTCCATTGGACGCGAACATGGACTTGATGCCTGCGCCATGCGTCACCTGGGTATACTCAAAACCCCAACCTCAGACCTGATTGGCTTACGCGGCGAAATCCCGATGAGCGAAGCCCCCCTCGACAAGCTAAGCGAATATGCAATCGAAGATGCTGAAGTCACGTTCCGCCTCTATGAACATTTCATGCCGGAGATTCGCAAAGCCCGGCTTGAAAAAGTTTTACATGACATTGAAATGCCGCTCGTCCCGATTTTGGCAGCGATGGAACGTGAAGGCATCTTTATTGACGCCGCAGAACTCTCTAAAATATCCGACTACCTCGCCATTGAAATTGCTCGTCTAGAAAAGAAAATCCATGAACTCGCGGGTGAAGAATTTAACATCAACTCCACCAAGCAGTTGCAGACCATCCTGTTTGAAAAATTGAAGGTTCAGGAACAACTTGGCATAAAACGCCTGAAAAAGACCAAGTCTGGCTTTTCCACCGATGTTTCCGTGCTTGAAGCCCTGAGTGCGCACCCCCTGCCAGAGGCCATGCTCGCCTACCGTTCCGTTGCGAAGCTCAAGAACACCTATGTTGATGCTCTCCCGCAGTTGATCAATCCCAATACAAATCGCATTCACACGAGTTTTCATCAGACCGGAACGGCCACTGGCCGCCTTAGTTCATCCGATCCAAACTTACAAAATATACCGATCCGCACCGCGCAGGGCCGAGAAATTCGCCGCGCCTTTCGGGCCGGCATCGACAACTGGGTTTTGATCTCCGCCGATTACTCTCAGGTTGAACTACGCATTCTTGCTCACATCGCCGATGAGGCCGCATTGGCCGAAGCCTTTCGTAATGGAATGGACATCCACAATGCGACCGCGTCACGCATCTTTGGCGTCAGTCCAGATGCCGTTGATCAGACCCTGCGGTCTCGAGCCAAAGCCATTAACTTTGGAATCATTTACGGGATGGGACCACAACGCCTGGCTCGTGAGACCGGAGTCTCCATGGCCGAGGCAAAGGAATTCATCGAAAAATATTTTGCTGGTTACCCTCGAATCAAAGACTACATCGCAGGCGCGGTCGCCAAAGCCAAAGCCACGGGCTACACCGAGACGATCACCGGCCGCCGTCGTCCAATGCCAGATTTGCATTCCACCGATCGACTAGCCCAAGTGAACGCCGAAAACATCGCCGTTAACTCCCCAATTCAGGGTAGCGCCGCTGACCTAATCAAAATGGCGATGATTCACGTTGAACGGGACCTGCGTGCCGCCGGCCTCTCGACAAAACTTCTCCTGCAAGTCCACGATGAATTGGTCTTTGAATCGCCACGCGAAGAGGCACCGAAGGCCGCTGAAATCATCCGTCATGCGATGGAACATGCCATGGAACTAAATGTTCCATTGAAGGTAGAAGTGGGCACGGGCGGTAATTGGCTGGAGGCTCACTGATGCAAATGCAACTTATGGAACACCTCGACGAACTCAGAATACGCCTTACTAGATCAGTAACTGTGATCATTGTTACCTTCTTCCTGATGATGTTTAAAGCCCAGGCCTTGATCAACTTTCTTAAAATCCCACTCGTAAACGCACTACCCCCAGGGGTACCGGCCCTGCATTTTACGGGACCAATGGATGTCATGCTAGTTGGTATGAAAGTGGCTTTTATGGCGGCCGTGATCGTCACAAGTCCATTTTGGCTGCGCGAATTTTGGAAATTTTTTGAACCAGGGCTATATCCTGCTGAACGAAAATATGTCCTGCCGTTCATTTGGGGCTCGGTGGTATTATTTCTTGCAGGAATTTCTTTTTGTTACTTCGTCGCACTGCCGTTTACCCTCACCTTCCTGATCACCGTGGGAATCGAGGTTGGCGTGCCCATCATTACGGTCACGGATTATATCGGACTATTGATCTTGCTTTTTGCTGGATTTGGACTCGTCTTTGAGACGCCCTTAATCCTCGTATTACTGTCGCTCCTAGACATTATAGACTCCAAAAGCCTGACATCGCAGCGTCGCATTGCCGTTGTTATTATTTTAATCATCGCAGCGATTCTAACGCCGGGCCCGGACCCAGTTTCACAATTTGTCATGGCAATACCGCTTTACAGTCTTTTTGAGTTATCGATCTTGATCATCCAACGCCTTGAAAAAAATCGTGCACTCAAAACTAAAACGGAACACACCGGAGGCGGAACCGCGGCAATGTTGTTTTTAATCCTTAGTTCCGCTGCACTTTTAGGCATCAATCCAAGCGTGGCTCGCGCAGCAGAGGTTGACCAAATGCCCGGCATCAAGTCGTTTTGGACGTTTGGAACCGGGCTGGCATCTTATAACCTGCGAACAGAATCGATACATGCCATCAAGGGGCGATCAGGCCGCATCAGTGTCGGGCACAATACTTCAGCCAAAAATTGGAGTTTGGCCGCTAGCATGGACATAGTCCTTGGTCCTTACGAGCCCCTCAAGACCGAAAACATGCGCAATATTGATGTGGACTTCAATGGCACTGGCACAACTATGGTAGGCACCTACAAACTCCCTGGATCCAATGATTCTCGTACCGGCTCGCCGTCTTTTTTGGCCGGCATATCCTATCTTGATTTAACCGGACGATCTCTTGGGGGGGGGTATGAAAAGGATTTTGTTCTGTCGCCAGTCGCGACGACCGAAGGGGCAGATGCGATCAACCAGGTCATTGACAACTACAAACTGAGGACGACACGATTGACGGCGCTTGTAGGCGTCGCCTGGGTTGAAAATTGGGCTAAAGCAAGAAAATCAAATCAACCGATCGACCTCAAAACAAGCGTTGATGGCTACATACTGTCACTTTGGACTGAACTGCCCATCATATCAAAATACTCTTCAGAATTTAATCTTGTGACCGCCACGGACCGGGTCAATACCACGACGTTCAATGATCGGGGCACCTTAACTGGATATACCATCATTTTTCAGGCCACTGCCCTTTTTGGCAGTTAGCGCCCACAGACGCTAAATGCACTGTCAGGCAAATTTCCTTCCCCGCTATCAATCACTTTCCCTGAACGATCCACGAGCATAAACGTTGGAGTTGCCGTAATTGTCCTGCCCAGCTTTCCTGCGACCGCAGCAAATCCACCAGAGGGAAAGATAGAATGAGCCCCGACCGTTCCAGACACAGGAAACATGCGGAGCCATGAACTCATTTGACTTGAGGGCACCACCGTTGCGTGAGAGCACTTTGCGGATGCACCTGTGAAAGCCCAGCGAAAATCCTCGTCATCGGCTAACTCTTGCGCCATTGAAACGCATGCACTGCAGCCAGGCTGGGAAAAATCCAGCAAAAGATAATCGCCTTTAAAGAACGACGATAGCATTACCTTTGCGCCGTTGGCGTCCGTCACTTCGACATCTTTGTCGGACGGAAGGGCTGGCAAAACTGGAGTCGAAGGCTGACCCTGAAGCTCGTTGTTGGGGTTCGTATTTGGAATCACATTGATCGCTTGGTTTGAGCTCAAATCCCGCAACGAAAGGCTTGTTTGAAAGGACGCTTTTCCCAGGATGTCCATCTTGGCGATTTTCAAACTAGGATCGTTGCGAAACAACACGCGTTCCAACATGTGCCCAGAGCTCCCCAAGGAACCAAGTTCAAGGGTAAGCGTGTAATCGCAGCCCTGGTGAATTTTAGAGGCCAAACGTGTCGTGGCTTCAAAAATTCCAGTCTGGTCTACCTTAGTTGCTCCGGTGCATCCCTCATCAACGGGTACGACCCGAAGGCGGTAACCAAAGGCACGGCGTTGAATCAGGGCGTCAGCCTCTTGATTGTGTGCCTGCAGATCGGCCGCACGTGGCATGTTCATATCAATAGACGTCAAGTCGGACCCTCGGACCGCACCAACTCCAACGACACCCCGATGGACTGCCGTGCAAGCGGCCGTCGCCCCAGCGAGAAAACCAACAACCGAATTCAGGACCAGACGCATGGCAACCTCGACTTTCATTTGGTGGGTAATCCACTTCAAAAAGCATGCCGCGCTGATTTTATGCCTAAAAGCAGCAAATTCAGCCCCTTGCAAAACAGCTTCTCGCTAAAATCCTAGCCGAGTTTGTCGGTCCTATTGACAGTGTCAAAGCGGTAGGCACCAAACGCTTTCACTCCCCCCAATGCAAAGACTAAAACAGCCGTCGAGTCGGTAAGTTACGAACCAAAATCCACAAGCATAGTACGGCATACATTTTGCTCCTTGGGACCGTATCTACACGAGGTGTGCATGAAGTTTTTTTTCGCCATCCTTATGGGACTATCACTACATGCCTGCGCGAGCAGTCAACCAGCAACAACGGCTCCAGGCACGCGGCAACCACAATCCGATGCCAACGCACACGCCTTCGGCCTGCGCCCACTACCGGCATCCACCTGGGAAATTCTATCGAACGGAAGGATAACAAACCTTCGAGATATTCTTTTGGCATCGGGAAAAAAATCGGCCATCTTTCAATTCGCTGGCGTAACGTGCCTCACCTGCCAACACGATGCAGAGGAATACACGCGTCGCATCCAGGGCAGCTCGTTAAAAGATAAAATAACTCATGTCGCCGTATTTACGGATTTCCCTGAGGACTTCCAAGAATCTGACTTTTCTACATTCATGACTAAGTTCGCCCCCCAATCTCTTCGTACCCAAGATGACCATGCCCGCCTCTGGCTCTCACTACAAAAAAATCAAGCTGCCCCCGACCGCAATGTCATTATTGTCCTCGGCCAAAGCGGACAAGGCTTGTCACTCAATGAAGCAACAAGCCATGACATTATTTTCGGCGCGCTTGAAACACTCGCCTCTGGTGCCCAATGAATCTATTTCACATCATGGCATTAGCCACCCTCACCAGCATCTCAAGCGCTGCATTCGCAGAAAGTTCCTTTGAGGCATTTACAAAACCAAGCGTAATCCGGCTTGATACGGCGGCCAGCAACCCCATTTCAATTAAAGGGCCTGCCGTGATTCAATTTTGGGCGTCGTGGTGTGTCGGATGCCGCAAAACGATGGAAACGGTATTGGAAACCATCAAAGCCGGCAAAGTCCAATTTTTGACCGTAAGTTTGGATGACGACCCGGCCCTTGCGCGCAAATATTTAGAACGAGCTGGCCCTTTGGCCGTTTCACTCCAAGCCTCGACCGTGGTCGATACGAAACAGGAAATTGGGGCTGAATTTAAAATCTCATCCGTCCCAACATTATTGTTCATAGACGCTGGTGGGCACATCGTGGCCCGTGCTGTTGGGCATACTTCGGCAGAAGATATTCACCAACACCTGAACCAACTAACGAAAAAGGTTCAATCCAGTGTAAACTAATTGTCATGAAACATTTCATGACGTTAAAAACAAATTTGACCAGCAGAAATCTCGTTTTTCTGGCCCTTCTGCCCTTCATTGCCGCAGCAACATCTTGCATCAATCCAGAAGTTAAATTCAAAAAAGCCATGCTTCTTGATCCCCTGATGGACCCAGCAAAAGACCGTGGATTTCAAGACTCGGTACTTGCAGAGCCAGGAAAAAAGCTTGAGCATGGCAACGGCTCTGGCACTTCCGGCAGTGGAGCCACCTGCCCCACCTGCGGAGGCTGAATTTGAAACATTTGATCACCATGGCGGCTTCCTGTTCATTAACCTGTTCGTTAACCTGTTCCCCCGCACTGATGGCTGAATCGGTTCGGATGGAGGCTGCCTCCGCCCTGTATTCAGACTGGAATTCAAAAGCGCTATTAGAAACACTTTCCATTCAAACCCCACCCCACAACCTGCGACTTGGGCTGTCACGTCGCCATCTGATTTCAGGACAAAACCCTGCGTCCACCCTAGCAGGAAGCGAAACGGGCGTTACCCTAACAGGCGACCTCACAAGCGCCGACGGCGCAGCTGCACCGTTCACCGTGACGCCACGCATTGGTTGGCTGGGAGCCGAATCATCTGCCATCAAGACAACGAGCCGTTGGCTTGGAGTTGGCCTGTCCTTCTGGACCGGGGAAGACACAACACGATGGACACTAGATCTCCAGCAGACGTCGACCAATAGTGACGCCATAGACGTTACCGATATCGATGGGCGCCGAATTTTATCACCTGACCGAATCAATGGAACTAGCACCGGCGTCAGTTGGCTGCACCTTGCCACGCCAGAATTTCTTTGGAAGGGAAGCGTTTCGACGATCCACCGCGATGACCGCCCAGAGGTCTACCTAGGCAAATTAGAAGCTCGCTATTTTGTGGTAAGTGCTGACGCTGCCGTCCGTGGAACCATTGCCCAATTCGAGAACAGAGGAAAAGTGGCCCCCGTGACGTTGACGGGCAGCATCTCCGCAACGACGATCGGATTGGAATGGCATCAAAAGCTCGGTGATCGGATGATCCTTGCACCTGGCTACCGGTGGTACCGCGAGGCTGAGACCCCACGGGCAGAAAATGGCGCCCAAAAAATTATGGGTTCAGATCAAATTTACGCATCCGTCCGTTACCGCTTTTGGAAGGACTACTGGCTTGAAGATGCTTCCGATTGTTTTATCTCCGTCGGAACATACAAAACTAACACCAACCTGAAAATATGGCATCTAGCCGCAGGAATAGCCCTGACCCAATCCCCGCTCTTTATCACAGGCCGAGGGCAAGGGCTTCCAAATCGGTGAATCTAGAGCTGGTTCGCTTTTCTGCAAAAGCTCAGCCTGATCCTCGCCCCAAATTTCTCCGTAAAGAATAATAAGGTAACGCTTGCGAGTCCGAATCCCAAAAACGGTGTCCTTCGGAAACGTCAAGCGTCAGCGGCCGCAGGATGAACTGCGCCAATATTGGCAAGACTGTCCGGTTTTACGGGGGCTACTCCAGGAAAAACCATTATCGCATTCGAATTAATTCAGCCGGGGGTACATTCATCGTGGTTTTCGGAATGATTTCAATACCTCCCCGATTGATGACCCCATCAACCCCCTCGTCATGCCAACGCAAAAATAGTTCGTCCCAAGGAATCCAGGCATAGGCAGAGGTTAGGTAAGGATCCATGAAGTAAACACGCTTAGCATCATATCCAATGGCGACGACATAATGACCGTTTTCCCAACTTTCTTCCCAATTAACATCCTCACCCGCCCAGGCCTGCAGCACAACAATAACGGGATGATCAATATCCAGCATTCGCTGCAATTGGAGCCGAGTAATACCCTCATGCAGTTCCGCACCTAAGCCTTCTGACTTGGCCAAATGAATGATTTTGGAAATAGGAGTTCCATTTTCAAAAGACGTCCCCATTCTCTTTCCTAGGTCTTCTTGAAAATGCCCAATCCCATAATAGGCAAGAACAGATTGAATTGCGGCAGGACCACAGTGATAAGGAGTGTGCTGTGTCACATGTGGCACCTTCATCATGAGGCCACGACGCGGGGACGCAATCAGCGACGCAGATGTCATCATTACCAGCGGCATTACCAACGCGACAAAGTTAAATGACATTCCCAATTTCCCAAATTTTTCAGGCTTAAAATTCATAATGATCAGTTTTTCCGGAACTGGATTGTGCGCGTGGTAATCACCTTACCGTTTGAATCAAAACCAAGAACCGTCACGGGCTTTGAAGCTTCGATAACGATTGGCTTCGCGCCCTCGTAAACCACGCCACCTGCCGGAATCGGAGTGATTACCGTTTGCGATGGCGCAGCCCGGAATTCCAAAAAGATCTGGGGACTACGCAAACATGCGTCCTTGCGACCAGAACACAGACCAACTTTTACAATGCTTAAATCGGTCCCGACATAAAGGCGAGCAGAGTTTGAAGCAGCGTCGCCCGCCCCGATGGCCACGACCATTTTTGAGCCGATGGACTGAGCCCCTGGGTTAGTTTGCGGAACTGATTGGCGCGGCTTGGCAAAGAAACTGTCATTTAAAATTTCCTGCTCTGGCATCACACGGAATGCAGGTGTGTGGGCACTGCTAGTTGACGCAGCGGTCTCTTTTTTTACCGCAGCAAGAAAATCACCGATTGTTCCGTCAGGATTGCTCGTTTTAAATTTACGAAAAACGTTAACTAAAGCACCTGTGAATTCACTACCGCCAGAACCAGCTAAGGACGTCTCATAGCGCTGAGATGCCGACATCACGATTAATTGCTCATATGCGCTAGGGGCCAACTTTGCTGTTGGAGACTGATCAAAAAAACTATCGGCAGCAATGTCAGCATAATTTTCTGCGACTGTTTTCATATATTCGTCGGAAACCTCTTCACCAGCATCCTTAGCTCGAAGGCTCTTAACAATCGCGCTACCATCGACCATCTGGCCACTGAAACACGAATCCAAAAACACAAACATACGTTTAACTGGCGTCTGACGAACCGAACGAATGGCTTCTGTTACGCTAAGAAAAGGAAGCATTCCAGCAGTCGTCATCAAGTCACCACTCTCAACTCCATGCCCCGAGAAATACCAGACGATAGTACCGTTCTCACCAGCCGCAACAGCGGCATCCTGTGTTGCCTTCAATATCTGATCGCGCGACGCTTCCTCTACCATTACGACCTGAAAGGCATTGCCGACTTTCGAATCTTCAAAAACTTCTTTCATATGTTGTAAATCATCAGAGATGCCGGGCAGGCCATTGGCCGCACCAAATAGGAGGGCGATGTTCTTGGCGTTGGGATCGTAGGATAAGTCGCGAAGATGGCTGCTGACGTTGTGCGTTGGCTGACATCCCGCAAGGACGCCCGCCGCCACAAACATAATCGCAGTCAGATAATTTGCTGATTTTACCAGTTTCATGGTCATCTCCGCCGTATGCGAATTTTTAGCTTAGTCCTCAGATGAATCTGCAAACCCCAAGCCAAACCATGAACACTCCGCAATCAACCGATTTTATTAGCTTTATATAGAAAACGACATCTCGCTTGGATGTCGTTTGTCTGACTTTTCAGCAGAAAATGCCTAGACCATTGACACCCTCGGCGGGTTGCGCAACGATCCACAGCAGTAACAGAAGTATTTAAAAATCATTTCAGCATGTTGTGAGGGATTCCCGATGATCCGGGTCCATAATTTACGCAAGGTTTATGAAGGCAAAACAGCCATTGATGACGTATCCTTTGAAATACAAAAGGGCGAGATTGTTGGCCTTCTTGGTTTGAACGGGGCAGGCAAAAGCACGATCCTAAAGATCCTCGGCGCCATGCTCCTGCCGACGGCAGGAAGCGCACAGGTTGGGGGCCATTCCGTTGAAGACGAGCCACACGAAGTCCGCAAACTAATTGGGTACCTGCCAGATCAGCCACCACTTTATGACGAGATGCCAGTGGGATCTTATCTTGAGTATGTGGCAGGCCTTAAGGGCCTTGACCGAAGGACTGCAAAATCTGCCGCTAGCGCTGCCATCGAACGAACCAATTTAAAGGAAGTTGCCTGGAGCCCACTTGGGTCCCTGTCCCACGGATACCGCCAGCGGGCCGGCATTGCCCAAGCCATCGTCCACAATCCTAAAGTTGTCATTCTCGACGAACCAATAAACGGATTGGATCCGTTGCAGATAGTCGAAATGCGAGACCTCATCAATGGCCTACGGCAAGATCACACCGTGATTCTCTCGAGTCACATTCTTTCCGAAATAACGCGCACATGTGATCGGATTATGATCATAGATCGCGGTTGTGTGACGGCACAAGGCAGCGAACGGGAACTCCGCGATCGCATTCAGTCTCGCCAGACCGTGTCCATCGAACTCGCCGGGGGCGATGACCATGGAATCCAGAACCTTGCCAATCAGCTTGGACATATTCCCGGAGTCACAAACGTGCATACCGTGGGACGAAACGTAACACTCCAAACATCCGACGAGAATCGACCTACGATTGCCAAAATGGTCGTCGAAGCTGGTGCGGAATCCGGAATCGGTCTGGCTGGACTTGCCCGCCTTGATGACGGCCTGGAATCGCTGTTCATGAGACTCATTCATGCACCAGACCATCAAGAAATCCGCAAACCAATCCACAAAGGAAGCGCACATGCATAAATCTTGGCTGGTCGCACGGCGCGAACTGGGAAGTTTTTTCAACACTTGGATGGGCTGGATCATCGTGGCTTCAGCACTGTTTATAGATGGGCTTCTATTCAATGCCTTCGCTATGGGCCAACAAGCGAAACTGTCCGCAGAAGTCCTCGGTGACTTTTTTTATTTTGCCAGCGGAATCACGATTGTCGCAGGGATCCTTTTGGCAATGCGCCTCATTGCTGAGGAAAAACAGAACGGAACAATCACCCTCCTTTACACGAGCCCAATTACCGAACGACAAATGATTTACGGGAAATTTATTTCGGCCATGGCCTTCGTCATGATTCTGCACGCCGTATCGCTTTACCTGCCGGCCTTAATCATGATGAAAGGCAAGATCTCTGCCGGACATCTGGCTGCAGGATATTTAAATTTGATTTTGATCGGTGGGGCCACCATCAGCATTACCCTTTTCGCGTCTGCCATGGCTCCAAATCAACTGACCGCTGCCGTGGTGGGAACTATGATTACAGTAACCTTGCTCGTCATGTGGATTGTCGCAGATATTTCAAGCCCACCATTCAAAGAAATTCTGAGCCATCTAGCCCTCCACAATCGGCACTTCACCTCATTTGCCAAGGGGGTCGTAAAACTGAGCGATGTTGTTTACTACCTGAGTGTCATGGCGTTTTTTCTTGAGTGTTCCGTCAGAACAATTGAATCGCGGAGGTGGCAAGGATGAATACCGTAGGTATGACCGCCATGTTTATGATTGGCCTGCTTTCATTCTTTTCTGCCGAACGCTATTTCGTAGGCAGCAGCTCAGCGATCGTCTTACGTGCTGTCGCCGGATTATTGATGCTTGGCGCGATCGCTATTCATATCTGGCGCTGGCGTGGATTTCAAAAAACCGAAAAAAAGAATGCTGCGCGCTGCGAAGTCTTGCCAACCGCATGGAAGATCGTCGTCGGACTCGCCCTTGTCGCGTGGGCGGGATGGCAGCATGCCATCAAAGATTCCATGAACTCATCTGATGCAGGGCGCATTTTGCTTGGGCTCTGGGTGGTCCCACTGGTCACCGCATTGGTGGCAGGCATCGGAATCGAATTGGCAGCGTACCAGACCAGCAAAGACGCGGACCCCACCCGCATTTCCCGCGCGGGACAATCCTGGACTGCCACCGGGCTTCTACTATGCGCCTTGGTCGCCCTAAACTACGCCGCCGTGCGGCGTGATTTCAGCCGCGACTGGAGCTATCTAAAAGTCACAGAGCCGAGTGAAGCCACCGTAAATATCGCGAAGGCGAGCAGCGAGCCTGTGACCATTGCCATTTTTTATCCACGCGACAATGAGGTTCTTCCATGGGTCGAGGGCTACGCCTCGCGGCTGGTGCAATTATCCGACAACCGAATTACCCTGAAAATCACCGACAAAGATCTTGATCCCTTAGACGCCGCACACTTTAAGACCAGCCGCAACGGCGTCGTCATCGCCGAAGTTGGCACGCGCCAGGAACGCATGGACCTTGGCCCGACTCTGACTGCCGCCCGGCCCTTATTAAAAAAACTTGATAGTGAATTCCAACGGCTATTACTGACGCTGACCTCGAAACCAAAAAACGCATATGTAATGCGCGGTCACGGGGAACTAAATCCGAACACCAGCGCAGGCATGTCGCCCTTGGATTCGTCAAAATTACTGGAAGGGTTCTTGCGGGATCAAAACTGGAATATCAAAACATTTGGTATTTCCGAAGGTAGTGCCACTCGAGTGCCCGAAGACGCAACCACGGTCATCTTGCTTGGCGGAAAGACGCCGCTGCTGGCCGGGGAGGTCGAAACCTTAAAGGAATTTACGAACAGGGGAGGAAGCCTCCTGATAGGCCTTGACCCAGACAAGTCCCAAGACACACTGACGGCATGGCTCACGACTATTGGAATTGATTTCGACAAACATCCGGTTGGAAATGAACGCAATCATGTCGCCGCGACCCGCTCGCCAGTCGATAATTGGTTTCTTTTCACCACGTCATTTACCGGGCACGAATCTATCAAGACTCTGTCACACAACGAGGACAAGGTTGCAGTATTGGCCTTTGAGGCGGGTTCGCTTTCCATAAGCGTAGACGCGCCAGAGGCCAACAGGTGGCATGTTACAGAAACCGTAAGGTCGCTCGCTGATTCGTTTGTGGATCTAAACCGAAATTACAAATTTGATGAACGACTTGAGCGGCGAGGAGCCACTGCCCTGGCCCTTGCGGCGGTTTCAAGTTCGGCGAGCACGCCCGACGGAAAGCCTTCAAAAATTGTGATCTTCGGCGATTCCGCGGCATTTTCTGATGGACTCATTCGCAATCCCGGTAACCTGGCCTATATATCGGACTCCATGAAATGGCTGGCCGGGGAACAAGCCCTCGGCGGAAAATTAGCCAATGAAGAGGATGTGAGAATCCGCCAGAGCGACAACCAAGACTTAATCTGGTTTTATGGCTCAGTCGTATTTGTACCGGCGATGGTTCTTTTGGCGGGGGGTGCGACCATTCGCGCCGGTAAAAAACGCCGCCCCCGTGACGACCAATCCCGCGAAACTGGGAAGGACACTGAAGTATGAAAACTAAAATAAGATCAAAAGTTAAATCAGATATTCCCCTGTATGGAACTATTTTAGCCGTAAGTCTTGCCCTAGCCTGGTGGGCAAGCACCCCAAAGTCGACATCAGATTCACGGCAGGTACGGCTCTTTTCTGTTAGCCCAGCAGCCATTGAAGAAGTTCAGTGGCAGGGGGCCAACCAAACCATGATCGCGCGCCGCCGCGAAGGCGACGGAAGATTTTGGATTCAATCTGGTCAGGATTCATTCCTGGCCAGTGACCGTTTTGATGAGTCACTTAAATTTTTTGATCCGCTCGAAGCCAAACGAATCGTTGCCCCGACGACGGGGATGACCGACGAGCAGTGGAAGGCCTTTGGCCTTAAGCCAGCGTCTGCGAAATTAACCATTAAATTGAAGTCGGTTTCGGCGTCGGAAAAATCAGAGTCGTGGAGTATTGAACTCGGCAACCTGAGCTTCGGAACTTCCGATCGATATGGGCTAAGTCCAGATGGTAAAACCGTGATCTTACTCGAAGCCGATGCCATTTCAGGCTTCGATAATGCCGTGGCACGATTCTTTGACCGGTCTGTGCTCTCCAAAAACATCGACGATGCGGATTCCGCGGAAATCGAAAAAGGGAAATCAAAAAAACGCTTCGCTCGGCAAAACATTAAGACCGCGGAAAAAGAAAAACCACCGTTTGAAGGTCCGTTCAATGACTGGCTGGATAAATTCGAACGCTTGCGGGCGCTACGCTATGCCGACGCAACGACCGAGGAAAAACTAACGCAGCTTCAGCCTGAGCTCACCTTAAAGGTTCTGAAAGGAGACCGCATAGGAGAAGAAATCTCAATGAAAAAAATGGACGACATGGGTAAGACTACCTGGTGGATTTTTTCTTCAATTGGGAAAGCTCACCTTGAAATTAGCGCGAACCGCGCTGAGCCCGTGGTAAAAGATGCCGAAAGCCTTTTCTAAAATCATCTCTGTTGGACTTTCGTCAATTTTTGCTGGGACAAGTTTAGCTACGGCCTCGGTCATTTATCAATTGCCGGTGCGGACCTATCTGGCAACGGGAACTACCAGAGCAACCGCCGGCACATTTGATGCACTGACGCCGGAGGTCCTGACGGGCATCAAACAACTTGGCGCCGACTACCTTTGGGTGACCGGCGTCATGAAGCATGCGTCACCAGATAATACAGATCCTGACGCGGTGAAGGGAAATGCCGGCAGCTATTATGCCATCCACGATGCCTGGGACGTGGATCCGGTATTGGGCACACGTGCTGATTTTGCAGCGGCCATCGCCCGCGCTCACGAGCTTGGCCTCAAGGTCATGATCGATCTTGTTCCAAATCATACGGCCAGGACGCACCGGACAGACGTTGCAGGGAAAAAAGATTTTGGAGATGGTGATCGCAAGACCGTTTTTTTTGACCCCGCAAATCATTATTTTTACCTGCCCAAACAAACTTTTGTTCCCCCTGCAATAAAAATGGAGCCTGCTACTGATGGTCAGTTTGACACCGATCCCAATACCGCCGGAATCCAGCTCGAAAATCCCGCTCGGGTAACAGGAAATAATGTCACCGCAGCCAGACCGTCGCGTAACGACTGGTACGAAACTGCTAAACTAAATTACGGATTCGACTTTACAACCGGCCAAGGCCATTACCAACCACGCCCACGCACATGGGACATGATGGTTCAAATTGCACTGCATTGGCTCGATATTGGTGTCGATGGCTTTAGAATTGATTTTGCCCATTCAGTCCCATTGGAATTCTGGAGCTATTTCTCATCGTCACTGCGAAAGTCAAAACAGGACGTGCTATTGTTGGCCGAAGTTTATGAGAACGATTACGGCATGCGCGTCCCCGGATTCTCCTATCAAGCATTTCTCGCGACTGGCATCGATTCTGTTTATCAATCTGAACTTTATTGGACCCTTCATGCACAGGCGCAGGGTAAAAATTGTGCACAGTGCCTGGCCCCAAAAAATCTGCCCCTCTTACGAGAGGAGATCCTTTCCGGGGGCTGGGCCTTAACTAATTACGTCGAAAATCATGACGAGGTTCGGATTGCCTCACATCACTTTGTTGGTGGGCTTTCTTCCACAGAAACCAGATCTATGTATGGAATCTCCTTGGCAGCGTATACAGCCCTACTGCCCGGTAACTTTCTGCTAAATGGCGGCCAAGAGGTTGGCGAGGACGGTACCCTTGCCGGGCCTTTCGCAGGTAATAATGGCAAAACTTCTATTTTTGATTTTGTCTTCCAACCGTTTGTCAGAAAATGGCTAGATCACGCCCCTTCGGTATTTCAAGTAAAACTTCGCGAACTTTATGCCGACCTTTTCAACATCAGAAAGCTCCCGGCATTTGCAGCGCGGCATAGTAAAGCAGAGCCATCGCTGATTGATTTGTCTGGGCCGAATCAGAATAAATTTGAAGCTCAGTGGATTGCCTCATACCTTCGCTACGACGCTACAACGAAACAGTCTTTCGTTGTGGTTACCAACACCGACCCGCATCATCCTCACGATTCGACCCTGCATTTTACCGAAGCCGATGGTCTCGATTCGACAGGTGCTTTAAGAGCCATGGGCATTTCCAATGGCCAGAATATGCACGCGAAATTTACTGATGTGTGGGGCCGCAAAGGATGGTCACCAATAGATCCGGCACTTGGCAATCAGCCAGGTGTTCCAGGAGATGTTCTCTATCGATCCAGTGGCGTCCCAAGCGGGCTGTACCTAGGACAAGTGCCAGCTGGGACTACGTTGGTTCTGCGGGTTGAGGCCGATCGGCTCCGCGCTTGTGTGCCTGCTCCATAACAACTGTGCCGAGTTGCCGGACGGGATGCTGGTGTTTTTGTATGGACTTTAACTGCCCTTCCCTGGAGAAGCGAGGCCGGAGACTGCTTCTGCCTCGGTCTCGGTCTCGGTCTCTACTTCGGCCATGGCCGTCTTCGCCGGCAAAAGATTTAGCAGTGACATTTAGCAGACGATCTAATGAGCGCTGCAACATACCGGAATATCTATTAATTTCATGCATCCTTTAGGTCTACAGCAAGGAGTCCGATCGACCGTTATTCATTGGGGAGACTTCATGATTAGCTTGATCTCGTTTTTTAGCTGCAGAATATCTATACGAATCTTCTCGGTGTTTATCATGGCATTTGGATTTCTTTCGGCATGCAAGTCAGCAAGCACATCCGACATCAAAACACTCGATGCCATCGCCTCCGGTGGGATCACCAAGCTTTATCAATGCCGCGGTAAGAATGAAGTTCAAATCAAGTCAGATAAGATCATTTTTGATAGGCAAGCCGGCATCGCAGGCAGCAGCGAATCCGAAAAAGAAATTCTCCGTGAGGCCGTGACCGACTATTTTTCGGCTATTGATCCAGCCATGCAGGAACTTTTTCTGAAGCTCGGCGGCAGCATACTTATCACCGATCAAGATCACATTGGGGACTACTGTCGCACCGCACGAAGCCAAAGTGCGGAAGGCAATAAAGCGGAAGATTTGCTGCACGCTTGCTTCACCTTTATTGACGATCCGAGCGGCGCACGGGCCAGTATTTTTACAATCGTTCATACAGCGTCTGCAGAAAAAATTCGGTATTTCGGGCCACAAATATTCGGCTACCTGTATGCCCAGTTCTACTCGCGCTTAGCTCCAGCAAAAATGGTTGGCGCAAGTTTCAGCGTCAACTCAACTGAGGCAGTCCAATTCATTACTTACAAAGAAAATATCGCCGATGCGTTTCTGAAGGATATGCTGGCAACAAGCAAATACAACATCGAAAATCTGAGTCCGATCCTCGGCTCAAATTCAACATCTGAACTTCGCGCTTTTACGGGCCAAGCAGGGTTTCTGGATGCCCTTAGTCTGCGAAAGTCATCTGATACTGCTGAATTGGGTTCTGCAGAGAAAGAGCGCCGCCGGGCCCAAATTCGTGATTTTTTCTTTGCTAACGCCTATCAGTCGATGAA
This sequence comes from Pseudobacteriovorax antillogorgiicola, assembly GCA_945898195.1. Lineage (GTDB taxonomy): Bacteria > Bdellovibrionota_B > Oligoflexia > Oligoflexales > RGVZ01 > RGVZ01. Next base: position 22,510 of record CAMDHM010000003.1, on the reverse strand, counting down.
TTGCAATGCGGAGGCTCTGGATGTAACACGAAAAAATTTTCCACACTCTGCAGCGGCCTATATTGAAATTAACGATGCATTGCTGAGGCTATCTTCAGAATTGACCGGAATTCATTCAAGCCAGAGCAGCAACTCAGACACCTTCGCTCTAACGGACGGTGGAGAAGGAGGTTCGGATAGAAGGCAGGTCTCTAAATCCATCAGCAAGGCAGGCGGCCTCGACTTCCTGACTTTATTGCAATCGCTGATGCCGATGATTGGTCCGATGCTCGGTAAGCTCGGCATCCCAGGGCTCAGCAGCCTGAGCGGGACCTTTGGTGGACTCCTTGGCGGCGGTGGTGGTGGACTCCTTGGCGGTGGCATAACGCCGGGGGGCCAGAAATCACCAGCAGCTCTGCAAAATAGTGTCTATAACGCGGCAAATAACGCCGGACTTCCTGCCGCCACAGCAGGATCGAATGTCCTTAACGGCGGTGCATTGACGGGTGGTGTTTCGGGAACAACAACGGCAGGTGGACTTTCAGAAAATGTGGCCACCCTGACCGCCACCTCCTGCACATGAGAGGGGGCGAGTCCTGAATTCCAGGGCGTTATTCTGACGCCTTGGCGGATTCCACCCCTGCGCCATTACTAATCAAGCCTCTGATATCGAGGTCATTTATCTCTTAAAATAGCGGAATTCCCTTTTAAAACAGATACTTATCAAAGGTGAAATACACTTCGACAATACTTCTTTACTATTACTATAAAAATGTTAAATTCCCGGCGCTCACACGTCAACCCGTATCAAACGGAGTCTAAATGCGCCGCATCATGGGTAACCTTGGTAATCAGCTCGTCGTGACAGCAACCCTCACCACCATTATGTCGGCGGGCCTCTCCAGTTGCGGTCGGCCGAGCGACGGCAACAATGGATCGCGCTTAGCCGCCGATGGGGTCTCGTTTGACCCTGTGCCTATCGATGTCAACATCGACTGCAACTACCATCTCCTTCAAGGAACCCAAAGATTCCGAGGGACCTACTTTGTCATCCCCAAGGTTAACATTGCACGCGACCGGGAAGACAAGACGGCGATGAAAATATTGCCCTTAGCAAACGGTAATGTGGCCTTTGATTTCGCCATGAATTTCGAACGCGGAACAGAATCCAGAAATACGAAACCGGGGTTGCCCGAAGCCCAACGCTACGCCAACACCTGTAACTTCGAAAAACTTCGCGCCTCGATCAACAAGCATTACGAGGACCTGCAGCAGCCAGAAAACAAAGTCTGGTCTCTGTCGCCACTGCCAATCACCAACGTTGAGATTCGAATTGATGGCATTGGCAAGTCAGTGCTCCTTTCGCCAGAAGGCACCAACATCACAACCTGGCTCGGCGATACGATAAGCACGTCGATCGAACTTACCAAGGGCGAATCTGAACGTTTGATTTCAAAGGTCAGCCGCGGCCTCGGGATTCAGCTGGTAAACTCATTCAAATTCGAAGCTCGCGAAACTCGAGAGTTCGGCTCCATGAACTTCAAAGGATCCGACGTTGCGAAAGCACTGCAAACTAGCCTTGGCTACAGCGGTCCAATTGCCACTGGCATCGTCCTTGAAGCCGACCTAAAAACCAAACTGGTTGATGCAATCCGGGCCAGCAGCGCCGAAGCCGTCATTGAGTCCGACTCTGACAAGCTCTCTTCCGCGGCAGAATCACTGATAAAATTAATGATTGAAAAGGTTAGCCCAGAAAAACTGATCGCCCGCGATCAAGAGTCTAACCCCGAAGATGATTCTCGCTATGATGATGATTATGAAGCGCATCGCAGACGCGACCGTTTAGATAGAATCGAGCGAGAGCGCGACGATTGGGATACGGACAAACCTGAAACCGAATCCGAGAAGGCACGCAGCATCCGCGATCGTCTGATCCGAGACGTGGCACCACGCAAATTTGCTGATGATGTAAACGATAAGCCGGCTGCATCATCACGCTCGCCGAAAAGCCTGCTCGCACCAATGGCATTTAAAGTCTCCGCAGTGATGGATTTCCTTCGCAGCCAATCAAATACCAAAGTTGAATACCGGATCATGGGCAAACTGGTTTCAGAAATTGCTACAGCACGCTCAAAAATGATTTCAGGTCATGTGGGGGCCAACGATGAATCTACTGTGGAATTACTGTCTGGTGAACACTCACGCAATCTCGGCAGTGAACTTGATGCTGGCAAAACGCTCAAATTAATGGTCGCCGGACGCAAAGTATTTGTGCCTGAGGCCGAATCGAAGGACAGAGAATACCTGACAAAAACTGAACTCCTTGAAATTCGGGAGCGCGATGATGTCACCTTGGACTTCCCTCAACTGGTGGACTGGGGCCGCAAAATATATGAATTTACGCCAAACGAAATAACCGGACCCCGCGCCTATATCTACGACTCGGTATGGAATCCGTTCAATTGGGCCTTCTATGTCTGGGGTAAGGCCGAGACAAAAATCATAGAGACCCTGACTACGACAGAAGATGCTGAGAATGCCTCGACGAAGAAAATTCGTCTAGGATTCAGCCGCATCACGAAATCCTATACCTGGCAAAATCTGAAGGAAATGGCTTCTGTTCAAAATGAGACTGACCCCTTCACCGTAAAAGATGAAGGCGATGGCTCCTTCAGCATCACCGCAAAAATTCGTCTCGGTGCCGTCACCATGGAAAACACCGAACAATTTGGCAAACAAGAGTTTGTGGTTACCAGATACTTCCAAGAAAAGTGGTCTGCCTGGAGCAACGATCGTCTGCAAAGCAGCGTCACGTGGTCCAACCGCAAGGAGACCAAGTCTGTCCCCGCAGGGCGCAGCATCGTAAGCATAAGGCTCCTCCAGGGCGACGGCGTTCCAGATGTGACATTCGAAGAAGCGAAATAAGGTCTAAAATCTAGATTGGCCAGCAGGCTGGGAACATTGGTTCCCAGCCTTTTTTATTCCCCACCCGGCGTCTGGCAAATAATATTAATAAAAACAAATACTTATAACTGCCCTCTTAGGAATCGTCCAATTCATCCGAACTAGATATTAGTCTAGGGGGGAAACGACAACTTGGTTGTTTGGAAAAAATCCGTTCAAGGACCGACGGACGCTGCGGGAGCATTCACCGTTATCAAACGGGTCGTGCCCACGGCGGGTGGATTTTTTTGCGGAATCTGCCGAGCCCTGCACGCGACCTGGACGTCGGCTAAAACATGCGTTGAGTCCTGCTGGATGGCGCAATTGCAAGCTCAACCAACGGTTGCCATTCGCAAAGGCAGGTTTACCTTGCATCGCTGTCGTTTTTGCAAACGAGAGCATGCTGACTTTATGGACGCAGCGAACTGTGCAGCACAATGTTCCGAAAATTTAATCGCACAAGCGAATCGATCTACGAGCGAGATTGAGCAAGAGCGCGTCGATGTCAACATAAGCTACATGACGCCAAAAAAATTCAGTTATACAATTGACGCCAGTACAACAAGCCCAATTGCCATGCAGGAGATGGTCAAAACGGTGTTGATGCCGTTCCAGGTGCGAAACGCCTTGTTCAATCAAAAAGCGATGAAACCACTTTTGCAGGCTATGCTAAAACACGCATCCGCAATTGCGATTGGAAAACGACCAATTGGCGGAGCTAATTTTCAAGGAGCAAATAACATGGCACACGATGCACCAAGCAAACCCCAATCAGGCACGACTTCAGCGAAAAAAGATCCCGCTAAGAAATTTTTTCGTGATGGGGCGAAATACGTCTGTGCCATATGCAGGGGGAAATTCTTCACGAAAATTGAAGTTGAAGCTTGTTGGGAAAAACACTGAAATAAAAAAGGCCTACCGCGGACGGTAGGCCTTTTGATTGTCTTTCTTCCCAGATCAGTCGATCGCGCTGACCACCATCACATCATCGATCAACCAGCCCTCGCGGCTAATGGATGAATCAGAGGAGAGACGGAAGCGAACCTGGAACGACTTATTGGCACCTAGAACGGTCGACAGGTCGTACTGTTTCGTAACCCAATCACTCTGTGCCGTCACCGTGTCTAAAGTCGACCACGCCTGACCATCCGTAGAAACTTCGATGTAACCATTATCATACCGATTTTCTATGTTCCAACGCATGCGAACAACCAAGGATGAATCCGTGTTTGTTAACTTCCACACCGGCAAAGTCAGGGTGAAGTTCGCATTCGCCGCATAATCTGTACCCGGGCTGTCCGAGAACACTTTGTTGTTTGGATCTTCTGCAGTTGGTGCGTCTTCCAATCCCCACGTTCCGTCAAACGTCACGTCATCGAGTGAGCTTGCCGTATTGCGGACAACCACCTGAACTTGCTTTACCGAGTACGGAACCGAGGCAGAAATGCCACTCACGTTGCCAACATTATCCATGGCCCGAAGGGCGAGGTAGCCAGAGCTATTAAGGTTTAGACCGGTAATTCGAACGGTTGCCTCACGCGTAGCAGAATCAACCGCAATGCTTGCGGCTACCTTGCTGGCTGCAGACCAATCGGCCTCGCTGGCAATTGGGGAGTTCGCTGTGCGGACTTCGTATGACTTGGCCACGCCGACGTCGCCATCATCACCAGTCGCAATAAAGTGGAAGGTCACAGAATCACGAGTTGCATTGCCAGCGCGAATGCCAGAGATAATCCCCGGAGCCACAGTATCGACTTCAAGTGAATTAGCCAGGTTCAAGCGGCCGCCTGTCGTCGTCTTACCCTGCAGGGATGAGATCTGATCGGCGCCATTCAACAGACGCGCTTTGATTTGGATCGCATTGAGGTCCGGGAAAGCTGCCTTCACAAGGGCTGCTGCACCAGCAACATGCGGTGTCGCCATCGAGGTTCCACTGTACTTGGTGTATTGGCCACCCGGGATGGAACTCAGAATATCAACACCGGGAGCCCCGATATCAACACTTTGAGCGCCGTAGCAAGAAAAGGATGCCATCGCATCATTGTGATCCGTCGCCGCCACAGCAATCACATTGCTGTTAGGGTAGGTCGATGGATAATGCGGATCTGAATCGTTGTCGGCTGAACTATTGCCAGCAGCGGCTATAAAAAGAACATTTTTTGACTCAGCTTCGGTGATGGCAGCTGCCATCGTCTCAGAGTATCCGCCGCCACCCCAGCTATTACTAGTCAGCGTAAGGCCAAGCTTAGTCCCGTATTCAATAGCTTTGACGGCATCTTCCAAAGTTCCAGATCCGCCACCAGAAAGGAACTTGATACCAACCATGCTCACATCCCAATTCACGCCAACCACACCCTGACCATCGTTGCCCTTGCCACCGATCGTGCCGGCGCAATGCGTGCCATGGCTGTTGTCGTCCATCGGGTCGTTATCATTGTTGACGAAGTCCCATCCGCGGAAGTCATCAATGAATCCGTTTCCGTCATCATCAATGCCATTGGTTTTCTTGTCCCGACCTTCTACATCCGTCCCCGTCTCGCCCGGGTTCGTCCAGTAGTTGGGCGCAACATCCGGGTGCGTGTAGTCAATGCCTGTATCGATCACGCCAATAACGACGTTTTTCGAGCCAGTAGACACATCCCAAGCCTCTGGAGCATTGATGTCGGCGCCGGCGGTCCCACCAGTGCTGCCGTCATTGTGCATCCCATAAAGCTGATTGAAATCGGGGTCATTCGGGAACTTGGAATCCATGCGCATGATCGTGTTTGCTTCGACGTACTGGACATCAGATCGCGCTGCAATCTGCTTAGCCGCCAGTTCGAGATCCTTTACCGACTCCTTCATCGGGAACGTGACCTTCATTGCGCCGGTCCGAGAGAACGGCACCGCGCTGAAAGCCCCGTAAGATTGAAGGATTCCCATGGCCGACTTCTGGGCCTCTGCGCCCCTCTTAAATTTAACGATGAGTTGCCCGGGGACGTGTTCTTTATCGAGATTGAACGGAAGCTTGCTGATTGCTGGGGCTGACATCGCCAGAGCCGCGCCGAATAGCGTGCCCCCTGCCAACGCAGTAAACGCAGCAAGAAAAGCCGCCAAGCCATGAACACTAAGCCTTTTAACATCGCACTTCTTCGATGCAGGACGCATGCATGACCCCCAGAACGGTGCTGTTAGTAAGCGATTTTTCGAAAGATTCTCTAGATTATAACGCCGAAGAAAATTGGTTGTCCAGCTGGCCAGTTATATTTCCATTCGGTGACTGAAGTCGATTTGGATAGGCCCTCTTGGAGAGGTCGGATTATCTGATTTATTTAGGAAACGACCAAACGATGGGTTGGGATCCATGCCCTTTGAGCCAAGCATTTATTTTTGAAAAATGACCACACCCAAAAAATCCACGGTACGCTGACAAAGGCGAAGGATGAGGGGCTTTGAGAATCAAGTGACGATGCCCATCGATTAATCCGGCCTTTGACTGAGCGTTTGACCCCCACAGGACAAAGACCAGGCCTTCACGTTCAGAATTTAATGCTTCAAGAATCCTATCTGTAAATTGCTCCCAGCCTTCGCCGCGATGACTCTCTGGTTTGCCGGACTCAACCGTCAAGACCGTATTCAAAAGTAACACCCCCTGATTCGCCCATGATGTCAGGTCACCATCCAGCGCCGGTGCCACGCCACAATCTGACTGCAGCTCTTTATAAATATTTTTAAGTGATGGGGGCAACGCCACACCACGACGGACAGAAAAGCATAGTCCGTGAGCCTGACCGGCACCGTGATAGGGGTCCTGTCCCAAAATGACCACGCGCACATCTTCAAAAGGGCATGCATTGAGTGCATAAAAAATTTCGGAGTCGGGCGGATAAATCACCTTGCCCGCAGATTTTTCTGCCTGCAAAAATTCAAACAAGTTTTGCATGTATGGTTTATAAAACTCCGGCAGAAGCCGAAATTTCCAGGATTTTTCTAGCAAGGAATTAGTCACGAAATCTTTCATCCAATTTTGGTATCACGGACAAAGGCGTCTCGTAAACGACTCTCACGCGTACCGACACTATTGCATCTACATCGACCCGCGCTCCGATTGATTTTAATTTGAAGTGGTGCGTAAAAATCTACTGCAACGGCGGACCGTGAAATCTCCAAAAAATATTTCAACCAAAACACGACATTCAAGAACACGTAATCACTGAATCACGCACTGCTTTGCGGGAATGGTCACGACCGCCCTGACACCGATACCTGAGTTTGCAGCTGCTGGTAGAGGCAAGACGTTTCCCGGCAGAAAAAGCGGGGGCTGGCCAGATACATAGGACAAAATATCGTTGGCTGATGCCGCTGGAACAGAACCGGCAGCGGGATTCAGCGGATCCCTCCGCGGATCTATTCCCCCGTCCCAAGGAAATGGATTCAGACGCACGCCGGACCCGCTTATGCAATCGCCGACAACCTTACCGCAGCCAAGTGGACCCAGCCTGCGATCTAAATTCCAAGGCAAGCCGGTAAAAAGAAAAGAAGATTGAACCGCGTTGACGTTTGTCTCCAGCGGATCAGGGGGCGCAATTTCAACCGGGCTTAAATACTGACCATTGGGAGTGTCATTCCCAAGAATGTCATGGCTGGCACCGATGGCGTTGATCCATTTATTGCGTGTCCTACCAATGATGTCGCGAGAAACAGGAGCCAAAATTGCGAAGTTCTCCGACAGATCCACAACTCCACCACCTGGGCACCCACCGGTCACGAGATTTCCACCGTTAAATCCAGCGCGAGCCAAATTTACACAGGGAGAAAAATTAGCTTTTATTGGCGCAATGAAATCAACGTCAAAAATAATTTTAAAGATGCTCCCACCAAAAGGGGGAAGCCCCTTATTGATGACCAAAGGATTACCAACGGTCGATGCCAGGGGAAATTCGACCGCCTGATTGGTCGAGCGATCGATGTGCAGCGCATAAATGTCCAACTGCGAGTCGGTGAGGCTAGTAAATCCAATTAGGCGCAGCCGCACGCGCTGATTGGTATAGCCAGCCATATCCCACTCCACAAGATTGTAAGTCATATAATCTGGGTTTCCGGGACTGGTCATGATTCGAGAGTGAACCCGGACGGTATGCGCAGAAAAAAACTTTACGGTCGTTCCGTCGTCTCCGGTTACCACTTCAAAGCTGCCTAAGGCCTCAAGGCTTTCTCCAAGAACGATAGGCACCAAGTTGAAAGCACTCTCGTCAGGAATCGTATTGATGATTGGATCTGGCTGGCGCGCCCACTTCGGACAAAATGGGTCACCAAAACCATCCGAGTCCGCCGCAACCTTACGTTTTCCGCCAAGCCTCATGCTTGGAATGCACATCGGGACCCCTGTCATAAAGGCCGCCGTATAATTCTCATTGTCCACGGGGAAGCGCTCATCGGGACTACAGTTAACGGCCGAAGCTGCAAGCGTTGCACACCCTTTTCCCGACTGGATTGTATGACGTGACGTCGGATCATTAATTCGAATCATGACCCCGGACTCAGAATCATTCGCAATCCCGTTCAGCCTAAAATAGCCGTCCAGATAATTGATGTAGGTCACTATACCCATCAAAAGCTCCGGCGCCTTTTCGATTTTCACCGACCCTGCGATCACTTCACCGGAATTCTGTCGGTTTGCAAGAATGGTCACTACAGACCCGCGCTGCCCCTTAAAACATGTGTCAATCCGCGCCAATCCAGTTTGCCGAACTGCCTTACAAGCCGATGGCGCACTACTAAATAGCTCCTGAAGCGTGTAGCGCTGAACCGGCATCTGGATTACCAGGTTTGCAGGAATCACAACATCGATCCCGGAAACCGTAATGGTTCCCACAGACCACGGATTGGACGGTTCAGAGACCTTTATATTTTGAATCTCGCCGGTTATCGTAACGCCGGTCGGAATACCAAAAGCATGACTGGAAAATATCAACGAAAATGTTGAATATACCAGAATCAAGCCGAACTTATTCATTTGGTTTAAGCAGAGTCTCCTCACTCTTCCTCCAGTTCCGTTAAAGTAAGTTTGTACAACTGGTTGGGACATTTAACGGAGGCAGTCGTGATGATGAAACGCTCAACCGGAGGTCTCTTTTTGTTTGTTATGACCGCTCGTGCAATGGTCCCATCAAGGTTACTTAGCGGAACCAAACCGCTATCTGACTTGAACTTGATGTCTTTGCCATTTGTCAGCGTGTAGCTTCCGGAGAAGGGCACGTATTTGCTGCGCGCCATGTCGGTGATAAACGTGCCTTGTAGGGTTCCCCCTGGCTCAAAATTGATCGAGCCGATCAATGGGCAATTTGGGCTCTTCGTCATCGGCATTCCAGTGACGATATACTCAGAGGCAAGGTTGGCATTAATCAGCGGAATTGTTTCTGCGGTGGCGTCTGTAGCCAGAGCCAACGCTATGCATACAGCGAACCGATCAAAACGAATGAAAGTCATTATTTCACCACACACTGGGAGAAAATTACAGGAGAACTCCGACTCACAATCAGTGCATTATTTGAATTAATCGATTCCCACGGCAGAAGTGGTCCATCCGTTATATTGGAAAATGGAAATCCCATCACAACACGGCCTGCAACAGCGCCAGGAAGGCCCAGCGCTCCTGCCAATCCCTGTTGCGTTGGGTCCAATCCTCCGTCAGATGGAAACGGTGATAAAGGCGCCGCAGCATCGCAAGGCCCATGATCCCCGCCGCATCCAAGCGGGCCAAGCCTGCGATCTAAATTCCAGGGTTGCCCAGTGAACTGAAAGGGAGTTTGAATGCGATTCAAATTGATCTCGACGAAATCTGGGTGTTCGATTCCGACGGGAATCTGAAATTCCCCATTTGGCGCGAGATTGCCGCTGACATCAAAGCTGACAAGGTTCGGATTACGAACCTTGTTGCGCGTGCGTGCCAAAACCTCTCGCGTCGCAGGACTGAGTACCTTGAAATTTTCGGAAGCATCCAAGGTTGCACCGCCCGCGCAGATCCCATTCAAACTTGCATTTGCAATGTGTACACAGGGCGATAAAGTTCCACGAGCACCTGTCAGGAAAATATCTTTGAAGCGCACGCGAAAAATGTGATTGTTTGTGGGAGCAACACCCAAATTAAAAGTCCCAGGATTGCCCACCGTCGACCCAAGAGCCACTTCATGCTGCCTCGTCTGCTCATTCGGATCGGTCGGATCAATCGCCAACCGATACAAATCAAATTGGGAGTCTGGATCTGTTGAAAATCCAAGCCAACTGCCGCGCGCGCGGTTACGGGAGAACCCTGCCACCTCTAAAAGAGTTTCACTAAACGTCAAGTAGTCCGGCTTACCGGGCGTCGTTCTTAATCCCGCATGAACTTGAATCGTATGAGCCGAAAGAAAATAGGCGCGGTTGAGTCCAATGCCGATATGCTCAAAATTCCCTGTCGCATTCAGACTATCTCCAAGCTTAATTGGAGCAAAAAACTGCGAATCGGCAACATCTGTTGTCGCGGCATTTGTTGGACGATTGGCAATGGGGCAGCGGGCATCTGTTCCGCTGACCAGTCCCTTCACTGAATCAAATTTTACGACGGCTCCCCGCTTTGGACCGCCCATGGTGCTTGGGATGCACGCCGGATATCCGGTGACAAACGCCACGAGATAATTGTCTGGATCGCTTTGAAAACGCGTGTCAGCGGTGCAATTTAGCGTGCCACTGCAACCTGATCCATTCTGAATTGAATGCCGAGCCGTCGGGTCATTCATCCGGACCATCACCCCAGTAGCCTTGCTCGCCGGATAAACAGGATCCCCATTGAGGCGAAAGTAGCCCTGGGTATGATCGATATAGGTCACGACACCAGTGACGAATTCATTGCCTTTGACTAAACCAACCTCACCAGCAACAACCGAACCAGAGCTAGTTCGATTTGCAAGAATTGTCGCTGTAGCTCCGCGACGTTCAAAAAAACAATCATCTGCTAAAGCGAGCCCTGTCTGTTTTTTTGCGACGCACTCCGGGGAGGCCTGACTGAATAACTCTTGCAGGGTTGAGAACCGTCCGGGCACCCTAATTAACAGATTTGTTGGAATCAAGACCCTCATTCCAGATACTTCCAAGATTCCGGATGAAAACAGGTCACCAGGTCGGTCTAAAATGATCCTCCCAACCTCACCAATCAAACTGACTTTCGTTGCGTCTTGCACAGAAGCATTAATATCAACCAAATTTAGAGGAGTGACCCACGGGTGATTGCTCTGCTCATCGTCCGCTGCGCCCGTCCCTGACCTACCTCCATCCCGCCTGGATTTACATGCTGAGACCAGCGCCAGGGTGATTAGGGCCATAACGGCCATGACGGCAATGCTCGGTATTTTATTTTTTTCGTTGAAGCGCATCTGGACCATCCAATGTTTCTGCCCCATCACATATCGTCCCGCGCTGCGGCGAAGGCTTTGTATTCAACACTCAACAGAAGAGAAACCGTGTACTCCGTCTCATTGTTTATTTTTGTGAAATTCGTCGCACCGGTTGGATCTGCACCGCGCCTCAAAAAGCGCCAGTAGATGTCATTGACCCGTTTTGTTCGGGATGCTGGCATAGAGAAGAGATAGTCAACAGCGCCCCCACGACCTGATCTCGCGATAACTTTTTGTGCAGCGGATAACTCACCAAGATTGGGAACGCGCCCGCTAAGATCAACCATGAGCTGCTTTAGAAATAGCGCATTTGTTCCACCACATCGGGCGAAGTATTCCGGCGAAGACCCAACTGCGCGCACCATGGCGCCGATGGTCTGAGGAGGCTGTGCCACCATTGCCGCACCGAGTCGACGGCCGAGCATGGTTTCAACCACGCGACGAAACTCATAAACGAGGTTCTCTTTGCTTGTTAACATGCCACGTATGGTCGGTGACGGCCCAAGCAGAGAATTTTTCGTAAACACCTTAATTTCTGCAGCGCTTGGAAAACGACCACGCAGGTCCATGCTTATGCTGGTTCCATGAAGGGCGGCATTGGATTCACAACTGACCGGATTTCTGATGCAATTGACCGTCGTTGGCGGCACAGATGGATCTAGCCGGCAGCTGCCAAGTCCAGCCATTCCAGTCGCCCCAAGGGTTGGCCCATTTGGCAGAATAATCTCCGGATGATCAAATGGGGCACGTTGCTTGTCCACGCGACAATCAAGGAGACCATCCCGAAGAAAATCCACAAGAGCCGTCTGATCCGCAGATGATTCAATGTTGATCTCTTGCAACTCGTGAGTCAGCTCAGGGTTAGGAAAATCACCGCCCCTGTGGGCGTAAAATGCGACGACTTCTTCGAGGGTCGCCTTGCCACCATTATGAAAATAGGGAGCCGTCAATTTAAGATTTCGCAGACCAGGAGTCTTGAATGCACCTCGGTCATATTTATTTTTGCTCATCGACCAAGTTGCCCCCAATGGCCCGGCGTTGGCGCGTCCAAGGTCTTCTTCTGTTGGCCTCACACCCAGATTATGAAACCCCTCATCGTTGCCTTGACCCTCACGAAAGCCGCGACGAGAGGTATTGAACGATGCATCCGTCAGCTCGGCGCCCTTATGGCAGCTCGCGCAATTTCCCGAACCGGCAAAAACCCCAAGTCCGATCAATTGCCGAGGGGAAAGCATCGTGGCTTTCCCTCCCATGTATTGATCAAACCGTGTTTGATTTGGAATTAACGTTGCCTCGTAAGCCTGAAGCGCTTGCCCCCACAGTCGACTAAAATTTGCCTCAGCGAGGGGAGCCCATTCTGCGCCGAATGCGTCCCGTATCATCGTTCCGTAGGAGCAGGGCCTCCCGTAGCAATTCAATCCATTACCGGGATATGCAGACAACTCCCCCAACACGCTATCCGATGGTGCGACCCGCTGAAATTGCAATGGACGCCGGGCGAGCATTTTTGACGCAAGGCTATTGACTCCATTGAACTTGCGTCCATCACAAGACATCTCAGTCGAATTATTTGCTGGCCCGACGGCTTGTGAGGCCAAACCGCCATTGGTAAATAGAACTTTTTTATTTATTGCGTTCCCGGTTGCCCCGAACGGATCAAAACCATTAAATTCAACGTTCGCGCGACCATCCCAGAAATTAAAGCGATTGAAAACGGCGCCAATCACGGAGGGGGTATTACGTCCCGTGACGCGGCGGTTCCCGAAAAATGGTTTCGTCTGATCTGGCTTGCAGGAATCAGCAGCGATAGAGGCATCGGGATTTACGCCGATAAAAGTACTGCCGCTAATGCCCTGCGAACCCACTCTGTCGTCGGTGGAAATGGCTAGAAATTTTGCCGCACTCTGACCTGGTCCGGTGACTCCAAGGCTCTCAAAAATATCATTTATCCCTGGATGAACCGTGTTGGTAAGCCGATTGTCTCCACCGCCAGAAAAATGGCAGCTTGCACACGCTGTTTTACCGTCACCCCCAACCTGGATGTCCCAAAAAAAAGCCTTACCCAATCGAATGGCTGCACTTTTATCAACGATATCTGTTTTGGTCGGTTGAGGGACGGGCGTGCATAAAAGGGACTGTAGCCTCTCATCTCCGTCCCCACCGGCGGCCAAACAGACCTGCCCCAGTGGATTGAACACACCTTTGTCACCTGATCCATCGGGGCGCTGGCCACCCTCACCATCGGACTGTGAAAAACCACCCGATGCCTCCGCGTCATCTTTCATTTCGGGAAGCACGGTAGCGCCACCGCCGGATGCGCTGTCGGGCGACCCAGAATTTTCGCCCCTCGTGTCCCGTTCGTACCAAAGCGCTAGGGCGGGGTCACTACTTGAGGTCTCAGAGACCTCCCCATTGGTGCCTCTGAGTCCTCTGAGTCCTCTGAGCCGTTCGGCATCGACATCACCATCTAACCGGACCTGATCTGAGGTCTCGGTGCGGGACTTGCATGAGACAAATCCAGCTCCGGCCACTGCCGCGCCAAGTGTAAGGCTTAGAAGAAATAATTTCGAATGCATGCGCAATCAGCTCCTCAGAGAACGTTTTAGAGCGAACAGCCAGCAACCAGCTTGCCACTAGTCCAGAGGTTCACACCGGACTTGTCTTTCACCATCAACCTGCCAGTGCCATCCAAGACAAACTCAAATGCTCCCCGATTGTGCGTGCCTGCATTCCAAGCCGCGGCGATGCCATCGGCCTTGTATAAAACAAGATTCCCATCCGACTGAAATCGAATCATTCCACCGGGCGCCTTGCCCGCCGTTTTGGTATCCCAGATCGCTGTAGCGCCACGATAGACAACGAAATTTCCGTCATTTTGCATTTTTGCTTTGAAGGAACAGTTTCCACCCACACCTTTGACAGCCATTTCTTGCCCGGGGGCAACGACTCCATCAAGGCTGACAAAAGTTGACTTCATGAAATCAGGATTGCCATTGCGGAAGGTATTCTCTGCAACTGAATCAGCCAATCCGACCCCATACCAAGACGGTGAGGGCGCCGGCATCATCTGCAATTGGCCCGGACGTTCGCTGTCCCAGCGCACAAGCATTGCCGTGTCCTCGTGGGTGGTGTTATGGCAATGTTCCATGTAGGAGCCCGCAAACTCACGAATCCGGATCGCTAAATCCACTGAACCCGTCGAGTCCGCCTCAGGCCCGACACGATACATGTCTTTGCGAGCATATTTTTCCCAGATCGGTGGCGCCTTGCCACCCCGACTCAGAATTTGACCCTCTTCAAAATGCACGTGCACTGGATGACTCCAGCCACCACTCTTACTTGAGATGTGCCAGACTTGAACTTTTCCATTACCGTTCGCCGTTTTATCGCCAAGGTTTGTGCTGACCGAGAGTCGTCGCATATCTGCAGTATGAGCATCATTGCCATCCACCTTGACGGCCCACGGTTTATTGTCTGTTCCACCGCTACCGCCACCCCGAACAAATTCAAACGTATGGTGTTTTGCGCCCGCAAGATCCGCAGCAGTGATCTGGGCTCTGGTCCACATTTTAAGATCGGCACCATTAACACCGAGTTTATTGCCTTGGACATACCGCGATGGATCCAAACTTGGATCAGCACACGCGACCGCAGAACCGGCCGCATCAACGCAAGCCTTCACATCAAGGCGCATGATCATGCCAACGCCGGGGTCTCCAGAGGTCCAGTAATTATTCCCGCCAACAACCGGCTGGTAGCTGCCATCCATGATGCTCTGAAGAGGAATTTGTTTGTTGGGTAACTTGCCGGTCGTGTGTTCCTGCGTATTCACAAAATACAGTTTGTCGCCCGGTTTAATTCCGTTCTTTGCAAAATCGACAATAATGTCATAGCGCTCAGCGATTGCATGGGTCGGAAGGATACCTTTCTGAGTGCCCAACGTCCCGTCAAACGCGACGGATTGCTCCATAATGTTGCCATCGTTTGCAATCATGTGGAACACCACTGGTTCGTAGGACAAATTCGACCCAGATGGGCCCGCAATTGAACCGCTTGTTCCTGCAATTTCACGAATAACAGCAAGCTTGTAATAACGCGCGACGGACGCATTCAAAATTCGAAACCGGTAGCGGCGAGCTCGGACATCTAATACTGGGCGCCACGTCATATTAACGAGCACCTGGTCGCCGAGAAAGCCATCGGTATCAAACGGGTTAAACCAAAGTTGGCCCTTTGCGTCCCACGCTTTATCACTAAACGAAAGATTGACGTCGTAATCGCGATTACCCCACGGCAACGACGATCCACTCGGCAATCGCAAATTGACGCCGTCGTTAAGGGACTCATTGCCACGGTCAATTGCCGAGTAGTAATTCATCGCGGCGAAATTGCCTTTGTAGACATTCTTCGCCGTGAAATCGATCATATGATCATGAAACCAATGACTAGACATGATTTCGCGCCAGTCGCCGCGGAGCTTCACATTGCCAGATCTTCTCGCGGGATCTTTTGAGACATCACAAGGAACATTGACGACTCCCGTTTTACGGGTGACCGCCATAATTTCACCGGCAACACATGGCGTCGCCATAATTGGATCGATTGCATCCACGTTAATTGTATCGTGCCCAGCAACAGCCATTGGCCAACGATAGTCGTAGTACTGACCCGGAAAGAAAAATGCCTCGGCATAGCCATCACTCTCAGACGGATTGTGGCCATTATGCTCATGTGTAGAAATCGTGTGAGTTCCGAATCCACCGTTAGCTGAAACATCTACAGGAAGCATGTTGTAGTGCCGAAACAGGATCGGCTCGCCGTAGCGTGCCATCAAGAGCTTTGGCGGAAAAGTCCCATCAAACGTCCAAAGTTTTTGGTGATTCTGGACAGGAAAATTTGGGTGAAACTGAGGTTTAATACCCCGCGTTGTGCCGAAAAAACCAGCCGTTCCAACGGTATTATAGTACAACCCACGCGGCCCGAATTCACCGGAACGGTACTGATGCATTTGCTTGGAATCCCGAACACCGAGATTCATTCGGGCTCCGCTCTGAGAAGTCTTCATCAATCTCTGGGGATAAAACTCATTCCAACGCTGATGCGCCCAGCCCTCACCGGGAGGACGGCCTTCCGCAGGACCAGGAGCCGTGAGGCAGCGGGGATTACCGATGTACCTACAGATCACAGTCCACCAGGGATTCTTAGTCGTGGTGTTGGCTGTTCTCGTGGGCATTGGGTTCAGGCCAGGCTCCCCGATCAATCTATCAACTCCATATTTATCCGGAGCACTACGCTCCTTTGGCGTACTGACTTCTGGATTACTAGCATCGACAGAATCCACAATCTCTGGAAACGCAACAGGCCTCGCGGTCGCAGTCAGGCGTTCTGTTCCAAATTCTTCGAATAACAAAAGTTTTTGGGTCCACGGCTTAGCGCCAAAAAGCGGGCTGGCAGCGCCACCCGGCGGAATCGCACTGGAGGTCATGGAGGCTTGCGGAATATCGACATGGGCATCGGCATACGTCTCCGTCGGCCCACCAACGAATGGCCCGATGACAAAGGATCCAGCATTCTGCAAGCCAGCAGCGACGCTATCGATCACACCGCCATTGAGGCTAAGCTCATCCCCAGAAGCCTGGGATTGTTCTACCCCGGATTGATTTTCTTGTCCTCCAGTCCGATGAGATGGGCTCTTGCAAGTTGCCAATAGGCCAAGGAGTGGGAATAATTTTCGCCCCCAAAGTTTACCAAAAGACCGGTATTCGAGTCTCATCGTTTACGTTCTCCGTTTTTTGGATTCCGATCCAATTGTGTAACTTCGCTTCTTAAAAAACCAATCACCTCATCCACGTCAGCCTCTGGAAGAGATAAGTTCGGCATAATGACACCGTTGAACTGATGCAGCAGAGCGACCGCAACTGGATCCCTTGCCTCAAGCATTTTATTTGGTGCCAGGATCCAAGACTTCAGCCAGGCAGCGTCTCTTGTTCTGAAAACATCCTTTAGATCTGGACCTAGTCCATCACCGCCACCAATGGTGTGGCAATCCATACAGCGGCTGTTAAAAATGTCCTGACCCTTCGGAATATCCTTCAATCTCGTGGGCGCTTTTGCAAAGTCGTTTGCGACACCCACACTGTTTTTCCAACCGCTCAACCGATCCGTGAGCAGCTTCGCCATGACGATTGACTTGTCCATATTGGATCTCCGCATCCATTCACCAGACGAGTCATTTCCGACCATAATATTTTGCGAATGATCACTCTTTGATTTTTCAAAACCCTCGGTATAGAGACCAAGTCCTTTTCGCATCGCGGTAATGTCGGCCTCATCGCCGGTGAGGAAAGTCCATCCCGGGCCTGCCCCAAATCGTTTTCGATAGGCGCGCAATATGTGCGGCGAATCAGCCACAGGATCAATCGACACGGAGTAGAAGAAAATATCTTTACCCATTCGATCACCGACAAGATCCTGCACTTTTTTCAGCCGCGCAGTGTCCATAGGACAGTACGCATCACAGGTGGTGAAAATGAAATTTATAAGGACGATCTTCCCTTTGACTAGATCCTCATAGAAGCGGACCTTATTGCCATCTTGATCGGTCAGTTGTGGATTTGGAAACGACCAACCATAATGTGTCCGGATGACGTCTGCTCCTTTAGCATTCAATGAAATGGCGCATAGAATAGCCAAAAAAACGAATTTCGCTGTCGAGTGCGAGTTCATAATCACAGACGGTCCGGCAGAAATTTAGAAATATTCTTAGAATTACTGTGACCGATTACGTTTTGTTTGTGCAGTCAGCGAGATTGATCACAGCGGTGGTTATTAGTGGGGATAAGAAAATTTCTGATACAGATTCAAGAAAAAAAACAACCCATTGCTTGATTTAATCCCAGCCAGGTTCCGCCCGCCCCAGCACTGGCAACGTCCGACGTCAGCCCTGAAGCGGCACCGATTTATTTGCCTAACCAAGAATTCTAAGTCTTGTCACATCGAAGCCATAGCATCCACCACAACCTGAGTACCACTAGATCGACCATTCCTGGTTCCCGTTGGAGCGATCGTAATCGTATGCGTTCCAACGGGGAGAACATTGGTAACGAATCCGATAGTAGCAGGTGATGGGACAGGCGCGTAGAGGTCTACGGCGATAGCAGGCCCCCCATCAATTCTGACATTAGCGATTCCCTGGGATGGGCCTTTAAAGGAAACCCAGGCAATTTGGCTACAATTAACTGCCGAAAACGTTGCTGAAACGCCAGCTCTCGTAGCCGATCTTATCGCACCTCCGGAGAATCCAGCCGAGATAGAAGTCGCCCATTTTCCCGCGAACTTCAAACTCCGTGCATTTTCTTGAGCCAGTGACATCAGTATTGCAGGCGCGGTGGCGTTCAACGATGTGTTATTGAAAAATCCGCTGTCGGTAGCGCGAACACGGTACACATAAGTGGCACCGGGGCTTACTGCCGATGACACCGACGTCGATGTTGCTAGCGGCAATGCAACTTGGGTAAACGCGCCGCCATTCGTGCTTCGCTCGAGCGTGTACCTTCTAATGACCCTCCCAGGAACTGCCGAACCCGACCATGTAAAGTTCAGCGGTATGCCCGCAGCACCGACAACTGAGGGAGCCACAAACCGACCAACAGGGGCAGTAGCCGTTGGAATCACCTGGGTAAAAACAAAAGTATTGGTCTTCTCCGCTGATGCCGTGTTGGAGTCATCAATCACGACTGACTTCAGAACAATCGATGCAGGGCCACGAAGAATAAACGGCGCTGAATAGAGAATCCTTGTTGACGAAATCAACGGCGAGGTACCATCACGTGTATAGAAAATTCGACCAGATCTCGATGCATTTAGTGTCACCAATGTCCCCGTTGGGGCATCAGGAAATGTTCCTCCCGCCGGAGCAACCGATAGGGTCAACGGCGAAGTATCTATCGTATACACAGCAGTCTTCACTTCCGACACAGTGCCATCAGCCAACTGCGCAAAATATTTAACAGTCGTTGTCGAAGCAATATTAATTTCTGCCGCATATACGGTCGCCGCAGTCGTTGGTATTGTCCCATCTAAAGTAAAGTATATTTTAGCAGTCGCATCCGACGCAGTTAACGAAACGGTGCGAGGTGTGGAATAGAATGCCCCCATGGGAGAGGCCGACGCATCAACTGCCGGAGCAATTTTGCCTGCTACTGTAAAGAGATCGGATTTCAAATACTGCTGATAAAGACCAGTCGCCGGGTTCAAAAACTCGACCAAGAAGTAATTGGTGTTGTACGGACTTCCAGTGACCGCATGTGGAATTGCTGGATCGCCCACGTATCCCGCCGGAGCGCCAACGTCCCATGTCAAAATCGGCCCGACCCGACCGAACCGAAACAAATCAAAATTTCCCTGCGCTGCAGCAATATCTTCGGTAAAATTGATCGCTCTAGTACCAAGGGTCGCGACATCAAAATGATCGACACCATAAGGATGCGTCACACGGTAATGCCCTGCCACTCCGACATCAACACGAATTCTGATGCGACCGAAAAGAATTTTTGTACCCGGCACAACCGTCGGTGATAAGTAAGCACCTTCTAACGCGAGAACAAGTATTGCGCGACCGGCTGGTGAGGTCGTAACGTTCGTCGCGTTCCACATAAAAGTTTCCGTCGGAAAGTTGCGAGGCCAAACAACTGAACGAGTCAAATCAACCTCTGGACCGGCAGGCAGACACATCGCATCCGTCGGTTCCCAGCAGGTTGTCACGGAAAGGCCGTTTTTATCAGTAGCGCTAAACGGCATTTCAATGGAAGGATCAATCTCAGAACGGGCAAAGCGTTCGCCGCCGATATAGTAATACGCAATATTCAGCGCCGATGCAGTTAGCGGTGTCGTCCCAGGAATGACGGAAACGTATTTGATGGTCGAAAGGCCGTTGTTTGACAGAAAAATTGGCGCCGAATAGACTTTTTTGGTCGAGCTAGTTCTGGGATCCAGGCCGTCTGTTGTGTACCAAATTTGTGTGCCGGGACCTTGCTGACTTAATGTTATATTGATAGAGCCCGCGAAGCGTCCCGGTGCCGGAGAGGCACTTGCGGACAACATATTGGGGTTGATTAAATAAGCATAGGTTTTGACAGGACCCAAAACGCCAGCGCCAAGGTCTGCAACTGTATTCAATACAATCTTTGATACTGCGGGTGGCGTGGTCAAAGTAACAGGACCTGTGTAGGTTGGACTGATAATGGTCGGTATAGTACCGTCTGTCGTGTAATGCACAATAGACGTCGCGGTAGGACCTCCCATCGTTACAGTCGGCGGGGAAGTGTAGGTTCCGGAAGTTCTGATTCCCACTTGAGTACCCAGTGGACTGACTGAGACATCATTTTTCAGTAGTCGTCCGCCGATATTGGCCAAATTTGTTTGCGAAACTATCCTCGCGGCGTTGCCGTTCAACACTTCGACTTTGTAAAAGTTCGTTCCGTATGGACTTCCCTTGAAAGTGTGCAAAACCGCCGCGTCACCAAGGTAGCCGGCAGGAGCTCCTGCATCCCAGCTAAGTAATGTTCCAAACGGAGCTTTAAAGACGCCTGTGAAACTCTCCTGACCAACACCGATGTCATCGGTATATTTGATAGTTCCGTCAACAACGTCAAACTCATCAACACCGTAGGGATGAGTAATACGGTAGGTTCCATTTGTAAGACCTTTTGCTATAAACCTGGTCCGTCCAAACGTAATTCGTTGGCCGGGCATCGGATCGCCAAGAATAAATGCCGCCTCAATTGCGTACTCGGCTCGGATTGTACCGCCGGTAGAAATCGCGAGAGTGTTTCCCGCGGTCCAGTAAAATGACTCATCTGGAAAATTTTCAGGGAAACGTGAAGGAATTGTCGTATCAAAAGGTGGCAAGATACATCTCGCATCCACATCATGACAAAGCTCTACGCGAACGCCCGTAGAATCCTCGTACCAGCGGGGAAATCCATGATAGGGATCGGCTGGACCAACGCCCTGGATAGGATTACCAACCAGGCTAAATCCAGCCTCTGGGTCACCTGAAGAAATCGAGGAACCAGAGCTGTTACCATTATTACTGGATCTATCTGTATTAGGCCTCTTGCATGTAGAAAAAAAACTCAATGCTAACACCGACGTCACCGTCAAACCCCATTGCCAATTTCTAATTCGCATAGCTTCCTCTCAGAGAGATTTAAAAGATTCAGGTAAAATGTCTCGAAACCCGATGCGCAGTTCCGTTACGGAGGTTTTGCATTGTTCGTCCATTCAAGGACAACGAGTTGGCGAATAGAATGGCAAAAAAAACGACTGTTGCTGTCAAGTGCGAGTTCATGATCACAGACAGTCCGCCATAAATTTAGAAATATTCTTAGAATTACTGTGACCGATTAAGTCTTGTTTGTGCAGTCAGCGAGATTGATCACAGCGGTGGTTATTAGTGGGGATAAGAAAATTTCTGATACAGATTCAAGAAAAGTCACGCTCCGTGCTAGCGTTACTTTTCCAGAACATTATTTTTGATCAGGAGTTTGCTAATGAATTTTGTGACGATACTAAAAATCGCGACTGTCGCTGTTGCCCTATCAAACATACCCATTGTGCATGCTGATATTCACAAACACACAACCATTGGGGAAGAAGCCAAAACACATGCGGAAGTTGGCATGTTAGAACTAAAGAAATTAATGAAATCTAATTCGGTTGTTTTAATTGACGCTAATAGCAAGACATCCTTCGAGAGGGGCCACTTGCCAGGTGCGATAAGCTATGCGGTCCACGAAAAAAACCTGAGCAGTTTTTTACCTCAAGACAAGAGTTCTTTGATTGTTGTCTACTGCGGTGGACCAACGTGTTCTAATTGGGAAGAGGCCGCCGAATCCGCATCGAAGGCTGGATACAGCAATGTAAAACACTTTACTGCAGGCCTTCAGGGCTGGAAGAATTCGGGCTTGGCACTTGAATGACTTTTCTCGTGCTGCGAGTGACGGGAGAAATCTGAAAAATAAGAGCTAAACCAAGTTCGGGTGGTGGTTGCTTGACTGTCCCTTGCGAGGCAACCAAGTTTCCGCCACCCTCTTGACGATTCCGTACGTTGGGTTTTCCCCGGTACGGCTGCAGAGCTGGCTGTCACAGCAGGGCCTTCCTTCAATCAACACCGG
>CAMDHM010000002.1 GCA_945898195.1 Pseudobacteriovorax antillogorgiicola | reverse complement strand
ACGGTTCTGAGCTTCGCTTCGACCTTGCTCAGGTCGAAGGACGACAGCTCCGATGATGAGGTCATTTCCATTTTCCGCTCCTTCCATAGAGATAGACGCGTAGTCTACCCCCGTAAAGGACCGGTTACACAAAACTTCTTACACTCCCGTAAAAAATGAACGAGTCCGGATTTAATACTAACCTCCAACTACGCCACCAAATCAAACTCAATTTTATCGTAGTCCACCAGTGGAGTCTTCACATTCCTGCTGCCAACAACTTTTTCTTCAATCCTGATTGCGCCGATCTCTTCAAAGAAGGTGATCAGTCGATTGAGGTTACCCACATCTTTCTGCATGACACTTGCCAGTTCATAGATACTATTAGGCTTAAATAGTTGAATACTGGTCAGCATATCTATATTGCCAATAAATTTCTTGAACTGCTTCATATCAGAAAAAGATATTTCATAATGCGGCGTGACCTTCCCGCGCTTCTTTTGAGCTGTTTCTAACCTAGTCCTGACTTCATCGAGAGCCTGGGCTGGCGACTTAATTGAAATGATCAGCTTCTTCATATTTTTTCTCCAAAATGCTGAAAGATGTGGTTTCTAAAATCATCAAGAAGTTTCGACATGCTGGTAAGTTCGTACGGGATTTCAGTGTCGTCCAAATGCAAATGAGGCTTTTTAGGGAAGTGATTGTCCATCAAAACTTTGCGCTTTGTCTGACGTTCAATAAAAACCAGAGAGTATTTGAGGCTGTGCGGATACCTCCCGTCCTCAATGCGCCAGACTTTGATCTCCATTACGAAGCGACCACGGATGTCTTGCTTTACATGTTCATTGTTCGAGAATCGCCTATCCGGGGTATCTCTTGATTTTCTTGCGTCAAACAAATACAGATGCTTACGCAACAAGCTCAAGGATTGCGGTTCGATATTCGTGTATGACGGTGCACCACTTAGTGTATCCTTGCCTCCGTAACTACCGAGGCAACACGATGAAGTGGATTTTATCTTTCCTTTCTTTCCTTTCTTTAAATTCAACTGCCCTTGCAGTGACTCCCGTCGTGGTCCTTTGCCTTGGAGATTCACTGACCGAAGGCTTAGAAATCAGCCCTGACGCCGCGTTTCCAGCACTCCTCGACAAACGCCTCAAAAAAAAGCTTGGACCGACCGCCGAAGCCCTCAATGCAGGTATCTCAGGCTCGACATCAGCCAGTGGGCCATCCCGTCTGAAATTTCATTTGGGTTCCCCTAAAAAACCGACCCATATGATCCTGGAACTTGGCACCAATGATGCCTTGCGCGGACTACCCGTCACTGCAATGAAAAAAAATCTTGAAGACACGATCAAAATTGCCAAAGAAAATAAAATTAAGGTTCTACTGGCTGGAATGAAAATGCCTCCCAGCTATGGCCCCGCTTATGCCAAATCCTTTGAAGAGGCTTTCAAACTTGTTGCCCGCGAACAAAAGGTCGCCCTGATTCCGTTTTTTCTCGAAGGGGTCGCCGCCCACCCTGAGTTCAACCTTCCCGACGGCCTACACCCAAACCCGCAAGGCCACCGGATCATCACTGAAACCGTCTGGAAAAATCTGGAGCCACTGCTGTGAGCAATCCGCAAAGCCCTGTCATCTCCGTCGCAAAGGTCGGAAAATCCTATAGCCGAAGCGGTCAGAAAGTTTCGGTTTTAGCCGATCTAAATTTCGAGGCATTATCCGCCCAAACGATTGCCATCACGGGACCTTCTGGCAGCGGCAAGTCAACGCTGCTTGGCCTTCTCGCTGGCTTGGACCAGCCCGACCAGGGCACCATCACCATGGACGGCATTGATATCACCCATATGTCTCAGGCCGACCTTGCCTTATTTCGAGCCAAAACGGTTGGCATTGTTTTTCAGCAATTTCATTTGCTCCAAACCCTAACTGCCCTAGAAAACGTCTCACTCCCCCTAGAAATTGCAGGCAACAAAAGCGCCGAGGCCGCGGCGCTTTCTCGCCTTGAAGCCGTCGGCTTAGGATCTCGCTCCAGCCATCTTCCGTCACAACTTAGTGGCGGAGAATCCCAGCGCGTGGCTATCGCCAGAGCCCTCGTTGTCAGGCCAAAAATTTTGCTGGCCGATGAACCGAGCGGAAACCTCGACACGAAAACCGGGGAACGCGTCACCGACCTGCTCTTTGATTTGGTGCGTAAGGAAGGCACCACCCTGATCTTGGTCACCCATAACGAAGAACTGGCCAAACGCTGCGACCACCGCTACCAGCTGCGCGACGGTCAGTTGCACAGGGTGCCATAATGATTTGGAGGCGCCTGGCCTGGCGCGAGATCATCAACACGCCGAAATTTTCTCTGTTCTTTATTTTAAACATTGCCCTTGGCTTGACTGGCTTCATCACGGTCACCGCCCTGAAGTCCTCTATCGACCAAAGCCTGTCGGGAAAATCACGGGAAATCTTGGGCGCCGACATAGCCGTTTCTGCCTTTCGTCCAATCACCTTCGACGAGATCACCGCCTTTGACGCACTGGTCCCCCGTGGAACCCGCATTGCTGAAGAATCGGGTTGGGTCAGCATGGTCGCAGCCGTTACTGAAAGCTCCCATGGCGCGCCACCGGCGAGACTGATGGAAATTCGCGCCGTTGATCCAACCTTTCCCTTTTACGGGGAGGTCGCCTTCACGGGCGAAGACGGCAAACCCTCCACGGACCCGATATTCCGCCAAATGGAAGTTGAGCCGCTCGCCTTGGCGGCACCAGAGCTTTATTTTCAATTGGACTTAAAACCAGGACAGTCCGTGAAGATCGGCGATCAAGTTTTCCGCCTACGGGGAACTATCGCCAGCGATCCGTCCACTTCGTCGGCAAGTTTTTCGATTGCCCCAAGGATTTACATCGGCCGAAAGTGGGCGCATCAAACTGGTTTAATCCAGTTAGGCAGCAGGATAACCCGTACGCGCCAATACGCTTTGCCCGCTCAATTTTCTGAAGCTCAGGCACCGTCAGATGCTGAAGCACTTGAGGCAAAATTTAAAGCCTTCGCTAAAACCCGTAGCGACCTGCGTATCAGAAGCCACACCTCTGCCACAGATGAGCTTGGACGCATCTTAAAATTTCTCGGGGATTATCTTGGCATCATAGCTCTCGTGGCCATCATCCTATCGGGGATCGGCGGAAATTTTTTAATTCTTGCTCACGTTCGCAGTAAAATTCGCGATCTCGCCATCCTGCAGTCCATCGGGGCGAGGCCCTCGTCTGCCAGATGGATCATCGGATGGCAAATGATCCTGCTTGGGTTTGGTGGGGCCATATGTGCCGTCGCCATTGCTGCAATGCTATTGCCCGCCATTCGAGAAATTCTCGCGCCTTTTTTGGGAACAGGCATCAAAGTCTCCATTCAAAAAGATTCCGTGATCATGGCTTTGATCATGGGAACCCTGGGTACTCCGATCGCTGGCCTGCCGGTTTTCATGCACCTTGACGGCATGAGCGCAGCGACCCTTTTCCGTGAACACGAAGACCCATCGAAAATTAAAAACTCGCGCTGGCTTTTAGCCGCGGCCCCATCCATTGCAATTATCTTTGGATTGGCCTCATGGCAGGCACGAAGCCCAAAGGCTGGCATTCTTTTTTTAGTGATCACTGGCATTTCAATCTTGATTCTAGCGGCATCGGGAACCATCTTGCTCCGTGCACTTGCCCCGGTATCTCGGATGATCAAGCAGCAAACCCGCTGGAGATCTTGGCCGTTGTTAATGGCTTTGCGTCATACAAGGCGTTCCAGCCAAAATCTAATAGTCTCTTTTGTTACCTTGGGGCTTTGTGCGGCCTTGATCAGTGCCGTTCCTCAAATACAGGCCATTTTGACTTCCGAATTGACCTCGTCAGAAAAGACGGCCTTGCCTGGACTTTTTCTGTTCGACATTCAGCCGGAGCAGGAAGCTCCGCTGCGAAATTTTCTTGAATCAAGAAATCTTTCATCAGGATCATTTTCGCCCCTCATACGTGCGCGACTAGACCGCATCAACGACAAGGGGATCGGAGAAACTTTCGACAATATTCCTGGCACGCGGGAGAGACAAAGCGAAGAGCAGTTCAAAAACCGGACTTATAATCTTTCAGTCCGCGGTCGCCTCACTGGCAGCGAGGCTTTGGCCGCTGGCAGAGAGTTTCAAACGGTAACATTTGATCGAACAAAACAAGACCTGCCGGAAATTTCTCTTGAAAAACGTTTCGCGGAACGCACCGGTATAAGGCTCGACGATGTCCTTGAATTTAACGTTCAAGGCGTCCCCGTCAAGGGTAGGGTGGTCAACTTGCGTCGCGTCCGTTGGGCGAGTTTTCAGCCCAACTTTTTTGTTCAATTTCAAAAAGGGGTCATTGACGATGCCCCCAGGACCTACTTGGGCACAGTCACAGAAACAGATTTTGATACGACACAAAAGCTTCAGCGCGAGCTCGCCCAATCTTTCTCAAATATATCCATCGTGGATGTGAAGGCCTCCGTCGCGCGGATCCTGTCCATTTCAGAACAGGTGGCCCTAGCCATCACCGCCATGGCAATGCTTTGCCTGGTGGCCGGAATGGGCGTCCTGACAGCTATTACCCTACAACAATCCCGAGCACGCTCTTACGAAACGGCGATCCTCAAAGTTCTTGGGGCATCCTTTCGCGAAGTCTACGTTCGCGTTCTTGGAGAGGCGGCAATCGTCGCTTTTTTTGCGGCAGCCACTGGCCTTGCCATCAGCTTTGGCATTGCCTGGGTTCTGTCTGTTTTCTTGTTTGACGGCGCATGGGTTTTTGCCGCCAAGGCTGCCGTTATCCCGGCCCTCCTTATTGTCGCCCTAACGATCTTTATCACCATGGCGACCTCCAGGATGGCCCTTCGAACAAAGGCGCGCAACCTTCTGCAAGCAGAGTTGTGACGGTTATGGCCTTAATGATTTTCTAGCAACAAGGCACTCCAATTCGAAATGGGTGAGCGACCCGAGACGTCTCTATATCTCTGCTATAGTTTTGCAAAAAGCGGAATAAAATACACTTGGTCTAACAGCCGGCAGTTGTTTATTTGCTGCATGCAAATCCCTACGCCGCCTCGATCTTTTAAATATAAATGCAGACTTTTTAACGCTCCGGATGTTCCGCTTTTTATTTCTACTGGTAGGATCGCACCGTCACGCACCACCAAATAATCTATCTCGGCCGTGGAGCTTTTTTCTTGGCGCGCCCAATAATATAGAGGCTCGTGGCTGCGTGGATCTGCCTCAGCCAATAGCTCTTGTCCAACGAATTGTTCGGCGATTAGCCCCTGGTGAAAGGTTGCTATATTTTCAGCCTTTATAAAATCTGCTGGTTTCATTCCACTGCACCGCTGTCCCAGTCCAATGTCCAGAAATATACATTTAAACTGAGAATCTTTTGTCCCTGCAGACAAAGGTAGTCCCCTAGCTGAGGTACAGTGAACGCGGTGCACTATTCCCGCTCTCTCCAGAAGTTCTAATGACGCCTTTGTACGTTTGGTATCATCGCCGTCGCCCAATGAACTATATTTGAGTTGTCTCCCGACCAAGCCAAAGACCCGCGAAAATACGGCACTGAGGTTATCCAGTTGTTTATTGCCCTTTGCATACTT
Organism: Pseudobacteriovorax antillogorgiicola; assembly: GCA_945898195.1. GTDB lineage: Bacteria > Bdellovibrionota_B > Oligoflexia > Oligoflexales > RGVZ01 > RGVZ01. The sequence goes on along the minus strand of CAMDHM010000002.1, from coordinate 155,263 downwards.
ATGAAAATCATCCCGGTAGGTTTGTAAAAGATCGTCTTGAATCGTTCCGACGTCGAGGTATGAGCGTCGTTCGACAAAAGATAGAACAGCTTCTGGCATTCCCCCGACAATGAAATAGTCTCTAAGAGAAGCCCACAAGGAATGGGCCATTGCCTCACCCAGCAATGCCGTCGTAGGGGCACTGGCGGACCATCTAGGACGATGATCGGCAAGTTTGGACTGCCCCGATGCGGCTAAAAATTCGTCGAAAGTTAAGGGGAACAGATAGGCATAGGATACTCTGCCAACCGGCACAGATAACTTCTCCCAAACAAATTCCAGCAAGCTACCCGCTGCCACCACGTGCACATCGGGCATCTCTTCGTGAAAATAGCGCAGAGCTTTTATCGCATTCTCGCATTCTTGGATTTCATCGAAAAAAAGTAACGTCTTGCCAGGCCGTAGTTTCATTTCCATCAATGCTTCGAGTTGAGAAACGATGCGTCGAGGATCAAGATCAGACTCAAATACTTTCTTGAAAAGAGGCTGACGATCAAAGTTGATTGCTAACGTGTTTTGAAATGCGGCCGCACCCAAGTGTTTGATGGCGGCGGTTTTCCCCACCTGACGCGCCCCACGCACAATCAACGGTTTACGCGAAGGAGCCTGTGCCCAGGCCCATAAGGTGTCGTCAATATTTCTCTTTAAATACAGCTTGTTAAGCGACATAGGGGGTTCACTTTACGAAAAATTGAAATCCTATTCCAATTATACAAGGTTATTTTGGTAATGTTACACCATTATCTAGCAACAAGGCACTCAACCACAAAAAATCTGTTCCGGAAAAGGTTTCGGAGCAGGATTCGCTACGCTCGCGGGTTTGCTCAGAAGGACGCTGCCAAACATAATCAGCACGCCGGTCACAATTAGAAGGCAGACGCTGTTCAGGAAAGGCTCGCATTGAAAGCAGCTGCTTCGCTAAAACCAAGCGACGCTCCGGGGTTAATGCGCCAAGGGAGTTGAGCGCCAACCACCGAAAAAAAAGATTGTCTGGATCGGTACGAAGCAACGATTGCGCCGACCAGGTTAAACGCAAATCGCGAAGGTGGACATCCATAAACGGATCGATGATTAGGCCCACAGGATCGATGGTGGCTCCCGATCGGTATTCCCACTTAGCCATGCGTTCAATTTCGTATTCCAGCCAAACCGTAAGCCCAACCAGATGGGACCGGTAGTCACCGTTTGCCGTCCATGCATCAAATTCAGTGGTCCAGAAACTCCACGCCAACCCGGAAGACGGCTCACCCTGCACCAAAGCAATTTCGTCAAACGCGGCACGAAATCCAGGACTAAAAAAACTGATGTAAAATGGACCGTTCGAAATATAGCCATCAAACCGCTTCAAGTCGTTGCGGGTTAGGGCAAGCACCTGCTTGGCATCAGGCGGATTTTGCGAAAGTGCCACCAGAAGTCCCAAGGTCATATCTCTGGAAAGGGGCGCATCGCTACAGCGAGGATGGCGAATCCAGCCACCGACGGGGGTCCGACTTTGCTTGATGGCTGCCCAGGCTGGACGGGCAAGATCCATAAATCCAAGTTTAGCCAAGGCCACATAGCGGAGAGATGAAAACAACAATGAATCACATTGATTGATGAAACCTCCCGCTGAATCACGGTCGACAACCATGCCGTCCAAGAGATGGGTTTTTTGGCTCAAGTCCGCATAGATACGAGCACGCCTGAGCAACGTCTTGCCTTCGACTGTTTCACGAAAATTAGTGACCAGGGATTTGGCATTAAGGCTCCCCGCCAGCTTAAGGTCGACCAAGCTATGGGCCGTCACAATCAAGTGCGTACAGAAAATGTAGGCACCAAAAATTAGGCTAGAAGCAAGAACCCAACGGGCGAACGTAAAAATGGAATTTTTTTTCCGCATCATAAAGCGGGGAGCGATCCCCCTCAGGACCCACTCCCCTATAATACTTTGCGGATATCTCTTGAAAAAATGAAATCCGCCATTTAAGCGGCGGATTTCATCAATTTAACCAGCGGGTTAAGGCGAAATTAAATTTTGATTTTGTAGTTCAAGTCCGGTTCAACATAGGCGGTATCCATCTGGGCTAATTGGAGCTTACCCGACATGTCCCAATTGACGGCATGCCACTTGGTAAACTGGTCGATGACCCAAATTCCTGACTGTCGCCCACCGTTTCCACTCTTACCGTTACCACCAAAGGGTAGGTGAGCTTCGGCACCAGTCGTGGAATTGTTGATGCTCGACATGCCGGCCGTGATGCCTGTTTTGAATTGGTAAACAAGCATTGGATTGTTCGTATAAATCGCGGATGACAGGCCATAGCCATGATCATTTGCCATCGCCATCGCCTCTTCAAAATCATGAAACTTCATGACGTTGAACAATGGGCCAAAAGTCTCCGTCCGGTAGATGCGATCCGTCATCTTCACATTAAGAGCAATATTAGGACGGGCATAGAAGCCATTTTCAGCGTCGCCCTTCAAATGATCCCAACCCACGCCGTGCCCAATCCAACCGCCTTTGCCAAGGGGCATTTCATGGTGTTTTTCAATCAACGTTTCCAGGTGACCCAAGTGGCCCTTGAGAAAACGCTCGCTAATCAAAGGTCCGTACATGATTCCTGGTTGCATCGGATCACCGATCACCATTTTTGAAGCGCGTTCGACCAGTTTCTGAACAAATTGATCGTGAATTGAAGCATCCACGATAAGATTACCCAACGATGTACAGCGTTGGCCTGCGGTGCCAAATCCGCTGAATAAAGCACCCTCAAGGGCAAGATCAATATCTGCATCGCGGCAGACGATCATCGGATTTTTTCCGCCCAACTCCAAACAGGGAACTTGCAGGTTACGCCCGCAAATTTCACCAATACGGCGACCGACTTCCGTGGATCCAGTAAATCCAATTTTATCGAAAATGCCTTCGTCGATCAGATCAACCATCGCGGCGCCGGTTTTTGGACCCGTACCAAACACGGTGTTAAAAACACCCTTGGGAACACCCGCGTGGTGCAACAAGTCGGTGAACCAATAACTGGTCGCAGGCGCATCTTCGCTCGGTTTCCAGACGCATGTGTTACCCGCAATTAGCGCTGGAATGAAATACCAGGCTGGAACCGCAAAAGGAAAATTACAGGCTGTCATGCAACCAAAGACGCCAATCGAGCGGCGGTAGGTGAACAATTCCTTGTTCGGCATCTCTGAGGGGACCGTCTGGCCGTAAAGGCGTCGCCCCTCGGAAACGAAAAAGTTGCAGGTATCCACAGCTTCCTGGATTTCGCCGATGGCCTCGCGCAAGGGCTTGCCAATTTCGCGGGCCAAAACTTTGGCTAGTTCTTCCTTGTTGGCCTCGATCAGTCGCCCAAAATTTCCGATCACGCTGGCCCGAACCGGAGCCGGAGTTTGCGACCAGGTTTTATAAGCCTTGCGAGCAGCGTGCGCCGCCTCACGGACTTGATCTTTGTCAGACTCAGTGAAAATGCCAACAACGTCTTTTTTGTTGGCCGGATTGATGCTCGGAAAATCGGTCCCGTGTGGGGACTCGATCCAGCGACCATCGATGTAAGCGGCAAGCTTGCGGTTCTTATACATGACATGTCCTCCTAGGTCGGGGTAACATCCCTCAAACAGACGGGATTCGCAACCTGTGACCGATGAGAAATGCAGCCGCCGAGGAACCCATGGTGGATAACACAGACCGTAGAAAAGCCGCCCGATGTCCCATTTGCCAAGGTCCGGCTTTCATTTTTGACGACAAACCTGAGGAAATCCGTTGCCGGAACTCCTTATGTATTCAGAACCATAGCGCAAAAAAGTGCCCGCGATGCGGCTCTGAATCGATTGGCGACGTACGGCGCAAGAAGGACTCGGAATCCCACCAATACACCTGCGCCGACTGCGAACACGTTTGGGAATAGAGCCTTCGATCCATTATCCGCCCACGGTTCCAGCCATATCAAACACTGGCAAGTACATGGCAATAACAATGAAACCGACCACGGATCCGATGCTGACAATCATGATTGGCTCGATCATCGACAAAAGAGTTTTAACGGCCAGATCGACCTCTTCCTCATAAAAATCCGCGACTTTTTGGAGCATCTCATCCAGCGCCCCCGTCGCCTCACCAACTTCGACCATGGACACGACCATCGGCGGAAATAAGCCGTCTTTAGACAGCGGTGTGCTGAATTTGACCCCCTGTTCGATCTCGGCACGAACATAAAGAATAAACACTTCGACCCGTTTATTACCCGCCGAAGCCGCACAAATCGTGAGGGCCTCCAGCAGGTTGACGCCTGCCTTTAGCATCGTTGAAAGGGTTGAGCAGAATCGACCCACCGAGACCTTACGAATCAAATCGCCAAGGACCGGAACATAGAGAATCGCGCGATCAAATTGGGCATTACCAACTTCCGTCTTCCTATAAAGGTTCAAGCCAACAATCACCCCAATCGCGCCACCAATCACAAACAAAATATTAACCCGAAAAAAATCTGAGATATCGACCACAATTTGAGTCAAAGCTGGCAGTTCACGACCAGCATCTTGAAACTGCTTTGCAAACGTAGGCACAACAAATGCAAGTAGGGCCGAAATGACGGCGATGGCAGCAATCACTACTATTGCGGGATAAACCATCGCAGATTTAACCTGGGATTTTATTTTTGCGGCCTTTTCAATATAGGTGGTCAGGCGCAGAAGGATCTGATCAATACTACCGCTGGTTTCGCCAGCACGAACCATCGCAATGTAAAGTGAATCGAAAACACCTTTATGCATTCGCATCGCTTCACTAAGGGTTTTCCCATTCTCTACGTCATTCTGTACTTTTCTCAACACACCACCGAACGCGACGTTTTTTTGTTGGGAGCTCAGAACATTGATGGTCTGAATCAGCGGGACACCACTCGAAAGCATGGTGGCAAACTGCTTGGTGAAAATAACAAGATCGCGCGTACTAGGCGCCGAGCTACCAATGACGATTTGGGAGCCGCCCTTGCCATCGCGAACTATTTTTATGGGACCAAAATTGGTGACGCTATCGTCGCCCCCGCCGCTTGAGGCAGCCTTGCCAGCTTTCTTTTTACTGATGGAGACAACCTTAAGGCCTTGCCGCGTCAAGCGACTGCGTACAATAGCATCGGACGGCCCGCTCATGACGCCTTCCGTCAGCTTGCCGTCCTTACTTTTGGCCTTAAAAGCAAAATCAACCATCAGATTATGTTCTCCCATTATGCTGCAGCAATAACTCCAAGGTCCCCATCGTCGTCGGCTGCGGTATTAGTCAAAACCTCACTGAATGAAATCTGCCCACTCGCCATTTTCATCAAAGCCGACTGGCGCAATGTGCGCATCCCGTTTGCCATAGCCACCTTCTTCAAATCCATGGAAGCCGATCCACTCATGATAGATTCACGAATTGCGTCATTAACTTTAAGTATCTCATGGACGGCGACGCGCCCCTTATTGCCACTATTGCCACAAAGGGCGCAGCCAGTTCCTTTCATTGGCTTAATGCGCGAAGCAAATTGCGCCGCAATCCCAGATTTGATCAACATGTCCGTGCTAATCGTATCGTCCGTTGTCTTGCATTTCATGCAGATCTTGCGAACCAGCCGCTGTGCCGTGATGCAGTTGAGCGCAGAAACAAGATTGAACGACTCCACGCCCATGTTCAACAACCGGCGAATTGTGTCTGGGGCACTGTTGGTGTGCAGGGTTGAGAGCACCATATGGCCCGTCAACGCTGCTTTTACGGCAATCTCAGCCGTTTCGAGATCCCGGATTTCGCCCACCATGATCACGTCCGGATCTTGACGCAAAAATGATTTCAAAGCCTCTGCGAAAGTCAGACCAATTTCAGCCTTGGTCTGCATCTGATTGATGCCTTCGATATTGTATTCCACCGGATCTTCGGCAGTCATAATATTGTCGGATTCCTGATTTAGCTCGGTCAACGCAGAATAAAGTGTTGTGGTTTTTCCGGAACCAGTTGGCCCCGTCACAAGGACCATCCCATAGGGGCTCTCGATTGAGGCCATAAATTTATCCAATTGGTCTTGCTCCAGACCAAGCTGGGTCATATCTACCTTCAGGGCAGATTTGTCGAGAATACGCATTACAATTTTCTCGCCATAAACCGTTGGCAAGGAGCTGACACGATAGTCGACCGGGTTTGAACCCATGAGAATGTTAATGGCACCGTCTTGAGGTAAACGGCTTTCCGCAATGTCCAGGCGGGACATGATTTTGATTCGCGAAATAAGTGCCGCCTTCATATTGGATGGGGGACGCGTCAACTCATGCAATACGCCATCAACCCTCAGGCGAACCCTTACGTAGGTTTCGTACGGCTCAATGTGAATATCGGATGCCCCACGGGACTGGGCCTCCAAAAGAATATAGTTCACCAGTTTAATGATTGGCCCGTCGCTCTCCTGGTTGCCTGCACCAATTTGCTGACGTTTGACGCCAATAACGTCAATCGCCGTTTCAAGATCTTTACCTTGCTTTTCGAGTTCGGATAAATCGGTGCTGGTCCGACCGTAATACTTTGCCAATGCGTCTATCAGGTGGCTTTCTGCTGCCAACACAGGTCTGGCAAAAACCCCGGTTCTAAACCGGACCGCATTAATGGTCTCCAATGCGCGAGGGTCGGCCATGGCCACAGTCATCTCATTGGCCGTCTGCGAGATGGGAATTACCTTGAACTTCATCGCCAACTCGCGGGGGATGAGTTCTATAATCGTTCTTGGAATATCGATTTCATCGAGCCTTATTTTAGGGACGCGATAGACTTGAGACATGGCATCGAGAAATTGTTCGATGGGAATAAATTCAAGCAATTCGATTGCGTGAGTCAAATTGATATCGGCGTGTGCAGCATGCGCTTCGGCCTGCTGCATTTGCTCCTCTGAAAGGCCCAGAGCTTTTTTGACAATGTCTCTGTATGCAACCATTGGCGCCTTCTTGCATGAGCCGAAAAAATCCGGACTACTTTTACAAGGTCGGCAAAAACGAGATATTTATGAGGCCAAGGAGAAATTGGTAACAAATGGACCAGGCCATTCAAAAATACAGAACAAATCAGGCAATGGTCAGTTCATTCCCATAGATACGCTTTGCGCCAGCGTGGCTATGCCTCAGTGCCTTCAACTGAACGAACGCCAGCCGGGCAAGCGCCGCCTGTTCGTCAAAATCCAGCGATTTAGCAGCATGTTTTAGATATTTTTTGATAACACTCAAAACCTGCGGTGGATGCATCACGAGGCCATTACCCAAAAACGCAAAATCGTCGCCAGGAAAAATAAACCCCTGAAAAACTGCACCCTTAGTGAACCCTCGAAACGATTCGTTGCCCTTAGGCCTTACTTTATAGGTCGCCCCCGTACGAAGGTCTTTGACCAGCATCCCACTTAATCCCGCCAGGGCTTCCACCTCAAATATAGAATGACGAAAGGCCTCCAGCGCAGAAACCAAAAGTGTAGGCTGGGATGTATTAAATTTCGCGAACTTCATAAATGGCGTGTAGGCCTCTCCGGGAACCGGACGAAGCAAAACAAAAAAATCGAGAAAATAACTCATCCTAGATTCGTAAAAAAGATCTTCCGGAAAAACTTTTCCGAAACGAGAATAAAACTCTTCCTTGGCCACCACAAAGGCGTTCTTTCCATAAGATACCTCTGCGTCGGAGACTATGGCTTCAAGAACTTGGTCTGTCGTGTTTTGTGCTGACACTGCTGCAATCATGGCTCACGTCCGTCGGATGACTTAATGAAATATTCTCGCGAAATCCCGTACACATAAGTACCAGCCCAAGGCATTCGAAAAGGCACTGCAAGCCACACGGACGCCTTACGGCCAGTGAGGATAACATCTTCAAGGGGAACATATAAGCCGCCTTCGCGAAAGGCTGCTTGGACCGCTCTTTTTAAATTGACCTCATCAAGTTTAACTAACTTATTTTGATCGCGTGCAATGGCCTCACGAGCCACTCTTGATGCCCAAAATACCCGTCCAGCCCCGGCAAAGACTTGTGCCGTTGCCGCCAGCATGAACGCAGCCGACAAAGCTGCCAGAACAAGATGGGCCCACGGACATTTAAACCTTCGCGACATTTTTGCCTTTTTGGTGCCACTGCAATTCCGGAACGCCCACCTCTTGAGAGATCACTCGACTGACGACGAAAAACCAGTCGCTCAGCCGGTTGAGATAAATCAATACCTCTTCACGAACAGATTCCTCGTTGGCCAACGCAAAAATTGCGCGCTCGGCCCTGCGACAAACCGTCCGAACAACGTGGGCCAATGAGTTAGCTGGGTGCCCGCCCGGTAAAACAAAGTTGGCAAGTGGTTCAAGAAGGCCATTGAATTCGTCGATCTCCCTTTCAAGTCGTAAAACAGATTCATGTGTCACCACCTGCTGACGCGCAATGTCCAGAACCTCTGCAGGAGTGGCAAGCTCTCCACCGACATCAAACAATTCATTTTGAATCTGGCGCAGGCGAACCATCAGCTCCATGATGCGCGGCATGCCCTTGTGCTGTTCCAGCAAGTGCAACTGATCCCGCAACATCCCCGTGAAGGAGTTCAGTTCATCGACCGTGCCGTAGGCTTCAATGCGAACGTGATATTTAGGAACTTTGACGCCATTGGCAAGGCTGGTAAGTCCCTTGTCTCCGACCTTCGTATAAATCTTGGTTAATCGCACCGTTTATTCTCCCCCTTAGGTATCGACACCTTACCGGCTCTTGCATGCTCCAGAAACAGGAAAACCGCCTGCCAGCAATTGTCTCGCTGGGGGCGGTTTATTCAATAACCGATCAAAACACCTGGAACTTATTCGAATTCGTCGTCGCCGGACGTGCCAGTGTCCGTCACCCGCTCCTGGCGGTTCACGGATTCACGCAATTTGTCGGATGGGTGAAAGGTCACCACGCGGCGCGCCGTGATCTCAATGCGTTGTCCAGTGTGCGGATTGCGCCCTGGGCGTGACCGCTTTTCTTTGACGTTCCACTTGCCGAATCCCGAAATTTTTACTTCGCGACCGTCTTCAAGCTTCTGTTTGATCTCCTCAAGGACGGTCTCAAGGATGTCCTTGGCCTCCTTCACAGGAAAACCAACTTTGTCACGAATCATCTCGATTAGGGTGTCCTTGGTCAGCGTCATAAGAACTCCTTGACTGGCAAACGCTTCTCAAAAATCATTAACACGCCGGAGCGCACATCTTTGAAGTAACTTTAGGCCTATGAATCTCTAACTGCCTAAAATATATTACCAAGTTCCTGCGCGGACGGAAAGAAACCGACCCCGGCAGCACAAAAAATTATGACCCAGACCTGGGGAGACCCGGCTTAATGACCAACAGCACAAAAAAACGCGTCCTCACCGGGTCCCGAGCGACAGGTATGCCCCATCTCGGCAATTACTTTGGCGCCTATAAACCGGCCATAGACCTCCAACATCAATACGAACTCTTCCTTTTTTTAGCAGATTTCCATGCCCTCAACGAACACCACTCGCCGGCAGAAAATCGGCTGAACAGCTACCGGATGGTGGCGTCGTTTATGGCCTGCGGACTAAATCCTTCGAAAAGCATGCTGTACGCTCAATCGGCGGTACCCGAGGTCAATGAACTTGCATGGATTTTGAGCTGCCAGGTTCCGTTTGGTGTCATGGCCCGTGCCCATTCCTTCAAAGATGCCCAGGCAAAGGGCCTCGACATCAACATGGGAGTTTTCAATTATCCAATCCTGATGGCGGCCGACATCCTGCTGTTTGACGCCAACCTTGTCCCCGTTGGACAGGATCAAAAGCAGCACCTTGAAATGGCACGAGACATGGCACAGCGTTTTAATCATCACTTTAGTGAAACGCTGGTCATCCCGGAGCCAATGATTTCAGAAACGGTCGCGGTTGTCCCTGGGACTGACGGCGAAAAAATGAGTAAGTCCAAAAACAACACCATTGCGCTTTTTGCGGACGATAAAGAGTGGAAAAAACAAGTGCTGAGCATTGTGACCGATGCCAAAGGCCTTGCAGAACCGAAGGACCCCGACAACTGCAATATTGTGAAAATTTTCTCGCTGCTTGGAACACCGGATGAAGTCCGTGCCATGAGGGAAAAATACCTTGCCGGCGGCTACGGCTACGGTCATGCCAAGATGGAACTACTCGAAAAAATCCAAGCGACATTTGGACCGATGCGGGATGACTATAATCATTGGATGGGCCGTCAGCAAGATTTGCGAAATCTCTTGCACGAGGGGTCACGCAAGGCCCGGCATCTTGCCGCCGAGAAGTTGAATGCCATCCAAGAGCGGATTGGGCTCATCGGGCGTCCGTTTTAAAAATTTGAGTGCAAAAAAATTCCATCCGTTTGCATGGAGGCAAAGTATGGGTTCTCATCAATGGACTTTGAGAAAAGTCACGGCTGCAGTTGTTGTTGTATTGTGCCTAGTGGGCGGCGCGCTGATCACCTGGACCGTCAAGCGGCAAGGCTTATCCGTAGGCGAATATGCCGCACAACTTCCCGGCGTCGTCCTTACCTTTGACGAAGCCGCCATTCCCACCATCTCTGCAGGAAGCTGGACTGAACTCGCCAAGGCGCAGGGCTTTGTGATTGCAAGCGAGCGCATGTGGCAAATGGACTTAATCCGACGCAAGGCAGGTGGCCACTTGGCAGAGTGGTTTGGCCCGAAGGCCCTTGACTTAGATATCCGCGCCCAACGAGAGGGGCGCGATGCCATCATGAAGGAATCAGGCATGCTCTTGCCCGCCGAACAGCGCAAGTTTTGCGATGCCTATGCAAGCGGCGTCAACCAATTCATCGAAAAATTTCCCGGGCGATGGGGCATTGAATACACTGTAACAGGGCAAAAGCCTGAACCCTGGCGCTGCGAAGACACTCTTCTCGTCGTGCTGGCAATGGCCGAAGACCTCTCGGCCAGCAGCATGAATGAATTCGTGCAGGCTAAGTGGCGCAAAGTGCTGCCCCCAGTTTGGGAGAATTTCATCTACACCATGGAGCATCCATGGAATCGCCCCTTCTTCAATCCTCGCCAGCGCAAACATTTAATCATTCCGCAGGGCAATGATGCCCTCCCCAGACAAGCGCTTCGCTCTGAAGAATTGGCCTCAAACGAAACTTTGAATACGGAACCCTATGCCATCGGCAGCAACTCTTGGGCATGGCATGGTCCCGCCGGTTCATACCTTGTTAACGATCCACACCTTGGCCAGAGTACTCCACAACTCTGGTACGCATTGAGGCTCAAGACAAAAGACAACGAATGGGCGGCAGGGGTAGCCCTTCCGGGACTTCCCGGTGTGATCTTAGGCATGAATCCTTATTTAGCCTGGGCCTTCACCAATGTTGGCGAAGATGTCGATGATCTATTGGAAGAGGAACTTGATCCGACCGGCACAAAGTATGCGGCAGGCATCGGAAAATCAGGAAAGCATTGGAGGGATATCGAAACGACAACCGTTTATATACCCGTCAAAGGAGCCCAGGCTCACGAGCTCAAGGTTCGAAAGACCCATCGCGGGCCCCTTTTCGAATTACCAGCCAACAGCGGTAAATTCTACACCAGGCAATGGTTACCCCTTAAAGCGGGCCGCATTGGGCTTCCGACTTTGGATTTGAACAGGGCCCAGAACTGGACGGACCTCAACGCCGCAGCGGATTGCTTCACGGCACCGGCCCAGAATATGCTGATCATGGATCGGATGGGGAATATCGGTTACCGGGCAAGTGGCACTGGGGTTGTCAGAGCTGTTTCCGGGCTGATTCCTCAAGCGGCGACGATCGGTGAATGGAAGGGGCTTTTCCCGCCGGCAGAGCGTCCGCGGTTATGGATTCCAGCTGAAAAGGGGCAGCATCCCACCTCCATGGCGACGGCTAACCAGCGGATGTGGGTCGATCCATTTGGTCACGGCTGGTACGGCGAGGACCGCCAGGAGCGAATCACCTCCGTTTTGGAGAGTCGAAATACCCAATCTCAAGAACAAATGCTCGAACTTCAACTGGACGTGACCTCGCGATTTCGTCGCGAACTGATGCGGTGGGTTACCTTGAATTCGGTGTCTTCAAATGAAACGGAAAGGGCCCTTCAACAGAAGTGGCTGCAGTGGGATGGGTCGGGCCAAAAAGATCCGGTGATTTTCGACCAAAGCATTGCCGCAGAACGCCTGATGTACAAGGTTTTGCTGGGAAGGCTTAGAGAACACTACAAGCCTGCTTTGGCTGAGGGCGAAAGGTATAATTGGAAGCTTGAAAGGGCTTGGCTGGTGGCGTTGATGTCAGAAAAGGGCAGTTTCAAAAGCTTTGGTGTGATGGACCAAGACCTGGGCACTGCGGTCCTCAAGCACATCGCGGCACACCCGGAGAAAATCCCCTATCAAGAACGCAACGAATGGAACGGTCAACATCCGTTTGTCAAAAATGTACCCATTTTTGGTTGGTTTTTTCGGGTAAAAAGTTATCCGCAATTTGGATACGGCGATCTCGTCCGCGCTGAAAAACGGGACCACGGGCCCTCTGTGCGGATGATTTGGAATCTCGGACGACCCGAGGAAAGTACCTGGATGTTTCCCGTTGGGCAATCAGGTCACATAGGTTCTAATCACTACTCGGACCTTCAGAATAAGTGGGCCGAGGGAGCAATGATGAAAATTATGCCCAAAAATTTTTAGTTTGTTGCCGAGCACGGCTGCATGTTTATAATGCCATCAGAAACAGATGGAAACCGTTGGGAGGAAACTCATGATTGAGGTGAAAGGTCTGTCTAAACGATATGGACAGCTCCAGGCTCTGAACGATGTCTCGTTTACGGTCGAAAGAGGTCAAATCGTCGGATTTCTCGGTGCCAATGGTGCCGGGAAAACAACCACGATGGACATCCTTTGCGGATGCAGCGGCGCCGACAGTGGCTCTGCAATCATTGCTGGGTATGACATCACAGAACAGCCAATCGAAGCCAAAAAAAGATTGGGCTATCTTCCAGATGTTCCGCCGCTTCACGGCGAAATGTCCGTGGAAGATTTCATAACCTACGCGGCAAAACTACACCGAGTTCCCTTCAATGCCTTGAACACGCGAGTCAATGACACGCTGCAGCGTTTATCTTTGACCGAAGTTCGCCATCGTTTGGTCGGCAACCTTTCCAAGGGCTTTCGCCAACGCGTGGCCATGGCCCAAGCGATTGTTCATGACCCCGAAGTGCTGGTCCTTGACGAACCCACTGAAGGTCTCGACCCAGGGCAGATTGTTCAAATACGGGAACTGATCCGCTCACTTGGTGGAAAACACACCATCCTTTTGAGTTCGCACATTCTTTCAGAAGTGCAAAATACTTGTGACCGGATTGTCATTATCAATAAAGGTCGAATCGTAACTCAGGGGACTTATGAAGAGCTCACCCGCGATTTGTCTGAAGGTAAAGTATTCCGCTTGCGGGTTGCACGTTCTGCAAAGGATGCCCTTGCGCGCCTGAAAGGCTTACCTGGAGTCGTCCACGCTAAGATCGAAGATGATCACGGGGAAGACACCATCGAGTTTGGGATTGAAAAGTCGGCCAGTGAAAATGCTCCGGAAGATGTCGCCCGTGCTGTCATGGATGGCGGCTTCGGATTCCGCGAGCTCCGTCAAAAAACAAAATCGCTGGAAGAAGTATTCTTCCAGGTCACCAGATAAGGGAGGCAGGGGATACAATGAGCGCCGTATTTACCATCGCCAAGAGAGACCTAAAATCATACTTCGCCTCGCCGAAAGGCGGAGCGATCCTATTCTTTTTCCTGATCCTGATGGGATCGTTCTTCCAAAACTTTGTCGTGAGTTACGTTGAGTACGAACAACGTGCTTCAAGCATGGGCGGTCAGGCCCCGACATTGGAACAACTCTTGAGAGCATTTTTCTACAATTTAAATTTCATTCTCGTTTTGATTGTCCCGGCTGTGACGATGGCTTCGTTCTCTGAGGAGAAACGAAACTCGTCTCTTAGGCTCCTCCAGACGGCCCCCGTCAAAGCCATCGAAATTGTGATGGGCAAATTCCTAGCGACGGCCGGAGTCATGGGAATTGTCTTGCTCGCATCATCGGTTTATCCACTTTTCTTGGTGAAATACGGCAATCCAGATAGCGGAGTCATTGTCGCCTCAATGCTGGGAATGTTTCTGCTGATGTGCTCACAGTTGGCCTTTGGACTTTGGATCTCATCCATGACCAACAACCAGTTCATGGCCTTTCTGTTCACCATGTTTGGTCTTTTTCTCTTGCTCGTTCTTAATTGGCTGGCGCCAACACTGAGTGGCGGCGGACTGGCCGAAAAGGTCATCAAATACATCGCCTCGACGGACCATCTCGATGTGTTTCTCAAGGGTATGATTTCGGTTAGCAACCTGGCTTATTTCCTGTGTTTCACGGCACTCTTCTTATTCCTTACGAATGTTTCACTTGATTCTGAGCGGTGGAGGTAATCATCCATGAGACCTGATCTACTTTTAATTCCATTTGCATCCGTCTTGGTGGCCGCGATTTCGACGGCTGTCGCCAAGGCATTCCCAGCTATAACCTGGATCAAATACGGTGGCTGGCTCTCAGCCCTCGCATTAATTGGCCTATGGATTGTGTTAGACATCGCGAACTTCAAAGCGATGTTCGCTCGCAAAGGTGCCAAATACGGCGCCAGTTCCGGAGCCGTTGTACTGATGACGGTGGCCGTCATTGCTGCGATCGCTGTGGTGACATCGCGTCCACGGTTTGACAAGAACCTGGACCTAACCCACTCCCAAACTAATACGCTTGCGGAACAGTCTATTAAGGTTGTTGAGACCATTGAAAAACGGCATGCCGAAGTTGAGGTTCTCGCCTTTTTTCAAGATCAAGAAACCAAGAAACAATTTCACGACATGATCGGCCTCTATACGAGCAAAGGCGCCAACCTCAAGATTGATTATATCGACCCAAACCGGGAGCCGACGAAGGCGATCGGTGAGAAATTGACGTCGGGAAATACGGTCATCTTTAAACTTGATTCCGGTGCGACTAAGCAAGAAGCCAGAATCACAACCTTCAACGAAGAAAAAATCACCAATGCCCTGGTGAAGGTTCTTAAGGACAAATCCAAACAAATCTTTTTCACCAAGGGTCACGGTGAAAGCGCCCTGCGCGGCACCGACGCTGCAGGCCTGAATGCCATGGCGGTTGAACTCGAAGGCAATAAGTATGAATTGAAGGAACTCTCCCTCCTCGAGGAGGCAAAAGTTCCTGAGACCGCAGACCTTGTACTCATTGCCGGACCCAAGTACGACTTCAAGATAGAGGAAACCCGTCTCCTTGAAGATCATCTGAAACGTGGCGGTGGACTGATGGTGATGGTGGAAGCCATGGTCCCAGTCCCAACGCTGAACGGACTACTCGAGAAATACGGCATCAAATTATCCAATGACCTCCTGATCCTCCGACCAGATGACCCAAGAACAGTCTTCCTTGGGCAAAACAATGCCATTGTCAGTGATTTTGACGATTTGAGTCCGGTTACGAAGGATTTTGCAAAGCAATCTAAGGTCGCCGTGATCATGCCTGGCACCAGATCCGTCACAGAAGTGGCAAACAATGCCGCTTCGATGAAGGTTTCTTTGGTGGCAAAAACAGCTCCAGTCATCATCAAGGTTAAAAACGTCAACGGGCGCGGTGATGTTGGCGGCAACATTGGCGCTGACAGGATTGAAACGGGAACCTTTCCTGTGATGGCAGTTGCCACAGGCAAATCAACAGCTCCCGAGACGGCGAACGCTGAAAAACCAGACAACAAAGATGCGAAAGAGCCGATGGCCTCTGGCGGCAAGGAAATCCGACTAGTTGTGGTTGGTTCTTCCCAGTTTGCGACAAATCAGTCGGTCAGCGGTCAAGAAAATCGCGACCTCTTCCTAAATGCTGTGAGTTATCTGCTTCAGGATGAAGACTTCCTTTCAATCCGACCCAAGGACGTTGCGAAGAGCGCCCTTAATATAACCTCTGGTTTCAGCCAGCTGGTGCTCTTGGGACTCTCATGGATTTACCCGTTCATATTCCTTGCTGGCGGCCTATTCATCTGGATGAGGAGGCGTCAGGCGTGACTACTAGGAATCAATTGAAAACGGCAGGGATCCTGGCCACGGTACTGGTCGTCCTCGGAGGCCTCGCCACGTGGGATGAGTGGCAGACCAAACGTGACGACAAGAAAAAAGACACGGAAAATCTTCTTCTTACGCTCGAGATTGAGAAGGTTACGGGCCTCGAATTCTCGAACAGAGAATCTAAGGACCCTGTTGATATCTCGATTGAAAAAAAGAATGGCAAGTGGTCGATTATTACTCCTGTCAGTGTTTTAGCCGACCAACAGGCTGTGGATAACCTGTTAACAACTCTGAAGGACTATAAGTACGAAAAAATCGTTACAGAGTCCGGGGCAAATCTCGCCTCATTTGGCCTCGATAAACCAAAGCGGATCATCCAAATAAAGACGGAAAAAGGGCCAACGACACTTCTCGTAGGGTCGAATGCTCCCGTGGGGTATTCCGTTTACGCGACGGTCGAGGGCTCGGGAAAGGTTTATGTTGGCAGCCAACACCTGGCTGTATCTACCGGAAAATCGCTTCATGATTTCCGCGACAAAGCCTTGCTGCCACTTGATTTTGCTCAGGTTAGCCAAATCGAGCTTCTCCGCCCAGGCCATCCACCATTAAAGATTGAGAAGCAGGCTGGATCTTTTTCAATTGTCCGCCCAGAGGTTCACCCTGCCGACCAGGCAGCCGTCCGTAGCTTTCTTGAAGACATAACAAAAGCCAATGCCTCAGCGTTTTTCGACGGACCTGATTCCAAGCTTCAGAAGTCTTTCGGGGGCCCCGGACTTGCCGTAGTTCAGCTGAAAATGGCCGATGGTAAATCGACCGTTCTCAGATTCATCGAAAAAGACAAAAAGATCCTCGCCTGGCTTGGCACCAGTGAACCTGTTGCTCAGTTAAACGACGACATCAGAGGCAAGTTGGCTAAATCCGCCACGGATTTCCGTGACCGCAAAATCTTCAGCTTTGCTGGGGATAAAGCCACCGAAGTGGTGCTTGATGGCAAAATTTACCAGAAGAAAAATGGTGAATGGTACACCGCCGAAGATTCCACTAAGGCTGTCCCGCAAATTCGCTCGCTTCTTGTGGATCTGGAATTTGCTAAGGCCACCGAAATCCTTGGTAGCAAAGACAAGGCCGCCATTGATTCCCGGGCCGCAGCCGCATCGCACTCGATAAAGATCTCTTTTGACGGCGGCACCCCGCCCCTAGAGATCACCGTCTGGGAAAAGAAGGGAACGCCCGAGTCTTGGCTGCTCACTCACTCCGACGTGAAGGCTTCCAAAACTGCTTATGTCATCGGCAAAGCTTCGCTTTCTGCAATGGAAGCGACCAAGCAGACGCTGTCAACTCCGGCCCTTGGCCACGACTGACCCATCTCGTCAGGGGGCGAGGAAATCAACTCGCCCCCTTCTTTCTTCGTGCAGCCCTACCCGTCAAACTCAGTGCGGCGATCATTGAACCAACAACCACAAGACCTGCGCCCAGCAATTGATCGGGATTGGCAAACAATGCTGCTGGAATCTCGTCATGAAAAATTTTTGCCTCCGCCATCGTTGCCAGGAACGTTATAATTGGAGTCAACGCAAGGATGGCGCTAACTCGCGGAGCTTCCCAGCGACGAACAGCCTCTGCAAAACAACCGTAGGCAACCACTGTGTTTACGCAGCAAAAGACGAGATACCATCCCTGAGCAGAAGTTAAACTCATTGCAGCCCCTGGAGACGATACTGGCCCAAGTAAAACGCCGGCACCCGCATATCCGGCCAACAGGATAAAGGAACTAGGAAACTGCTCGGCCAATAGTTTTTGAATCAGCGCGTAAATCGTCCAGGCAATCGCAGCAAAAATAACCAGAACAACCCCGGTTAGGCCTCCATCAGATTGGGCTGTACCTGATCCCAATCGAACCATATCTGAATAAAATAGCCAAAAGCCGCCCAGCATAAGTGCAAATCCAGCGAGCTGCCGACGGTGTAATTTTTCGGCAAAGAAATACCAACCGCCAAAGGCCAAAAAAAGTGGTCCTGTTTGTATGGTCAATTGTGCGACGGACGGAGAAACCATCAGAAGGCCGGCCAGAAATAGCCAATAATTTGCGGCCATGGCTATGGCCACACAGAAAAGCAAAATAATGTTGCGCCTGGTAAACCTGGCCGAGGCCGGCCACTTTCCTGACCAGACGTAGTAGCCACCGACCAAGATGGTGGCAAAAACAAGGCGTACCCAAGTGATGGTGAGCGGGTCCAGGTGTTGTAGCACCTGCTTTAATGCAACGGGAAGGACCCCCCACATAAGAGCCGTGGTTAAACTTAGAACCAACCCGCTATTCATTAAATCTTAGCCTCAACAAAAGTAGACCTCCGGCTCCGCACATAAGCATAGCCACCACCTGCGTTAAAGAGAGTTGATTGGTTCCAAAAAATTCGATCGGCGGCCCGCGCCAATCACCCCTCAAATTCTCTAGCACAACACGCGCGAACGAGTACCACACAAGGGAAATTGATGCGATGACCCCGGCCTTAAGGCCTCGCCCCTGGGAACCCGCCGCAGCCCTCAGAGCATGAATCATTAGGATGCCAGCAATGCATACACCGGATTCGTACAATTGCACCGGGTAACGCAAAGTTCCGCCATCGCGCAAATTAGGAAACACGACCCCTAACCCCTGGAGGGCGGGAGCCACAGGGGCACCATAATCATCGCCATTCAAAAAACACCCGATTCGCCCA
Source organism: Pseudobacteriovorax antillogorgiicola (assembly GCA_945898195.1). Taxonomy (GTDB): domain Bacteria; phylum Bdellovibrionota_B; class Oligoflexia; order Oligoflexales; family RGVZ01; genus RGVZ01. The sequence goes on along the minus strand of CAMDHM010000002.1, from coordinate 136,401 downwards.
ACAGCAAAGCCAAGCAACACTGCTACCGCCGCACCATCACCAGCCACCAAAAGTGGTACGCCAATAAATCTAGCCGCTAATATGCCGCAGACCATGCCGCCAATAATTCCACCGAATGATCCCATCGCTAGAAGCGATGGCTCAAATCCGGAAGTTTGAGCACCAAGCCCTTCCACCAGGCTGGACCAAGTGATGGCTCCGCCAAGAACTCCCACATAGGCCGCCGCAAAAATGACGCAAGCCGTCTGCGCCGGAATTTCTAAATTCAACTGGGAGATAAACATGCTGAAGGCAAAAAAAGCCGCCAAGGCGGCGGCCGCAAAGAAAAAATGCCATGCCGGAACGGCTATACCTAGGAAGTGAAACAGGACAGGCCTCACACTTCCTCCGAAGTTTATTTTCGAGCAACCTCAGTCGCCGTGTCCACCAAGCGTTCCATGACCTCACCAGGCAGGATCGTACCGAGAAGCACTGTGGTCACCACGGCAATCGCAAGTACGGCCGCCGTCAGAGTGAAGCCTCCCGATGCCGGCTTAAGCGCGCCGAAAGGCGCCACTGGCTCAGCCATATACATACGCACGACTAGGCGCAGATAATAAAACAACGAAATCGCGCTGCCAATAATTCCAATAAACACCAAGCCGTATAGATGATTGGTCAGAGCCGCATTGAAGACAAAGAATTTTCCGATGAAACCAGCCGTTGGTGGCATTCCCCCAAAGCTAAACATAAAAACAGTCATCGACAAAGCCAACCAAGGGCGCTTCTTTGCCAGCCCAGACAAATCGTCAATGGTTAGCTGGTCGTTCTCCGCGGTCTCAAGTGACATGACCACGGCAAAGGCACCGAGTGATACAAGCACATAGGTCAACAGGTAGAAAAGGATTGCTCGAATGGGCAATCCGGTCGCCGTGGTTGAGAGGGCACAAATCGCAACCGCCATATATCCACTGTGAGCTATCGAAGAGTACGCAAGCATGCGCTTCAGGTTCGTTTGAACTAGGGCCATGATATTGCCCACAACCATGGAAAGGACAGCCAGTATCAGCATCGCTGGATACCAGACCTCGCTCATCGTGGAAAAAGCCCCGGAAAACAAACGCAGGGCAACCGTGAGGATCATGACCTTGACCGTTGTTGCCATGAAGGCTGTTATGCCCGTCGGGGCAGACTCATACGCATCTGGAGCCCACATGTGAAATGGGACTAGGGCCAATTTGAATCCCAGCCCAACCAAAGTTAACAAAGCTCCAAGGCGCACCCAGCCATGATTGGCGATCGAAGGCAGCGCTGCAACAATTCCACTAAGGCGCATGGTACCGGTTGCGGCATAAAGAAGGGCAAAGCCAAAAAGCAGTATCGCTGCCGCGACGGAACCAAGAATGAAATACTTAATCGCGCCCTCTTGGCTACGACGGTTTGGCTGAACGTAACCAAGAATCACATATAGTCCAATGGACGCCAATTCCAGACCAACGAACAAAGTGACCAGATCATCGCTAGACACCATGACCAACATACCGGACACCAACATCAGGAAAATGCTGGCAACCTCACCACGAAAAAAACTAGCTCCAGTGTGATGCTCGCGCATCATCATCATTACGCAGGCGGCAATCGCAAGGATCGCAAATTGACCTGTGCGAGCCAGATTTCCACTCAACAGCCCGCCAGCTAAAAATTCCGCCTGCTCGCCCGGAATGACCGCGGCGGCAACAATTGCAGCGAAAATGGTTAGCCAAGCAGTAACCTCAATGGACCGCCGGGAGGCAAAGCCTTGGGAGACTCCCTGCAGCAAGGCCACCATACTGCCGGCGACGAGGATTAAAACCGGCGCTGCGGTGTAATAAAATGAAGATGTGATTTCTGGAAAACTGAACACGGGGAACCTCACTTCGAAAATCAGTGGGAATCAATCGCTAGACTGTAGCTGCGATAATTCTTTGCCAGGTGTTCAATCGATGCCCTGGACTTGGCCAAGAAAAAATCTGGGAACACACCCATGACCACGACCAAAAAAGCTAGTGGTACGAGGTAGGCAAATTCCAGCGGGGACAAATCCTTTAGATTTTTATTCTCTTCATGGGTGACCGGACCAAATAAAAGCTTTCGGCACAGGGTCAACATATAGATTGCGCCAAGAAGTACGCCTGTTGCACTCATGATCGCCGCCACGGGAGATGACTGATAGGTTCCAAGAAGGATCAGAAATTCACCGACAAACCCACCCGTGCCAGGCAATCCGACAGAACCGAGCGTTGCGATAATCAACATCACGGCATACCAGGGCATCACGGAGGCAAGACCACCGAAATCGGAAAGCATACGGGTATGACGGCGTTCATAGATCACCCCCACTAGGAAGAACAATGCACCCGTAGAAACCCCGTGGTTGATCATCTGGTAGATCGCTCCGGTTAGTGCCTCTGCGGAAAGGCTACCGTCCGCCAACAAAGCAAGCGAGCCGACCACGACAAACCCAAGATGGGAAACGGAGGAGTATGCCACCAGTTTCTTAGCGTCTTTTTGCACCCATGCCGTCAATGCCCCGTAAATAATTCCGACCACACCAAGAAATACCAGAATTGGCGCAAAGGACTTCACAGCAAGGGGAAACATTGGGATCGCAAAGCGAAGGAAACCGTAGGTTCCCATTTTCAGCAAAACTCCCGCAAGGATCACGGAACCAGCCGTCGGTGCCTCCACGTGGGCGTCAGGCAACCACGTGTGAAACGGCCACATCGGAACCTTGATGGCAAAGGCCAGTGCGAAACAACCAAACAACCACAATTGGGTGCTTGGATCGATGGCTGCGCTGTAAAGGTCCAAAATGCTTGTGGAATAAATGCCGGTCTGTCTGTGGTAGCTAATGTAAAGAACGATTGCCGCGGCAAGCATGAGCAACGATCCCACAACCGTGTAAAGTATGAACTTGGTCGTTGCGTAAATCCGGCGCGCCCCGCCCCACACTCCGATGATAAAATACATCGGGATCAGCATCACTTCCCAAAACACATAAAAGAAAACCAGATCAAGGGCAACCAATGCACCGAGCATCCCAGTTTGTAAGGCCAACAGTGCGCCGAAAAAATAGCGCACATGTGCCACATGGCTGTGCCAAAGGCTAAGGATCACCAGTGGCGTGAGCATCGTGGTCAACATCACCAGCAGAATGCTGATGCCATCAACACCAAAAATGGCTCGAATCCCAAACTCCGGCATCCAGACATAGCTTTCAACAAACTGAATCTTCGCCGATCCAACATTGAAATAATGCCACACGTGCAGGCTGACAAAAAAAGTCAGCGCGGAGCCAGCAAGGGCTGCAACGCGGGCAAATTTTTCATCGGGGACGATGAAAATAACCGCCGCAACCAACAGCGGAAGAAACGTCATGATGCTCAAAACATGCGAGTTAAAAAATTCCATCTAAAGACCTGCGCCAAATATGCAATCACGGTGTGCAATCGCGTTAAACCACCAGAACAACTAGCAACACTACTAAACCCAACACTAAAACCATGCTGTGACGGTGAACGCTGCCGGTCATCCGGAAGCTCGCCAGCCCGCCGGCGAGAGCACATAACTGCCCAACGCCATTAACAATTCCATCGATGATCACGACGTCAAAAATCGCCCACAGGAACTCCGACATCTCGCGCAACGGTTGGACAATCCATGCATCATAAAACTCGTCGACATAGTATTTATTAGAGAGCGTTTCATAGGTGCGACGGAAGGTACTTGCCCACGTTGCCAAGATGGGCGCTGGGCCCTTTGCATAGAGGGTTACGGCAAAACCAGCCGCAACAAACATGACACCGACGGATGCGGCCATCAGACCTAATTCAAGCGTGTGTTCATGGTGTGCCGTCAAGGACGCCCAATGTTCCGCAGCCTGAGCCGGTATCATCAATACAGGGTCAAGATAGTGATGAAATATATTGCTGCCGCCAAGAACCTCAGGAACACCGAGGTATCCAATCGTCGCACTAAGAATCGCAAGGACCACGAGCGGCGCCCACATCATTGCTGAAGTCTCGTGGAGGTGCTCGCGAGTGTGATGGTCACTGCGATTTGGGCCGTAGAAGGTCATGCATAGTAAGCGAACCATATAGAATGAAGTAAGGCCGGCGGTCAGTGTCCCGACTGCCCACAATACCGGCCCGCCACCAGTGAAGGCCTTCCATAGAATTTCATCTTTGGAGAAAAACCCTGCCAAACCTGGAAATCCAATAATGGCGAGAACACCGACCAAAAATACCGTGTGGGTAATGGGCATATATTTTGACAGGCCGCCCATTTCACGCATGTCCTGCTTGTGATGCATGGCAACAATGACACTGCCCGCACCAAGAAACAATAAAGCCTTGAAACAAGCGTGGGTCAGCAAGTGAAAGACACCGGCATCGAAGGCGCCGACACCACAGGCCATCACCATATAACCGAGTTGGCTGACGGTAGAGTAGGCGAGAACCTTTTTGATATCATTTTGGACGATGGCAATCGTCGCCGCAAAAAAGGCCGTGAGGGCACCGATGATCGCAACGACGGTCATGGTTGACGGGGCCAGATAGTAAAGGAAATTAACCCGAGTCATCATGTAAATCCCAGCTGTAACCATCGTCGCAGCGTGGATCAGGGCCGATACAGGTGTTGGACCAGCCATGGCATCCGGCAGCCAAACAAATAGCGGTAACTGAGCCGATTTGCCGCAAGCCCCAATAAACAGGCAAATCGTAATCCAACCAACGGCACCGAGTTTAACAGCGTCCAAGGTTCCACTGCCGATCATGTCGCGCAGTTCGCTGAACGAAACCGTACCGAAGTGTTTAAAGGTTAGAAATATTCCAATAAGAAAACCAATGTCACCGATCCGGTTAACAATAAATGCCTTCATCCCGGCGGCAGCGTTGGCATCATCTTCAAACCAGTATCCAATCAGCAGATAGCTGCACAGTCCCACACCCTCCCAACCGACAAACATGACGAGCATGTTATCGCCCAGAACGAGCAGCAGCATCATAAAGACAAAAAGGTTTAGGTAGGAGAAGAAACGGCTCGTGCGTTGCTCCTCATGCATATAACCACCGGCGTAGATGTGAATCAGGGAACCAATCCCCGTCACGATCAGAATCATTAACCCCGAGAGACGGTCCAGGATTAAATTAAAAGGTGCTGAAAATCCGCCGGCAGAAATCCACGGGAATCCAATGATCACCCGGGCCTCACCACCCGACGCCATCATCTGCCAGAATACGGCCACGGCACATGCAAACGATACCAGCATGGCTCCAACAGCAATCGCATGAGAAACCGTTTTTGAAGCCTTGCGTAGAACGAGCCCATTAATAAAGGCGCCAAGCAGCGGAAAAAGAATCATCAGCCAAATCATGTGCAGCATCTCCTCGGGGCCGTTTCAGCCGCGCAACAGGCGCAGGAATTCAGTGTTTACCGTGCCATATCGACGATACAAGGCGATCACCATGGCTAATCCGACGGCAGCCTCACAGGCGGCCACCGTAATCACAAAAAGGACCATGATCTGCCCGTCTACCTGCGCTAAATGGCGTGACGCCGCAACAAAAATGATATTTACGGCGTTGAGCATTAGTTCGATCGACATGAGCACCATGATCAGGTTTCGACGAAACATAACGCCAGCCAGACCACACAGGAACACGAGCGACGAAAGGATAAAATAATTTTCAACAGGGATCATACTTTAGTAACCCTCTTGTCCTTTTTGGCAACCATGACACAAGCAACGATTGCGAGAAGGATCAGAACAGAAGCCATTTCGAACGGCCAGAGAAATGCCGTGAACATGCGCATTGCAACGACATAAGTATTTCCGCCCGCCAATTCAATCGCCGCAACCCCAAGATTTCCAGAGGTTGTAACGTCAGGCGCCGTATGCGCCAACTCTGAACCAACAATGACAAAACCCGCCAGTGTAATTAAAAAGACGACCGCCTCGCCGACGGAAAACCGGATACCGCGAACGGCCTCTGGCTTCAGATTAAGGATCATGATCACAAAGACAAACAAAACAACAATTGCCCCGGCGTAGACCAAAACTTGGATGGCCGCGGTAAAATGCGCATCCAGCTGGGCGTATAAGGCTGCAATAAAAAATAGATCGACCACCAAAAAGATGGCGCTAGTGACCGGGTTGCGAGCCGCAACGACCATGACCGACGACAAAAGAATCAGTCCAGCCAGGACGTAAAAGAGCATCTCCGGAACCAAATAAAGCGCTTCCACTATTTAAACCTCAATACTGCGAGCACAATCGCGGTCCCAACCACATTGGCCAGGCCGATCGGCAACATGAATTTCCAACCGAGAGACATAAGTTGATCGTACCGGAACCGTGGCAACGTCCAGCGAACCCAGATGTAGACCCACATGAAAAAACTAGCCTTCAAGAGCAGCATTAATATGCCAATCGGAGCTACCAAGTTAGGCGAGCCAAGTAGGGTCACCAACGTGTCGTAAGGCAGGAAGGGGACCTGCCAGCCGCCGAAGAATACTGTCGCCGCAAGGCAAGACAGGACGAACATGGAGACATATTCACCTAAGAAAAATGCCGCGAACTTCGCCGAATTGTATTCCGTGTGGAAACCGGCCACCAGTTCACCCTCGGCCTCTGCAAGGTCGAAGGGCGCACGGTTGGTTTCGGCGAACATGCAAATCACAAAAATCAGTAGCGAAAATGGCGCCGTAAACACGCCCCAATTCAAAATCGAAGACTGGGCCTCGACAATCTTACCGAGGTCTAACGTCCGATAAATCAATACGATTGGAATGAGGGACATTCCCAAAGGAATTTCGTAGCTAATCATTTGAGCCGAAGCCCGCAAGGAACCCATCAGCGAGTATTTATTGTTGCTGGCCCAACCCGCAAGGGTCACGCCGTAAACGGCTAGACTCGAAATTGCAAAAATAAAGAGAAAACCCACATCCATGCGAATCACGCTCAGCGGGATCTTATAACCATATACAGCCAGATCGGGACCGTAGGGAATGGCGCACGCGACAAGAAAGGCCGGAAACACGCAGAAGATTGGAGCAAGATGGTAAAAAACCTTGTGCGCCCCCTCAGGAACGACTTCTTCCTTAAAAATCAACTTCACCGTATCGGCCAATGACTGCATCAAACCATAAAGGCGCCACTTGAAAATCCCAACTCGATTTGGGCCCTTGCGCCGTTGCATCATGGCTGGCACCCGACGCTCGATCCAAACTAGGATCGGCGGCAATTGGAGCAAACCACCGACAAGGATTGCGAACTTCACAGCGAACGCCACAAGATCAACAGTGAAATCGTTCCACTGCAAAAGTGACGAAAAATTAGCGCCAAGATCAATGCCCAGATTCATTCCCATCGGATCAATCCCACTCCAGCGCACCGCGCCTGACAACGTAGATATACCCCACCACCAGGATCAAAACGAACACGGCAACTTCTACGATCCCGAACCACCCAAGCTGATCGAAGGTCCGAGCCCATAGATAGAGGAATACGGTTTCAACATCAAAGAGGATAAAAAGGAGGCCTGTCAGGTAAAACTTGACGCTCATTTTTTCCGAGCCGCCCGTGACCTTCGGCACACCACACTCGTAGGGATCCATCTTTTCTTTGGAATACTTTTTCGGACCTAAAAATGCGGCCAGGCCGGAAAGAATTCCACCAAGAACAACACCAAAGATTAAAACGATTATTACTGGTATATATGGATTCATAACCTTCTACCTTGAAGGAGGACCTGATGACTACTTCTGTAACCGGCGACCGCATTTTGGTCTTGGGCGCAGGCAACTTCGGAACGTGTTTGGCCCAGCACCTTGCTGAAAAAGGCCATCACGTAACGCTATGGGCAAGATCCCCTGAAATTGCCGACAGCATCAACCAAAACCGGAAAAATCCCAAATACTTGAACGCGCTTACCTTATCACCGCGAATTCGTGCGATCAACAACATCACTGACGATTTGCTCCGTGAACATCGCGTCTTGGTTCTGGCGACGGCTGCCCAGGCCCTGACTCCGGTGCTTAATAAAGTAGCAGAACACGGCCTCTCCCAAGATCACGTTATCATTTGCGCCGCTAAGGGAATCGAAATCTCTACGATGCGCCTTCCCGGCGCCATCATCTCGGAACTGCTAGGCGCCGATGCCGGCAGAAAAGCCGTGTTCCTTTCTGGACCAAGTTTTGCTTCTGAAGTTGCCGCCCACCAGCCAACGGCCGTCGTCGCCGCCAGTCACGATGCGGCGCGTGCGCAACTTGTGCAGGCTTTGTTCCATGCGCCGCAATTTCGCGTCTACACCAGCGACGATGCCATCGGCGTTGAAATCGCCGGCGCCCTCAAAAACGTCATCGCGATTGCCGCTGGGGCCGCTGTTGGGCTTGGATTTCAAATGAATTCCCGCGCCGCACTCATCACCCGAGGCCTCGCCGAAATGCGCCGCATCGGTGTCGCCATGGGGGCAAACCCGATGACCTTTGAGGGCCTTGCCGGGGTTGGCGATCTGTTCCTAACTTGCACATCAGAAAAAAGCCGAAATTTCCAGGTGGGCCTGCGCCTTGGCCGCGGCGAGAGGATCCAAGCAATTCTTGAAAGCCTTGGTTCCGTCTGCGAGGGCTACGCCACGACCCTGGCGGCCCGCGACCTTGCCTATAAGCTTGGCATCGACGCTCCGATCACCGAGGCCGCCCACCAGGTCCTCTATGAATCCCGTCCCATCGCACAGGCCGTCATGGGCCTTTTGACCCGCGACGCGAAACCGGAGCTCGACACTCCCAAATGAACCTAAAAGCAGCCATTATCGCCATCGGCAGCGAAGTCGTCAGCGGCGAAATCCTCAACACCAACGCCTCTTGGCTCGCAGAAAATCTTGACGCCTCGGGCATTGAAGTTCCCGTCCACCTTGCCGTCCCCGACGACCGTACGGCCATCTTGGATGCCCTCAGCTTTGCGGCAAGCCGTGCCAATTTTATTCTGACCATTGGTGGCCTTGGGCCAACAACCGACGATTTTACTCGTGACGTGATCACAGAATGGGCCGGAGTAAAGACCTTCTTTGATCCTCCCTCGTGGGACCGCCTTGCAGAGAGGTTTCAAAAAATGGGGCGTGCAGCCCCCGAATCAAATCGTCGACAGTGTTTTTTTCCCGAAGGCTCCAGCATCCTTTTCAATTCGCAAGGTTCGGCCAACGGATTCTCCATAACTGCCCACGATGTCCAGATTACGGTCCTTCCGGGACCTCCACGTGAACTTCATGCGATATGGAACGACCACCTTCAAAAGCAATTCCAAAGTCTATCCTCGGAAAGTGACAAGCCGCGACTACACACATGGGCGTGTTTGGGAGTTCCGGAATCTTCCCTCGCTGAACAGGTTGAAACCATCATGAAAGGCAGCGACCTGCAGCTTGGCTACCGCGCCTCTGCACCAATTGTTCATGTAAAAGTTTGGGTACCGAAAGGGCTCGAAAAAAAAGCGCATCCTTTTCTGAATCACTTGGACAAGATTCTGGATCCCATCTGCATCGCACGCGACGGCGCTGATCCTCTCAAAAATCTTAAACAGAATCTTTTTTCCAACCGCACAACACTAAACTTCAGATTGACTGATTCCATCACGGCCGGGATCCTTGCCTCGCGCCTTGCCGATTTGCTCCGTCCTTTGGAAATTCCATTTTCTTTGACGTCTGATTTCATTTCTCGTGAGACTCAGCCGAAGGATCCTCTCGCCTCTTGCAAAGATAGCCTTCATATCTTTTTGCGCAACGAGGCTGGCGTGCCGACTATGACCCTAACGTTTCAAGGCAAGTCGATCGACCGCACGTTTTCATCGGATCAACTCCCCGCGGCCAGCGACGCGCTACAAATAAATAGGACCCGCCTTGTTCTCGCCGAGCGTGTTCTGATTGATTTAAACGATCGCTTATAAAAAATTTTTGCTCTGCATTAACCAACAACGATCCGCCACATCATCTCCATTCGAAGGCTAAAAACGCCGCAAAAAACCGAGTCGGCATCAAGGCGTGTTCAAGAACTCGTGAAGGGCCGCAATATCGCCGGCGAGATGTGGAAAAACAGGCATTCCCGCACCAGGGCGCTTGGGTTTGTAGCCCTCAGGGTAGGTCCCTTTAAGCAGTCGTGCCTCCAGAAGCTCGATGGAACTTCCGTATATTTCTGGGCCGACCGTGCCAGCTAATCTTGGATTTGGATTGTGGCAAGCGATGCAATTTCCGGCATAAACTGATTTTCCACGTAAAATTAAAGGCGGAGTGGCCGTCAAACTCGACGAGGAACAGCGGCAGCCAGCCGCAAGGCCAACTACCGCTGTAAAAATCGCTAAAATAAACTTTCGTTCAAACACGCACCATGACCTCGACGAGCAGGTAAAGAACCACAGCTAAACCGATGCCGGCGTGGATCACACCTTTGACGGTCGCCAATGGGCCAAGTTTTGAACCCTTGACCGCGTTCCACTCAATCGCGCCAAGAACTAGGGCCAAGACCAACGTCAGCAAACCGAGGTTCGCATCAGGGCCAACTTGCAGGGGCAAATGCGACGCCGCACCCATGAAAAACAACATGGGAATCGAAAAAAGAGTGTTTGTGCGGGATGCCAGCATGGCGCGAGCACCGGCGGCTGCGGCAGCCGGTAATGATGGCTGACCCTTGGCCACGGCCGTCGTGGAAGCAATAACGATTTGCTGCGCCGGCCAGATTACCAACCAGACGTTAAGAAACATCAACGTACCCAAGGCTGATCCGGTCATGATATTTACGCCCCAAGAAGTCTTGTAGACCTCATGGCCGTTCATGTGGCCGTACATGCCGAGCATGATCACACCAGTGATGAAGGTAAACATAGCGCCCCAACGAAACCACCAGAGGGCGCGGGGAACGAGCTTCTGAATGTTATTGGACTTGGTCGGTCCATCCATCTCGGCAAAAGACGGCATCTGCGTGAAATTAAAGTAGTAAAGATGACCGATCCAAATGATCCCGAAAATAAAATGGAACCATTTGACCAGATAATAAATTCCGACGTTTCCGAAAATCGACAAATTCACAAGGGACTCCTGCAACAGCGGTGTGGACTCAGCCCCGCCCGCCATCTTTGATGGCCAGGCGCGAACGACGACCCTAATGTCATAACGGAGTAGAACTATTGGCGCAACCGCGGTATGTGGCGCCTAACGGGGAGTTTACCCCCCGATCGGCCTCTGAAGGGGGATTTAGCTCGTGTTTGCTATCGCTAATTTTTACCGTTTTGTCCGCTTGGAAAACCCGGCCGAGGTCAAAAACGCCGTTGAGGCCGGAGCCAGCGCCATCGGGCTGAGCGGCACCATTTTGCTCGGGCATGAAGGCATCAACGCTGGCTTGGCTGGAACCTGCCCCGAAACTCTAGCCAAGTTTATTTTGTCCCTGGGAACGATCCATCCAGGCCTGAACAACCTCGACGCAAAATGGACCACAGGCGAGAGCCTCCCCTATAAGTGGCTGGAGGTTAAAGTAAAAAAATCAGTTGTGACGTTCGCTGGCGAGGAAGACCCCGACATCGATGCGATCCTCGCCGCTCCGCGCCTCAGTCCCGCCCAATTTGATCTTCTCATGGCTGAGAAGGGCAAAAATGTTGTCTTGGTCGATACCCGCAACGACTACGAATACGAGTGTGGCCACTTCGAAGGGTCTGTCGACCTTAAACTCAAACGTTTTAAAGATTTTCCCGAGGCTTTTCTGAACCGCTTTGGCAAGGAGCAGGACCAGACCTACGTTTTTTTCTGCACCGGCGGAATCCGTTGTGAAAAGGCTGTACCTTGGGCAAATGCCCGCGGTTTTAAAAACGTGTTTCAGATCGATGGCGGCATCATCAAATACCTCGAGCATCACAAAAATCAAGAGGCGAGCCCACGTGGCGAATCCCGCTATCAGGGCAGTTGCTTTGTCTTTGACCAGCGGCGGGCCATCGACGAGACGCTGACTGAAACGGCCATCGAAATGGCCATTGAGACACCCCTCGGCACCGTGCCCGTCGGGGACTGACGGGTTTTCGGCGGTGACTTTCTCAGACTTAGAAGTCTTAGAAGGACTCCGACGACGTTTTTAACCGGTCAATCCGTCCCACTACTGGGTTTTGGACTGCAGTATACCGTGCGACAGATATCGATCGTTTCAGACTCCACCCCACCGCCATAGTTTCTGCTCTCTAAGCCCGAAGTGACAATGGACGTGTCCGCCTTTCCGACAAAGTCACATCCGCCGCTTGCCGCCGGACTGTAAAATCCGCCGGAAGCCTCGCATCTGCGGATAAATGTGGTGGGCGGCCTCTCACAATCCTTGGTGGCCCAGGATAAAGCCTGATCGTAGGTAACGCCCACACCAAGAACATTCGCAAACGGATTATAGGCCGTGGATGCAATGCCACAATGCAGATGGGCCAGGTCAAAACGCACGATTTGAGAAGGCTTGATGCGCGCAGATGGCATATTCATATCTGGCGCCTGATTGTAGCGTGGACCAGGGCTTTCCTCGCGGAAGTCCGCCGCTTCCTCCTCGCCGTTCAATCTGGAGGCTGGGCTCTTCACACTGTTGCAGCCCTCTGCGCCAGCAATTAGGATAAAACACGCGCATGCCAGTAACTTGTCGTTAAATTTCGACATGGAATGACCCTTCCGAAAGTTTCCCCGCTATCGGATTTTTCAGGGCTGAACCTGAATCCAAAAAGTAATACTCGGGAATGTTTGAGGAAAGGTCGGCAACATTGGCTAACCCTTTTTGGCAAACTCCACGAAACGCGCAATGATGCCGCCGGCCGGCTCGATTTTATCGATACCGTCGACGCTTTTCCCTGCCTGCCAAAAATCCTTGTAGGCCGAACCTCTTTGCAACGAGCGCTTCAACTGCCAGATCGATTTTAAAGTATAAAACATCCGCATCCAGTGTTTGGTGCGCGAGTTTTTGAGCAACCACCGCGCAACCGGTCCGGCACGAAGGCCCATGCGCGCAATAAATGGCGTGTTGATCACCGATACGGGCACGCCACTGATCTTGTCGGTGGCCACAATGTCGGAAGAGACGGCCTTGAGGATGGCGTCCTTATAGTCCTGATGGGTCTTGCATTCGGTTGCGGCAATAAAGCGGGTTCCCATCTGAACCCCGGCGTAGCCCATTTTAAGGGCCCTAACGAAGTCCTGTTCGTTACCAATGCCGCCCGCACAGATGAGCGGCTTGCCGAAATCGCGCAGCGTCTCCACGAGCCGCTCAGGGGTCTCTGCACCGAGGTGCCCGCCGGCCCGGTTGTTTACGCAAATCAGCCCGTCGACATCAGACTCAAGGGCCTTTTCAGCCCATTTTCGGTTCACCACATCGTGATAGACAACTCCTCCCAGGGGCTTTACCCGGTCGACCACCCAACGGGGATTGCCAAGGGCTGTGATGAAAAAACGAACACCCTCCTCTAAGGCAATGTCGAGCCAGGCCTTCATCCGGTCCTCATATCGCTTGGACGATTTTTCCACCAAGAGGTTAAATCCAACCGGCTTCGAGGTCAGGGAACGAATGTGACGAACCCCCTCTCGAAAATCAAAACCATGAACATATACCAATGATATCGGCTGGATAATGCCCATCCCGCCGGCTTCTGAGGCCGCGGCCACGAGCTCTGGATTGCTGCAGGGATACATGGCCCCGCAAATAATCGGGTAGGCTATCCTTGCATCCCGAGTGAAATTCGTTTCAAGATTAGTCGTTTTTTGGTCAAACATGGTCTGATAGTCTCCCGTCCCCGGCCCTTGAAGCTGGCGGCGTCATCGCGCCACACCTGATCTAGTGTACCGGGTCGGAAGCATTTTACGAGTACGAGGAATTTAATGGCTAAGCCAACAAGACAAATAACCACCAGCAGCACGGCTGAATATTTTTCCAAGAACCTGCAACAGGTCGGCTTTTCATCGCCGACCAAAGCCGTCTTGACCACCGTCAAAGAGGCGCTCGATAACGCCCTCGATGCCTGTGAAGATCACAGCATCGCCCCGGAAATAAATGTTTCCGTTGAAAAAATTGGCAACGGATCGCTAAAAAACACCGACCGGATCAAGATCCGGGTCGAGGACAACGGGCCTGGAATCGACCCCGCTGACATCGCGAAAGTTTTCGGCGAATATTTGGCGTCGTCCAAATTTGGTCGCGGAAGATGCTCGCGCGGCCAGCAGGGTATCGGCATTTCTGCTGCCACCACGTGGGCCATCCAAACCACCGCCAAAGGTGTCACTGTCACCACTAAAACAATGGGCCAAAAAAAGGCCGTTAAGTGCTTGGTTGAAGTCGACATTAAACACAACAAGGGCATTATCCGGGAAAAAGAAACCATCGACTGGGACCGTCCTTCGGGGACTACCGTCGAATTCTTGATTGATGGTCGGGTTCAGCTGAACGGTGAGGCCGGCTTGGTCAACTATCTGCGGGGCAATGTTCTGGTGAACCCGCACATGAGCATCACCTATACGCTACCCGACAATGGGACGACCAAGATCGAGCGTGTTACAAAAGACGTTCCAGAAATCCCAGAAGCCATCGAACCGCATCCACACACGATGAAACTTGGTGAATTCATTTCCCATGCACGACTATTTGGGAAAATTAAATCGGGAAACTGGCTGAAGCAAGGCTTCTCTCGCCTCAACGATAAAGTGATTGCAGAAATCTGGAAGAGCCAGAAACTGCCAAAGGCCCTGCTCGATAAAAGCGCCGACGGCTTGAACGAAAAAGAATTGAGCGCGATGTATGCAGCGATTCAAAACGCTCAGCTAATGCCACCATCCACCCAATCGGTCATGTCGATTGGCGAAGAAGCCCTTTCGCTTAGCATCCAACGTCTGGGTGACGTCGACTTTTTTTCCGTCATCAGCCGCAAGCCTTGCATCTGCGATTTCAAGCCCGTTCAGATCGAAGTTGCTGTCGCGCGACTTAAAGATCGCCGCGGCGAAAGTCACGACGAACCAGTCCAAGTCTTGCGCTTCGCCAACCGTGTCCCACTGCAGTTTGACAAGGCCGCCTGTGCCATCGTGAAAGCGATCACGACCGTAAACTGGCGCTCCTATGGAATCAAACAGCCACGCGACGCTCTACCCCAAGGCCCTTATATCGTTGCCGTCAGCATGGTTTCGCCATTCATCAAGTTTAAGAATGCTTCAAAAGAAACCATCGATGCCTCCGATGAACTTGTCGATGAGATTCGCCGCGCCTTGATGCAGGCTGGACAAAAACTGTCCCGTCACATCAACAAGGAAAGCCGCGCAAACGACCACGAAACCAAGATCGCCCACATCGAACAATTTGGCCCAATCCTGATCGATGGCTTAGTCCGTATGACCAAGGCCGATGAGAAGCGCCGCGAGAACGCTACGGAGGGGCTACGCAAACTCTTGGGGCGTGATGCCTTTGAAAGCGAAAAAGCCCTTAAGGTCGCCAAGGAACAAAGCGAGGCCTTGGACGCAAAGCGTCATCGCATTAAAATGTTCCGAGAAGAAGATCAAGAAATGGAATCGCGCGAGGCACAAAAGCTTGCCGCCGCAGAGTCCGAAGCTGCCAATGAGTCAAGCGCCGAAGACAGCGATGGTGACGTTGCCGTGGTAGCTTCCAAGGCAAAATCGACGACCAAAAAGAAAACCACCGCCAAGACCATTAAAAAAACCGCCAAAAAGTAAGTAGGAGTCATCCATGGCAACACGCACACCCGGCGGCAACCCACACCGCAAAAGCAAAGAAGACAAAGTCATTCTCGAACACAGCCTTGAGCTGTGCGAAAAGATGCTGAAAGATCTCGAAAACGGAAAGCGTCCCAAGCTGACGGCGACTAAATGTGCCCTCGACAATTCGATTTATAACAGCAAAGTCGGCTTTTTAACGCCCGGATCAAAGCGCGTTTCAACCGAGCTCAACGTCAGTTCGGTTAAAAAAATGTCGCGCGCCGTATTTATGCTGGAGATCCTTCTGCGCAACATCGAAACCGGCAACGTCAACACCAAACGCGAGCTCTACTACATCAGCAAGGGTGAAGTAAAACACAGCAAAAACCTCAAGGCCTTGGATTTTGGCGACCAGGACGAATCCGATTCTGTGGTGGATTTCATTTGTGAAATGCTCGAGTGCTACCGGGAAGAAATGAACTGTTTTGCCAACGACCGTGGCGGACAAACATATAGCCAAAATCTTATCGTGACGGAGCGTATGCCCGACGGAACCGAAGCCGTCATCGACCTGTCACAACTCGGAACATCTCCATTTCAGCCAAAAAACAGGCCTCAGAACTTGACTTTGAAGGCAAAGAAAAAAATCGATTTCTGCCTCGTCGTAGAATCGGAAGGTACCGCCAACACGCTGGTGGCCAATGGCTTTGTGAAGCGACATAATTCGATTGTCGTCGGCGCCCAAGGCGTACCTTCAAACGCCGTACGGGGATGGGTCAAACGTATCCAAGATCAGTTGGCCGTTCCTATTTACTTTTTCGGAGACCTTGACGCCTACACGATGCAAAACATCTTTCGGACATTGAAGGCCGGCTCCGCTGCATCCCTGATTCGAAACTCCGACTTTTCGGCCCCAGACGTTCGTTTTCTAGGTGTTCTACCCGAAGACATCAAAAAGTATGACCTCAACGATTACCCGGTGAACGAAAGAGACCCGCAGGAAATTCGCGCCCTTAAAAAAGCCCGCGACGCCTTGTCAAACGATCCCTTCTTCAAAGACAAGAAGAACAAGGGACTGTCTGAAATCCTGCACTGGCTAATCAACAATAAACGCCGCTGCGAACAGCAGGCTTTCTATTCAGTTGATCCTCGCGATCCGCAAATGGCAGAGAAGATCATCCTCGAGAAAATCAATAAGGGACATTACGTTTGACTGCAGTCTACGGCCTTCGCTCGTTTCTAACAGAAGCAGAAAAAGGACTTCTTGCGCCTGCCTCTGAAGAGCGGGCCGTGGCAGGACATGCGCCAATCATCCAAGTCACCGGCGCCTCCGACAGTTTGATTCAACTGGCCGTGCTTGGTCTCATTTGTGATCGTCCCAAAAATCGCCGGCTGATCGTCGTTCTCCCGGAATCGAAGGACGTGAGCCAGTGGTCACAATTTCTAGATCAGGCCGTGACTGCTCTGAATGCGAAAGCTGCCGGCGATCAGCCGGCCAGGCTCCGGGCAGCCATCCTACCGTTCTTCTCCGGCTGGGGTGCTGACCGCTACATCAATCCAGATCTATCGCGCCGCCAAAGGGTCTACGCCATGGATCTGCTTGCGCGACCAGAGGCTCCATCCATCCTCGTCACAACGCTTCAGGCTCTTGCTCAGGCAACAATCTCCCCTGGCGAGTTTCGAGAAGCCACGGTTGAGTTAAAGCTTAATGAAGAAGTCGACCAAGACGAACTTTTCGTTAAGCTCGAGGACCTTGGTTATCGCAAGGTTCATACCGTGGAGGAAGAGGGTACGTACGCTCCACGGGGGGCGATTGTTGATATTTACCCTCCCAATGAAGATCACCCGGCACGCCTCGAATTTCTCGGCGACACGATTGTTTCCATGCGCCACTTTGATGCGAAAGATCAAAAATCTACGGCTTCCATAACCAGCCTCACCATTCGTCCGAAGGCTGAGTTCACCACTCCGGAAAATAAAAAGCGTGAACAGACTCAAGACCTTTACAATTGCTTGATCGATCAATCGGTGGAGAGCAGCGATCGCGACGGCATCATGCAAAGCTTTGCACTCGGCATCAGGCCCTCAGGCTTTGACATGTTTGCGCCACTCATGCGGCGCAATCGTCGTGCAACTGCCTTGGATTATTTGCAGCCTAACGATCTAATTATCTTTCCAAGGCCACGCAGCAATTGCACGGCCTCCTACAACGAGTTTCTCGAAGAAATCCAGGAATCTTCACGACGCGATTTTGAAGCCAAACGACCATCCATGGTCCCAGAGAATCATTTTGCGCCACTTGAAAAATTGTCTTTTGAAAATTCCTCCTTAATTGAGTTTGGAAATCCATTTTCAAACCCGGCTGCCACCAGCCTTCGCTTTGAGGCTCGCATGGTGCTTGAGGGTTCGCCGGTTTTTTCAAAAGAAAACCCAGCAGAACTTTTTGATCAGTGGATGGATGCCATTCGCTCTCTTTTGAAAAAAGAGGAGGGAACGGTTGCCATCCTTGCACACCATGAAGAGCAGTTGGATCGCATTTCAAATTTACTGAGCCACCGCGGGTTTGCTCCCCAGCGGCGTGAATCTCTGCTTCGCGATATCCTTGCCGGCAAGATGCAGGCGGGGACCATCACGCTAGGACTGGGTGACATTCAGTCTCACGTCTGGTTGCACGACACCAACACCCTTGTCCTGCCGGAACATGCCCTGTTCGGGGTAAAAAAACGGCGCCCGAAGCCGCCCTCGGCAAAACTCCAGAACTATCTGAGCTCGTTTCGGGATTTAAAGCCTGGTGACTTGGTGGTCCACGTTCAGCACGGCATTGGTCGCTACACGGGAATGATGACGATGAACGTGGCGGGCCTCACCAATGACTTTCTCGTCATTGAATACTCCGGCAACGACAAGATTTACATGCCGGTTGACCGTCTGAACCTCCTGCAGCGCTATAGTTCTGGGGGGGAGGGTGGACGTGGCATGGTGGACCGCCTTGGCGGGCAAGTATGGGAAAAGAAAAAATCTCGCATCAAGTCTGAAATCAAAGACATGGCGGAGTCCCTTCTAAAGATACAGGCGGCCCGAGAAATTGCCGGTGCCCATCGTTACAATCCGCCCGGGGATGACTACTTCAAGCTCGAAGCCGAGTTCCCCTATGAAGAAACGGAAGATCAGCAAAAAGCAATTGATGATGTCTTTGCTGACATCGTTGGCGAAAAGCCAATGGATCGGTTGGTTTGCGGCGATGTTGGTTTTGGAAAAACTGAGGTTGCCCTACGCGCCGCCATGAGGGCGGTCCTTGAGGGTGATCAAGTTTTGGTCCTCGTCCCAACAACCGTGCTTTGCTATCAGCACTACCGCACATTTTCTGATCGCTTGTCGCGGCACGGTGTGAAGGTTGGTCAGGTTAACCGTTTTGTGGATGCCAAGACGATCCGAGCGAATCTTGACGCTCTAACCCGGGGTGACCTCGACATTCTCGTTGGAACACACCGTCTGCTATCCAAAGATATTAAGCCTAAACGCCTTGGCCTCTTGGTGATTGACGAGGAACAGCGCTTTGGCGTTATTCACAAAGAAAAACTCAAAGAGATGCGGTCCAATGCCCACGTCCTAACGCTTACGGCGACGCCAATTCCGCGCACACTTCACATGTCCATGCTCGGGCTTCGTGACATCTCGATCATTGCGACGCCGCCACAAGAGCGTCTGTCGGTAAAAACTTACATCTGCCGTTTTGACGAGAGCCTGATCCGAGACGCGATCTTGAACGAAGTCGCGCGCGGAGGACAGGTCTTCTTCCTCCACAACCGCGTCGAAGACATCGAAGAAATGCGCCTCTTCATCAAAAGCCTTGTGCCAGGGATCGACGTTCGCACGGCACACGGTCAAATGAAGGAACACCAGCTCGAGGAAGTCATTGTCGACTTCATGGAACAAAAATTTCCAGTTTTGCTTTGCACAACGATCATCGAATCAGGCATCGACATGCCTAACGTGAATACCTTGTTTGTAAATCGTGCGGAAAACTTTGGTCTAGCGCAGCTCTACCAAATCCGCGGACGGGTTGGTCGTTCTTCCATGCAGGCCTACGCCTACTTTTTGACTGCAGCCGAAGACACTCTGACGGACGATGCAAAAAAACGCCTCGAGGTTTTAAGCGCGCATCAGGAGCTAGGCGCTGGCTTCCAGATTGCCAGTTACGACCTGGAAATTCGGGGTGCAGGAAATCTCCTGGGCGGAGATCAATCCGGTAAAATAAGTGAGATAGGGCTCGAGCTATACACCGATATGCTTGAAGCTGCCATTGCCGAACTGCGTGGACAAGAGGTCATAGAAAAGATTGACACGGAAATCAGACTCCCAGTTACCGCTTTAATTCCGGCTACTTATATCGAAGCTGAAAACCTCCGACTCCAACTTTATAAGTCCCTTTTCTCGGCCGGGGCTGAAGAAGACCTGCTTCGCTTAAAGCGAGAAACGGTCGATCGGTTCGGACCGCTACCCGATGATTTATCCCGCCTATTTCGCATCGCCACCTTGAAACGATGCCTTTCTCAGGCGAAAATGACCTCCTTGGCTGTGGGAGGTCGCAATTTTTATGAACTTAAATTCGGCTCCTTAAACGAAGCCCAGATTGACGTGATTTTAGATGCCGTCCGTGGTCATCCCGACAAGTACCGCCTGACTCCCGATGGAAAACTATTCCTTTACGCGCAAACCTTTTCGCAGCCAGGGCCTGCCGAGCAGGACCAAATGATTACGGAACTGGTAACATTGGTCGATCCCCTGGCGGAATCGATCTCGCAAAGGAGTTAAGCCATGATTTCGAAAAACATGAAACGGCGCCTGATCCTCGGCAGCACTTGCTTTACGCTGGGCGTTGCGTTGTGGCTTGCCATCAATGGACACAAAATCACTGAAGTTCGTGAGCGCGATATCCCATCCTTCGATAACTTGAATCGTGGCTCCACACTGGTCGAAGTTGCCGGCACACCGATTGACAGCGAGGACCTTGAGTGGGAGTACAATTTGCACGTAAAGGGTATGACGGGAACTGGTGAAATGACGCCAATCCCTGACTTGGGAGGCAAGTTGGAGCGTGAATTAAGCCCACTCAAACAGAGCTTATTGTCGGGTATGATCGAGCGAAAACTGCTCTTTAAGTACCTTCAGTTGGACAAAAAATTCGATATTGAGGATCCATCACGTTTCACGTCGTGCCTAAAGGAATGGCAGACGGCTATAGAATTAAATCCGGAACAATTTCAGAGCAACCGCTCCAAGGAACTGCTTAAGAATCGCCTTTGCGAGCGCTCCATCGTCCTTCAATATACTGAATCTAGAATTTTTCCCTTGGCCACTCCGACCGATGGACAGATCACGGAGTACTACAAAAACCATCAACCTGAATTTAGGATCCCCCCCACGGCCATCGTTCGTCAGGTTGTTTTAGTTGATGAGCCCCAAGCAAAAAAAATTAAGCAGGAAATAAATCAGCACAACTTTCAGGATATGGCCCGCCAGCATTCGATCACTCCAGAGGGGGAGGCCGATGGAGGGAAGGTTGGTCCTTTTGCCAAGGGCGATGTTCCTGCCGTTTTTGACGTGTCCTTTGAGATGCAGCCAGGTCAAATCAGTGAGATTCTCAAGTCGACATACGGTTTCCACATAATTATGCTCCAGGAGAAGCGACCCAAACGTGTGCTTAGTTTAAAAGAAGCCACGCCAAAGATCCGGGTCGCCTTGTTTGCTAAACGAAAAGAAGAGGAATACCGAAAATGGCTCGAGGCCGCGCTCAACTCAATCCCAATTACCTCGCCACGATCCTGATTGCTGCCTTATCGGTCGGACTGGGCTTTCCGGCGATGGCAGCCGAAATTTTAGTGGATAGAGTTCTTGGTTCCGTCAACGGGCAACCCTTCCTTTACAGTGATGTTGCCACCAAAGTTGAAACCGGACCTTTGGTTACGGTGTCGGAGTTTCCTGCAACGGAGCAATCGCCACCATTTGAAAAGGCGACCCAAGACCTCATTAACTTTCAATTGATCCAACAAAAAGCCAAAGAGCTCGAACTTGACGTTTCAGATGACGAGCTCGAGACCGAGATCTCTGATTTTTTAAGCGGCAAAGGGCTGGATAAGCATGGGCTGCAGTCATTTCTTGCCAAAGAAAATAAGTCCTACGAAGACTATAAGCAGGACTTTCGCCACCAGATTATCCTTGGGCGATTTCAGCGAAGGGTTATCGCACCCCTGATTAAGGTCACGGACAGGGACCTGGAAACGGCTTATATGAAGCGATCGGGTTCCGCCTCAGACCTTGTTGAGATCGTATTGCGCCAGATTTCAATCGTAATCCCAGACGGGTCTGGTGAAGTAATCTCCGAGGCAAAGCGGTCTCTCGCACGGGAAGCTCGCAGTAAAATCGAGGCTGGCGCCCCATTTGATGACGCCGTAAAACTGTATTCCGACGACCGCCAAAAAGCTGCCAACGGGGGTCTTTTGGAGGGCGTACGCCTCAAAGATCTTGCCCCAGCAATCCGTAAGGAGATTGAACGCCTCGACGTCGGAGGCGTGACACCACCGATTGAGATTGGTTCCAGCATTCTGATCTTCAAGGTTGAGAGTCGTAAGGTTTCGCTCGGTAAGGACATGCAAAAGAAGAAAGCTGAGCTTGAGGCTGAGATACGTAATGCCGAACTCGCTAATCAAACGCGCCGTTGGCTATCTGAACAACGGCTTCGGTCAAAAATTGAAATTATCGTGAAATAACCCTGGCGCGCCAGCCGTCCCAAAGGACAATGACTAGCAAAATAACGTTGGCTGCCCAGGCACTTACCAGGGGAGAGACGTTTCCGCGCCTTCCCAACGCCAAAAAAGAATTGAGCAGGACCCAGTAGCTCATTCCAATTCCGAGGGCAATGAGGATGCTTTTGGCCGTCTCCGGAGAGCGCTCTGAGCTGTACATAAACTTCAAGCCAAGCAGGCTGACCACAAGTGCTGCAAAGGGGAAGGCCAGCTTTACGTGGTAATCCACCTTCAGCGGTAGGATGTCCCGCCCAGAATTCTCTTCACCTTTGAGTTGCGATCGCAATTCTCTTCGGCTCATCTCACTTGGCATCCGGCGTTCTTTTTGAAGTTTTTGAACATCAATTGGGAAATCAATGAGCATTGAATCCTGTTTTCGATGTTGTATGACGTTGCCTTGATCATCAAATTTCATGATCGACACATTCGATAACAACCAGCCTTGATCCTTGCCGATACTTTTCGCCGAAACCGCCTCAATAGCCTGATCAGCAGTAAAATCAGAGCGAATGATAGAAATCCTAAGCTGCTGAAAGGACCTCAATTCGGGATCATATTTACCAAAATTATAAATCTTGTTGCCCTGCCTCAGCCAGCTCACACCCTGGGCGATCTCAAACGAGGGCGTACCCTCAATCTGAACCTCCTGAATGTAATGCATTCGCTCGGAGCTAACGGGAATGATGTGCTCATTGAGGATCCATCCCGTAATCGCCAGGATGATACCTCCGGCAAATAGGGGAGCCCCAATACGAAGCGGACCCATTCCAGCAGCCCGCATCGCCGTCAATTCATTGGTTCGACCTAGAAGGACCATGCAAATGACCGATGCCAATAAGGATGCAATTGGCATGGCCTGCAAAATATGGCTGGGCAACTGATAAAGATACATTTTGAAAACAAGTGCAGCCGATGGCTTATACCGAGGAAAATAACGCGTCGTTTTATGAATGAAGTCAAAAAGAAGGAATAAGAACAGCGTCAAAAACATTGCGCTTACGACAAACTTGAAAAAATCTTTGAGAATGTAATAAAAAAGACGCAAGCAATGGCCTAACGAATTAAAATGATCAGTCAGGACTTGTCTGATTTAACTTCAGGTGACGTCCTGATGGCTGAAGCCATCACCACTGGAAGGCCTTTTTTACCATTCCCAACGATTCCGAGCACGCGAACAATCTTGCCATTCCGCGTCCCAAGGTCGGGAAGGATATTTGGGTAACGCGTCAGAACAACGAGCATGCGCGCAGAATCATCTTCCATAATGAAAAAAGTATGATGCTTACCTGTTTCAACGACCCGGCCCTCGATTAAAACCTTCTTCCCGCGGAGTTCCTCGAGATCCAAGTGGATCTCTTTTAAAGTAATTGGGGAATAGGAAGAAAAAATAAAACTACCAGATCGACTGAAGACAGCGCGATCCAGCGTGTTTATCAGGGATTCGTCCCCGATACAGGAAACCAAAAGCGTCCCTAAAAGTAAAACAAGGAAAGGTTTCAATATTCTCATCCGCCACCCCGCAACCAGTAAGAATTGGATCCGTATCTAATCTATCAAATCTTAGCCGATAAAAAAAACCTCCCCTGGAAATTCCAGGGAAGGCTTATGAAACAGAGGAATAAGGGTGTAATAACCCCTAATTACTTCGCTGCAGCGACAAACTTGAAGTCTACGAATTCAATCGTAGCAAGTTCAGCATTGTCACCGGCCCGATGGCCCCGGCGTAAAATCCGGGTATAACCACCCGAACGTTCCCTGAAACGCGGTCCTAGGTCAGCAAAGACCTTCGCGACAGCCGCATCATCAAAGAAAAAGCTAGCCGCCTGCCGGCGCGCATGAAGATCACCTCTTTTTCCCAAGGTGATCAGCTTTTCTACAACACTACTAAGTTCTTTTGCCTTGTGCAGCGTGGTTTCAATGCGTTCATGAAGAACCATCGAGGTTGCCATGTTGCGCAAAAGCGCCTTACGATGAGCCGTTTTGCGGCCAAGTTTACGATATCCAAAACCGTGGTTCATAACACGTGCTCCGTGATCCTAATTGTGTTCCTGGTCTTTTGAACGCAGGGTCGATGGATCGAAACCATCGATCTTCATTCCCAGCGACAGACCCATTTCAGCCAAAATGTCCTTGATCTCATTCAAGGACTTGCGACCGAAGTTTTTCGTCTTCAGCATCTCGCCCTCAGACTTGGTCACGAGCTCACCAATGAACTTGATATTCGCGTTCTCGAGACAATTGGCCGCGCGAACACTCAGCTCCAGCGAGTCAACCGTCTTAAACAAATTGTCGTTCAAGGACGCGTTAACTGGCTTGGTCTCTTCGGACCGGCGCTGCTCTTCTTCTTCGTCTTCATCGAAGTTCACGAAAATGGTCAATTGTTCCTTGATGATCTTAGCCGAGTAGGCAAGGGCATCATCAGGGCGCACAGCACCGTTCGTCCAAATTTCGAGGGTCAGTTTATCGTAATCCGTCATCTGACCAACGCGCGCATTCGATACATTGTAGGATACGCGACGAACGGGAGCAAAAATCGAATCAATTGCAATAAACTCGGCTGGAAGATCTTCCGAGCGGTTGTTTTCAGCTGAAACATAGCCGCGCCCGTGGCGAACGACCATCTCCATATCCAAGGATCCGTCAGCTCCGACCGTCGCAATAATTTGCTCCGGGTTCAGAATCTCGACATCACCGCTAGTGATGATATCTTTTGCCCGAACAATACCCGCCGACGAGGCCTTGATAGAAATACTGCTGTCTTTCTCACCAAGGTAACGAAGATTGACTTGCTTGAGGTTAAGAATGATGTCCGTGACATCCTCTTTCACGCCCTGGATCGTCGAAAATTCGTGATCGACCCCTGCAATGCGCACAGCCACAATCGCAGCGCCATTGAGGCTTGCGAGAAGGGCACGGCGCAATGAGTTACCTAGAGTTAAGCCGTAGCCTCGCTCCAAGGGCTTCGCCACGAATTTGCCGTACGTTTCCGTAAGCGCTTCCGTTTCAATATTCTTTGGCTTGATCAAACCTTGCCAGTTACGATGCATGGCGTTTTTCCCCCGACCATATCAGGACAACAAAATTACTTGTTGTACAATTCAACGATGAGACGCTCTTTCACATTCATATGAATGTCAGCACGCGTCGGTTCGGCAGTCACTTTTCCAGTGTACTTCGTATGATCCACTTGGAACCACGGAAGTGCCGCGCGCTTTGAAAACAAGTCGGTCGCAAGCGTAAAACGCGCTTGTTTCTGACTAACGGCTTCCAAGCTGACTTCACTACCAACGCTCATGCGTGCACTAGGAATGTTGCAGCGCTTGCCATTAACAAGGATATGATTATGACGAACGATCTGTTTCGCTTCGTTACGGCTACGGGCAAAGCCCATGCGGTACACGACGTTGTCCAAACGAAGCTCAAGATTACGGAAGAACGTCTCAGACGTCACACCGCGCTCTTTGTCCGACTTAGCAAACAAGTTGCGAAGAGGACGTTCAAGAAGACCGTAAACACGCTTCACTTTTTGCTTTTCACGCATCTGCACGCCAAATTCGGAGAGCTTCGTACGACGCTGGCCATGCTGACCAGGCGCGTAACCACGACGCTCAAACGAACAACGGTCGGTGAAGCAACGGTCGCCCTTCAAAAAGAGCTTCTCGCCTTCACGACGACAGAGCCTGCAAACTGGACCGGTATAACGGGCCACTGGATATCCCCTTCTTCAATACTGTTGATTAAACCCGACGGCGCTTCGATGGACGGCAGCCGTTGTGCGGGATCGGGGTTACATCCTTAATCATGGCCACGCGCATTCCAGCTGCTGCGATCGCACGAACTGCACTCTCACGGCCCGAACCGGGACCGCTAACGAGAACAGAAACTGTACGCATGCCGGAATCCATTGCCTTGCGAGACGCTTCCTCAGCCGCCATTTGCGCTGCAAATGGTGTGCTTTTACGCGACCCTTTAAAACCCTTGCTACCCGAACTCGACCAAGCCACCACATCGCCATTGACGTCGGTGAATGTAATGAGTGTGTTGTTGAAGCTAGCCTTTATGTGCACCACCCCTGCTGGGACGTTGCGTTTGACTTTCTTCTTCTTAAGACCAGTTGCTGCTGGTTTAGTTGCCATGACTATTTGCTACCTTTCTATCAAGTAGGAGCTTTTTTCTTGCCAGCGATCGTCTTGCGCGGACCTTTACGGGTACGAGCATTCGTCTTGGTGCGCTGTCCACGGACTGGTAAACCTTTGCGATGGCGGATGCCACGCGTGCAGTTTAGGTCCATGAGCCGCTTTACCGCCAAAGCGATTTCACGACGCAGATCACCTTCGACAACCAACTTGCTGTCGATCACCTTGCGGAGTGCGTTGACTTCATTGGAATCAAGGTCTGCCGCGCGAACTTCAGGCTTAAGCCCAGCCTCGCGAACAACCTGCTGCGCAGTTCTGCGACCAATTCCAAAGATGCTCGTAAGAGCGATTTCGATACGTTTTTGACCTGGAAGGTCTACACCTGCAATACGTGCCATGGATCCCTTACCCCTGCTTCTGCTTATGCTTGCCAACTGAGCAAATCACCCGCACGACGTTCTTGCGGCGGATAACCTTGCACTTCTCACAAATTGGCTTCACGCTTGCTCTGACTTTCATAACCCACCATTCCCTTTTAAAACTGGCGAAATCCGGTGCTACTTTGCGCGGTATGTAATCCGCCCACGCGTTAAATCGTAGGGCGATATTTCCAACTTCACCTTATCCCCTGGAAGGATCTTGATGAAGTGCATCCTCATCTTTCCACTAATATGGGCGAGAACCTCGTGTCCGTTCTCTAGCCGAACCCTGAACATCGCATTTGGGAGCGGTTCTTTAACAACGCCTTCGACTTCAATGACTTCTTCTTTTGGCATTCCGCTCTTTCAAAAAGGCACACCCCTGTGGACACAAAGGTGCGGCAAACTAACCTAAAGCAACTTCACCTGCAAGCTTTTTAGGCTTTCAGACTCACGAGAGACTCAGCCCATCAAGGCTGCCCACCAATTTACGAAACACATCTTGCGTACTTCCCTTACCATCGACCCGATGATAAAGCCCTTTTCCCCTATAATATTCGAGGACTGGCTTTGTCATTGACTCGTAAACCGACAGCCTTGTACGGACACTCTCTTCACGATCGTCTGTACGCTGCTGCAGGGCTCCGCCGCATTTATCACAAATGCCCGAGATCTTAGATGGCGTCATGGACACATGATAGGTCGCACCACAACTCGAACAGACCCTCCGTCCACTCAACCGGGTCACTAACTCCACAGAATCTACGTCGAGATGGATCGCCACCACAACTGGGTGCATTTCTTTAAGGGAGTCCAACGTCTGGGCCTGAGCCACATTTCTTGGATAGCCGTCCAAAAGAATCTTCTCCTGCGAATCCGGCCCAAGCTCTTCACGGAGAATCTGAAAAAGAATCTCGTCAGACACCAATTCGCCCCGCGCCATAACGGCCTCGGCTTGAAGTCCAATCGGGGATTTTGTCCGAACATGCTTCCTAAGTGCATCGCCGGTTGAAACCTTACGGTACCCACCCTGAGATGCCAGCAAATCCGCCTGAGTGCCTTTACCGGCACCGGGAGCCCCCGTCAGAACGACGATCATACCGTTCCTCTCCGAGGACGAATCGTGCCGCGCTTCAAGAAAGAGTCATACCGCAAACTCTGTCGGTGAGCCTCAATCTGCCGGAACGTCTCAAGAGCCGTGCCCACAACGATCAAAAGGCTAGTTCCACCGAAATAAAACTGAACGTTAAAATTGCCGGTCAGGATCGTTGGCAAAACACAGATCGCTGATAAATAAAGGGCACCGGACAAGGTCAGACGACTGACAATACGTTCCATAAACTCAGCAGTTTTGGCACCAGGCCGAATTCCAGGGACGAATCCACCATGCTTTTTCAGATTCTCTGCAATTTCGTCCGGCTTGAAAGTGATGGACGTATAAAAGTAGGCAAAGAAAATAATCATCGCGACGTACATGCTGTTGTACAGCCATCCACCCGGATGCAGATTGGCGGAGATAAAGGCTGCAATTCTCGTGTTTGGAGCCACTGCCGAGATGGTTAGGGGGAACTGTAGTAGGGAACTCGCAAAGATCGGCGGGATCACGCCTGCAGCGTTGATACGAATAGGAAGATGGGAATTCTGACCGCCATAGATACGCCCACCCACTTGCCTCTTGGCATATTGGATCGGCACCTGACGAACGCCGTTTTCCAAAAACACAACACCAGCGATCACCGCGATTATCACGCCACCCAACAAGGCAATACGCGCCAAATCAAGCTGCGCATGGGCGAACTGACTGTAAGTATTACCGATGACCTGAGGCAAGCCAGCGACGATGCCAGCAAAAATAATCAGAGACATACCGTTTCCAACACCGCGCTCCGTGATTTGCTCACCCAACCACATCACGAATGCAGTTCCAGCCGTCAAAGACAGCGTCGTCAAAATCCGCCAACCAAACCCACCGGTGAGGACTAAGGAACCGCCCTGAAACGGTGCGGCTTCTAACGTGTTAGCAATCATGTAGCCTTGAACGAAAGCCAGCACGACCGTTCCATAACGAGTGTACTGCGTGATCTTGCGTCGCCCAGCCTCACCTTCTTTAGAAAGAGCCTCGAGGTGAGGAACCACCACCGTCAGTAACTGAGCGATGATAGACGCAGAAATATAAGGCATCACTCCAAGAGCGAACACAGAGAATCTTTCAAGAGCGCCGCCTGAGAACATGTTAAACATGCCGAACAGGTTCGCGCCTTGGGTCTTGAAGAATTCGCTGAGGGCTTCCGTGTCTACACCCGGAATTGGGACATGTACCCCAATCCGGTAGATGGCAAGAAATCCTAATGTATATAGGATCTTCTTCTGTAGGTGGTTCAGCGTGCCTTCCGGTAGCTTCGAAATAGCCTGGGCCACTCTTAGATCTCCTCGACTTTACCACCCAATTTTTCAACGGCCTGCTTGGCCGCTGCACTAGCTTTATTAACAACAACCGTAATCTTCTTCTCAAGCGTCCCCTTAGCGAGAAGCTTCATCGGAAGATCATCATGACGAACAAGTCCAGCCTTAGCTAATGCTTCACGATCGACGTGGGCACCTGCTTCAAAACGATTCAAGTCCGAGACATTGATCGCGTTAAAACGCTTGGTGAACAAGTTGGTGAATCCGCGCTTGGGAAGGCGCCGGTAAAGAGGCATTTGGCCCCCTTCAAAACCAGCGCGAATTCCGCCACCGGCGCGGGCAGTTTGTCCTTTGCCACCGCGGGCGGAGGTTTTTCCCATCCCGCTACCGATACCGCGACCAATACGCTTTACCTTGATATTGGAGCCTTTTGCTGGCGCCACGTTCCCAAGGGTCTTCATCACTGCTGTTTCAGGTTTTTTGGTTGGCATGTTCAACCCTTAAGCTCATACGTAACAAGGTGCTTAATCTTGTTGATCATTCCACGGATGCAGTTGTTGTCCTTGTGAATCTTGGTCCGACCAATGCGGCCCAGACCCAGAGCTTTGACAACTTTCCTGTTGGCTTCCGACTGACCAATCAGGCTGCGATGTTGCTTAACGACAATCTCAGACATTTCCCAGTTCCCCTTCAGACCTTACTTCTTCGCCTTGGTTGCATCGGACTTTGTCGCTGCAGCCTTGGTTGCACGGCGGATTTCAGCCTTACTATGGCGAATCTGCCTTGTTTCTTCCGCTAGCTTGCCCCGATACGCCGCATACTGCTCCGGAAGCATCAGTTGTTTCAAGCCGTCCATCGCAGCTCGCACAACATTCTGATGATTCTTCGTACCGTGAACCTTGCAAATGATGTCTTGAACACCACCCAGTTCAACAAGGATACGAACTGCGCCGCCGGCGATGATCCCCTTACCTTTTTTGGCTGGGAACATAATGACCCGCGCTGAACCAAACTTACCCGTCACGTCAAATGGAATTGTTCCATCGACCATAGGGATCTTAGTCATGTTCTTCTTGGCCTGCTCGGACGCCTTGCGAATAGCATCCGGAACTTCGCTTGCTTTACCAAGTCCGAATCCGACCTTTTCGCGTCCGTCACCGACAACAACCAACGCACTGAAGCTGAAGCGGCGACCGCCTTTTACAACTTTAGCGACGCGGGCGATGTGTACAACACGATCCTGAAGACCGTCGTTGTCCCGTTCATCCATTTTTCTCAGCTCTTTGGTTTCTTTTGACACAGGGTACCTCTCGGGAGACCTTTAGAAATCCAGACCAGCTTCACGGGCACCATCTGCCAAAGCCTTAATGCGGCCGTGGTAGGTGTAACCGTTCTTGTCAAAGACGACTTTGGTTATATTCTTTTCTTTACACTTAGCCGCAACAGCTTTGCCGACTTCTGCACAAACTTCTTTATTGGCACGTTCGGCTTTGCCCTTAGCAAAAGTACCAACGGAAACCAGTGTTTTACCAGTTTTGTCATCGACAACCTGGACGAACACATGGCGCGCGGAACGGAATACAGACATCCGCGGACGCTCTGGTGTGCCCGAAATTTTCTTGCGGCCACGGAGCTTCCGACGGACGCGCATTGCAGACTTAACATTGACCGAACTCATAGATACTTCCTTATCGTGACCGCCGCTGGATCCGAGACTGGTTACTTCTTACCAGCAGCCTTACCAACCTTCGTAGCAATAACTTCGTCCGAATACCGAGCGCCCTTACCATGATATGGCTCCGGGGCACGCAGGCCTCGAAGGGTCGCCGACACCCGACCAACCAACTCTTTGTCGGCCCCAGATACGACGATCGTCGTCAATTTATCAACCTTAATCTCAATGCCCTGTGGTGCTTCGAATTCGATGGGGTGACTATGGCCCAGGTTCAGGGTAATCCCCTTGCCCTTCACAGCCGCCCGGTAACCAACACCAACAAGCGTCAAAGTCTTAGAAAAACCATCGGATACGCCGGTCACCATGTTGGTGACCAGGGTCCGCGTCAACCCATGAAA
Source organism: Pseudobacteriovorax antillogorgiicola (assembly GCA_945898195.1). Classification (GTDB taxonomy): domain Bacteria; phylum Bdellovibrionota_B; class Oligoflexia; order Oligoflexales; family RGVZ01; genus RGVZ01. The sequence goes on along the minus strand of CAMDHM010000002.1, from coordinate 104,854 downwards.
CTGCCCAATATCGTTGCGCCCACTTTTTGGCACAACAGTGACAACTCCACCATCGATCGCAATCGACATCGTGTCATGAACCTTATGTGCCAACTGTCCTTTCGGACCTTTGACGTGGACCATGCTGCCCTCAATTTTAACTTCAACACCCTTCGGCAGGGTGATTGGCTTTTTACCGATACGAGACATTTTGAAGTTCCCTTCAAACTTTACTCAAACCCCGGGTCACACGCCTGGGGCCAACTTTAGAATACAGAGCAGAGATGCTCACCACCAAGACGCTGCTTGCGAGCTTCACGGCACGTCATAACGCCCCGCGAAGTCGAAAGAATCGCCGTTCCAAACCCGTTCTTTACGAACGGAATTTTGTCTGTTCCAACGTAAATACGGTGGCTAGGGCGGCTGACGCGCTTGATTCCAAGAATTACGCCGTCACCGTCTTCACGGTAGCTCAAAGCAATCTTGATCATGCCTTGCTTCCGATCCCGGATGCACTTGTAATTCCGGACAAAACCTTCTTCTTTAAGAAGGTGCGTGATAGCAATCTTCATTGCCGAAGCAGGGACCGACACGACTTCGTGTCCGGCTTTTTGGCCGTTACGGATCCTCGCGAGCAAATCAGAAATTGGGTCACAAACGTTCATCGATATCTCCTAAGGCAGAGCCTTCTCATGTGCTGAATTACCAGGAAGCCTTAAGGACTCCGGGCAGTTGACCCTTGAGCGCCATCGTGCGGAAGCAAATACGGCAGATGCCGAACTTCCGGTACACAGCCTTCGGGCGACCGCACTTCGTACAGCGGGTGTAAGCCCGTACGCTGAACTTAGGTTCGCGGTTACACTTTTCAATCATGGCTTTCTTGGCCATTGTCTCTATGCTCCTTTCAGCTTTCGCTGATTTCTTTCTTTATTTCCGGAATGGAAAGTTGAACTTCTCGAGAAGCGCTTTCGCTTCAACGTCTGTCCGGGCCGACGTCACAATTGTGATGCCCATGCCGCGGATCTTGTCCACTTTGTCATAATCGATTTCCGGGAAAATGATCTGTTCCTTGACGCCCAGTGTGTAGCATCCACGTCCGTCAAATGCCTTCGGCGAGAAACCGCGGAAGTCACGAATACGGGGAACAGCAACATTGATAAAGCGATCGAGGAACTCATACATCCGTTGGCGACGGAGGGTAACCGCGCAACCAATTGGCATACCTTGGCGCAACTTAAACGTCGCGATGCTTTTTTTGGCCCGAGTCGTGATTGGCTTCTGACCCGTAATCAGCGTCATATCCGAAACCGCGCCTTCGAGGGCTTTGCGATTTTCGACGGCGTCACCTTCACCGATATTAACTACGATCTTGGTTATCTGTGGAACCTGCATGGGATTCGCGAGACCCAGCTCTTTTTGCAGTTGCACACGAAATTCAGCGTACTGAGCTTGGAGCCGCGGCATTTCGCTTTTGGTTTTTGGTGTCTTGGTAGCCATCGTTACTTTCTTTCTTCCTTCATAATGGACCCGCTTCCTTCCCTTCCGGAAGTTCGCCGGGCCCCGCCTTGTGGGCGAAGCCTACAGAACTTCTGGAGCCAATGATGCGATGCGGGAGAAGCCTTTTTGCCTCACCTCACGCGCCACCGGTCCGAAGATACGGGTGCCGACTGGTTCGTTTTCCTTACCCTTGATCAGCACAGCAGCATTTTCATCGAAGCGGATGGTCGACCCATCAGCACGCTTGATTTCCTTTGCAGTGCGAACCACAACCGCCTTGTGGACGGTTCCTTTTTCAACCTTGCTATTCGGCAAAGCCTCTTTGATTGAAACGACAATGATGTCGCCCACAGTCGCAAAACGCTTACGACTTCCACCAAGGACCTTGAAACACTTCAGACGCTTTGCGCCGGAATTGTCACCGCTTTTCAGTACTGTTTCCATCTGGATCATGATGTCACCTGTATCAAGACGTCTTAAGAGAAGGCCGCTTAGCGACGCGCTTCCCGGACAACTTTCACCAATTCAAATTTTTTGCGCGCACTCAACGGTCTGGTCTGGCGGACGAGAACCTCGTCTCCAGCCCTGGTCACATTATTGGCATCATGGAACATCAGCTTGGTACGCCGGCGGATGTACTTGCCAAAAGTCGGGTGCTTTACCAAGCGCTCCACAACGGCGACGCGGGATTTCTCCATCTTGTCGCTGGTCACGGTGCACCGGATTGTGCGACTTACGCTGTCTTGATTTTTAATTACTTCACTCACAGTTCGCTCTCTCTACTAAGAACGTTGCAAATCCAATTACTTGCGTTTCGCTAACGGTTTAATCGCCGCCGGAGCCCGCAGGGTCAACAAACGGGCCAGGCTTCGCTTTAAGCCGCGGATCCGACCGGCAGCGCGAGCTGCCGGATTATAAATGTCCATCCGCGCATCATGCAGTGCCCGGCGAACTTGAACCTCAAGCTCAACCGAACGTGACACATCAAACCCGCGAATTTCTTCAGATTTCAGTTTATGCAAATCCATGACTCAACCTTATGCCCAAGGGTCTTCTGACCGGAGGATTAATTTGGTTTTGATCGGGAGCTTGGAAGCAGCAAGCGTCAGAGCCTCTTCAGCAACAGCTTTCTCCACGCCCTGCATCTCATAAAGGATTCTGCCCGGTTTTACAACCGCAACATAGTACTCTACGCCACCTTTTCCGCTACCCATCCGGGTTTCGGCCGGCTTTTTGGTAATTGGCTTGGCTGGAAAGATCTTAATCCACACAAATCCGCCCCTTTTACAGTGACGGGTCATGGCGATTCGGGCGGCCTCGATTTGGCGCGCCGTGATCTTTCCACTTTCCATAGCCATCAGGCCAAATTCACCCTTGGTCAGCTCAGTGCCGGCCTTGGCTTTGCCTTTGACCCGGCCCTTGTGGGCCTTACGGTATTTCATTCTTTTTGGAGCCAGCATATCTCAGTCCTCGCTCGTCAGTCTCTGCAGGTGTTAGTTCTGCTTGCTACTAGAATCATCACGGGAAAGAACTTCTCCCTTAAAGATCCAGATTTTCACGCCAATCAGACCAAAGGTCGTCAAGGCTTCTGCTGTTCCATAATCAATATCGGCACGCAATGTGTGCAGCGGAACACGGCCTTCCATGTAGCGCTCCATCCGGGACATATCGGCGCCACCGAGGCGGCCGCACAACTGTACCTTGATGCCCTTCGCCCCAGCCTTCATCGTCTGGCCGATCGACTTCTTCATCGCCCGACGGAATGAAACCCGACGCTCAAGCTGCTCACGGATACTCTCCGCAACGAGCTTTGCATCCATATCTGGCTTTTTCACTTCGAAAACATTCAGCGTTGGCTCGCCAGAAGTAATCTTGCAGTGACGAACCAATTCATCCTTCAGAGTCTCCGCCCCAGCGCCTTTTTTCCCGATAATGATGCCCGGGCGGCTACTATGGATGTTGATCTTTAGGTTCTTGGCAGCGCGCTCGATTTCGACCAAAGCCACGCCGGCAGCCTTAAACTTTTTTTCGATGTATCCGCGAATCCGGATGTCTTCCTGGAGAAACTTTGCATACTCGTTTTTCGAGTACCAGCGCGAGCTCCAGCTCTTGATCACACCGAGACGGAAACCGATTGGGTGTACTTTCTGTCCCACGAAGTAATCCTTCCTTTAGATTTCTTTGAGCTTCATCGTGATATGCGACGTGCGCTTACGGATCGGGGTAGCACGACCCTGAGCGCGAGGCATGAAGCGCTTCAGCACTGTTCCGCCATCTACCATCAGCTCACTAATTACTAACCGATCCACATCCACCGTTGCTTTTGACGTTGCGTTGGCAATCGCGGATGTCAGAAGACCTGACACCACCGGAGCCGACCGCTTGGTCGTAAGCTTCAGAAGGTCCAAGGCATCTTGGACCTGCTTACCACGAACTAAATCCGCCACCAGACGAACTTTTCTCGGGGAAATGCGAACATTTTTCAGAACTGCTTTGTATTGTTCAGACATGTCCTGTCAACCTTATGCGCCTGCGCCGGGCTTGGCGCCTTTTTTCTCACTGCCGTGGCCGTGGAAGGTACGCGTCTGGGAAAATTCACCCAGCTTGTGACCAACCATGTTCTCGGTGACGAATACCGGAATAAACTTATTGCCGTTATGAACCGCAAACGTAAGCCCAACAAAATCAGGCAAGATCGTAGAGCGGCGGCTCCAGGTCTTAATTGGTTTGCGATCCTGACGTGCCTTTTCAACTTTACCGAAGAGGTAACCGTCTACAAAAGGACCTTTTTTAATAGAACGCGCCATCTGGGGCATTCTCCTATACGTTCAACTATTTTTGACGACGATCGCGAATGATGTCTTTCGCGGTCCGCTTGTTCTTACGCGTCTTATAACCCTTGGCTGGCTGAGCCCAAGGACTTACCGGGTGACGACCACCCTTTGCACGACCTTCACCACCACCATGAGGGTGGTCACACGGGTTCATCGTCATACCGCGAACGGTAGGCCGAATACCCATCCAACGACTCCGCCCGGCCTTACCGATCGTAACGTTGAAATTATCTGGATTGCTGACCTGACCGATGACGGCAAAGCAGCTATCGTTAATCCGACGCATTTCACCGCTCGGCATCCGCAACTGAGCATAGCCATCAAGACGGCCGATCAGCTGTGCGTAGGTCCCTGCACTGCGCGCCATTTGGCCGCCTTTACCTGGACGCATCTCGATATTATGCACAAAAGTACCAAGTGGAATCGAACGAAGCGGCATCGCGTTACCGACTTTTACGTCAGCCGTTTCAGCTGCAACGACGCTCGCACCCTTCTTCAAACCTTCGGGAGCGAGGATATAACGACGCTCGCCGTCCGAATAAACCACGCGGGCAATGAATGCCGTACGGTTTGGATCGTATTCGATGTATTCAACTTTACCCGGGATACCGCGCTTGTCACGACGCCAGTCGATGATCCGGTAGTGCCGGCGAACACCACCGCCCTGGTGACGAACCATGATCCGGCCCGTGTTGTTGCGGCCAGAGTGCTTCTTCAATGCGACCAGCAGGGCCGCGCACGGCTCAACCTTGTCGATCGAACTGTAGTCAACAACCGACGCGCCGCGGCGACCTGGTGTTGTTGGCTTGAGGATCTTGACTGCCATAACTATTCTTCCCTCTTCATTCCGCCCGCGCGGAACATCGTTTCAACGATTACTGTTCTTCAAACAGTGGGAGCTTGGCTCCAGCCGCCAGAGTCACAATGGCCTTCTTGCATGTGCTCTCAAGAGAGAGATGCACCCCGCGCCGACGAGTCTTGCCGCGGGTTACCATCGTCTGAACACCAGCAACTTTAACGTTGTATATCTTTTCGATCGCCCGCTGCACATCTTCCTTAGTCGACTTCAGAGCCACTTCGAAAGTGTACTTTCCACCATGCTCACGTGCGTCATTGCTCTTCTCAGAGAGAACAGGCCTGACCAATACACTATACAGATTCACTGTGGTTCTCCTCGAAACGCTGCTGCAGCGAGTTGAGAGCGGTTTCACTGATCACAAGTGACTCGTAACGAAGCACATGCTCAGCGTTCAGCTCGGCTGGGGCAACCGATGTTGCACCATGAATGTTTCGTGCCGATTTGTAGAGCAAATCATCTTTGCGCTCGTCCGAAAACAGAGCCTTCGCAACACCCAAGGCACTTAACGCACCCAAAAGATGTTTAGTGCTGTACTTGCTGAGTGCAAAGTCGTTGACCACAACAAGTTTTCCGTGACGGACTTTGTCCGACAAGGCAACCCTAAGGGCCAACTGACGAAGTTTTTGGTTCGTCTTTTCACGGTAATCCCGTGGACGTGGGCCAAAAATCACTGCTCCACCCGGCATAAGTGGGGAACGGCTCGTACCCTGACGGGCACCGCCAGTGCCTTTTTGTTTGAAGGGCTTTTTTCCACCGCCGGACACGTATGCCCTGGTCTTTGTGCAATGCGTCCCTTGGCGACGGGCAGCCTGGTAGCTTTTTACTACCAGATGAAGCACGTGTTCGTTCATCGGAACGCCGTAAATGGCTTCAGGCAGCTTAACTGACTTTATTGCCTTGCCCTTGATGTCTTTTATTTGGATTTCCATGGTCTGTACCTCTAGGCCTTAATCGAAGGCTTAACGAACAGATAATTGTTCTGGTGACCCGGGACGGATCCGTAAACCGCTATCACATTGTTTTTCGTGTCGACGTCCAGCAGCCTAAGATTTTGTATCGTGCGCTGCTCATCGCCATACTGACCCGGCTGTGGTTTTCCCTTGAATACTCGTCCCGGAGTTGTGCGGGTACCGAGCGAACCTGGGCGACGGTGGAAACGTGAACCGTGCGTCATACGACCACAGGCGACACTCCAACGCTTCACCGAACCCGTGAATCCACGGCCCTTAGTGAAACCAGTTACGTCAACAGCTTTCACACCCTCGAGGATCGCCGCCGTTAGGCTGGCTCCGGCTTCGAGGCCTTCAACTGGCTTCTCAGAGCGGAATTCTTTAAAGCGAGCAAAGTTTTCAGCCACGTTTACCTTACGTAGGCGGGCATGGTCAGCCTTGGTCAAGCGGGTATCTCTTTTCGTGAAATACCCAACTTGCACTGCGCTGTAACCATCACGACCCGGCGTTAGGATCTTGGTGATCTTTTGCTCTTCGATTTGGAGAAGGGTTACCGCGACCATGTGGCCTTCGGGATCCATCATCCTCGTCATTCCGATTTTTTTTGCTACCAATGCTTTCACGTTCATTCTCGCAACCTGCTGTTCAGTTCGTGACTGGAGTCTTTAAAAGGATTCTCAGTGACTGATCTATGGACGGAGGCTCATTCAGTACAACTTGATCTCAACATCCACACCGGATGCCAGGTCTAGCTTCATGAGCGCGTCGATGGTTTGTTGCTTGGGCTCGAGTATATCGAGAACACGCTTGTGCGTGCGGACTTCGAATTGCTCTCGAGACTTCTTGTCCACGTGTGGACTGCGAAGAACCGTGTAACGGTTGATCGAGGTCGGCAGTGGAATCGGGCCAGCCACGCGGGCGCCGGTGCGCTTGGCGCGTTCGACGATGTCTGCGGCGGCTTGGTCCAACAGACGGTAGTCGTAGCCTCTCAAACGAATTCTAATTTTTTGGCTTTGCATACTCTCGCAACCTACTGCATTCGTTGTTCGTTCATCACTTCTGAAACAACTTGCTTGGGTAAATCGCGCCACGGCCGGAGGGGTCTTTTGCGGAAATTTGTGACGTGTTTGTCACCGATATACGCAGAGCTTCTCTCTGATCGACGGCATTGGCTTGCTGTTAAGCAGGCTTACCCGAGTCGCGAGGTTCTAAACTCTGATGGCTGAACCTGTCAAGCGAAATGAGGGAAATTATTTTCCAGCATGGGATGGCAGCTCGCCGCTGAACCCCGAATACCAGCGATCGTGGGCTTTTTCAGTTATTTCTTTGCGCTCTACTTTTGGAATTCGGCTCCACGTCTGGTGACTAGCCGCAGCCCTCGCCATGAAATCAAGCAGCGCCAAGTGCCGCCTCAGGATTCTTTGGTAGCGGTGGCGAATGACCGGATTAAATGCTCCAAGGAGCGAAAGGATCTGCCGCGGATTCTTTTTTACCCAAAGCCACGAACCAAGCTCCAGCGCAAGGGGCAGATAGGTGCCGCGACCAGGGCCGCTGGAACTATGCTCGTCATAGAAATAGTCCCATAGATCTCCGTGGGTTGTATAATTAAGCGATTGCGGCTCCACCTTGTAGATATGGTTTGGATAGGTTCGGTCGAGCAACGCACTTAACTGATAGACTTCCGCCAGCGATGGGAACGGCTCCCGCGATTTCGCATAAGGAAACCAAAGGCGGTCGACTGTGCCGAACCCGGAATGCACATCTAAAGAGAGGGCCGCCCTGGAAGGGAATAGTTTTTCTCGGACTAGATTTTCTAAAACGCTCGACTCTTTCTCCATGGTACCCTCGTCGGCTCCACCGCCGCGATACCACGCCAAGAAGGGCCCCAAACGGTGCCCACCCACAAAGGGAAGCCAGGAGTTATGCACGGCCTCTACGGGTGCATTACGCATCAAATCAACGCCACGCCCGTTAGCTCTGGTCCGAAGCAACATGCCCGCTGGGTTAACCAGGGGAACAATGATCAGACGGGCCTTCTTGAAAAGGTCCTGTTGAGCATCATCCCATGCCATTTGACTGAATAAGGTCTTCATATATCCAATGACGACATGGGTGCCAATTCGCTCCAGCCCATGGACGCCCCCGGTCAACAAAAAAACTGGTGTTTCAGGGTCCTCTGGCCCAGCCTCAAAACAATGGATTGGCAACTCCACCCCGTGATGGATGACGGAATCTAAGATGCGCACGCGCATGCCGCGCGGCAAATCCCCGGCGAGACGATCGATTTCGATCAGTTCAGGTACGCTTCTAGATAGGTGAACTAGATCCATTGAAAACCCTCAGTCATGATGAGGTCTTCGGATAAAAAAGTGGAATCTGTAACTTGGCCGGCTATGGTCATACGATTTGAACGTAATGACCTGCGATCTGTTGGTAGGCCTCTGATGCCAAACTTTTTCTGTCAGATTGGGGGGTTACATGCACTTTATTGAGTCTCGTCACGGCCACTCGAATATTTCCACGGCGGGCTACGTTGGCGATGTGGCCAAGGAAGGTCATGTGGCCGTACCAGCAGATTTCATCGCGATTTGTAATCCCAAACGGCTGACCCGCAATCTCCCGGTAATTCAAGCAAAAGGGCAGAAGCGGCCGATTCGAAACAATGGCCGCATCCATGAGGGCTACCTTGAACGGCAGGACTTGGGAACCGTTGGTCGATGTCGCCTCGGGAAAAACGACCACATTCAACCCCTCAGAAAGCGACGAGGCAATCTCTGCCACTTCGCGCTCAATCTGATTGCGATTGCGCCTCTCCACAAAATGACATCCACCCGCCTTTGCCAAGTAGCCAAGAAATCCTGAATCTCTAATCTCATTTGACGTAACAAACAGCATCGGTCGAAGCGATGCGACAACAAGAATATCCAAATAAGACAGGTGGTTGGCTACAATCAGATGGCCTTCGCCCCCAGCCACGTCTGCCCTCAAACCACCAGTTGCATCAACTTCTTCAACTTTGACACCCAGAATCTTCAAGGCGACTTTACACAAAACATGAAGCCATAGAGCAGCAAGCCGTTTGGCACGAACGGAGTCGCCAAAAAACAGGCGCAGCACGAGCGCACCAACAACAAAGATACCGATGACAAAAAACAATGTGACTAAGCGTAGATATCCAATCAGCACAATTTGAACTTTCTCTCGTAGGCTTTACCTAGATTTCTCATATCTAAAAGTGTCAGGAAATCCGCGCACCTGAAGTCTTCATCTAAGGCCGGCACGCCAATCACCTTGGCGCCAGCGCGCAGATAGGATTTCAACAGCGGAGGCACCAAATCGGCTGCCGAGGCCTCTGGATTTAGCGGCGCTTCGAGTAGCTCATGAAACCCAGGGACCTGATAATCCCCCAACGGTAGACAGGGCAGACTTTGATCAACAGAACCTTCGGCACAAAGTTGACGATAAACTCGCGCAATCTCCGCCGGATCAGTCGATTTAAAGCTGCTCATACCAAAAAGGTAGTCCGCACCACTTGCCTGGACATATTGAACTAAGCCCCGCCACAACAAGCCGATGATGACACCACTGCGATAATCTTTGTGAATGCAGGCCCGAGACAGCTCCAGCTTTTTCCCGGCAAGAGCCTTCAGCGGGCTCATATCAAACTCAGTTTCAGAATAAAAATACGGGGCCCGGCCTTCCAACAGGAGCCGGTAGGTCCCGACAAAGCACCCGGTGCGCTTGTCCATGATCACCAAATGGTCGCTCCATGCATCAAAGCGATCCAAATCTAAACCAAACGGGAATTTCTTCTGTTTGTACTCACGGTGGAAAACATCATAGCGCAAGCTTTGCACCTGACGCAGGTCGCGATTCGACCGCACTGTTTTCACTAAAAAGTCGCCGCGCGAAAATTCAACAAGTGGAATGACCTTGCCGCCCTGTTCGGCCGTTTTGAAGGACGGCGCACGACGCAGTGAAGGAATGGTCTGAATGATCCTTTGGGACAGCATGAGAACCTCCGGGGATTAACCCTGTGGGTCGCCTTATTTCAAAGCCTTTGCAACTATGCAAGCATAGCCTTGCATCGTTAAGCCAACATAAAGATCTCCCTTCAATTTTGGAGATTTCTCGTCGACTGCCCAACCGATTGACATGTCCACCGGCGGGGATTCCTACACGGCCTCCCCAAGACGGCCAAAGTTAATTCCAACCAATCGATTTAATGAACTATTTTTTTTATTTCAAAAGCGCGGCCTCCTGGCCGTTGGATTGCTACCAGGAGGGTAGAGGAGGGCTGTCAATGCCCGGCACAAACGCCACTGAACTGGTTTTTCAAGAAAACTTTCACCCAGACACCGTTGCAGCCCTCAACGAGCTGCGTGAGATCCGCCTCGGTAATCTCATGGATATGCTGGAGAATTTGACCAAAACAGCTGCCGCTATTGGCGCTGCAGAATCTGAAATTCGCGCACTTCGCGGGGATATCGAAGCTCGCATTGCAGAGGTCAAGTCACGGATGGAAAATCCAGACCGAATTTTTGCCGACGAACTTGAACTCTACATGGAACTTCTGGCCAACCCCGAGTAACCGGTTGTAGGCCAAATCCACCTGCCACCTATGCGTGGAGCCTATCGCTATCCAGGAATGGTAAGAATTTCTACGCTGCCATCACTACGGATAGCAATCGTGTGCTCAAACTGGGCAGACAATTTGCGATCGATCGTTACGGCTGTCCAACCATCACCTAAAACCTTTGTCTTCCAATGACCTTCGTTGACCATCGGCTCAATCGTAAATGTCATCCCCGGCTCCAATCGGCCACCCTTACCCCGCAGCCCATAGTGGGGAACTTGCGGGTCTTCATGAAACCCTTTGCCGATTCCGTGGCCGACAAATTCACGGACCACACTGAAACCCTCTCGCTCACAATGTTCCATAATTGCGGCGCCAATATCTCCGATACGCCCACCCGCCGATACCGCTGAAATTCCAGCGTACAAGGCCTCCTCCGCGCACTTCACAATCTTAATCGCAATCGGTTTATGAGCCTGGCCGACCAAAAATGTCTTCGATGTATCACCGTGATAGCCGTCAAGGATGGTTGTCACGTCCACGTTGATGATGTCGCCGTCTTTCAGTTTTTGCCGAGAATTTGGAATTCCATGGCAAACAACTTCGTTAACGGAAGTGCAAACAGATTTTGGAAAACCTTTGTAGTTCAGAGGCGCTGAAATCGCCCCATGCCTCGTAATAAAGTCGTGGCAAAGATCATTTAATTCAAGGGTCGTGATTCCCGGCTTTACATGCGGTTCGATCATCACGAGGCACTGTGCCGCCAAACGGCAGCTGGCCTTCATTGCATCAATTTCCTGGTCGCTTTTAAGAACAATCACGAGTTCACCTGAAGTTAAAGAACAAGCTGTTTAAGCCAGTCGGGGTCTGTAAAATCCACCTTTGAAGGAGGCGATGCCGAGCGGTCCAAACAGGTGCCCAATTGGATCACCGGTGAGAATAACTCTGCGTCATATAGCTTTTCGTGAAAACGTTGCAGCGCCGTAAAGTCCGGCGATGCCGTAGTCAATGACGTCGCGTAAACCCTGGCAAGTTGCTGAGTATCAGCCTGGCGAAAAAATTTGGATTTCGTAAACTTTTGCAGCATTCGGTTTGAATCACCAGATTGAACGATATTCACCGCCGGCCAGTCTGCGGCAAAGACTCCAATAACACCGTCAAATGTTTTTGAGTCAGATGCGACGGCAAGACCCTCGGGCGGCATCGCCTTGTCTATCGTCTTGTCTAACGTCTTATCCGCGGCCTCTGCAATGAACTCCGATTGAATGCCAAGTAAAGCAAGGCTGTCTCCAACAACTTTCTGCAGCAGGTCATTACCCATAGAGTCCGGGTCCTGAACTAGAAACCGAAGCACGGCGGGCTTGCCCGTCTTGAGATCAATTCTAGGGGCTTCGGCTTTGGCTCGTGGCCAACCGCTTTTTTCAAAGGCAACGGACGCCTCTTCTACGCTGTAAGGGCGAATCCGCAAACTATGGTTATATCCCGGATGCTGGCGCGGAATGAACGAGGTCACAAGTTCGCCTAACCCCTGCGCTCCCGCACGAAGAAGCTCACCGCGGGGCAGAATCTGCGTCAGCGCCTTGCGGGCTTGCGGCGACGTCGCAAGAATTCCATTTGCCCGATCGTTCCAGAGGATTCCCACCACGGCCGGAAACAACCCCTCATGAGAGCACAGCTGACCCTTTGGCATCCCGGCAGCAAACGTAAAATCCAGTTGAGATTTATGAGACTGCCTACCCTCACGCACCTCGTTGAATTGCAAAACAGGACGCTTTTGCAAATAGCCTTGCGCTGGCAGGAATTCGACTTGGCTTTGACCCATATTGCGATACCGGTATAGTCCGGCACACTCAATACCAGCATTTCCAGAGCGATGAAAAAACGCCCTGTCATTGAGGATATATGGTCCAAACTCCGGCTGTGACTGCCACACTACCGTTGCCGTAGGGGGAGCCCCCTTAGCCCCGCCGTCGAGCTCCGTTACCTCAAACTTCGGACAGGTAAAATCAGCCCCAAACACGCCTGTTACAGCCGAACAGACTTCCTCTCGTAAAAAGGTCGCCAAATCCAAACTGGTAACCGGCTTGCCGCTCCACCAAAACAAGTCCGACTTTAGCGTAAACTTCCATTGTGTTGGCGATTCCGCCTCGACACTGCGAAGTAATAACGATTCTGATTTTTTTTGCTGCAGGTTCAATCGGGTTAAGGAAGGACAGGCCAAACGACCAAAGGCGGCATCCTCTGCAGCCGGCACATGACCCTTAGAGGGATCCCCAGGGAAACCAAACGGCCAGCCGGAGACAACGATTACCGCCGCTTTCAGCCTCAAGGAAAATTTCCATCTAAACCTAGCCACTTGCGCATGCTCCACAGGATGGCATTATTAAGTCAGATTGAACGGGGAGAGGCAATGTCAAATCAGAAACCGGTCATCATTGCTGGAGCCGGCGTCACCGGCCTTTCCGCGGCCATGCACCTGGCGAAGATGGGTGCGCCAAATGTTGTGGTGGTGCGCGGCCCGAAAATCCCAAGTAGCTCTGCGTCCCCCGGACTGCTCACCGGTGGTCAGCGGGATAACTTCACCCGAGTGGCCACGGCCCACCAGGCTGACTTTGCAAAAATAATCTGGCAATTCGGAGACCGCGCCTTTGACCTGACCACGTCGTGGGCGAGAGACCAGGGGACTCCCATGGCCACGTGCCGACGCCTTCGCCTGATTGCAACGCCAGAGGAGCTCACCGAGGCCAGCGCCGCCGTTCGGGAAATGTCCGCCGCCGGCATCCCATCCAAACTGCTTACCGGCAATGACCTGGCGGCATCACCGTGGGGAAAGGCCCTGGGACCCCGTATTATGGGCGTGCAAGATGACGGGGAACGGGGGGGATGGATTGACAGCGAAATTCTACTGAAGAAGTTGCTTGCAGCCGTGCACGAAATTCCCAGCATCACAATTACCGACGGCACCGTTGAAAGCATTTCAGGATATGCCAGCGCAGAACTGATCGTGGGGATCAAAAGCCCAACGACCCAGTTGGCCGGGGAAAATTTGAAAAAAATACAGGCCTCAGCAATTGTTGCTGCCTGCCACCTTGCCATTGGCGACCTGATTCCTTCCCTTAAATCTGCTTTGGTGTCCTCCGCTGATCAGTGGCTGACCATTGCCGGACCGCTTGACGGGTCTGCCCCCCAAAGTCCCTGGAACAGACCTGGCATCGCCTGGTCTGCCTTTCATAATCACGAATGGGGTGCCAGCCAAACCGACGGAAGGCTGCTGCTCGGTGGCGGACGAATTCTACGCAAATGGGCTGGTTTTGAAGCCACAGAGGCCAAAGTCGAAGCTAAAATTTCCAACTATATTTTAGACCAAACCAAAAAATCTTTTCCCCACTGGCTGGCTGCTTCTCCCCCAAGCGCTGAAAGTGCCGGACTGGACTGCCATCCCTGCGATGAGCTTCCTATCGTGGGGCCGATGTATGGCGAGGGGCGCATCCTTGTCGCCACGGGCTTCATGGGGCAGGGGTTGACGCTCGGATTTTATTCGGGGTTTTGCCTGGCCAAGCTCTTGATGACCGGCCACTGTGATGAACTCCCGCGCCGACTCTGGCCAGAACGCTTGCGATCGCTCCAAGATCAGGAGTAGAAGATTTCCTATGACTGAAAAACGCACACCAAAAACCAGGATTTGGCGTTGCCCAAAATGCAAAGCCTCGTGTCGCTTTGATGACACAAATCCATCCCGCCCGTTCTGCAGCGAACGCTGTCGCAGCTTCGACACTGCCAACTGGGCCACAGATAATTACCGAATTGCAGGACCGGCCGTCGACCCCCAGCAAGAAGCGGAAGATCGTCCTAACGCATCTGGGAAAGACGATTCAGAACACGATTCTTGAGTCCGCCAAGGGATCTTGGCTTAGGGTCTTTTGAAAGATAGGCCGGAGCAAGTTCCGACAAAACTATCAGCAAATCATCTAAACTCGGGGCGACCGCAATCCAAGCTTCAACAACCTCATGGTCTGAGTAGCAAAGCATAGTCCCCTGACCCTTCAGCTCCAGCAGGTACTGGCTGACGAGTTCTTGTGGCCTGACGTTGCCGAGATCCATAAAACTCATGCCATGATCCTGACGTCTTTAAAGTCTTGCGCATTGAAAAGGGGCAAGATGTACCGCGATCATCCACCGGCACGCAAGGCATTGACCTCATGCTCTAGCATGTTGACCCGCTCCTGCAAACGGTCCAGCGTTTGAGAATATCGCCTCAATTCGTGCAAGTGATCGTGAATACGAAGCAAATTGGCCACGCGCAAAGGCAATGACTCCAAGTGGTCGGGTCGGACAACATCAAAATACCAGTTTGACTTGACGGCATGTTCCATCAACAAGCGCGCCTCGTTCACCGGCAAATCGGCCACGATCAAAGATGGGACCCAAATATCGGCCTGAGTGATAAGGCGAGCTTGAAAGGCCTTGATCCACTCCTGAAAATCCCCCATCGAAACGCCCTGGGCTTCGACAATCAACAGGTCACACGGCAGAAAGGCGCCGTCGTCAAGGCCTTTGATCTCAATCAGTTCGATGTCCACCATGGCTTTGAGCTCAATTTCGAGCTTAAGTTTTGGCAGGTTGACGAACTTTGGCTCCAGATTCAAAACACAGGCTCTGGATCTTCTCGTGCGCATGGTCTTCCCTCTTAGGTATTGCGGGTTTATTCTATCCCATAAACCTAACAACCCCGTGGAAAATTCAGATGCAACATGTTCGATTCGATGACCGGTTTCACATTCGCGCCTCGGCCCCAACCCGAATTGACCTCGCGGGCGGTACGATTGACCTCTGGCCAATCCATCAGCTTCTTGAGGAAAAAGCGACCGTCAACTGTGCTGTAACCTTGCCTGCCCAGGTCGATATTACTCCGTCTGCAGATGGACTATTCACCCTGCACAGTGTCGATCAGAAACTTGAAGTAAAAGGCACTTACGATGCCTGCACCGCTTCCGAAAAGTTGCCGTTGCTGGGACTTTTTTTGAAAGCCTGGTGGTCCAGGGATCTTCCCCCGCTTCACATCCGAACTGAAGCCAAGTCTCCTGCTGGGGCCGGACTTGGTGGTTCCTCTTGCCTTGCTGTGGCCTTGGGCGGCGCCCTGCTGCGCACTAAAGCTTACTTGAACCATCAAGAAGAAAAGCTCGATGAATACCGATTGGTTCAGACCGCCTCTGACATCGAAGCTAAACTGATCCACGCCCCGACCGGAATTCAAGATTATTGGGGAGCGCTTCGCGGGGGGTTAAACATCATCGAATTCCCAGCCGGTTGTGTGACGGTTGAAACCCACAACCCCAGCGACCAATCCCCCGCTGCTGCGGCAAGCCAAAAACTTGAGAACGAACTGATCCTGTGTTTCTCGGGAAAAAGCCGGCAGTCAGCGATCAACAACTGGGAAATCTTCAAGCGCGTTTTTGATGGCGATCGCGAACTTCTCAAAAAACTTGCGGCAATTGGATCTGTTGCCCGTCAATGTGCCGACGCCGTTCGCCTGGGCGACTATGATGCCATGGTTCGTGCTTCTGCCCTTGAATGGACTTTACGTTGCCAACTTTGGCCCAACATCCATACCGTTGAAACCAAGCTTCAAGCCGATGCTGCAATAGCGGCAGGTGCCAAGCTGGCGCGCGTATGCGGGGCAGGTGGTGGCGGAGTGATGGCCGTGTTGGCGCAGAAGGAGCTTCACGATAAAGTCTGCGCGGCACTTAAAGCCACCGGGGGAACCGTCCTTGCCGCCGGAGTGGCGCATCGCGGTCTATCGGTTGGACTGATCTCCTGAGAAGCCCAACCGAATGCTTCCATTTATGACTGTTTTAGCTAACTAAAATGATTAGTTGTCATTTAACACTCAACCTTTTGAAATAGGCGCCGACCGAGTAGATATAGGAGCAAAAAATGACCACTTCACATGACCTCCGTTCGGCCGGTTCCAAAAGTCAGCGAAAAATACAAAATTTTCTTTTACAGCCAATGATTCAGATTCGAATCGCAGCATGGTCTGCCTTGGCATCTGCCGTTTTTAGCCTCGCAATCGCCCTAGTGTTTTATTTTTCCCTTCGTTCCCTTGCCGAGGCCTTTTCTAATGTGGGCCATCTTGACGATGAAACGATCAATCGAACCTATGACATGTTTGAAGGGGTTCGCCTTTCAGCCTTAGGCCTTTTGCTGACTCAAGTCCTTGTATCGATCGTCGTATCCATCGTGACCACACATCGCTTGGTTGGGCCAACCGTCGCCTTTCGCCAGCAAATTAGGGCGTTAATCAACGGGAAATACGGGCAAAAAGTGATCCTACGCAACAACGATGCGTTTCAGGAAGTCGCCTTGGATCTGAACGAACTATCCGAGCAACTTCAGAAGGAAAGTCTGAAAAAATCTGGCCCGAGCGCCGAAAACAAGAGCTCCCGCGCAGTCAATGAATAGGGTTCGGATGAGTTGCTTTAAGGGTTTTCTGGCGGCTGATCAGCGTCGTGTAGGGAAGGCCCAAAAACTTGGCCGCCACTGCGGCATTGCCACCACCAGAAGCCACCGCACCCTCAATCAGAAGTAGTTCTATCGCTTGGCGAACACGGGTAAATCCCGTGAAAGCCGCCAAGTGCAGCAGGTCTTGAGCCCTAAGGCCAATCCCCCAACCGATATGATAGGTGCGGCAAAGGTCTATCAGATTTCGTTCTTTTCGGTTCAAGATGAGGCGAATCGTATCAGCATCCACAACTTGCATGTTTGTGGAAAAGGCTTTTTGGCCGACTAGGCCCAGCGTTACCCGCATGTGAGCCAAATCGCCAGGCCAGCAATAATCGCGAATCAATTCACGTGCATCGTCGGAAAAAAAACTTCCCGGCGGCAACAATGATTCCGCCATAAAAAGAGCCGCCTTTAGCGCATCGCCAGGGCGCGTGGACAGCGACGGAATTCGCAAGACCGAAAGTCCCACCTCATTCGATGGTTCCAGTGCCTCACGGGCGTGAGAAAACAAAATAAATAAACAGCCACGGACCTGGATCGGCAATGTCCCGCCAGGATCAAAAACACCCAAGCAAACTTGGCCATCGAGACCACCTGGTTGCTCTGCCGTCCATGACAACAGACGACAACGACGGGCACGACAAGCAATCGTCGCCAAATACCGAGCCACTTCGGCTGCCCCTCCACCGGGAGCAGACCGAACCAACAGAAGCCCCTCGTCGCTGGAGGGCGTCGTGCACGTACGCCAGAAAGAAACGGCCGTCGCGCGCAACCGTCGGTCTATTGAATCAAACAGGGTTGCAACTTCTACGGGAAGTTCGCCCAAAGCAGGCGAGGATCCTGAGAGTGTCGGAGAATTCAAGAAAAAAGTCATCGTTGGCATGCCTTCAAAGGATGCCCGGGGAACCGCCGAACAAAGGAGTACAAAAAATTCGGGCTAAGGGTCAACCTGATTGACAAAGGAATGCCATCCAGTCACGATCCCAAAACTCGCCAGCAAAAGCTGGCTAAACCGCACTTTTCAGGAGTCCATGCCATGGGACAGCACACCATCGATATCAATGACGACAGCTTTGAAAATTCCGTGATCAAATCCACCCAGCCGGTGCTTGTCGATTTCTGGGCCCCATGGTGTGGCCCTTGCGTCGCCATCGCCCCAGTTCTTGATTCGATCGCTGAGGAATACAAAGGCAAGGTGACGATCGCTAAAATGAACGTCGATGAGAATGCTCATGTGCCTGCTACTTTCGGTGTTCGTTCCATTCCGTTTATGGCGCTGTTCAAGAACGGTCAAATGGTGGACTCGATTGTCGGCGCAGTGCCAAAAGGCAAACTCATCGAAATGATCAAGAAAGTCCTTTGATCCCAGGCCTACTTTAAAGCTACAGGACTTATATGGAACGCGGAGACCTCGAACGGGCCGCCTTAGCGCGCGGACTATCCCCGGTTGGAATTGACGAGGTCGGCCGCGGTTGCATTGCAGGTCCTGTGGTTACGGCTGCCGCTGTTCTCGACTATGCCAAGCTGTTTGCACTGCCCGATAAGTCTTTGCAACTCATCCGCGATTCCAAAAAATTGAGTCCACGCCAACGAGGGCTTGTGGTGCCGCTCATCGAGAGCGTTGCCAGCGACTGGGCCATCGGAAGCGCCAGCGTCAAAGAGATTGAACAACTGGGCATCGTTGGCGCCACATTTGTCGCTATGCGCCGGGCACTTGCTGAGCTCAAAGTTGCCTTTGACCTCGTCTTGGTTGACGGGAATCAGGCAATTCCAGAGCCCGTCATTGTGGGTAAAAAAATCCCACAACAGACCGTGGTGAAGGGTGATCACTGGTGTTTTGCGATAGCTGCGGCCTCAATTTTGGCCAAAGAAAATCGCGACAAATTTATGCACCAGTTGGGAGACAGGCTTCCCGCATACGGCTTTGGAAATCACGTTGGATATGGCACACGAGAGCACATCGAAAACCTCAACATCCACGGTGTTACCGAATGGCACCGCCGCGGCTTCGAGCCCGTCAAATCGATCTGTGCGTCAAAACACGTTGGCCTCTCAGGCTGAAGCACACGTCGCTGGCATTTTGACCACTCAAGGCTGGCGAATTTTAGCCCGAAACTACCGCTGGATCGGAACCGAAATCGATATTCTAGCCACGAAGGGATCTTCCCTGATTGCCGTCGAGGTAAAATTCCGCACGCGCTTCACCCACGACATGATCTCGGTAAGCGAACTTCTTCCGCGACGGAAAATGCATTCCTTGAAAAAAGGACTGCGCGCCGCCATGTGCCACCTGCGAATCAGTGTGCCAAAAACCAGAATTGATCTGGTCATCGTGACCCCGCAGACTGACGATGTCGCAAAAAAAATGCCCCCTGGAAACTCTCCAGAGGACATGATTTATAAAAACGATGGATTCAAGGTCACGTGGTATCCGGCAGTCGACGCCTGAACCACTGCGCCCGAATGACTAAGCCTCGATTGAAGCCTCAGCCGCTTGATCATCGCTATCGGCCTGAGCCACAGCAACCTCAACCTTCTTGGCCACATATTTAGTTCTGATACGAGCAGCCTTACCGGCGAGGTCACGCAAATAATAAAGGCGTGCACGACGAACGATACCCGAAGCCAATACGTCAACCTTGTCGACATATGGACTATAGATCGGGAAAACACGCTCAACACCAACACCACCAGCGCTGATCTTACGGACCGTGAAGCTTCCGTCTGCAGTTCCGTTACGGAAACGAATCACAACGCCTTCAAATAGCTGAATCCGAAACTTGCTTTTGTCCGCGCCTTCTTGGATTTTGTAATGCACGCGTACGGTATCGCCCGCGCGGAAATCAGGCATCTTTTTGACGCCGGTCCAAACGCGTTTTTCGAATTGAGTAATCAGTTTGTTTTTCATGGCTTCAGGAACCTATGTGAGCATTCTTTAACGTGGTCTCTAACTTCTCTTTAACTTTCGAACAAACGCTAATAACCCAATATACTGGAAACCGTCAAGCCCGAGCATGGGTGCCAGTCGCGGGTTTCGTCCGCGTCAAACCACTTTTCAGTTCCGCCGCAATATCAAGGCCTTCACTGCGAAGGTCCGACATCATGTCCTCCACAAGGAGCCCAAGGTCTTCCCTTTCACCCGTTGGAATGTGCAGGCGAAGCTTTGGCATCAACTGCGTTTCTTGGACGTCCAAGTGCTGCTCAACCGCCTTGCGCAGGGCAGCAACAGCATTTTCCAGCGCTTCTTGGTCTTCGTCGGCTGATGCTTTTATCAATGATTTAAGGTTCTTACGCATTATGCTCTGGTTCGCAGAGCAAAGATCGACAATCAGTTCCGCCCCAGGGAAGCGACCCGATAATTCTGGTAAAAGATATTCTTCTTCGGCCTTTAAGTGCCCCAAAAGGTCAAAAGCCAGTTCTGAAATCAACGTCCCTAATGGGCCCTTTGCAGTGACACCCGGGGTACTTCCCCCAAGCTTTTCCACCGATCGGAGCATCGCCTCGTGATCAAACTTCAACCATTGCAAGATATCCATCGTGCCTCCGTCGCCGGGTAACTAGTGGCCTTGGACGTAAATTGCAAGTCCCTTTGGATCGACATTCGCCTTCAAAAGCGGCTAGATTCGGGCTCAACAGACAGGTGAACCATGGAAAAAACCCTAAATAGCATCGCCAACAAGGTCCAAAATCAAGACCGAATCAGCCGCTCTGATGCCATCTATTTATTTAATGAGGCACCCGATCAGCAGCTCTCGGAACTCGCCACATCGGTGAAAAAACGCTTCCATGCCGAAGGCACCGCCACCTACCTGATCATGGCGATCGTTAATTATACGAATATTTGTGTCGCCAAATGCGACTACTGCTCGTTCTACAGGCTGCCCCACCAAGCGGGAACCTACCTGCTGAATTTCGACCAAGTTTGCGAAAGAATCGATGCCCTACGCGCTTTTGGGGGAACCTTAGTTAGCTTCAATGGGGGGTTTCATCCAAAACTTCGTCTGCAAAATTACGCCGAACTTTTCGGCAAAATCCGGGAGCGCTACCGCGGCCAACTTGAATTCTTTGAAATGACCATCGCCGAATTCATGTTCTCATGCAAGTTGAGCAAACTCACTTACAATGAAGGCGCCGCCATACTCAAAGCCGCAGGCACTAGATGGATCACCGGAGGTGGTGCTGAGATTCTGGACGACGGCTTCCGCATGCGTCACAGCCCCGGCAAGTTCAAGGTTGCCGACTATTTCAAGGCGCAAGATGCCGTTTTAAAGGCAGGCCTCGGTTCCACCGCAACACAAGTCATTGGTTTTGATGAATCGCTGGACGAACGATTGAATCACCTTGATGCCTTACGTTCTTTTCAAGACAACGCTGCGCGTAAACTTCCAAGCTTTTTGTGCTGGACCTATAAGCCCTGGAACAACGAGCTTGGAGGCAAGGAAATCAATTCGCGTGAATACTTGCGCTGGCTGGCCGTTTGCCGAATCTTTCTCGATAACTTCGAAAACATCCGAACCTCTGTCTTGACTCAAAATGAAAAGGGGCTCGAGGGTCTGAAATTCGGAGCCAACGACTTTGACCTGCCAACCGAGGACGAGGTCACCCAAAAGGCCGGCGCTACCATCACCCATGATTTTGAGCGGATCCTTTCCGCTGCACGTGCGGCAGGTTTCAAGGTACAATACCGGGATCCGTTTCCACTTTGACGCCCTTTGCCCTCAGGGGCTTTCTTGACGGGATGCTCATGCGCCTAATCACCGTGACCTTGCTAGCCATATGTTTTATTGCGACAACGGGCGCCCTTCATGCCGCGCCGGTCCCAAGAGGTTACTTCATCTCCGTCGACGGGTTACAGCCCCGCTTGTTAGAGTCCTACATCGAACAACCTGAGGCCAATCCCAATGGCTTTCAGTCACTTTGGAAAAATAGCGCCGTCTACACACAAGCAAAAGCCCACATCATTTCCATCACCGCTCCAAGCCACGCTGGAACGTCCACTTGTTCGTCGCCGACGCGTCACGGCATCACCGGCAATCATTTTCTACGCAATCACAAAAAAGTCAGTGGCTTCAAAGACCCATTCCAAAGCGAGACTATGTGGGAAGCTGCACGCCGGCAAGGGCGCAAAGTCGCAGCATTTGCCTACGTCGCCATGGACGGAACCACCCCCCAAAGGACCATGGATCTCGGGATCACTTATCCCGATGAATCCCGTATGGGAAAACCGGCGATCGTCACTGTGCCGCGTGGAGATCTCAAACCGATAGAAATCGAAATCCTGATTAACCCCACAAAAAACCTCAAATTAAATCTCCACTTTTATTCGTCAGGCTCAGGCTCGACCGTGAAGTATGTGGACCTCCGCGGAGCCGAGCACCTTGTCAAGCTGCCCGGAGCGGCCGAAGCTCATAACCCCGCCAATCTTTTGATCCACGACGGGGAACGCCTGCGCCGGATTGTGATTCGCCTTGTTTCTGGAAAAACGAATACGTATTTGATCTCCAGACCTTCGTACAACGAAGCTTTTCCTGAGTCGTTCCGCGCTAGCCTTGATGAAGCCGGCCTCGTCTGGCCCGACGTTAATATCAAGGGCCTAGATGTTGACCTGAGCCCATTAGAGGTTGTCGCTATTCAGGGAATTCTAGATGATTTCCTAGCCGACGTGGCAAGCCGTGCAATCCCTGAATTTAAACCCGACATTGTCCTGTTCTACCAGCCGCTATTAGACTCCACGGGGCACGGACTACAAAATATGCTGCCAGACACCGGCAGTTTGAAAGCGCAAGACCCGGTCACGGCGGCCTACCGCACGGCATTCAAACGCGTGGATGATAATCTGGCCAAGGTTCTTGCCACGGCAAGGCCCATCGATGTGATAGCCCTTATGGGCGATCATGGGATGACGGCCACCACAACCAATCTAAATGTTGCGCCTTTGCTCCCTGCAAATATTGAGGAACACCTCGACGTTTACGCCTCAGATTCCATGCTCTACCTCTATCCTAAAAGCGACACCATCGATCCGGCCGCCGCCAAAAAATTGGGTGAGGGCGTGCGGGACGCTCTAGCAAAGATCACTTGGCAGGAAAAACCCGTGGTCGAAATGGCGGCAGAACGTGCCACCATCAAACCCTCAGATTGGCCGTATGGTGATGCTGTTTGGGCATTTCGCTCAGAAGACGGCATCTGGTTCAACAACAACGCCTTGGAAAAAAAGACTTTTCTCCCACCCAAAGTGCCTGGAATGCATGGACACAAGCCCGAGTCGCCATCCATGCTGACTGCTTTGATGTTCCGCGGTCCAGGGATCACTCCAGCCATCCACCGCAGCCCAATCGTCTCGCTGGTACAAGCGGTTCCCACTTTTGCCGAGCAACTTAAGTTGCACACGCCAAAAGACTGCGAAGGAACCTCCGTATTTCACTAGGAGTGAGCATGACTCAGAAATTCTCGCAGACTTTGCGCATCGCCGTTGTCGCTACTGCCGTTAGCGCTGCGGCCATCGCTGCCAATTGCGGAAAATCAAGAAATTCAGGTCCCAGCAGCGGATCTTCGGTAGACTCCCTTATTCCCTCCGATTGGGACGGGACGACGGACTGGAGTGGGTCGCGCTGGGCTGTCACAAGTCTACCCGCAGGCCTTTCCAGCGATTCTAATGCCGACTTGATGCCTCCCAAAAAATTTTCCGCGCCCCCCTGCGGCAAAGCCTCCGATGAAAACGTCCCCTATTTAGTCCGCAGGAAATCTTTCCAAGGCACGTCTCTTCACACGTCGGAAACGATCCTTCGTGTCGAATCCATAGATGAGCTTGAAGCCCTGGCTGGAAAATCTCACAGCGAACAGCACGGCGGATGTGCTGGAATCGAAGTGATCAGCGGTCCCGGGCTCACCTCGTGCGAGCTCAATCTCACACAAGCCACCTCCGCCAACATTACCCCCCCGGTTTATGATGAAACCATAAAACTTTCGGCACCTGAGCCGCTTTTCCCGCAGGCAACGGCGGCCCACATCATCGCCACCATGACCACACTGCAAGGGCTATCCAGCCGCTATTACTCTGGTACCTCTGGACCGGCTGCATCAACTCAGGTGGAGGCCATTTTCCGTGCCGCCTATGCCGGGTCGAGTTGGCCGTCGGGCAACGTATCCACCACACAAGTTAGCCATACCGGGATCGCCTCCACGCAACCATCGGTGGTCTCGGCACTGTCCGGAACCACCGACGACGACACAATTATTGTTATCGGCTCACACCTCGACAGCATCAATAACTCGGACCAAACTAACGCCCCAGGGGCCGACGACAATGCCTCTGGAGTGGGTATTCTCGCGGAGACCATGCGCGTGCTTGCGGCAAATAATATTCGTTTCAAACGGCGCATTGAATGGCATGCCTACGGTGCAGAAGAAATTGGGCTTATTGGCAGCGGACAAATTGCTAACGATTACGCAACCGCCGGAAAAAAAGTATCGGCCATGCTCCAAGTCGACATGGCGTCTTACTCTTCAGACGGTTCCAGTGAAACCATCCACCTGTTTCATGATGATACAAACGCCATCCTTCGGCGTTCCGCGAAGGATCTTCTAACGACTTATCTTGGCGGTAATTTCTCTGATCTTGGCCAACACGTCACGGGGACCTCCGATCATCGAAGTTGGTATCGAGTCGGATTTCCAACCGTGTTCCCTTTCGAAAATCCCGCCGCCTACAACACGAAGCTCCACACTGCAAACGACACGCTCGCCAATGCCAACACGCCAAACCTGGCGGTTAGGGTTTCACGCCTGATCCTAGCGTTTCTCTCTCACCATGCGGGGATCGTGGGGTCAGATTCGGACTATGCCACGAAATTTGCGGTGGCCTCACGCGATCCTGACCTCAAAATGGCTGTGCTGGCCTACGACCAGATTCCAGCAGACGTTCGCCCTTCAGGACTGACAGAAACCGGGGCCCTCGCCATTTTTAGTGCGCCTCAGTCGGTCACGTCCATCGAGACTTGCAGCGTCACGGCAAATGCTGGAACGGCGTGTGTATCGGACCGCCTGATTGGCACTGAAATTGTAAGGGAGAACAATCCGTCCGGTCGGAAGTTCTTCTACATTCCGTTTCCGGCTGATACCGTCTCTACACCTGGGCGCGCTTTCGGATACGATACCAGCAATTCACCAAGCCACGGGCGCACCGTGTCCCTCATTAAAAAGTAGCAGCCATGAATCAATTTAATGCCGATCACAGCCTGATCAGTCCAACAGCGAAACTGGTTGCCTGGTGGCGCTCCTTTTCGGATATTCCCTACGCCAAGGAATCTTCTGACCTTTCACATGCCTATGCCGCCGTGAAAGAAATGATGGCCCCCCATGGAATCGCACCCGAACAAACCCTTTGGGGCGCACCGATCCTTGAAATTCGCTACAAAAGCCTTTTCCGTGAAATAAAAAATTCGGGAATCAAACAGGTCCTTGAATGCGCCAGCGGCATTTCCCTTCGCGGCCTAGCCATGACCACGGATCCTACCATCCGCTACATCGAGACTGATCTACCGGGGATCACACAAGAAAAAATGCGGATCGTCGAGACCATCACCGGCAAGCCGGCCAATGATGTTCGTCCTAATTTGATTTTTGCCGAGGCTAACGTCCTCGACGTGACGGATCTCGACAAAGCGGCGGCCTATCTAGACCCAAAAAAACCTGTCGCCATCATCCACGAGGGGCTCTTTCATTATTTTTCTCGTAAGGAAAAAATTGCCGCCACGAGAAATATTAAAAGCCTTCTGAAAAAATTTGGCGGCGCCTGGATTAATCCCGACTTTGAATTTCAGAGCACGATCTCCGATTGGACTCAAATCAGCGCAGACTCTAAAAAAGTTCTTTCGGCCATCGCCGAAGCGACTGGTCGAGCGATGCTTTCTGAGGCCTTTGAAAATGAACATGAGTTCAAGGATTTTCTTAAGTCCGAAGGCCTGCAATGTGAGCGCATCTTGCAGTTTTCAGCTGGCATGCAAATAAGCACAGCAAAGGCCACCAGCGTGCCAGAAGCCATGCTGGACGCCCTCCGTAAAAGCCTCGTTCTGTGGAAGATTACCCTGATTCCCTAACGCCGTTTTGGGTCCTGGCCCACAGAATTGGGTCGGGGGTCACTTCACAGCCGTTTTTTTGCCCCGACTCCTACCGCCTTGGTCGACACTGAAAAACCAGGGGTTGCCGGAAGGCGCGGCAGGTCAATCTTGGGAAATTCGCCGGTAAGGCTGCGCATGAAGACCACAATTGCTGCGACTTCTTCTTCGCGCAGATCTCGATCCAGTTGTGTTTTTGCCATGACACGAACGGCCTCATCTAGAGAGGTCACCGAACCATTGTGAAAGTAGGGGGCCGTTAAAGCTATATTGCGCCACGTTGGGACACGCCATTTATGACGATCAGACAGGTTTTTTGTAACGGCAAAACGTCCAACGTCGTCTTTCAACCGGTACTGCTTTACATACGAGTTGGTCTCATAGGTAGGGAATTTTTGATAAAAACCCGTACCCTCGGGCAGGGTTGGACCCGAAAAATTTACGCCAGAGTGGCAGCTAACGCAGCCAACTGATTGCACAAGTTCATAACCATGCCTCTCGACCGGCGTCAGAGCGCCCTCATTTCCGCCAAGATACTGATCAAAACGGCTATTTGGAGTGACGAGAGTCCGCTCAAAGGTGGCGATTGCCTTCGCCAAATTATCGATGTTGACTGGATTTTTTTCGCCCGAGAAAGCCGCCGCAAATTCGTCATTGTATTCAGGGATTTCAGAAACCACCTTGATGACGGCCGCGTGATCTTTCATTCCCATTTCAATCGGATTGGTAAGAGGACCCTTGGCCTGATCCTCGAGCGAGGCCGCACGCCCATCCCAAAATTGGACTGACATGAAGGCTGCATTCCAAACCGTGGGAGCCGAACGCCCACCTTTTTGACCGCGGACTCCAACACTGACCGGAAGGTTGTCCTCTCCGCCACTCATGAGGTTGTGGCAGCTGTTGCATGAGACCGTTCCGTCTACCGAAAGGCGCGGATCAAAATAAAGTTTCTTACCCAATTCGATCTTGGCCGGGGTTATCGGATTTGCGGCTGGTGCTGGTGCCCGCGCTGGTATGCTGGCATGCGGACCTGCGGCCGAGACCGAGACCGAGACCGTTAAAACGGCTCCCATAACTTTCAGGACCTTGCGGAGCGTGTGAAGCATAATCAAACCCTCAGAATTGAGCCTTCGCTGCGCTCGGGATGATATTTGAGTTAAGAAATGGTGGTCCCGGCTGGAATCGAACCAGCAACCCCGCCTTCGGAGGGCGGTATGATATCCGTTTCACTACGGGACCCGATGAAGGGAACTCGTTAGTTACCAGACCGCTCAACGGTGGACAAGGCCAACGAGGCTCTTTTGTGGAACGACTGCTTCTTCCAGACCCAGATTCCCGCCGCAATCGCTAGAAGCAAGCCTTGAGCCAATAAAGTCTGGACGTAGGGGTAAATTCCCAGGAAATCCAACGTGGGCACCATCGCGATTCGCACGGGCTCCAGCATCCCGGCCTCAATGATTTCAGCGACCGACTTTCCAGCCAAAATGACCGCCAGTGTCACCATTAAAACGCTCGTGCTCAAGAAAAACTTACGCAAGGGCATCCTTAAACCGTAACGTTGGATGCCAAAACAAATTCCGCTAAGGCAAAACACGCCCGCAGCAAAGCCAACAATCACCGCCGCGCCCGATGACGCGCCATTGGACAGGGCATTGTAAAAAAGCACCGTTTCGGCGGCCTCACGGTAGACCGCAATGAATGCCAAACCCGCCAAAGTCCAAACCTTTCCGGAAGTCACCGCCTCGCGGGCACCACCACGGATAAATTTGTCCCATTGGGAACGTTCCGCCTGAGAGAGCATCCAAAAACCGACATAGAACAAGACGACAGCGGCAAGACCGGTGGCCATGGCCTCCATCATCTCGCGGCCCATACCAGATATATGGGCCAGATGGTTGAGCGCAAAAAAGGTCGCAATGCCCAACGCCAAAGCCGAGCTCCAGCCAACGTGGATCCACTTGCGTGCGCTGGTCATCCCCATGTTGCCAAGGGCTGCTAGAAGGGCTGCAATGATCAAGAAGGCTTCAAAACCTTCGCGAAAAATAATCAAAAAAGAACCAAAAAAATCAGCCAGAGCTTTTTGCGAGATCCGGATCACAAAATCACCCTCGCTTGCCGAAGGGTTCTTGCTCGACGGTGCTACTTTGGCAGCCTGCGCAAAGCTCATGGCATTATCTAAAGCCTGATTTAATTTGGAGGCTGCCTCACTGCGAAGGCGTTCTGATGTATCTGAATTAAATACTGAACGTGCTGCGACAAATTGTTTTTCAACCGCCGCAACTGCAGAGGGATCCACCATCCTAAGGGCCTTCTCGGCCGGTTCAAATCCGACCAGGTATGCATCGAGAAGCCTTGATTTAGCCCGATCAAATTGACCCTGACTTGCCAATGAAACGGCCTCTGCAACACCGTCTTTGGCATTCTGAACCGAAGAGCGTACGACCTCTGCTCCCATTCCAGAGTTTGAATCATTGGCCGTAACGGTGCCGGCTGCAACCATATCGCCAGACTTGCGAGCCAAATCGCCGTCGTAAGGGGCATCCACGCGCAGGGCGGCCATAATCGCCGCCACGGTCGTCTTGGATTCAGTAAGGCCATGAATATTGACCTTCACCCAACTGGAAAGCTCCTCGTCGGAAGCGCGGGACAGCAATTCAAGGCTGATTTTAGATTTAAGTTCATCTCGCACCGCTTGGGGCAAAGACGCCACCGTTGCCTTTTGATTGTGGGCAAGGCCGCTGATCCAAAAGGAAAGGCTCCACATTTCATTACCCGACAGACGGTCCACAAAAGATGCCATCGGCGTTCCCGCCACACCGGTATGAAGAATGTTTAAAGATCGAAACGGAGAATTACCTCGTGCAAATTTGGGTTCGCCGAAATCACGTGGCTTAGGGTCAAGCTTTACCGAAAGGACTCCATCGCCGTGGCCGGAAACACCGTGGCAAGCCGCACAATTGGTTTGAAAAGCGGCCGTGGCTAAAGCCTTTTGCGGAACTTGGGCCGGTGCCAAAGTCAACTGAAAGGCATCAATAAGATGCTCTCTCGCTGAACGAGCGAGGGCCCGGACTTCCTCGGGGCTTTTTTTGGCTGCGACAGCAGCTTTTAAATCCCGCAATTCCTGGCCAATCGAATCAAGACCAGGAGTTTTAGGACGGGCTTGAGAAACCACCGCAAAAGCTTCAAGGGTGGCTTCGCTAAATTGAGTAATTTCCTCGTATTCAGTTTGCTTGATGACTTTGCCAACTGATCCAGCGTCACCCGAAACCGCCCCCGCATAATCGCTGCCAATATATTCCACGAGACTCATCAGTTGCCGCATGCTGGCGGCGGCGATGGTCTGGGGTTTTTGACCGTTGCGTCCGGGGTCGTGGCCGGCGCCAAAGCTCGACTTGGATTCTGCCCGAACATCCCGGGGCGCAAAAGCCATGGTGCCTAGTAGGGCAGCACTGACCAAAGTGGCAAACCGAGCAAGTTTCAGTTTATTAAATACCTTAAATCCCATGGTGGGTACGCCTTTCAGAGAATTAGGCGATGCGACTATCCAGACTGGTCACCAGGATATTGATAATCGATCTCAAAATGAACCTCAAGTCCCGTTTTACATCAAGGGGGAACAAAGCCGGCTGATCCGCCTTAAAAGCATCTGCGAGCGATAGTCTGAATCAACTTTTTCGCGGGTCAAAACATAAGATTTTGAAAACAAATCATGAAAGTACGCCTCGATCCTGTCGGTCAACCCTCGATTTCGCATCAACAGATCGAGTTCAAAATTAAGGAAAAAACTTCTGTAGTCCTGATTGGACGATCCCGTAAGTACCAAGTCATCGTCTGCAATCAAAAGTTTCGCGTGCAACATCCCGGGGTTAAAATGGTGGACGGTCAAGCCAATATCCAGAAGTTCCTGATAGTAGGACGTCGTGCAAAAGTCGGTCATCGGATGATTAGAGCGGCGCGGGATCACAAGCTGCAGGTCGACCCCCCGGGCCACCGCTTGGCGCATGGCCTGCAACAAGGTTTTGTCCGGCACGAAATAGGCGGTTGATAGCCAAATTCGCCGTTTTGCTTCGTAGAGGACACTCAAAAGGCTCGTGTGAAATGCAGCTCGGCTGTCGGCCGGCCCCGAGGCCACCGACAGGCAAAGGGCCGAAAATTCCGCCGGCACCCGATGATCATCGCCAGGCTTTTGGTCGGCATGTGCAGGCTCATGACGGAGAGAAGGGGTGGAAGCCCTACTTAGATCCAACGCCTCACCGGTAGCAAAATGCCAGTCCTCGCGAAAAACACGCTCCAAATGGGTCGCCACTTGCCCTTGAAGCTTAAAGTGCACGTCCCGCCACGCAGGATTATCGGAGTCTTCACCCTCAAGGTACACCTCGCCCAAATTTAGGCCGCCAACGAAAGCCACCTTGCCATCTGCAACGAGGAGCTTGCGGTGGTTTCGCCAATTGATCTGCAGGCGCCGCTTCATTGGGTGAAATCCCATGAAACTATGGATGTGAATGCCGGCGGCACGGGCCATTTTTAAATGTTTGGAGCTGATCCGATAAGAGCCCATGGCATCGTAGAGCACGTGAACTGCAACCCCTTGGCGGGCTTTTTCTGCCAAAAGACCATAGAAATGTCGACCGACTGCATCGGGGACAATTTGGTAAAATTGAACAAGGATATAGCGCTCGGCATTGGCTATGGCCTCTCCAAACCCAGCATAAACAGAAGTCGAGTTCTCTAGAAAGTCGACGCCCGTCTTGGAAAAAAATCCGTGACCAGCAGCCCAGCCAGTCCATGCCGTGGTGTTTTCAAACCCGTGGCAGTCACTCAATTCAAGCTCTTCAAGTGCTGCGGCACGGGCAAAGGCGCGAACCTCAGGCGGCTCCTCTGCACGGACAAGACGCGAGGATAACCTGCGGCGTCGCGCGAGGGCTTCATAGGGGCTGACGCCCCCGATGATATAAAGCGCAGTTCCGACAAAAGGAAAGGCTGCGACGGCCAAAAGCCAGCCAAGGCAAGCCACAGGATCACGCTTGCGGCCGAGGATGCTGAGCGCCGCAAATATCGTGATCATCCATTCAACGATGCGCAGGCCGTCGCCAAAAGAAAATCCGCTTATGAACGGCTCGCTAAAAAATGACTGCAAAATGGCCTGCACAGATATTGACACGATGGTTCCCTTCGCCCTCAAACCGGGTCCCATGCTACGTTAATTGAGGCGCGAAACGAAGGGACAAAGTTCCCCAAAGTGATCGAAATAAACCGGACAGTCGCTGGATATGTTGAAGCCATGACACATGAAGACAAGCAAAAATGGGACAAGCTCGCTGCCAAGGAACTGGCGGGAAAGCCAACAACCTCCCTCGACCGCACGACTCCCGAAGGAATCACCATAAGGCCGGTGTACACCGCCCTTGACGTGAGCTCACTGGCTGGCACGGCGGGTCCTGGACTGCCAGGTTTCCCGCCGTACACCCGTGGTCCACGCGCCACGATGTACACCCACCGGCCATGGACGATCCGCCAATACGCAGGATTTTCAACGGCTGAAAAATCCAACGCCTTTTACCGGCGAAATCTGGCCGCCGGCCAAAAAGGCCTCAGCGTCGCGTTTGATCTGGCGACGCACCGAGGCTATGACTCCGACCATCCCCGCGTGGTTGGTGATGTGGGCAAGGCGGGTGTGGCAATCGATTCCGTTGAAGACATGAAAATACTCTTCGACGGCATCCCCTTGGACGAGATGAGTGTGTCGATGACGATGAATGGCGCTGTTCTGCCCATCATGGCCGGATACATTGTCGCGGGAGAAGAGCAGGGCGTACCGCCAGAAAAACTTTCAGGAACGATCCAAAATGACATTCTGAAAGAATACATGGTGCGCAATACATTCATTTATCCGCCAGAACCATCGATGCGTATTGTTGCGGATGTGATCGAATACGCGACCAAACACATGCCGCGATTCAACTCCATCAGCATCAGTGGCTACCACATGCAAGAGGCCGGCGCTGACTCGGCATTGGAGCTTGCCTACACGCTGGCGGATGGCCTGGAGTATGTGCGCCTTGCAATGGCGCGCGGCCTTGCCATCGACGAGTTTGCCCCGCGTTTGTCCTTCTTTTTTGCCATTGGAATGAACTTCTTCATGGAAGTTGGAAAATTACGCGCCGCAAGAACCCTGTGGCATGAATTGATCGCACCCTTCAATCCGCAAAACCCGCAATCGACAATGCTGCGCACCCACTGCCAAACGTCTGGATACTCGTTGACCGAGCAAGACCCCTATAACAACGTTATCCGGACTACGATTGAGGCTATGGCAGGCATCTTTGGTGGAACCCAGTCTTTGCACACCAATGCCCTAGACGAAGCCATTGGCCTGCCCACCGATTTTTCCGCGCGCATTGCCCGCAACACACAACTTATCCTGCAAGACGAAACCGACATCACCCACGTTGTAGACCCCTTGGGCGGAAGTTGGTTCATAGAGAGCCTGACGGCCGATCTCGTGAAGCGCGCAAGGGAATTGATCCAAGAGATTGAAGATGCCGGCGGTATGGTCGCCGCCATCAAGGCAGGAATCCCAAAATTGCGAATTGAGGAATCGGCTGCCCGCAAACAGGCAAGGATCGATAGCGGACGAGACGTCATTGTCGGCGTGAATAAATACCTCAGCGACAACTCGGGTGACCACAAAGTCCAAGTTTTGGACATCGACAACGATGTTGTGTTGAAGGCACAGAAAAAACGTTTGGCAGAAGTGCGTGCGCGGCGCGATTCCAACGAGGTTGCCGCGGCCCTGGCTGAATTGAAAAAGGGCGCCGAAGGAAACGGAAACCTCCTGGAGTTAAGCGTCAAGGCGACGCGCGTGCGTGCTACGGTCGGCGAAATATCTGAAACACTTGCCAGCGTTTTTGGGCGCCACAAGCCAGGTACACAATTAGTCCGCAGCGTGTATTCTAGAGGAATGAAAAATAACGCCCAATTCGAGGCTGCACGCACCCTGGTTGCCGCCTTCGCCAAAACGGAAGGCCGCCAGCCACGAATCCTTGTCGCCAAAATGGGGCAAGATGGCCACGACCGTGGAGCAAAGGTCATCGCCACTGGACTTGCCGATCTTGGTTTCGATGTCGATATAGGCCCCCTCTTCCAAACTCCAGAAGAAGTCGCCCGGCAGGCCGTGGAAAACGACGTCCACGTGGTGGGCATCTCTTCCCAAGCGGCTGGACACAAAACTCTGATACCCCAGTTGATGGCAGAATTAAAAAAAATGAAGGCCGATGACATCCGGGTCATCGTCGGCGGAATCATTCCCGAAGGCGATCACGATTTTTTGAAAAAATCCGGCGTGTCTGCAATCTTTGGCCCAGGGACTCAAATCTCTTCGGCCGCAACGGAGATCATCCGTGCCCTCGAAAAAAAATGAACCCGAATTATTGAAGTCCCTGCTCGCTGGTGACCGCCGCGCCCTAGCGCGCGCGATAACCTTGATCGAAAGCCGTGCCGAGCGCGATCAAAAGGCTGCAAGCACCCTTCTGACCGCCATCATGCCCCACGCTGGAAAATCCCTGCGCATAGGCATCAGTGGTCCACCGGGAGTTGGCAAAAGCACTTTCATCGAGGCACTCGGTCAAAAGTTTCTGCAGCAGGGAAGGCACAAGCTTGCCGTGCTTGCCGTAGACCCGACCTCTCGTGTCAGTGGGGGAAGTATCCTTGGCGACAAAACAAGGATGGAAGAACTATCGCGTCACGAGATGGCCTTCATCCGACCTTCTCCGGGAGGCGACGCCTCGGGGGGGGTTGCCCGGCAAACGCGTGAAAGTATTTTTCTAGCCGAAGCCGCCGGACATGATGTCGTTCTCGTGGAAACCATTGGCGTCGGTCAGGCCGAGAGCGCCGTTGCATCCATGGTCGACTTTTTTCTTTTGTTGCATCAACCAAACAGCGGTGATGACCTGCAGGGAATCAAACGCGGAAATCTCGAACTGGCCGA
This sequence comes from Pseudobacteriovorax antillogorgiicola, assembly GCA_945898195.1. Classification (GTDB taxonomy): domain Bacteria; phylum Bdellovibrionota_B; class Oligoflexia; order Oligoflexales; family RGVZ01; genus RGVZ01. Next base: position 70,552 of record CAMDHM010000002.1, on the reverse strand, counting down.
TTTTGTCATTGTCACCAAAGCCGACGGGGACCTGTTGCCCTCAGCCCGCAAGGCCCAGTCAGAGCTGATGAACGCCCTGTCTTATTTTGCAACCTCCGGACAACCAGCACCAGAGGTCATTGCTTGTTCCAGTGTCACAGGAAACGGAATCGAAAGTATCCTTGATGCCCTTTCAAAAGCGCACGCAAAAAACAAGGGCAGCGGTAAGTTTGAATCACGCCGCAAGAAACAGATGCTCCACTGGTTCCACCAGGAAGTGCAAGACCAGTTGCTGGATGCGGTCAAACGTAATCCAACTTTAGCTGACTTAATCTCGGAATCAGAAGCCGCCGTGACCAAAGGCGCTGTCGCACCATCCACTGCCGCGGGGCGCATCGTTGAAAAATTCCTCTCGTGACATAACCCTGCGCTGGCTTCTCTTTGGGGCCTACGTTGTCTTGACAGTATGGCTCACGGCTAATCATGAGCTTTGGCGGGATGAGGCGGACTCCTGGTTGTTGGCGCGGGACGGATCGTTGCTCGATATCTTCAAGATCATGCCAGATGCTGGTCACCCGCCGCTTTGGTACCTGCTACTAAAACCTTTTGCCGCTGCGGGACTTAGTTTTCGATGGATGCAGGGGCTTAACCTGCTTGCGATGTGCCTTGCGACGGGACTGTTGCTTTTTAAATCTGGACTCGATTTAATTTTCATCGTCCCAGTCATGTTGTCACTCGTTTTTTCGTACGAATTTCCGGTGGTCGCACGAAACTACAGTTTGGGAATTCTGGGATTATTTCTCTATTCAGCCATTTACCGCTCCAGACACCGAAACAACGCTGTCCGACTCATTCTGCCGCATACTCTGATGTGTTTCAGCACGGTGCATTTTCTTGGGTTTGCCGCCGTGCTTTTCTTAGACCGCGGCGTCACGGCTTTTTCAGAAAATAAAAGATGGGTGAATTTTTTTAGGCAATGGCTCAAATCAGAGCGAATTTTTCTGCTTCTTTTCGCCCTGTCAGTGGCCATCCTATGGCCTTCCGGTAAAGGCCAGTTCTCGGCAGACTTCTTTGAGCATTTCATACCCATGAACTTTCGTGATTCGATCGCTCAGAGCATCCTTCCCTTCGAGTCGGCGAGCTCCCTTACGTTTGTCCTCGCCGTTTCAGTTTATGCCTTGATCCTTGCCTCAAACCGCGAATTTGATCGCGCTGTAGGCCTATTCTTATCGGGAGCGGGCATCATCGGGGCCATATTTGTCTTCAAATATTATAGCGGGAGCCTCCGCCACTCCGGGCTTTTTCTCGTCTGGCTGTGCGCGTGCATGTGGATGACAGCTCCAACACGGGCTAGTGCTGAGCTGCCGCTGTTTCACCGTCGCCGCCTCGCGCCTATTGCCATGTGGATGGTCTGCGCCTGGAATTTACCGGTTGTCGCCAGCGTGTGGGAGCTCGAGACGACTGGGAACTTTTCCGACGCCCATGAAGTGGCAGCAGTTCTTAACTCCGCCCCAGCCAGCGGCCGTCAGGTCGTATGTTGGATTCCGCGAAATTGTGCGGCAATTTTGCCGTACTTGTCCGCCGACCGGAAATTCTGGTATCCGGTGATCAACCGCGAGGGGACTTTTGATTTTTGGGATAAGAAATCAAATGCGGTAGATGAAATGGCAATTAATCATTCAATTAGCATTGATAAAGTTCTTCGCTTGTTACCTACTCATTTCAAAAATTGGGGGAAATTTGATGGACCGTTATTTGTGTCCAATTGGCGCGTGCTTGAACCCGAAAAGTTCGGATTGAAACTTCTTGCCCCAGCCAAGAAATCTGCATGGCGCATTTTAGATGAATCGTTTTGGATTTATGGACCTCAAGAAATGGAGACACCGTGAAAATTTTGAATGCCAGAAAATTTGGTACTTTGATCATAGGCTTCAGTTTCGGAATTGCCGTCGCCGTAGCGCTGAGCAGCGTCGCCAGCCGGGCTCAAAACAGCGTCCCTACCGTAGAAAATACCGACCCTGCAAGTCGACGGGGCAACTGCACCGTACGAACCGGCACAAGGCGCTTGACCAACAACATCAGTTGCTTTCCAGGAGAGGTTGTCACTGGAGTCCTGACGACTAGTTACTACTGTTCGCCTCTGATTATTGAGTGCATCCCCACGGAAAACTAATTCGCCATTTGGCCATGAATTATTTTTCCCCAATAGGCCTTGTAGTTGAATTCAGGGCTGTGGGGCGGATGATGGCAGCCCACACAGATTTTTGAAAAATCATTCCCTGCTGGCTTCCAAGTTGGTTTGACGGTCGGGTTGGCCGCGTGCTCCTTTCGGGGTCCATGGCAATTCTCGCACTGCACGTTCATGAACTGGGGAGATGCCTCTTGCGAAACGAATCCGCCTTTTTCTGACCCACCAAGAACGTGACACCCGACGCATTCGGCATCGTGGTTTTTGCCCTTCGCAATGAGATCCTGGAACGCATTTGAATGCTTTGAATTGAGCCATACATCGTAAGCTTCGGCGTGACATCCCTTGCAGGCCTGGGACCCAGCATAAGGCGTGTTGGCCAGGTCTGCCAAACGGAGCTTGGCATGCTCTCCGAAGCTATCTTTTAAGGCTGATTCATAGGCCTTAAAAAAGCCACTCCAAACATCTGGATTCAAAGAATCTCGTTCCAGCCAACTGACAGTTTTTGAGGCAAAGGGATCCAACACACCGGGGCTGGTCGTTTCCCTTGATAAAAGAACTTCCAGCGACTTTGCTTCTACCCGTCGGGCGGCGCCACCTCGCAAAACGCCTTGCCCACCAAGTTGAGTTTGAAACACCTTCTGCCCACGAGCAGAGGTCAGGCGAAGGATAGAGCGATCCTCGTTGATACGGTCCGGCTGATCAGGTTTTGCGGCGTCGAAGGCACGGTTGCTAGAGATGATTTCATCAAAGAGGTTTATTTTCAGCAAGGACTTCAATTGATCGTCCGGTCCGCTAAACAAAAGAATTTTGCGAAGACCCTTGAGCTCTTCGTTGCGAACGAGAATCCTCAGGCGTTTGATTCCAGCAGATGAATTCGCCGGCAACAAAAATGACGCAAGTTCCTTGTCCCAAGTGAACCCAAACACGGCCACGCCGTTGGTTTTAAGGTACGGCCTTGCGGTGTCCTTCAACCACTGCGGGACAGACGCATCATTTAGGTTTGAGAGGACATAGGGCAGGGGACCGCCCGCTTTTGATTGGGATTTTAAACGGCTCCAAGCCTCGCCAAACCATTTTGCACGCAGCAATTCAAAACGCCCAGGCAGCATGGCAGCTGGATTGATCCGAACGAGTGCCTCTAAAATATATTGGTCTTTGATTTCCTGCGTGGCCCGGTCGCCCTCCGCATGGGGCGGGGCAATGTTGTTGCCCAGATCAAAAAAGGAAACCTCTGGATTCAGCGCCCTCTCGCGCTGGACGAAACCAGCAAGTCGCTGCACCCCGCCAAGATCCGTCCGAGGGTCGCATCCACAAGGTTCAAATTGACCACGAAAATCCCCGTAGGCCAACCAACTATAGGCCTGGGCCGCCGCGACAGACGGCCACATCTGGAGCAGCAACGTGGCCCACAAAAACCATTGATTCCATTGTCGTGATTGCCGTTGCAAGGTAGCTTTATTCCTACGAGTGACAGAGGGTTCCACGAACCAGCAGATTTTACCCCGGAAAGACGGCGGACCAAAGCAATGTCTGAACATCGCCGCGTCTACAAATATTACGACCTGATCATGGCCATTTTTGTCACAGTCCTGCTTTGCTCAAACCTGATTGGTGTGAGCAAGGTGGTTACAGTTGGCGGCCTGACCTTTGGGGGAGGCAATTTGTTTTTTCCGATCAGCTACCTTTTTGGCGATATCTTGACTGAGGTTTATGGCTACGCGCGGTCCAGGCGGGTTGTTTGGACTGGATTTGCTGCTCTCATTTTTTCGGCCCTTATGACCTGGGTTGTGATTCACCTGCCGGCCGCAGCAGATTATAAAGGCCAGTCCGCCATTGAGCAGGTCTTTGGATCCACCCCAAGGATCGTCGCCGCCTCGATGATTGCCTATTTCGCCGGTGAGTTCACAAATTCATTTGTCTTGGCAAAGCTAAAGATTTGGACCAAGGGCAGGTTCCTGTGGGTCCGCACCATTGGCTCCACGGTTTTCGGGGAAGCCGTTGATTCAACAATCTTTTATCCCCTTGCATTTATCGGAATCTGGAGTCACGAAACCCTGATCACGGTCGCTTTGACCAACTATGCCCTCAAGGTCCTATGGGAGATTCTGGCGACCCCCTTGACCTACCGCGTGGTAGCTGCCATTAAACGGGCAGAGAACGAAGACTATTACGACTACGACACCAACTTCACACCGTTCTCCTTAAAGGTATGAAAATGAACCAGGAGCTGCTGGTCACCCTGACCCCGGGAGCCCTCGAAGCCGCCCGAACCCTGAGAGCTGGAAATCCAGAATGGGCAGGCTTTGATCTGCGCGTTTATCTTTCGGCGAAAGGCTGTGACGGTTTTGAGTACGGAGTCAGCTTTGACACCCGCCAGGATGTAGATCTCATCGAGGCGTTTGACGATGTCACGACTATCCTTGATCCGGACACGGCCAAGTATGTCCGCGGATCTACAATCGATTGGGTTGACGATGAACGCGGGCGTGGATTTGTCGTTGAAAATCCCAACCACAAAAAATTCCGCGGAAAGTTTTTCAAGCGTAAGGGCTGGGAAGAGCGCCTCTCCTAAAAAATCAGTCGTCTTTGGCCTGGATGGCAAACAGGCTCTGAATTTCGTCAATGCCGACAAGGTTTTTATCCATTGCGGCGCGTAGCTTCAAAGTCAATGTCCCACGCGATAAACCAATGAGGCGCGACAAGGAACGCAGGGAAACTTTCCCCCGTTCTCTAAAGATCCGACGCACTAGGGCAACCAACGCCAAATCACAAAGATCTTCATACTGATACGGATTTGGCAACGATGCAGGAATTTCAATCTGCATGGATCGAACGGTGTTAACAGAAGTGGCGCCATCATCAATACTGCTTGCCGCCTTTAAATCGATGTCCTGATATTCATTTGCCTCCTCGGACCACAACCATTTTGGCAGCGACAGCGGCGTCAATCGCCGATCTGGTGTCGCAAATTCCGTCATGGCGCGAAGGCAGTTGCGCAACTCGCGGACGTTGCCATCCGACCACGGTGCCGCCGCCAAGATATCCATCACGGTTTCGGTAACATCGTAGGGTCCGCCTGGCATAATCTTACAAAAGTGCTGCACGAGCCCAGGAATTTCCCCGCGGCGCTCTCTCAATGCAGGCAATTCAATTTCGACCTCGCGCAACCTTTGCCATAAGTCCTTTCTAAAGCGTCCCGAGGCGACCAGCTGATCGAGCCTTTCATTGGTTGCAGCAATGATTCGAACATCCACCCGAACAGGTTTCGAAGAGCCAAGGCGAACCACCTCATGATTTTCAAGAACCCGAAGCAAAGCCACCTGGGCTGATGGGGTCAGCATGGCCACCTCGTCCAGAAAAATCCAACCTCCGGATGCCGCCTCAAAAAAACCACGGCGATCCGAGGCCGCGCCAGTAAATGCGCCGCGCATGTGGCCAAACAATTCGCTCTCCAACAGGGTCGGTGCAATGGCGCCGCAATTGACCCTAAGGAAAGGCACGGCCTTTCCCACGAGGTTGGCGAAAACATCGGCGACAACTTCTTTGCCGGTGCCAGATTCGCCGTAGACCAAGATAGAGGATACGGCCGAGGGAATGATTCTCGCCCCACGCTTGGCCAGCATGTCCATCGTCGAGCTCCGATGGATGGGTGAAGCTCCGCCGACTGACGCCTGATTGGGTTTTGCGATGGCCTGGCGCAGAATATTTCCAGCCATGTTAATTCGGTGGATCAATTCGTCGCCTTCCGACCTTTTTGAAATGAAGTCATCTGCACCGGAAAGAAGGCAATCGCGCACCGTTTGAGGATCGTCAAAATCAGAAAAGGCGATGATACAAGCCAGCGGATGGCAGGCACGAATGCCACGAATTAGTTCCATGCCGGAAGTTTTTTTGCCCTCCAGCGACAGGTCCACAAGGGCGACAAAATCCCGCCCCAAAACTTTTCCTAATGCGTTAGCCTGGGCCAGTGCATCCGCAGGATCGCCTGAAAGGCGCACCGCGAAATGTCGCCCATCAAAAGCCTGAGCGCCCTCAAGATCGCCTTTGACCTTGTCTCTCATGAAGGGATCGTCGTCGATGAACAACAGTGCAATTTCGTCGCGATTTTCAACCATCATGTCTGGACTCCAGAGGTTGCCAGTTGCGGCTAAAGTTAGAGCCATAGACGCTTCTAGTATTACATTAACTTAGTGATTCCGAGCAGTTAACTGTGGTTACCAACTTGCTTAGGACCGCTCTGCCGAGCGACCAATTCCGGTTGAACCGCCCTGCGAGGCAGTTATTCGGCCACTGGCTGCCTCGCAACCACTTCCTGTCGAAAGGCGGTAGCCATCGCCGTAGGCTGATTCCAGGACAACTCCTGTGAAGCCAATCCGCTTTCGCAATCGAGATATGTGAGCATCCAAACTGCGTGGCGCGATTTTAGTTCCATTCCAAACCTTGGCAATAACCTCAGAACGACTGATCACACGGTCCCGGTGCTCGAGTAGAAGCCGCAACAAACGCGTCTCGGTTGGAGATAAGGTGTCGTGTTGCCCGCAGGCCAAACAGATCACCTTGCCAGCATCTAAATCAACCCTCAGATCGCCTTCGTGGATTTGCCGGACCTCGGCCATCGGTGGTGAGGCATTCGAAATCAAGTGACGAACGCGATCAACCAGATCCTCACGGTGTTCATCGACCACTAGGAGATTCACGTCCCGCCAGCCATTGCGGTTCAAAACCTGTCGAATATCAGAGATGACCGCCTCTGATGATTGAAGTACGAAAACTTGCTCGCGATCTAAAAGAATAATTTTTGGGCTACCTCCAGATGACAGCGGCTCGCAGGATGCCACCCTGAGCATCGAACGCACGGTCGCAAAGGCGCGCACCGCTACAAAACCACACAACAGGCTTGTCATGCGCGAGGTTTCGGATGCCGGGTTTTCGACGATCCACACGACAGTCATTGCGAACCTCTGAAAAGTCACTGTAAAGTTGAGAAGCTGTGGTTCTTATTTTATCCTGAAGAGCCTTAAATACCCACCTTCAGCAATGGCGCAGGGCAACATGATTGGCATCACACAAATTGAACAGGCATGGGCCCGCGTTCGCGAGATCGTCGCCGCAACCCCGGTAAAACGCTCGTATTTTCTGGAAGAATTAACGAACTGCAAAGTTCATTTGAAGCTAGAAAGTCTGAACCTCTCGGGATCTTTTAAAATTCGGGGAGCCTCCAACGCCCTGCTGTCTGCCCCTCGGAGCAGCCTTGAGAAGGGAGTTATTGCCGCCAGCGCAGGAAATCACGCCCAAGGTGTCGCCCAGATTTGCAAGCGCCTCGGCGTTCACGCCACGATCTTCATGCCAGCCAGAACACCGATGGTAAAGGCGCAATCGACCAAAAACCTGGGCGCCACCATCAACCTTGCAGGCGAGAGCTACGACGCTGCCTTCACTGCAGCGAAGGAATTTCAGGCCACCACCGGCGGCCACTTCATCCATGCTTTTGACGACCCCATGATCATCGCCGGCCAGGGGACGGTAGCCCTTGAGCTATTTGACCAAGTCCCCGATGCCACAACCATCATTGTTCCCATTGGTGGTGGCGGTTTGATCAGTGGGATCGCCTGCGCCTACAAAACAAAGTTTCCCAACGTCAAAGTGATCGGGGTCCAGACGGAAGCCTACCCGTCGGTGGTGAAAAGCCTGGCTGCCGGAAAGATCGTACCTTCAAGCAACCACCGCACGATCGCCGACGGCATCGCCGTCAAACAACCAAGCGAACTTACTTTTAACATGATTCAAAAATACGTGGACCAGGTGGTGCTCGTTACTGAAGATGAAATTGCTGATGCGCTCATGGGCCTCATGGAACGCGATCACTTGCTGGCTGAAGGCTGCGGAGCCGTTACGGCGGCCGCGTTGATCAAGTTATCAAAAGCAGATTTGCTCTCGCCTGCCATGCCTAAGGGCACCGCACCCTCCGTGGTATGTATTGTCTCTGGTGGAAACATCGATACCAATCTGCTGCAACGGATCGCCACCAAGGGACTTTTGCGCTCTGGCCGTTTCATGCGTTTGACGTGCATCATCGAAGATCGGCCAGGAAAGCTGGTTGAATTTCTCAACATCCTGAGCACCCAAGGCGGAAATCTGGTCGAAGTGGAACACAACCGGATGTTCGGCATGTCTTACTATGATGAAGTGCGGATCGACGTAGATCTTGAAACAACGGACCGGCAGCAGCAGGCAGCGATCCTTGGAGCACTCCACACCGCTGGTTTTAAGGCCAAAACCGTTTCATAAAAAAACTCAACGCATCCGGGAATTCCACGGCCGGTAGAGGCCATGTTCGACATCCAGAAGTTCTAAAATTCTGCCCACCACAAAATCCACCATGTCATCAATGGTCTTGGGATGCTGGTAAAAGGCCGGCATGGCGGGGACAATGTCCACCCCCATTTCACTAAGTGTCAGCATGTTGCGCAAGTGAATGGCATTGAGTGGCGTTTCACGCGGAACCATAATCAACCTGCGGCGTTGCTTCAACACGACATCTGCAGCGCGCTCCACCAGGTTGCTCGATAGACCTTGGGCAATGCGCGCAAGGGAACCCATCGAACACGGAACGACGATCATGTCTGTTGGCGCAGAGGACCCGCTGGCGACTGGCGCAAAAAGATCATCGTGTTTCAACAAACGAATCACCTCGCGGTGGGCCTCTGGGATATCGCCTGCCAAAATTTGGCGCAGAGACACACCGCCGTTTGAAGAAGTTTCTGAAAGTTCATGGTCGGACACCTGCCGCGCCGCATCGGTTGCCACAATGTAAACTCGCGGAAAACGCGCCAAACATTGCTGAATCAAACGCTCTGCGTAAATGCTGCCAGAGGCTCCGGTAACGGCAATCATCACGCGGCGTTCTGGAACCGGTTTTGCGCTCATGAAAATACCGTCCAAGCGGATACAAGGTGGTCCATCAGAACGCCAGCGCAGAAAACCACGCTGACCCACGCGTTTGCAGTAAAAAAAGCCTTGTCGATCAAATGGCCATCAATATTTTCAGCATTATTTCGTAGAATCCAGTGTTCCCAGAACAGTAGAGCCGCCACTGCGATCAAGGAAACATACCAAAAAATTCCGCCGCCAGCCGTGAGCCCCGCCGACGCCAGCAGGATAATCATCGCCGCAAAACAAAAGCGGCTGATCCACAAAGAGTTTCGCGCACCAAATTTGGCCGGAATGCTTGCCAGACCATGCGCCTGATCAAACGTCCGGTCCTGCAGAGAATAAAGAATGTCAAAACCAGCAGTCCAAAAGGTTACCGCCGCCGCCACCAACATGGTGGCCAAAGGAACCGAACCCGTCAAAGCGATCGACACAGCGACGGGTGCCATGGCCAAACAAAAGCCAAGGTAAAAATGGGTCAGCCAACCAATTCGCTTCATTTGAGAATAAAAGGCCAAGATCACCAGCAAAGGCACCGCCAATAAACCGCAGATCGCCGAAAGTCCAAATGCTGCCGCTAAAAAAATCACAGCCGTAGCCACCGTGATTGCGAGGCTCTGGCCACGACCAAGGCGTCCCGCTGGAATGGCGCGCAAAACAGTGCGCTCGTTGAGGGAATCAATGTCGGCGTCTAGGTACCGGTTCATGCCCATGGCAAAACTGCGTGCGGAAACCATCGCCACAAGCAAAAATAGAGTTTGGGAAAGGCTGGGCCAACCTGCGCCGGAAAGCGCAAGACCGACCATCGCAAAAGGCATCGCAAAAACAGAGTGGGCGAGTTTGATATCAGCGGAAAAAACTCTTAGGATCCGGGTCCATCCAAGGGTGCCGCATTCCATTTCATTTCGCAAAGTTTGTATCGCCATTTGTCCTTGGTCCGGCTGCGGATCATCACCGCAGCGCCGCCTGTTATTTGAGAGCTATCAACCACCACAGATGCACCGGGAAAAATCCCCTGATTAGCTGATGCCACTAGGCCTTCAGGGCTTAGCCTGTATGTCCCAATGGTGCTCTCAAGGTCAACCCATTTTGGGATCATTAGGACGGCATGGCCAGAGCTTCCATCGCTCACAAGGGCGGGATCACCAAGATGGGTGTGCGCCAGCTTCATCGACTTGGACCAAACGGGGTCGGAAAGGCCAAAACGAAAGAACGACACTTCAAGACCACCTTCGCCCACCAGGCTATCGCCCGTCACCAGCGCAAAGAAAACACCGCCATCTACGGGAAGCGCTCGAGCGCTCTCAATTGTGGCCCCCGCTTTTAGATTCAAGACCCCGGATTCAATGATGTTTTCAGCATTCAACTTAACCCAGGGAAGTGTCTGTTTGACAGCGTCACTGAGGTCAGGCTCGGCCACAACGAGCACAGACCCATCGGCAAGGGCCTTCGGCACCACCGACTGTCCAGAGGCGAAACCTTTGGCCATTCCCGCCAAGGAAATCGCTGTGGTTGCGCCAGACGAAGCCATCAACCCAACGGCGGGTGCGTCAGCGGCGTCACGCCCAAGGACCAGGCATCCATCTTTATTTGCAGCGCCCCATTCTGCCCTTAAAACCGCCCCAGATGACGGATTTGGCAATGGACAAGAACCCCTAAACAAATGCGGCGGGGGGCCCTTGTAGGTGGTCATCACGGCTTCAATGTTGCTGTCCTTGGAAATCGCTGCAACAAACATGGCTGCCTTGCCGCTGCGATCCAGCCCAGTGCCAGCCGCAAGAACTTCGCCTCCTGCGGGGTTGCGAAACACAACATCCGATATGGTCGCCAGGTCATCAACCCCCGGCCAAGGTGAGCACTCCAAATCAAGACTTGAATCCAAAGCAGCCCACTTGTGTTGGACCTTTTTCCCAGCGGTCGTACAAGACACCTGCGAAAAAACCAGCACCTGAAGCACCGCTGAAATACAGAGAAATTGTTGTAAAAATGATGAAAGGCCAAACCAAAACCTAACCTGATGATTAATCTTTGCCATCATGACACCGATTCTCCGAGTGATGAGAATTATACGAAAACCATCGCCGCTGTTTTACCTGGCAACCCTGGCTACGATTGTCGCCGGATGTCAGACAAGCATTGCCGTCAAGCCGGAAGATCCAGTGGCACTGCCCTTTTTGAAGAATACACCGAACGAATGTTATTTTCTTGATGACTTCATGCCCACGCCTGACCGAATGGTCAGCGGCCGCAGTGGCTCTGCCAAACTCCGTTACTATGTTTACAAAATAGCAAAGTATAAAGATTATCAATACAACCAGGTGGTCTTGGCTTTCTATTCAGGAGACGACCGCTGCTGGTCCCTCTACGAGGAACGCTACGTCAAAGACAACCTCTGAACGTTCCCCTACGAATTTTTGATACAATAAAAGAATCGTTCCATCCCGATGGAGGTTCTGCACATGAAAAGTCACTCTGGTGTTCGCGCTTTTGCACTCGCAGGGATCATGGCTCTGATCACCGCCTGCCAAACACCGTCGGGCAATGCGGCCCTTACCCTTGGCAATGAATATGCAAAGCAAGGCTTGCTACGTGAAGCCATCGACCAGTACCGCAAAGCCTTGGCCACCGAACCCACCAACGCTGCTGCAGGTCGCAATCTTGGCATCATGCTGGTAAAAACTGGAGACTACCGTAACGCCGTTAAAATTCTTGAGCTCGCAGCTGAAAAGTTTCCAGCCGACTTTGACACCAACTATTACCTTGGCGAAGCCTGCCGCGCAGAAGGCCGTTACGGTGATGGAATTTACCGCTACCAGCAGGCCCTGCGTGCTCGCAGCAAAGATCCACGTGCCCTCAAAGCCCTTGCATGGAGCTTCTATAAGATCCGCTACTATTCGGAAGCCTTAACCAACAGCAGAAAACTACTTGCCGCCGATTCAAAGGATACGCAGGCGTCGGTCATTACGGCTCGAATCTTGATCAAACTTCACCGGTTTGATGAAGCCCTCAATACAATTCATTTAGCCTTCAAGAATTCCGACAAGGAATCCATGCCATTTTTGAAAAGCGTCGAAGGCGACATCTTTTTTGAGACAGGAAACATGGGCAAGGCTGGGGATTCCTATGGAGTAGCCCTGCGTGAGGCTCCCCTGACGGCCAGTGCCCTTTATGGTATGGGACGCCTCACCAGCCAGAAGGGTCAAGCCGACAAGGCCGCAGGATTTCTGGAACGCGCCCTCCGTGTTCGCCCGGAAATGGCCGAGGCTCACTTTCTTCTCGGTGAAGTGCTGGAATCGAGTGACGCTGCCAAATCCAAAAAACATTTTGAAATTTTCGCAAAACTCGCTGCAACGGATCCCGACCTGCTCATCCAACTTGAACAAACACGAAAAAAACTTAACACCGCACGAAATTGAAACATGATTTTTTTTCCCCACGCCCGCGCCTAAAATCCAAAAATTACTGGGTTTTGTTTGTTTGTTTGTTTGTTTAAGTCCAGACTAAACCCCGCCGATGCAAATTCAGCTCTTCTTCGGGAGGCTTTTGGGATGCCGACAGTCGGAAAAATCAAGATCGATCCTAGCGATTCACTTCATGTTAAAAAAGGAATTGAACGCTATCAAAGGGCAGTTACAACTGGGGTCGTCTTGCCTGTGACTAGCCTTCTTGTCGTTTCCTATTACCTGGCGTCGACCACAAAAACTCTCTACCACGATTGGATCCTTGGCGCGGGTATATCGGTCACCCTCGCAAATACCTGGCTCGCCAACATCTCCGCAAAATCGGATGCGACACCTCACTGGTACTCGAACAAATGGAATGCAGCGCGTTGGATTGGTAACCTAAGCATTTTTTGTTTGCTCTTCCTGTATGGACTTCAGCCACCGATGATTGTCACAGCCATGACCTGGTCAGCGCTTGTGATCTCAGCTCAGGTATCGATGATCAAAAAATCCAACCGAGCGATAGTCACGTCGGTTGGCCTTATTGCCGGCACCATCGCCCTTGTTGCCTTATATCCGACCGAAGATCTCCGGGATCGAGTGTATGGGTCCTTTGCAATGGGAATTACGTGCTTTCTTTTCGCCAAAATTCAAGAAATTTGGACGGGCGATTTGAGTCGACAATTTATATTCGAAAACATGCAGGAAACAGCCAAAGAACGCTTGGCGGCCGCGGAGCGAAATGCTCAGATCGGGATGCAAGTGCGGACCATCTCCCACGAACTCGGAAATTTGATCCAGGTCCTGGAACTAAATGGAACTTCGAACGAAGGGATCGATCATCAACAATTGGCGCGTAGCCTTTATTTCATCAAGCGCATTAATAAGATTGTCCTACGAGACATCGACCGACAGCTGGAATTCCACGATCTCCAGGTGAAGGAATTATTGTCTGACATATCACTTTTAATTCGGCCAGAAGTGCTCTCGAGGCAAATTAGATTTGAAGTTGGCGTCGATGATCATGCCTCCCATCAGATCGTTCGGGAGAGGACTGGCTCGCTTTTTTTGATCATTCAGAACCTAACCCAGAACGCCTTATCTGCAATTGAACATGCCGGCAGAAAGCCCTATGAAGGCGCGATCACGATCTCGTTTAAGATCTCCGACGGCCACCTGAAAATGGTTATCGCAGACAATGGGGTTGGGTTATCCCAAGAAGACCTACACTTACTTTTACAAGGGCAGAAAATTTCCTCACCCACCGGTCGTCACGGACTTGGATTTGGTTTTGTGTTGGATGAAGGAAGGCGCAACGGAATTCAAATTGAAGGGGAATCGGTTCCTTTAGTTGGCACTTCGTTCACGTTGACGCTTTCAATTATAATTCAAGAAAACATCAAACCAGTTTCATCTCCGCCTTGTGATAACTGAGCAGGCTTCTCTTGGCTTCGAAAAGATTTTTATAGGACTCATAACGCACGCGAAGCTTGTCGGCTTCACCGCGGGTCTCTGCCATCTTCTCCAGAAATTCAACGTATTCGGGATCCGTTTCGGTGAGACGGCGCAGGCGCGTCTCGTTCAATACGCCATCATCAAGGCGGATCATGATGCGTGCTCTAATGGTCGGCTTGAGTAGCTCCAAGCGGTCGGCATCTTTTTTGGCTGAGGCATATTCCAAACCAACCTTGTTTGCCAGATGGACAATCTCCTCCAGGCCAAGGCGGTCAGACGCAGTGGTATCAATTGAGGCGGAGGGATTTGCTGGCTTCTTTGAGGTCTCGTTCGTCATGAGGACAAAATAGCAATATCGTGGGTTTTAGGCGAAAAATTTCGTCAAAAAACAAAAAAGAAAGTCCCAAAATAGCCCTGCCAACCCCCCGACAGGAGGCGGCTTTCAAGGAAATCCAAAAGTGGCCGATAAGACTGTTGGCCGGTTGGCCAGTTTCGGGCCCACAAAAAGGCGGGGGGAACCATGGTTCAAGAAATCCGTTTAACAGCGACACCGCAGGAGTTTTTTCAAGAGCGGGTCCATCAAGCAAAGGCAAGGTTGAAGGTCAATTTGCCGGCCGAGGTTGAATTCTATCTTGTTAACCTACTTTGCTCCTTTATCGCGGTGCCGGCGGGGAAGGCGGGAGCGCAGGCGGGTGAGCCGGCCTTTTTTGAAAAGCCACTGGCCTTCATGCTGCGCGATGCTTCCGAGGCGCCAAGACCCCAAAAACCAGCCCTCTACCGGGCGTTGGGCGACACCAGCCTTTACATCACCGGGTTCTTTCAAGATTATTTCAATCGAAAGACCTTTGACATCGACTACTACATTGCCCTTGGCAGCACCGGTTACGAGCAGGCTGCCAAGCACATGACGCCAAATTTGCCAGAGTCGGCCACCCGGGAAACCCTGACGGCACTGGCCCTGAATTTTGTACAGGCCGTCGACGTTGTGGCCGAAGTGTCAGAACAGGGGCGCCGCACGGAAGCCGTGGATATACTCCACATCTACGACCGCTGGACCAGAAGTCAATCGGACCGTTTGCGTAAAATTTTAAACGAACAGGGCATCGATCCCGTTGAAGTCCCCTACAAGATCGCCCATTGATCCGCCATGTCAGCCCTCATTAAATTAAAGGAGCTCACGGCACGGATCGAGGGGATCCTGGCGTCATATTATGGATTCGAAATTGAGCTGAGTGCCTGCGACTGCTTGCTTGCACCAGAGCCAGACGATCGCGCCGGGGCGCCCTTCGGCGCCTTGCTCGTGGCCCAAGAGGACGGACTTTACGTCGGCCTTAAATTCAACCAATCCACCCTAGAGCAGGCTGTCGTCTTTGACGAGTCTGAGCCTTACACCCCGCATCGAATTAACGCACTGCTGGTGATCATTGAAGAGGTGAGCCACTTTCACCTGCTGACCCAAAGGGCACGCTCGGATCTGGCAACCACCCAACTTGAATTGGAGTGGCAGGCCGAGGTCGATAAACTAATCATACTGCCAGAACTTGTCGGAGAAAGCGGGGGGCGAGTGCTCCTGCCAGGCCTGCGTCATTTTCTGGTGCTGGGATTCAAGCTCCGCGATGGACTCAGCCTCGAGGAAACCATGCGTTACCGGGAGGCCACACGTTATCTGGACCTATTCTGGCAGAAAAAACTGGCCCGCCCAATTTCACGGGGAATGGATTTTGGAATGAGAGAGCCCACCGTGAAGGCCACCCTTCGCAAACTTTACCGCCTGCCTTGGTCCGCCAAAACCACGATCATCGCTGCCTGAATTCAAATTGGTTCTGGGCCAGTTCCATCGCTAAGGAAAAAATCAAGAAACTTCGCTTGGCGGCTAAGGCCATCGCGCTGGAAATCATGCTGCAGCCGTCGCAATTCTTCGATCCCGCCGGGATTTCCAGACAAGCGCCGAATGTCTCCAATCGCATCATGAGGATCCGCAGACATCAAAACTAATTTGATCTTCTCGGCGATCAAATGTTGATCACCCGGAAGAATTCGCAACGCCTGTTCCAAATAGTAAATCCCCTCTGGAGCCGACGAGGCTGAATCCGCAAATTTTTCAAATCGGGCCACCAATAGTTTGGAATTGGTTGACATACCGATACCTGCAAGGGCAGCAAGAATGAGGACCACAATTGCAGCATAACCGGCAAATTTGTTTCGCTTGGTAAGTCGGTTCGGTCGCACGTGCAACATGGACCAGGTCAAAGCCATCCCAGCTGCCAAACCGCCCATATGCGCAGCATTATCAATGCCCGGGATCATCAAACCAAAAATAATGTTGATCACGACCATGCCGGCATAGATCCGTCGCCGAGGCCGCCGACCAGTGACCTGTTCGATGCGCCGCCCAACAATTCGTTCCAACACATAACCGGCACCAAGCAATCCAAATAGCGCACCGGATGCTCCGGCACTCATCGCAACGCTTGAGACCGCACTGGCGATATTTCCACAAATTCCTGCTCCAAGATAAACGGCGACAAACCACCGTCGTCCCAGGATCCGTTCCAACTGATACCCAATGTAGTAAAGGCCCATCGAATTAAAAAAGAAGTGGATAACCCCGATATGCACAAAGACTGGCGTCAAAAACCGCCAAATCTCGCCGCGAACCAACCCAACGGGGTCCTTCGCACCAAACTCAAGCAATACATCCCGAGTCGGAAGAAGCAGTGAGCCCGACTTCCAACTCATGATCAAAAAAACGATCGTGTTGATCACCATTAGTCGGCCTGAGATTGTGCCAAGCCAATAATTCACACCCACGGGCTGTACAACCGGCGGCAACACTGGACCATCGTCTTGAATGCGAGGCGGCTCTTGCATAAGATCAGAGAACTAAAAAGTCAGTTTGCGGCACGTGCATATCAATGTAGCGCGCCGCTGGTCCAGGACTAGCCTTGTGCTTGCTGGATAACATCCATGCCGGTGGACGTGATTTTCCGGAGTCGTCAAAAAGCACGACCTGCGAGACCTCGGCGCTCTTGCCGTGATCTTCGGCAATTTCTGCGGAAAGACGAACCTGGTCACCTTTTTTCACACCCACATTGACATGGCTGCTCTCGAGCAACAGCACATCAAAGCGGCCCGTCATTTTCAGCGCCTCAAAAACCAAACGAAAGCAAGTCGTCTGTTTTTTGCCGGAGCAGTGATTAGATATTTCCTTTAGGCGGTAGTCGCCACCAATTCGTTCCATTTTTCCTGCCGCCAATGCGGCTCCGAAAGAACAGGACATTTCCACTATTGCAAACATTGTCAGAATTGATTTGAACACGCGGCGCTCCGTTCATTTTCTTGATGCTGTTATCTTAGCGTAATACCTGAAGCAGTCACAGCCTTCCCGTCAGAAAGCCACGCTTTGACCCTTGTGATATCGTGGTGCATGGAACGGTCCGAATCCACCGTCGGCGATATTTTGCGGATTTCCACCCTGACCCTTTGTAGGGCAGGAGATGGCTGTAGTGGAGCTAAAAGATCGATACCCTGAGTCGCTGTTAAGGCCTCAATGGCAATGACATGCATCGCATTATCAATCACCTCACGCGCCTTTCGCGCGGAGATTGGGCCCATGCTGACATGGTCTTCCTTGTCGGCCGACGTCGGAATGCTGTCCACCGACGCCGGATGGCAAAGAATTTTGTTTTCAGAAACAAGGGCGGCCGCAACAACATGAGGGATCATGAACCCAGAATTCAAGCCGCTATCAGCGGTCACAAACGGCGGCAGCCCACTCTGGGTGGGGTTGGTCAATTTTTCAATGCGACGTTCCGAAATATTAGCGATCTCTGCCGCGGCGATCGCTAAATAATCAAGTGCCATGGCCAACGGTTCGCCATGAAAGTTTCCACCGCTGATGACGTCCCTGCCGGCATCGCCCTCAATGAAGATCAGGGGATTATCGGTAACCGAATTTAAATCACCTTCAATGACTTCACGAATATGTTCAAGGGCGCCTCGAGCCGCACCATGAACCTGCGGGATGCAGCGAAAGCTGTAAGGATCTTGAACCTTTTCGCACGTGGCGTGAGATTCTCTGATGGCATCGTGGCCAGCAAATAATTGCCGAAAATTCTCTGCCACGAGACCCTGGGAGCTCTGCTTGCGGACTTGATGAATCCGCGCATCAAAAGCGCGGAGCGTGCCACGAATTGCATCAAGGCTCATCGCTGCTATAATGTCTGCCGACTGAAATAAAGTCAGTGCATCGACACAGGCAAATGCCCCGAGCGTTGCCATCAGGTGGGTGCCATTGATGCAGGACAGGCCCTCTTTGGCGCCAGGCTTAAAGGGCTTCACACCAGCCTCTTCTAAGGCCTTGGAAGCCGGCATCAAACGGTCCTTGAAATAAACCTCGCCCTCGCCCATAAGTCCCATCGCCAAATGGGCTAGCGGGGCCAAATCCCCCGACGCGCCAACGCTGCCTTTTTCTGGAATGACGGGCAAGATGTCATATTCAAGAAAGGCCAATACGGTTGCGACCAACTCACGAGAAACTCCACTGTGCCCAATCAGAAAGGTGTGGGCGCGAAGGATCAAAAGCCCGCGAACCACCTCAGGTTTAAAGTGATTGCCCACCGCGCAGGCATGGGACCGGATCAGGTTCACTTGAAGTTGCGCCAGTTTATCTGGTGGAATTTTGACGTCCGACAAAAAACCAAAACCGGTGTTGATTCCGTAGGTTTTTTGGTCCGCTTTGGCGAATCCTTCGACCACCTTGCGAAAATCTTCGAGCCGCTGCCAGGCTTCCGGCTGAACGTGAAGCGGAGGATTCTTTTGACGAGCCAGTGCCACCAGCGTTGCGGCGGTTAAATTTTCAGTGCCGAGTTTAAATGGCGACGCCTTCATTTGGATTCCTTCAAGGTAGTGATCGCCTGACGGCGGTCTTTCGCTCCGTAAACAGCCGTCCCGGCGACAAGAACGTCAACGACGTCAACTCCACGCGCTCGCACCAATTTCGCTGTAGACGGATTTATGCCTCCATCCACGCTGATCTTGATTCGCTGACGGATCCCAGCCGATTCCGCCATTGCGGCAATTGCCGCAATTCGGTCCGGAGCATCCGCCATGAACGCCTGTCCACCAAAACCAGGATTCACACTCATGATCAAAACTAAATCCATATGGGGAAGAAGTTGCTTTAAAGATTCAATGGAAGTCGCTGGACGAAGGGAAATCCCAGCCTTTGCCCCCTTGGCTTGGATGGCTTTTGCCAGGGCGACAGGGTCTTTTGAAGCTTCAACGTGAAAGGTCAACCAGTCGGCTCCAGCATCGACATAACTTGCTGCAACTTCATCGGGATTGTCGACCATGATGTGCACATCAAGGGGCTTGGTCGCCACGGATTTTATCTGCCGGATGATCGGCAGGCCAAAGGTAAGGTTGGGGACGAAGTGGCCATCCATCACGTCAATATGGTGCCAATCTGCGCCAGCCAATTCAATCGAAGAAATCTCTTCGGCAAGGTGCAAAAAATCAGCCGACAGGATGGAGGGCGACACCAAGACGTCCGACGTATGAGTCACTGCCGCCTCCTTATTTCGTGGGCTATTCGTTCACTAATCCGCGGCGCAGCATCTTTTTCTTGATGATATCCGCCTTCAGGCGTGACATGCGCTGAAAGAACACAATACCATCCAAGTGATCAATCTCGTGTTGGATGCATACGGCAAAAAGGTCGTTAGCATGGAACTCTAAAAGCTTACCGTGCTCGTCAAATGCCTTCACCCAGACCTCTGCCGCCCGATCAACAAAATCGTAAACTTCCGGAAAGCTCAAGCAGCCTTCCTGCCAACGGATTTTACCTGCTTTTTTAGTGATTTCAGGATTGATTAAAACCCAGCGCTTGTTGTGCCAAGGCTCCCGCTTTTCTTCCTGGTCGGCATACTTACTTTCAGCCCATGGGATTTCAATCACCACGACGCGACGAAGGTCGCCCACTTGATTCGCTGCCAAGCCAATTCCGCCTGAGTCCAGCATGGTGTCAAACATATTGGTGACGAACGCCTTTAGGGCGTCATCGAAGTGGGTGACAGGCACTGCCTTAGTTTCAAGCACTTTTGCGGGCCAAACGAGAACATCTAGTACGGACACGTGCAAACTCCTGTGAGAGGCCACAGGGTTAGCATAAAATTAATTGGGAATCGAGGCTCCTCAGTCCTAGCCGCGGCCCTTAAGAAGCCTGCCTGCGCCGGTGGCCGCCATGTCTAACACGGCCTGGATGCCCCTTGCAGCCTGGCCTTCAATTGCCGCAACCACCTGATTATTAACCAGAACTTCGTGAGCGCGAGAGAAAATCGTCTGTCCATCCACGCGAATTGACAGGACAAAAACCCAAATAACGCCGTGGAAAAGAATCCGACCTGCCGCTGCAAAATTTTCTCGCATTAAGCCTCCTTAACTAGCCAGATCCTGACTTACGTCGCCCACGTCCACAGCCTTTTCTGCGTCAGCCACCAAAGCCAACTTACTAAGATTCTCGGAATTTCCGAAAAGTTCCTCAAAGACTTCCGTGTATTCTTTCACGAAACGAACCTTGATACGACGCTTGACGTTTACCGGCAGGGCGTCAAAGGAGCTGCGGTTTTTCTCTGGAACAAGCACCGAGGTGATCCCTTCGCGCAGTGCCGCGAGCATTTTCTCGCGCAGCCCACCAATTGGAAGGACCTTACCGTGAAGGCTGATCTCTCCGGTCATGGCGGCATGCTGCGAAGGTGCCGTTTTTTTCAAGGCCGAAAGGATCGATGTCGCAATCGTGATTCCTGCGCTCGGACCATCCTTCGGGACGCCGCCAGCGGGAACGTGGACGTGGATCTCGTTCTTATTGAGCAATTCCGGATCAAAGCCGAAATCAGCAGCCCGTGCCCGCAAATAACTGAAGGCGGTTTGTGCCGACTCCTTCATCACGTCACCAAGCTGACCAGTTAAAACAAGGCGACCCTTGCCCGTCGGAATCAAATTAGTTTCAATTGCCAGAACTTCGCCGCCGTAAGGCGTGTAAGCCAGTCCCATGGCGACTCCAACGGTCGATTCGCGGTGAATGGCATCCCCCACATAACGCTCGGCACCGAGGTGGCGCTGAACTAGAGCCGGAGTCAAACGAACCGCGACGGTTTTCTTGGTATCATCGTTGTCGGCCACATCAAGAGCCTCCGCCTGTTGACGGGCAATCTTGCGGCAGATTGAAGCGATGAGCTTCTCAAGGCCACGTAGGCCACTCTCGCGAGTGTAGCTGTTGATGATGGTGGAAACGGCAGCCTTGCCAAACACCACGCCCGCATCACCCAGGCCAGACTCTTTGATCTGCTTTGGAATGAGATACTGATTGGCGATGGTCACTTTTTCTTCCTCGGAATACCCCGACACTTCAATAATCTCGAGGCGGTCACGCAGGGGTGCCGGGATCGTATCGAGGGTATTTGCGTTGGCAATGAACATCACGTCGGACAGATCAAAAGCAACGCCAAGGTAATGATCGACAAATGCCTTATTCTGTTCCGGATCGAGAACCTCAAGAAGCGCCGACGATGGATCACCACGGTGATCGTTTCCAAGCTTGTCTATTTCATCGAGCATGATGATCGGATTCATGCTCTTGGCAGCCTTCATGCTGGAAACAACGCGTCCCGGAAAGGCGCCAACATAAGTTTTACGATGGCCACGAATGTCGGCCTCATCGCGCACGCCACCCAAAGATATTCTAGAGAACTGCCGGCCAACGGCGCGCGCAATCGAACGACCAAGGCTCGTTTTGCCAACGCCGGGGGGGCCAACGAAACAAATAATCGGACTCTTTGCCTCGGGGTTCAACTTTTTGACGGCGAGATACTCAAGGATGCGGTCCTTCACCTGATCCAGACCGAAGTGGTCTTCGTCCAGAATCTTTTTTACATTCTTCAGGTCCAAAATATCAGGAGATTTGACTCCCCACGGTAATGCCAAAAGGGTTTCCACGTGGGTACGGGTCAAGGCGGCTTCGCTGGTGTCTTGGTGCATACGCTCCAAGCGACGCAGCTGACGAGACGTCTCCTCCTTGGCCTCAGCGCTCAGCTGAAGTTCTTCCATGCGTTTCCACAAGGCTTCCATCTCTTCTTTGCCGTCGTTGTCGCCCAATTCGCTGCGAATCACACGCATTTGTTCGCGAAGATAATGCTCGCGCTGCATGCGGCTGATCTCTTCTTTTGCCTGGGACTGGATCTTGACCTGCATTTGATAGACCTCGATTTCCCGTGCGAGGAAACCGTAGACACGGCGCAGGCGTTCGACTGGATTTGCCAGGGCAAGGATCGACTGAGACTCATGAACCTTAAGGCCGAGGTTTGCGGCCACAAGGTCGGCAAGACGACCCGGCTCATTCACGTCCTCAAGCACCATCAAGATGTCCGGCGAAAGGACTTTGCCAAGGCCAACGACCTTTTCAAGGTTTTCACGAACGGCGCGAATCATGGCCTCCGTCTCGGGAGCTCCATTGACGCAATTATCATCCAGAACCGTTCTGGTCTGGACCATCGGATGACCTTCGTTCTTAAGGAGCGTGATTAACTTTGCCTTATAGAGGCCCTGCACGAGAACCTTCATGCGGCCATCTGGAAGTTTGCGCGTGCGCATGATGGAACAGACCGTTCCTGTGGCATAGACATCGAACGGGGGCTCTAAAGATGCCTCCAGACCCGTCCCATCTTCCCCCGCAACCTTAAAGGCCGAGAGGAATATTTTTTTATTGCCAGCCATCGCCGTTTCGACGGCGCTGATGCAAAGGTCTTCATTGACGAAGACGGGTACAATCATGTGCGGAAACACCACAATATCCTTTAAGGGAAGTAGTGGAATCTCAGAACTCATCTCAAGACTTTGAGTCACAACCACAGCGGTCATCCGGAATCTCCTTCGGAAACAAGTGAAGCCAGAAAAATTCTTTCTGCTGTCTCTTGTGAAGTATCGGAGGCAGGCGACGGAACCTTAGCGGACCATCCAAAAACCTGCCCCTCCCGTAACTTGTCTTTGAATAAAAAGACTGCGCTGAATGCCTGTCACAACAACAAGATCGCCAGGCGAGATACCCGACGAGTTCCCGAAGAATGGGAACTTTTACTTGCTTGGAACCGTCACACTGACGATGGCCGGGCGAACAAGTCTGCCATTGAGCAGATACCCCTTCGCAAACTCCTGGGCCACCGTCTCTGCATCACAATCGGCATCCTCGATCCGCTGGATCGCTTGATGCACGTTCGGATCAAACTTAGAACCAACTGCTGGAACCTCTTCCAACCCATGTTTGCGAAGTGCGGCCAACAACTGCTGCCTCACCATTTCCACGCCTTCCATGAGACTCGTCGCATCGACTGTGGCGTCGCGAACAACGTCACGCCCAGCTCCCGTCGCCTGATTAAAACTATCAAGCACCGGCACCAGGTCCTTGACCAGGTTTTCTGCCGCAAACTTCAAAAGGTCCGACTTCTCGCGTTCGCTTCGACGACGATAGTTTTCCAAGTCTGCAGCCTGACGTAGATACTTGTCTTGAAACAACCGAGCCTCTTCGCGGCTTTTTTCCAGCTCAACCTGAAATTCGTTATCGCGATTTTCCTGCTCGCCTTCAGGCGGCGCGGTGTTTTTATTGAGGTCCCCAAAGTCTTCTGGGTTTTGCTGCTTCGTCATAACTTTTCCTGGCTCCACGATTGGCATATTCCTGTGAAGAAATACCACCCCCGCAGATCGTCGTCGATGAAAGACAAGTTATTTATGTCTTTATTCTAGACGCCCTGGAGGTGGTTCTGAAGTGGGCAAAAAATGCCACGAGGAATCAGCTTTTTTCAAGTCAACATTTTTCTTAGGCGAAACTAACTTTATGATCGTTGACGCACTCAAAGGCTGCTGCTAGTTACTTCACTCCCTACATGGAGAGCACTGACTGTGGAATCCCTTCGCGACCAAGACCTCGTGCCGAGACGCTCTATCGGAGCCATGATTCAAACTGAAACTCGCCCGGAACTCGACCCCATCATGCTCGATAAGATCGACAGCTTTTCGCTCGAGAATCTCGTTGATGTGAAGATTGGAAGGTTCTTGGATCAGCTGGGTAAATTCTACCCAGAAGGCCTTTACGACCTACTTATGTCAAAGGTTGAAAAGCCGTTGCTTGGACAAATTTTAAAAAGAACCGGGGGCAACCAAGTTCATGCCTCAAAGATCCTCGGAATCAATCGCAACACCCTGCGCAAGAAAATGAAGATCCACGGCTTCGCTCCCTGAGCTGCCTTTGGACTTCTGAGCAATTATAACCCGCCTGTCCTGGCGGGTTTTTTTATCCCTTAAGCAGATTATAGAAAGAGACAAAGGAGGGCTGGTAGGCCAACGCCACGGTATCCAAACCACCGTGGCGGTTCTTGCCAAAAATGACCTCCGCCTTTCCAGAATCTTCGGAATTACGGTCGTAATACTCATCCCGATAGACAAATAAAATCACGTCGGCATCCATTTCAATTGAGCCTGACTCTCGCAGGTCGCTTATCTTGGGGCGCTTGTCGATTCGCTTATCGGCCTCACGATTCAGCTGGGCCAAGGCAAAGACCGGAACTTGAAGTTCTTTAGCCAGATTTTTTAAGCCACCAGATATTTCAGCAATCTCACGCTCGCGGCTCTCTGGCTTGCGATTGCCGGAAGCCGTCATCAACTGCAGGTAGTCGATGATAATCAAAGAAAGTCCATGCTCTTTCTTGAAGCGTCGGCTCCTGGAACGAACCTCGGCCAGGCTAAGGCCGCCTGTATCGTCGATACCAAGCATTTTAGGCAAGGCACTAAAAGAACGAAATCCTTGGACCAAACGGTTGCGCTCGTCCTCAGTCAGCGGGTCCGCCCGGCGGAGTTTGGCTGAGTCCACTCGCGCCTCAGAGGAAATAAGACGGGTCATGAGCTGATTTTTTGCCATCTCCAGGGTAAAAATCAGGGTCGGATGCCCGGCTTTAACTGAATTCATGGCGCAATTCAGTGCAAATGCCGTTTTTCCCATCCCAGGCCGCGCTGCCAGAATGATCAAATCGCTTTTCTGCCAACCACCGGTGACTGAATCCAAATCGGTGAAGCCAGAGGGAACGCCACTGAGCTCTCCAGCACGCAGCATCTTTTGTTCAAGCTCGTTGATGGTACTTTCAAGAACCTCCATGTGGGTGGAGACCCCACCCTGACGGTCCTGCTCGTTGCTGATCTCAAGAAAGGATTTCTCGACCTCTTCAACAAACCCCATGATGTTACCCTCGGCGGCAGCGGCCTTACCGATGGTCTCCTGACACACACGAATCATCTTCCGAAGAAAATAGTATTCCGCAACGATCTTGGCATGGTGTTCGATGTTTTGTGCGACTGGCGCCTGTTGAATTAGGTCGACAAGATAAACCGGCGCCGAAATACGGGAGTCTTGCTCAAGTCGCTGCAAGCGGTCGGCAACGGTGACAAGGTCGCAAGGATCGCCCTTGGCATCGAGTCCCATCATCACCGAAAAAATCTTACGGTGATAATCCAGGAAAAAATAATCCTCCCGGATCTTATCGGTAATCATTCCAAGCAAGGGTGGATCACGCAAAACAGCGCCAAGGACGGCCTTTTCCGCTTCCACAGAGTGGGGTGGGGCGACAACGTCCATTGGCGATGGTGTTCTTGTATGTTCCATGGGACTCGAAAGCAAAAGTCAAAAAAAAGCACCGGGATGGCAACCTTCCCTGGGGAAGGTCTTGCTCAACCCAGCGCCTGCAAATCTAAACCAGAACCGGTTTTAGCCGGCAACAACCCAAACTTTGAATTTGGCGCTGACATCACTGTGCAACTTTACTTGTGCTGCGTAAACGCCAACCTTCTTGATGTCATCAAGGATCGTAATGTCTTTACGAGAAACCTTGATGCCTTCAGCCGACAAGAGCTGTTCGAGCTCAGCCGTGGTGACCGAACCAAAAATCTTCTCGTCTTCGCCGACCTGCTTAGTCACGGTGACAGAAGTCTTTTCAATCGAGGTCGCCGCTTTTTTAGCTTCAGCCAACATGCCAGCGCGCTTCTTGTCGAGGATACGCTTGTGGTGTGCAAGGGCCGCCTGATTTTCTTCGTTTGCCTGCATGCAAAGGCCGCGCGGCAAAAGAAAGTTCCGAGCGTATCCGCTGCGAACATTGACAATGTCACCAACGCGACCAAGGCTGTCAACGTCATGGTTCAAAATAATTTTCATGATTCACTACTCCGGAATCGGTGTTCCTGGTTCAACCGTTCGAACTAATCGCGGCCGCCGAGCTCTTCAGCAGCTTCGCGGGCTGCAGCTTCGCGTTCTTTAGCTGCAATAGCTTCGTTCGTGATCTCGACCTTGCGCTTTTCAACATCCACTTGCTTGTTGAGCAACACTGAAAGGTAACGCAAGACGTTTTCGTCAATACGCATCAAGCGTTCCATCTCGGTCAGATGGGAGGCAAGTCCAGCAAAGTCATACACCATGAAGTTACCACGGTGCTGCTTGTTGATTGGAAAGGCTAACTTGCGGGAGCCCCACGCATCCTTTTTCAGGATTTCGCCACCATCAGCGGTCATGTACTTTTCGTACTTTGCGAGTACGCCGTTGAAGTCGGCCTCAGGCAAGTCCGAACGGGTGATGAAGGTCATCTCATATTCTCTAAGCATTTTCCGTCTCCTTTACGGTTTCTCAGCCTGCACTACGTTTTGGTGCAGGCAAAGGAGGTTAATTTCCAGGCCCAGATGATCTACTGCCTTGAAAAAGATTTTTCAATCGCAGAAGAGCCTCATCGGCCATCACACTTTTCATGTTCCCCAGTTCCTGAACTCCCATTGGAGCCAGAACCCAGTCCGCCACAGCAACCTGGAAAGTTGCCTCAAGCGGTTTGCCGACCCCCAACTTTACCCTTGGGAATTCAGCTGAGCCCAAGCATTCAATAATGCTACGGACTCCGTTGTGGCCGCCGTGACCACCGGCTGTCCTTACCTTTACTTTCCCGGCGGGAACATCGATATCGTCGTATAAAACCACGACATCGTTCACCGGAATCTTAAAGTAAGCCGCCGCCTTCTGCACCGACCTGCCACTGACGTTCATGAATGTCTGGGGTTTGATCACCAAACACTCTTCACCAGCAATGACCGTCTTCGCCGTCAACGCCTCAAAACGGGAAGAATCCTCCCGCCATTCAGCGCCAACCCGCTTAACCAGCTCGTCCACCACAATGAATCCAGCATTGTGACGGCTGACTTCATACTTTTTCCCCGGATTTCCGAGGCCCACAAGGAGCTTCAAGATCCTTCACCCGGGAAAAGGTACATCTGATTCAAAAGAATTAGATGTGAGCCAGATCCACATGCAGCGCAGTACGCTTCACGTGGTCAAGCTGAAGTTCAGTGATACGGACCGGTAGCACTTTGCCATCGAGGCTAAGGTTGAACGATTTCTCGTTCTGCCAAGCCCTGGCAAGGAACTTCGGGTTAATTTCCAGCGCCGTCGACTTGCCTTTATGGCAGAGGACTGCGGGAATCATTCCATCGCGGCGCATCCGGCGACAAGCGCCTTTGCCTGTGACTGCGCGATGCTTTCCTTCGATTGTAATCATCGTCGTTTCGGACATGATGGTACTCACCCTAAAATCTATAGGACCAACAGAACCCTGCCTTATAGCGATATCTGACAAGGCTTTCAAGGCGTTTGTCTAATGAGTCTCGCTAGCATGCGTTCTACACGAAAAGTGAGCTTACGGAATCGGAATTATGTATGCGTTGAATTGCCTCTGCAAGGAGGGATGAAACGCTTAACTGCCTGATTTTACTTGATTTTGCACATTTTTCGCTCAATGGGATCGAATCCGTGCAAATGAATTCTTTCAAGGCCGAGGCTTCAATCCGGGATAACGCCTGCCCGGAAAGCACCGCATGACTGATCACGGCATAGACACCCTTGGCGCCATTTTCAGCCAAAGTATCGGCCGCCTTAGCCAAAGATCCGCCGGTATCGCAAATATCATCCACGATCAAACAATTACGCCCCTTCACATCTCCAATGAGATTCATGACGGTGCTTTCATTTGGTCGGTCACGCCGCTTGTCAACGATCGCAAGGCCGCAGGTAAAGTACTTTGCAAGGGCCCTTGCCCGCTCAACACCACCGGCATCTGGCGAAACAACAATCAGATCTTCAAGAATGTCGGGACGCGTTGCCAAATATTTAGCGAAAACAGGCTTAGCAAATAGGTGATCCACCGGAAGGTTGAAAAAACCTTGGATGGCCGAAGTGTGCAATTCCAAGGACAAAATCCGGTCAAAGCCCGCGCTAGCAAAAAGGTCCGCCACCAGCTTTGCCGTGATCGGAGTTCTAGGGGCGCTTTTACGTTCCTGGCGTGCGTAACCGAAGTAGGGAACCACAAGGGTGATGCGCTGCGCCGAAGACCGGCGGCAGGCGTCTGCCATGATGAGGGCTTCCATGATGTGGTGGTTGGCTGGGGCGCAGGTAGGCTGAATGATAAAAACATCACGCCCCCGCACATTGCTTTCAATTTCAACGCGGGTTTCACCGTCTGAGAATGAACTTACCGAAGCATTCCCAAGATCAATTTTCAAGGATTGACAGATTTTTTCGGCTAAAGGCCGATTGGCATTACCAGAGAAAACGATGAGTCCAGATTCCATTAGGCTAAACCTCGGTATGAGTGGAGGTGCCAAACGCGGAGACAAAGCAGGAAAGAGTGGCTGGGGCGGTAGGATTCGAACCTACGAATACTGGAATCAAAATCCAGTGACTTACCGCTTGTCGACGCCCCAACTCTGATGCGGATCGATGAAGAATTATTGTTATGACCCATAGTTGTCAAGTCCGGAACGTCGAAAGCAAACAAGTTCGCCATTGATTAGCCCTCCTTGGCGGGGGGCAGGTAGCGGGAAGAATCAAATTCCTCACGCCAAACCGAGCGCCCATCAGGGTCTAAATCCACGAGCCAACTGCCTCGGCATGCCACGGCCATGGTTAAAATTCGGTCCGAAACCGGATCCACGACCTTACTGTGAAAGGCCCTTCGCATGGTTCGTGCGCCAAATCGGGGGTCCGACGCCATGGCCAGTAGGTGCTCCCGAAGGACAGGGCCCAGACCAACGCGAAAGTTTCTGAATGCCAAACGGTCATTGAGCTCCACCAACAATCGACCCAATACCATCTCAAGTTGCTTTGGACCCAACTTGCGGAACTGCACAATCTCATCGATGCGATTGACGAACTCGGGCCTCATCGTCTCCGAAAGGGCCCGGCGCAGTCCACCGTCGTCAGCCTGGCCGCCCTGATTTGATTGGATAAGTCCGACATCCAGATTGGAGGTCATGATGATCAGGGTGTTACGGAAATCAACCACCTTACCCCGACCATCGGTCAGCCTACCGTCCTCAAAAACCTGTAAAAGAATATCAAGAACCTTTGGATGAGCCTTTTCAACCTCATCAAGAAGGACCACCGAGTAGGGCATCTGACGAACTGCCTCG
The DNA here is from genome assembly GCA_945898195.1 of Pseudobacteriovorax antillogorgiicola. Lineage (GTDB taxonomy): Bacteria > Bdellovibrionota_B > Oligoflexia > Oligoflexales > RGVZ01 > RGVZ01. The sequence continues at coordinate 41,014 of CAMDHM010000002.1, read as the reverse complement.
GCAAGGCCTCCCCCCTCACCATACCCAACATAACCAGGGGGGGCCCCAATCAGGCGTGCGACGTTGTGAGACTCCATCATCTCCGACATGTCGACTCGGATCATCTTGCTTTCGTCGTCAAACATTTCTGCGGCCAAAGCTTTCGCCGTCTCGGTTTTCCCGACCCCCGTCGGTCCGAGAAAAAGAAAGACGCCAAGAGGACGTTTGGGGTCGTTGACCCCCGTTCGCGCCCTGCGCACCGCCCGGCTAACCGTATCCAAGGCGGCATCTTGACCGAAAATGCGCACCTCAAGGCGTGCGCGCATTTTCAAAAGGCGGTTCGAATCACCTTCAATAATTTTGTCGACCGGAATGCGCGTCCAGGCCGCCACAACCTCACCAACCTCTCGCGACCCTACCACCTGTCGTAAAAAAGAATTCTGCGACTGCTGAACATCAAGTTGTTTGCGCAGGTCGGCCAAGTGTTTTTCATTATTTGGAATTTCCATATATTGCAGCCGCGCGGCAAATTCGAATTCTCCCCGAGATTTCGCGGCATCATACAGCCCGGCAAGTTCCTCCTTACGAGCCTCCGCCTCGCGCAGCGATTCCAAAGCGGAATGATGGCTTCGCCAAATCAACTCCACGCGCTCGTGTTCCCTGCGGACTTTCACCAGCTCAGCATCAATGATGGCAAAAGCCTTTTGATTCAAAGACTGATTGCCAATCGCATTGCGTTCAATCTCAAGTTGGGCAATCCGCCCGCGTAAACCGTCGAGCACGGCTGGCACGCTGGCGATTTGAAGGCGCAACCTGCTGGCCGCCTCATCCATAAGGTCGATCGCCTTGTCGGGCAAACGACGGTCGGGAACATAACGAATGGAAAGATCAACGGCAGCGATCAACGCATCGTCGTCAATCTGGACTCCGTGATGAATTTCATAGCGGGCCTTCAACCCACGTAAAATTGAAATGGCTGCAGCACGGCCAGGCTCTTCAACCATCAACGGTTGAAAGCGACGCTCCAAAGCGGGATCTTTTTCAATGTACTTGCGAAACTCATCTGAAGTCGTTGCACCAAGACACTGAATTAACCCGCGGGCTAAGGCTGGCTTAAGCAAGTTTGCGGCATCTGCAGACCCTTGGGGATTGCCGGCACCGACGATCATATGAATTTCGTCGATAAACAAGATGATCTGCCCACGGTATTCATCCAAGGCTTGCAAAAGTCCCTTAATCCTCTCCTCAAATTCACCCCGGTATTTGGCACCGGCAAGCATGGCGCCTAGGTCCAACGACAAAACACGTTTGTCGCGCATGGTTTCAGGCACCTGGCCACTGGCAATCTTTAAAGCCACGGCCTCGGCCACCGCTGATTTGCCGACGCCCGGTTCACCGAGAAGCAATGGATTATTTTTCTTTTTGCGCCCCAAAATTTCAAGCACCCGGCGGACTTCGGCGTCTCGACCAATGACTGGATCCAAATCGCCCTTCTGAGCAAGTTCCGTTAGATCGATGGTGAACGACTTCAAAAAGGAATTCAGTTTAAATTCATCGGGATTAGACTGAGGGGCCTTTTCCTCCTTCGTCGCCTTGGCCTTTTTTGCCACGGGCTCGCTGCCATCATTCACCGTTACGGAATCTTTGGCCGTCGTGGGGCCATGATCAATCCCCGACAAAGGGACAAAGTCACGAGGCTCAGACCGCATTTGCTTGAAGCCTGCAAAAAAATTCAAGATCGCCGTCGACTGCTTACAAATCGAATCCCAAAGAACGGCTTCCGAAACTGGGTTTCCACCACCCGATGATTCCGCGCGGTCAAGGGCCCCGGAAAGGCGCTTTCCAAATTCAATCTTGATAGAACCAAAAATCCGCGGGACTTTCGCCAGGTGGTTTTCAAGATGGGCCTTGAGGCGCTCTGTGACCTCCTTCGACAGACCCACCTTGCCATGCTTAACAATTGCAAGGGCAACGTGTTCCGGTTCAAAGTGTGGATGACCAAAGCCTCTCGCATACTGGAGGCCTTGATGCAGAGCTTTTTGTGCGCCAAATTCGTATTTTGACATGTCCATCACGACACCGCCAAATGAGTCATCGGTGGTTCCACCTGCTCCGGCGTTTGTATTTTAGGTGGGCCTACAGCGCCAGCCACCCAAGCTCGGTCAACCTCGGCGACAACCAAGGTGACGTCATCGGCAATCGGGATATTCCCAAAAAAAGAAAATGCCTTGCCCACAATACTATCGCGCAATTCCTCTACCGAGTTTGCGGCGTGTCCCGACTGCATGCTGGCACTCAAGGCCTTGCGCCCCCACATCTGTCCGCCCGGTGAACGGCATTCAATGAGCCCGTCGGTAAATAATACGAGGCGTTCGCCAGGACTGAGGGGGCGTTTCTTATCCGTAAAAACACTTTCGCCGTCCACACCAAGCGGGTTGCCACTCAGCGAAAGCGACTGAGGTGTCCCAGGCTTTTGAGATCCCTCAGCCATCTGAAACATGACAAATGGAAAATTATGGCCGGCATTTGAATAGACCATCTCTCCCTTGTTGAAATCATAGAGAATCGCAAAACAGGTCATGCTGATCTTTCCCTTAACAGCGCCGAAAATAACGTTGTTCATTCTGGTCAGCAGTTGTGCGGGAGAGTCATTGAAGATCGCCGTGTCCTTGATGATATCTGAAATTAAATTGCATGCCGTATAGGCCATCGCCGTCATGATTGCTGCGGAAGCGCCGTGTCCCATTGCATCAGCAATGTAGACGAGTTCAACCCCTGGGCGGACCGTGAAGTGCCCCCATAGGTCCCCTCCGCATTCGGTTGCGGGCTGGTAGCTGCCAGTCATGACAAGATTTTTGACGGAAATAGTCCCGGCCGGAAAAAAAGTCTCTTGAACCGTACGAGCCGTGTTGGCCTCCTGCATGAGGCGCCCCTTCTCGGCCTTTAAATCAACCTGCTCCCTCAAATCAGAGGCCATCTGATTTACTGCTCCCGCAATTTGCCCAATTTCATCATCCGTTCGACCCTCAATCCTCGTGTCAAAACGGCCCGACGCAATCTCACCTGTCGCGTGATAAACTTTACTCAACTGCGCCGTACTTTCTCCGGCCCAGATCACGCCAACGGCAACGGCACCGATCACCACAAATAGAGCCGCAAGAAAGGTATCCAGCTGAGATTTTTTTAGAACACCGAAGACGGCATCCGCCCTCTTTTGCACAACAACCCAATGCTGATCCATCCCTATTCCTTGTTTCTGGACCCGCGCAAAGGCCCCAACCCAATCAAGCGCACGTTTTCCTTTGAAGGTATAAGATTGCTCTTTGGGGAAAAGGTCTCTGAGCAGCGGCGGCAGACGCGAAGCAAATTTACCCTCGGTCGACCGCTCGTAGAAGCCGCTTGGCTGTACCGATGCGATCGCCGTACGGACCACGGGTAATCCCGCATACGAACGAGCACTCAGTACATCACGGACCACCGTTGAACCCACAACCGTTCCAGATCGATCGACGATGCTGGTCTCTAAAGCAGCTGTTTTCGGCAGGGCCACCATCAACGACGTCAGCCAGATTGACGTGGCCACCATCGAAAAATTCCGACTACCCTTTTTTTCGGGAGGATATTTAACGAGGATCGTAAAAACGGGAAGGCGAGATTCTCGGGCCAAACTTACAAAACGAAAGGACGGCTGCCCAGCCTCCTCCGGTGACTCCTCTCGGGCAAAATGCTCAACCTCTCGACGTTCCAATGCAATCAATGCGTTATGCATTTCAGATGAATCACCGCCTCTAAAAAGAGCGTCTTGTTTTTGAAAGTCAGGAAGATCACTTGAAACCGTCGCCAGAAATTCCTTCCGGACGGGATCGTAGCGAAATGTTGAAAGGGTAAGAAATTCGTGAAATCCCTGCAAAAACGCTGAAAAACTTACCTTCTGCTTGGCCGAATCGGCCAGAAGCAAGGGTGCTGCAAAGGTTGTCAGCTGACCCACTTGAGTTTTTACGGAAGCTCCGACGGCATCGGCAGCCTTCTCGGCGTTTCCGGTCAATTCATCCCTGATGCCGCTTCTCAGGAAGCCCTCGAAACGAGAGCTGAAAACCGAGGAAATCACCAAAATAGCGAAGGTCGCAACGAATGCGATCACGACCGCAAATCGAGCCCTCAGTGATTTAGTAAACGGGACCTTGGAACTGCCCGCCATCGGTTGAACCCCCTCTAGCTATCTTGGGCATCGGTCAATTGGCCCAGGGCTTTAGGGGCAGAAAGATAAAATCAAGTTATTGCGCCGGCTTCCGACACCACCATCATGCCTTAGAGAATTAGGAGACAGGACAACTTTATGACCGCTAGATTCAGCTTTCCCGCTAGGATTTTAATCGCACTGACGGTTGTGCTTATTGCTGCAGTTGCCGCAATAGGCACGGTCCGGCGCTTTGATTTCTACGGCTTTCAGTCTGACTCTAAAATTGGATGGATCTCAAAGATGGAAGGCAACGTCCAAGTAAAGTCAGGTGATTTAGATTTCAGACCAGTGACCACTGGCGTAACACTCTCCGACGGCGACCAAATCGTGACCGGCCCGTCATCTCTGGCATCCATCAATTTTCATTCGGGAAGGACGGCCGACTGCCTTGCCAACTCGCGCATTACGGTATCTTCCCTTGAGGATGCCGTCTCGAGTCCAACGATTCTTATCGACGCAACACGCTCAGGCCAGACAGAAGTGGCCCTGGCCAACTCGGATTCCAGGCCAGTCATCCTACTGACAGGAAACGGAGCCATTACAGTTAGTGCAGGTGAATCTGTAATTGCAAAAAGCACGGGAGCGGCGGGCGTCTCCGAGGTCGTAAAAAAAGACATCAAAACAGGAAAGACGACAACCCTTACAAAACTCGAGGCTGTTGAGACCACTAAAATCATTCAACAGGCCTTGGCTGCCGTGGCGACTCCGACTCCCACGCCAATGCCAACGCCTAAGCCGCAGCCAAAAATTGACGCCACGGCCTCCCTCGTGTCTCCGAAGGCCGGTACGACCCTTTGGACGGTCGCCAGTCTGAGTTCGATCTCCACAACTCAAATGGACATCGTGGTAAACCTCAAATCAAACCTTACCCCAACCAGCCTATCCCTTGAACTTCGTCCCCCCACGAAAGGCAAGGCCACCCTCGTTGCCCTAGCTGCAACAGGTCAGCCCAATACATATGCCGGAAAAATCGCCATGGGCACACTGATCGACACCAGCAAATCGACGAACCTCAGCGGAGCCTCTGTTCATGCCTTTGACGTATCCCTTCTTCTGGGCGATGGCTCGTCCGTGAAGCGAATTGCAGGTATTGGACCCGTGCTCATTGGATCACTTAACCCCTTAGGCCAATCTGCCAGTGCGGCCATCGGACTCAAGGACCTACAGGAGCGACCTATTAGCGGGCCATGGCTAGCTGGCAAAACAGCCGACGACCCAAACAAATTCCCGTTGGTCATAACCACAGTCAAGGCGGGTGTCATCAAACCCATCCTTGCCATCTTGCGCTCGGCCCCCAGCAGTGGCTTCAGCGCTCCGGCGGCGATCGGACCTGCGGGAACCTTTGTCGTGAAGGACCAAGAGGTGATCGCCCAAATTAGCGGCGCCGGACTGAATAATGCCGCATCCGACCGAGTTCGCGAATTGCTTGAGGGTGACTTTGTCTTTACCGGTCCAGCCGACGCGTTGGTCAGTGCGAAAAAATATTCCATCAATGAGATTCAAGCGCTGGTTGCTGCATCCGTTCAGAGTGGAAAAAGTATTTTCGTGTTTCAAGACCAAAACCTATTTCAAGTAAACGCTGAATTTGTTCGCAAACATCCTTCCGTGGCATCCTTTGTCAGGCGGAACTCGAGTGCATTTTTTACCAGGCAAGTGAAAATAAACAGTTATAGGTAGGTTTATGGCAAAAACGCGCTTCAAAAAACTGAATCAAGTCCGAGGTCCTCTAGCCTTGGCGGCAATCTGTTTTATGTTTCAAACGGGTACTTTCAAAGCGAACGCAGCGGTCGCCGAGGATGAGTCCACTCCCGCCGCAGCGACCGTCAGAACAATCACGCCCATCTACTCCGTCGCCATCGAAATCCGTGTCGCGCCGGAATTAGCGGGGGCATTTCCCAAGAAAAAACAGGGGTGGGATGCTGCTTGTACCAACCTTGTCAGTGTTTTTAGCGAAGGCAAATCACTTTGGGAGTCCGGGCCCGCGTCATCCACCTCCTGCAAGGTGGGGGAAAGGGCTGTGGCCTCCGCCGGCACACCCAACGCTAATGACTTTAAAATTATCGTCGACATCACCAAGGCGGGAGACACGATTGCCTTCCTTCTTGGCATGCCAGGTAAAGCTAAATCGAAAGTAAAATCTGAGCCCACGGTGTCGATTCCTCTTACTGAATGGAGCGCTGCATTCCTTTCGGACCAGGAATTTGCCAGTTTGATTGCCTATTCCCTACTTGATTTCGGACCGGCACTTGGTCGCATGGATCGTTCAAGATTATCACTGAAAGACGGTGTACTCAGCCTTGCAGAGTACAAAGAACAACGATTCAAAACTAAAAAATTTGATCGGCTCGACCCACTCCAAACACTGACTTTTTACCGCCTCGAACAAGACGCTGCTTCAGGGCGACTCTTTGCCGCTCACTTGGGGGATGCAAAACTAATCAACGTTGAAAAAATAAAAGTAATCGTTGGCACAGGAAGTTCTGCTCGCGCAACCTTCGTCCCAACAGCAAAATATTCCGTTGATCAAAAATTCAAGGATAGTGACGACGGCTCGTCGCGGGTCTGGCTTCATTCACCACAAGGGTCTGGAGGGCAGAATACGACCCTGAAACCGGCCATCGCCGAGGCTCACCAACGACTCATCTCCGCCGCTCGTTCAGGACTTCTAAAGAATCTTTTTTCCAAAGGGTATGATTCCATTTCGGACCTTTTATTCCAAACCGCAGCGTCGGGTTATGTTGGCCTGCGCTATGGTACTCAGCTGCTGAAAGGGGATAAACTCCTAGAAAATGGACGCATGTATGGGCTCCTTGTCGAGGTGCGCTCAGGACCCTTGAACGGAATAAAGTTTTATTACGATAAATTCCCTAAAACGGCCTATACATCCGGCCAGAAAACAGTCGACCTGGAATGGACACGACTGGTCTTGGGGAAATCTTTTTCGTTCAAAATTCCTTACTTTATTAACAGACTTGAGCTCACGCCAAAGCTAGGGCGCTATTACTTAACTTCAAATCAGCCCATTGAGAGCGACGCCAGCGGTACCGTTATTTCGACTCAAAAATTTGAAATCCGAAACCAGCCGAGTTTTTCGTTGGAGATCTCCGCAGAACGCGCCTCCAAACACTACACGGCCCGAGGATGGTATGCCTTGGATCGGGCCATCAGCTTTTTACCTATCCTTGGCAGCAGCGCGGTTTCGGCCGAACGCGTAGGTGCTGATTTATTTTGGAACTCCGGAATTAATTTCAAAACTTTTGGAATGGACTACGTTCTAAACTTTTTGGCCTTCGGCGCCTATGAAAGCCTCACCATTGAGGATCTTCACCAAGTGGACCTTGCAGCAGGTGACGTGGCTGTCTCTGCACTTCAGCTGCGCTCTGCATTCATGGGGTTTGGAATTGTGCTCAACTGGTAACCGGCGAGGAATAGATGTGCAAAAACAAATAAAAACGGCGCCCCTAATGGACTTTGAAAAGTTTCTTTGGCTCGGATTTCTTGGACTTTGGATGGCTTCGCCAGTTCTGGCCAGAACTGAAGAGCCCTTGCCTGATATTAACGCATGGATTGCTGAGGTCCGTGACAGCGCACTGCCTATGGCAGAAGTCCCACGACGTGTGCTCCTGCTCGAGGCAGGAATTGAGGTCAGCCCAGAGAAAAATTACCTCTCCGATGGCTTGGCCATTGAAAAGATTTCGCCGCTTTTCTTTATCGATGAGTCCAGCGCCAAACTCTCTTCAAAATTGAATCAAGACTCTGGGGCAAAACCATCCAAAGCTCGACAGGAATCCCTTGCGAGCACCTACAGCGCAAATGTCATCTTTGCGGGAGTCAAAGGCAAGACGCCGATTCTTTATACAAATGACGGAAAACGGCTTCGCAAGATTGGCCCTGTGATGCCTTATAAGGGCGATAAATCGCCGAACTCAATTCTGACTTGGATTTACCAATGCCTCGGATATGACGGTATTATTCTTGCTCGGAAAGGCCCCTACGTGATTGTTGGCGGGCCTGCTTCAACCCTGAGCCGGGAAAAAATTCAAGCCCTCGCAATCCGGGGTTCAGAATCACATATGGCGCTGCTCGACAAAAAAAGATCCGGCATCAGCCTGCTAGAACTGCAAATATCCAAAGGGGGCTATGGAATTTTTAAAATTCTAGCCTTAGCCAAAGATTCAAAAGAACTTCCTATCGCCACCAAACTCACCATCCAGAGAGACTCGGCGAAAACGGAAAAAGAGCCCACGGAGTAATCTCAGATGCCGCTGGCGTGATGAAATTTCAACATCAGATCCGTGAGGATCGCCTCGATCAACTTCGTCTCCTCGACCGAAAGATTTCCCGCGGTCTTGGCCTTCAGCATCCTGATAATGTCGATATTTTGTCTTGCTAGAGCCATGTTCGCATTTTTGGCATTGGATTTCGCTTCACCCCCAGGACCCTCGCCGAGGTAGTGAAGGGCGGCCGATGAAAGCCCTAAAACCAGTTCTGAAAATTCAACCTCTTTGTCAGAAAAGCCTGATTTTGTGTCGTTCATCTTGACTCCCTTCTCGTTTAACTGCCGCCAAGGACCCGAAATGGCCCCTGAAAGTTCCCGAGATTATGGTTCGAACAAAAGCTGTGAACTCAAATAATAACTGCATCATGCCGAAATAATCCAAGCCTAACTGTAGGAATTTTGGAACATGAGCCTAGACAAGTCAAAACAAGCGAGCGAGAACCGCGCCGTATTATACGTCACGCGCGAGGGGCTATCTCCGGAAGCGATAAAAATCCGTCGCGATGCGACGATTTTCGGCCGTGAAAAGGGTGACGTCATCATCAATGATGCTGAAGTCTCCTCAACCCATTGCCAGATTCAAAATATTGGCGGGATCTACCACATCTTTGACATGAACAGTACGAACGGAACCTTTGTAAACGAAAACAGGATTGTGAAGTCCAAACTACAAAACGGCGATCAGATCAGGATTGGGAAAACCTCGATGCGCTTCGCACTGGAAGACGAGCGGCGCACACGCCACATTTCCACACAGTACAAAGCCAACTCTAAAGAATTCGATGATCCAAAATCCAGCCTAGTGGATAGCTTGATTGAGTCGGAACTTCGACAGACCCAGAGCCATTACGTTGTCCTACAAGTAAAATATGGCGACGGCCGCAGCGAAGAGATCCCACTGCGCCAAAAGCATTTCTTCATCGGACGGGCTTCACACTTCGGACGGTTTGAGGCCGACCAAGAAATTTCGAGAAAGCATCTTTTGGTGAAGGTAAACGACACGGGAGATATTTTTATTGAAGATCAGGGATCGATGAACGGATCGTTCATTAACGGAAAAAAAATCAGCAGCCTACAGCCTGTGACCAGTCAGGACATCATTACCGTGGGGGCATGCCAGATTCGCATCTCGGTGCGCACGAGGGCCGAAAGTGGTGGGGACGGAGAGACTTGAACTCTCACGCCAAAGGCACTGGCTTCTAAGACCAGCGTGTCTACCATTCCACCACGTCCCCACACGAAAAAACCCGCACCTATGTTATAAGGAGCGGGCCTTTTAGACAAATCAGGAAAACCTAATGAGCTGCAGCCGGCAAAGCCGACTTAGCTTCCTTGACCAGCGCTGCAAAAGCTGGCTCATCAAGAAGAGCCATATCTGCAAGAACACTTCGGTCAAGTGTAATGCCCTTCAAGCGAAGGCCATGCATCAACTCCGAGTACTTCATGCCAGCAGCGCGAGCTGCGGCATTAATCCGGATGATCCACAGACTACGGAATTCGCGCTTCTTAACGCGACGATCCCGGTAGCTGTACTTGAGTGCGCGACGCACCACATGAACCGCTGTACCGTAGCAGTTCTTCCTCGTTCCACGAAAGCCGCTCGCAAGGGACAGCAACTTCTTGCGACGCCGGCGGGCTTTAAAACCTCTTTTTGCACGAGCCATGACAAAACACCTGCTTTAAATCACTAAATCATTAGCCGTTTGGCAGACAACGAATCACCAAACCGACGTCCGAAGGATGAACGAAACCTGTCTTCTTAAGCTTGTTTTTGCGTGCACGATCCTTCTTAGTCAGGATGTGACGCTTGTTGCACTTGCTGCGTTTGATCTTTCCCGAAGAAAGGATCGTGAACCGTTTCGCAGCTGATTTTTTCGTCTTCATTTTGGGCATAAAAAAAACCCCTACCGCTTCTTTTCTGAAGGACGGAGGGATTTAACACGTGCTCATGCCGTGTGCAAATGAAAAAGTATCTAATTTTAGAACTACCTCGGTCCGACCAAGGCAACCTTGCCATCCACCAGGGCCTTCAAGGTGTTTTCGCGGAGGGCCGCGAACTGCGTGGGGTCGACGACAAATCGGTTGCCTCCACGAACCTCCGAGACCTTCATAACTTCATGATCTTTGCCAATAATTACAGATACTTCCTGGTCAATTTCACCACGGAACCAGCGCCCCATTGAGCCCTGCGCCAAAGCCAATCCAGAAGCCTTGCTCGGCTCAAATAGGACCTTCCCCGACGAATCGATAAGCCAAAAAGCCACCGATGGGCCGGCCGAGGCGGGAAGTTTTAAAACTAAACCGCCACCTGAAACTTCCGACTGACTTACCTTTGCCCCGCCAGCGCCGGCCTTCTTTAGGGCGTTGGCAAAACCAGCTTGAAGGGCCGCCTCCATCGAAACTTCGATCGCGCCGGACGCAAAAAATGTCGCATTCAGCGACTTCACAGATTTTTTTACTTCGTCGCGGGCGTTGGCCAAGGACTCGTCCCCGGCAGCCTGCCAATGATCTTGCATTCCAAGGACGGTGTACTGATCCTTTAAGATGCGGTCCAGCGCCGGCCCAGCCTTCTCGTAGCCATTGCGCCAGGCCGTGCGCTCAAGACCCTTGAGTCCCTCGCGATCGGCCAGCCCAGACACGGCGATGCCTTCAAAACGAGCCGTAAGCCTCGCCCAGTTAACCTCAACCCCGTCGGCGGTAGATATCCATGGTTTGCCCTGCGCCGATGGAGCTGCCACGCCTGCAACTAAAATAAAGGCGGCAATAGCAAAGGGGCCGTGCTTTTTCATGACGATCGTTCTCCCGTTGCCTTGATTGGCAACATCGCGATTATCCCACGTCTCACAGAAGGGCCGCAATCGCGGCAACAGTTGCCGGGTTTCCAGCGACAATCCCCGTTGCCTCAAGGTTGTAAGATCCCGCGTCGCCCGAATAATTACAAACGGCCCCGCCCGCTTCACTGACCAAAAGGGATCCAGCAGCAACATCCCACACCTGAAGGCCGTTTTCCCAAAAAGCATCAAAGATGCCTTCCGCAACCAGAGCAAGGTCTAAGGCAGCCGCCCCATCTCGCCTGATGGCGGGACAAAAACGGGCGACACGGGCGAACCGGTCGACTTCTGGCAACAACCTTTCTGGGTCGGTGAAATAAAATCCCGTCACTAGAAATGTTTTGGCAAGCGGCCTGTTGGCTCTGATGCAAAGGGGAACCCCATCGACAAAAGCGCCCCTGCCGATCTGCGCCGTATATTTTTTCCCGCGAACGGGGTCAATAATTCCCCCGGCAACCACTTGAATTGAACCGTCGGCACGAAATACACCGCGCGCAATGGAAACGCAAAAGTAGGGATAGCCATTGGCAAAGTTCGTGGTTCCGTCCAGTGGGTCAACAATCCAAACGTAAGCGCCTTCAGGACGCCGGGCAGCACTTGTGTGGGTCTCTTCAGAAAGAATAATATCGTCTGGAAAGCTATTTTTAATCCGGGCAAGAGCCACCCTCTCGCTCGCCAGATCAGCTTCGGTCACTAAACTTGCGTCGGCCTTGGTTCGAACCTCAAGGCCCGCACGAAACCGCGGGAGCAGCTCGGCGGCGCAAAGATCAAGAGTTTCATTAATAAAATTAGATAGTTCCATCGTTATCTCCGTTTCTTCGCCTGGACAGGCCCCAAAAATCAAGGCCTCTGCATTTAATGGTAAAGAGAATCATTCCGGGTTACGAATTATATAAGAGGTGCTGTTGCACCCTTTAGACCTGAAATCGGGAGTCAATAAAAACACAATGAATCCATCATTTGACCTCAACCAAACGCTGATCACACTCGCAGTTAGCGTACTGCTTGGCTACATCATCTTCCGGGCCGGATTTTTTTTCTTGCCGGGAAGGCTGGCCGCCGGCAATCGCAGCCAAAAAACCGAGGTCCTCAAGGACGCCCGCATCCAGGCTGAGACCGTCAGCGAAGATTTTTTAAAGCGCGCCGTCGCCAACGTTCAAATCCTGCGTGAAGATCTCGACGATTCCCTCGCGGAACGGATCGAGGATCTAAAAAATGCTGAGGCCGAATTTGAGTCGCGCGAGAAAACGTTTGAATCGGATGAGGGACAGATCGAGAAGCTGGAAAAAAATCTGGAAGTGGCCACGCAAAAAGTCCACTCCCTCCAAGAAATCCACGCGGGCCTTGAACGTGACCTTGAAAGTGGGGGAGCCTCCCTAAAACGGCGTCTGGAAGAGATGTCGCGCACGGATTCGAACGAACTTAAAAACGCTATTAAGCGTTCCATTATTGAAAGCCGTCAGCTTGAATGCCAAAAAGTTCTACGCATCGTCAGCGACGACTTGTCGTCATCTGGACGTCGCTCGGGGCAACGAATCATCGGCCGTGCCATGTCTCGTTATGCGCCGGAATTTCCCTGGCCAAAAACGCTAAATTCTGTGGAAATTCCCAGCGTACGGCTTGCCGATGAAATCGAGGCCAATTCGCAACTAATGCTAGATATGAAGGAACTGGCAACCATCGACATCGAATTGTCGCGTCCAGAAAATCCTGATTTTCTTCCCGTACTGCGCCTCTCGGGGGGTGCCGGTGTTGACCGCGAAGCAGCCCGCCTCGCACTCGCGGAACTGCTTTCAAAAAACAGCAGCGCTTGGGGAAAGAGCCGGGAAGCTTACTTGCGGCAACGCGATATTATTGAGCAACAGTCGATAAAACTTGGCAGGCAGGCGGTCGTCGCCCTGCGCCTGGACAACATCCACCCGGAAGTTCAAAAGCTCATTGGCTACCTGAACTGGCGGACCAGCTACCGCCAGAATCAATACCTGCATTCGTTTGAAGTCGCCGTGCTTGCCGGTGTGGTTGCTGCCGAGCTGGGAGTGGACCCATCCGATGCGAAACGCTGTGGCATATTGCACGACATTGGCAAGGCCCTCGACTATCGCATTGAAGGCAGCCACGCCGTGATTAGTGGGGACTATGCGGATCGCTATGGTGAGCGCCGCATGATCTGCGACACCGTGATGTCCCACCATAACGACCTGATTATTGAAACACCGATGGCCTTCGTATTGAAAACGGCCGACACGCTGTCTGGGGCCCGCCCCGGAGCCCGCGTCAACCTCGAAGAAGGCTACCAAATTCGCCTCAACGCAATCGATGATGTGATCCGAAGCTTCCCTGGCGTCACCAAATCGGCGATCATGAATGGTGGCAGGGAAGTGCACGTGGAAGTCAGTCATAAGCGGGTAAAAGACTCAGACCTGCAAAAACTATCCACGGAAATCGCCAAGCGCATCGAGACTGATGTCGCTTTCCCGGGCCAGATCAAAGTTCTGGTGACAAGACGCTTTGAGGCGACCTCCGTCGCCTGATTGGGAAAGCTAGGATATAAATGAGCGGAATTCGGGCCGAACTTGTTGCCGTTCACAAAAAGGTGGCGTTGTACCTCAACGTCGGCCGTTTTGACGCAGCGGAAAAGCTACTGAAGTCCACGCTCGCCACTCACGGCTCTTTGGCCAACATCCACAACCTGCTTGGCGTTACCCACCACAAGCAATCCCGATTTTCCGAGGCCATTCGCGAATTCAAAAAGTCGCTGAAGGTCAACAGCGACTTCACCGAGGCTTCACTCAATCTGTCGGTCCTACTGTGTGACCTTGGGCAATATGAAGAAGCCCGCAGCATCTTCGAACAGGCGTTCTCCCAAGTGAGGCCGGGGCAAAAAGTTCCAGACCTGATTTTGGGTCGTATTGCCAACCATCACGTTACGGCTGCCCGCTCTTATGAACAGTCATCGATGACCCAAGATGCCATCAACGAGTACCGCAAGGCGCTTTCGATTTACCCAAAAATGCCGGATGTCCGCTTAGATCTTGGCCGGTTATATTTGCGCAGTGGCCATCCAGATAAAGCCTTCCAGGAATTTACCGAAATCCTGAAGGTGTCTCCTGGGCATTCCCAGGCTTTGCTATGGGCCGGAATCGCAAGGCACAAGGTCGGAAAATCCGACGAGGCGCGGCAGCTTTGGCGTCAGGCTCAAGCCGCTGCACCGGCGGACCAAGGGGCACGGGCTCTGATCAAGGGGGCCAACGGTTAGCCATTAAACAAAAAAAGGGGAGGGGAGGAACGTGTCTGACACAAAATATAATTTTAACCCTCAAGACCTCACCATCCTGATCATCGATGATCAGCCTCAGAGCCGCAAAGCAATCCGCCGCTCCCTACACAAAATCAACTTCCAAGAAGTACTTGAAGCGTCAAATGCTTCACAGGCCATTGCTACTATTGAAGCTAATAATCCGACGCTTTTAATTTGCGACCTAGCGATGGGCGGCAGCAGTGGCTTTGATGTCCTTGAAAAAGTTCGCTACCAAAATTTGGGGTCTGATATTCCCATTCTAGTCGTGACGGGAGAGGCCTCTCGAGACGACATCATCAAGGCCGTTGATCTGGGGGCGAACGATTATTTGCTAAAACCATTTCAAGCCGACGACCTTGAAAAAAAAGTGATCAAACTTCTGAACGCTTTCGCCTCACCTGAACCCTTGCTACAGAAAATCCGCACCACCGAGAAGCAGCTCCTCGAAGGCAAGTTCCATGAAGCATTGCAACTCTTGGGCGAAGCCTCGACGCTTGATGGCAAGGATCTTCGTGTTCGTTTCCTTCACGCCTTCGCCTTGAGCAAGTCCGGTCAAATCAGCGCCGCCGAAAAGATCCTCGAAGGGGTGCTCGCCGAGCAACCTGCCTACTACCGAGCCCACGCACTATTGGCTGAATTACGCCTGATCAAGGGAAGGGTGGGGGAAGCCGCTGCACTGATGGCAGCCGAATTGGAAATCCACGGCAAACAACCAGAACGCCATACCCAACTTGGCCAAATCCTGATGGAACAAGGGCGTCCCGAAGAGGCCATCGATCATTTTCGAAAAGCCCTTTTAATCGACCAGCGGATGCGCCCTGCACTTCTTGCGATGGGTCATGCTCAAATTAAAAATGGCGATGTCAATAAGGGCCTTTATTATTTCAAACGCCTCCGCCGCTATTATCCCGACGCGCGCGACGCGCTCGAAGCCATCGTCTCCACCTGTGAACGGATTAAAGATCTGCGCCGCGCAGAGTTGCTGCTTCGGGACCTCAAATCAGCGAATCCAGAGCAAACTGATGCCAGCGTTATCCTTGCGCGCGTTTATTTTATGCAAGAAAAACTTGAAGAAGCCGTAGCCTTGGCTGGCGAACTGACCAAAACCGGGGAGGCCGACGAAGCCAACCTGATCATGGCCATTGCTGAAATTAAAAATGGACACCCGGAACAGGGGTTGCTGGCACTTGAAAACATCAAAAACAGCCAGAACATGAGTTACGTCTTTCGCTTGATGGCCGATCTGCACCTGCAACTCAAAAACCCCGCCAAGGCCGAAGCCTTGGCCCTTAAATCGTTTGCGGCACAACCCTGGAGCGAGCAGGCGCTGCTTGTTCAGGCGGCCGCACTAATGGCGATAAACGAGCCCGGAAAGGCCTGTTACGTCCTCATGCGTGCCTCCATGCTCGGGGCACCGCCAGATGTGATCTCGCACCAAATCGATGATGCCAAAAATGAGCTGAAGAAACTTCGCAAAGTCCACCCTGCAAAGGGCTCGACCCGCATTGCGTCCTAACCACCCTCGGTGCTATACCCGAGGCATGATGCCCGCTAATAAACACCTCAAATACCTCGACTGGCTGGAAGAGCGGGGGCAACGCTATCCAACAAGGGCCCACTCCCCCAGTGTGATGATGGTTCATAGTGAAGCCGCGCTTTCCGAGGGGCAAATCCAACTCATGTGCCGCATTGCGGCTGCATGCGGGTATCAAAACACCGAATTAGAAATTAAGGATTTTACCGACCTGGCCAACGACACACGGGTGATTGGTGAAAACGAATTCAAACTGGTTGTGGCATTTGGTGAGCCCTCAGCCAAGGCCTCTCGTCAATGGGCTGAGGGGCTTGGGATGAGCTGTGCCAAAGTTGTTCAGGGACCTGATCTTTTCAAATTAGAAACCGATCCTGCCGCAAAACGTGACTTATGGCTTCAACTTCAGCCATACAAAAATCTGGGAAAAGATATCTGACATAATCATCAAAAACCTGAGGAGGGTTGTCCGTGGCTTCTGGAAGTTTTCTGTTTTTTATGTTGGCTCTGGCGTTTATCGCATCGTCGATCAAAATTTTGCAAGAATACGAACGAGGCGTCATTTTTCGCCTAGGTCGTGTGTTGGGAGTCCCCAAGGGGCCAGGGCCAGTTATTTTGATACCATTAGTTGACCGAATGGTTCGTATTTCAATACGAACTGTGACCATGGCTATCGACCCTCAGGATGTTATCAGCCGGGATAACGTCAGCCTAAAAGTGAACGCTGTGCTTTATTTTCGGGTTGTTGACCCCAAAAAAGCCGTCATCAACATTGAAAATTTTCTCTATGCCACAACCCAGTTAGCCCAAACGCACCTGCGTTCAATCTTAGGCCAACACACCCTTGATGACCTGCTGACCGAACGAGAAAAGATCAACGACCAGCTTCAACAGATCCTTGATCAAAACACTGAATCTTGGGGCATCAAAGTGGCTTCGGTGGAAGTGAAAGACATTGATATGCCGCAGGAAATGCAGCGAGCCATGGCCCGAGAAGCAGAATCTGAGAGAGAACGCCGCGCCAAAATAATCGCCGCCGAAGGTGAAATGCAATCTGCGGCAAAACTGCGGGAGGCGGCCGACATTCTCTCTCAAAATCCCGTTTCGGTTCAGCTTCGATACCTTCAAACGCTGTCCGACATTGCGTCGGAACAGCATTCGACGATCGTTTTTCCGGTCCCCGTGGATCTTCTAAAATCATTCATGGACGCCAGAAAAACTTAGCTTTGAAACCCGGCAACCCCTCAAGGGTTGCCAGAATTGTCCTCATACTCTGCATCCACCACGTCGGAATCAGACTTCTTGGTGGTTGTCTCCTTGCCAGCTTCCGCCTTGCCGCCTGCTTCACCACTGGCCTGTGCCGACTTGTACAGCTCTTCCGCCAACTTGTGCATCTTGGTCTCGAGTTCTGCCCTAGCAGCCTCGATCACCGCGGCATCCTCGTCGTCCAATTTGGTCTTAGCTGCGGCAACCGCCACCTCGACATCACCCTTTAATTCAGCCGGAAGCTTATCGCCGTTTTCACGGATCATTTTTTCGGCCTGAAAAATCATCGAATCCAGCGCATTACGAGCTTGGATTTGTTCCCGCTTCTTCTTGTCTTCTTCCTTGTGAACCTCAGCATCCTTGACCATCCGGCTAATCTCGTCTTCGCTCAACTTGGTTGAAGCTTGAACGGTAATTTTCTGCTCTTTGCCAGTGCCCAAATCTTTTGCCGATACCGAGACGATGCCGTTGGCATCAATGTCAAAAGCGACTTCCACCTGCGGCACACCACGAGGTGCTGTCGGGAGATCCACCAAGCTAAAGCGTGATAACTGACGGTTGTCGCGCGCCATCTCACGCTCGCCCTGGAGCACATTGATCTCTACCGACGTCTGATTATCAGCCGCCGTAGAAAATACTTGAGCCCGACGGGTCGGAATCGTCGTATTCCGTTCGATCAACTTGGTCATGACACCGCCAAGGGTTTCGATCCCAAGGGACAAAGGCGTCACATCCAAGAGCAACACATCCTTCACTTCACCAGCCAAAATGCCCGCCTGAACTGCAGCGCCGACGGCGACCACTTCGTCCGGGTTTACCGTCCGGTTAGGTTCTTTGTTAAAGAAATCCTTAACCTTCTGCTGCACCAGCGGAATCCGAGTCGACCCACCAACGAGCAGAACTTCATTGATCTGGGCAGCCTGCAAGCCAGCATCCTTGAGGACTTGACGACAAGGAGCCATCGTCTTCTCAACGATATCGCCAATGAGTTGCTCAAACTTGGAGCGGTTCAACGACACGTTCAAATGTTTTGGTCCGGACTGATCCGCCGTCAAAAACGGCAGATTGATATCCGTTGCCTGTGCTGACGAGAGTTCGATTTTAGCCTTTTCAGCGGCTTCTTTAAGGCGCTGCATTGCCATCGCGTCCTTGGAGACATCGATGCCGGTGCTAGTTTTGAATTCCTTGACCAAAAAATCGATCAGAACTTCGTCAACATTGTCGCCACCCAGGTGGGTGTCACCGTTGGTTGCAAGCACCTCGACCACGTTCTCGCCAACTTCAAGAATCGAAATGTCGAAGGTTCCACCGCCGAAATCGTACACCACGATTTTCTCATGTTTTTTCTTGTCGAGGCCGTAAGCAAGGGCGGCCGCAGTCGGCTCTGCAACAATGCGCTTCACATCAAGGCCGGCGATTTTCCCCGCATCCTTGGTTGCCTGACGCTGGCTATCGTTAAAATAAGCTGGGACCGTGATGACAGCCTCTGTGACGGTCTCACCAAGATAATCCTCGGCTGCTTGTTTGAGCTTCGCCAAGACCTTGGCCGCAATTTCTGGCGGCGTATGCTCCTTGCCATCGATGTCAAACACGGCCAAATTCCCACGGCCCTTGACCACCTTGTAGGGCACTCGCTTGGCCTCGTCTTCACGTTCCCCGTAGGTACAACCAATGAAACGCTTGGCCGAGTAAATCGTCCGCTCCGGATTGGTGACCGATTGCCGACGGGCAGCCGCCCCGACCAAAACATCGCCGTCCTTCGAGAAGGCTACCACGCTGGGGGTGGTCCGTTGCCCTTCCGCATTAGCGATAATTTTAGGTTGGCCTTGCTCCATGATGGCCACCACTGAGTTGGTGGTGCCTAAGTCGATTCCGATGATCTTGCCTGCCATATGTTCCCCATTTCATTATGGATTTTTCGTTTTTTAAAGGACCGCCCATGCGCCCCTCAATGCCCCCGAACGACTCCGGTAACCCGGCCGACCGTCCCTTATAGATGCAACTTAAGGCCGAAACGCATGGTGTCAACTGAAACGTGTTAAAATTTTCCCAGGAGGACCGCGCCCCATGCATGAATTAGCCTGTCCAACTTGCGGAACATCAGCCCAATACGACTTCAAGAACTACTTGATGATCTGTCCCTTTTGTTCAGAAACGTTCAAACACAACGTCGAGACAGGTGAAAAAGATCCCTATCTCGATCACTATATTATTCCAAATACCATGGCGCCAAAGGCCGTTCGGGACATGACCCTGGAATGGCTAAAGCGCCTTCATCACAATCCAAAAATGGTTGATAAAGAGTACGTCGTGGCCTCGGTGGAGGGGCTCAGCCTTCCTTTTTGGGCCATCTCCCTGGAGGCCCACACCCACTGGACGGGCCTGGCGCAACGCCGAACGAGAATCCAAGATCACGGCATTGGCTCTGACTTTTTGAATGAAAGCGGGAAGTTTCGGAGAACTTATCGGTGGGGCGTGAATGCGCGCCATAATATTTGTGAACTTTGGGGCATCGCCCGGATGCATGAGCCAAAAGAAAAAGTCCTGGTGAACTGGGATGGATTTCCTTTGGATTCAACGTTTTCTCGCGGGCACATCGAAAAGCCACAAACGGACAGGTCTGCCTACGATGCCAAAGAGTCCTTCGAGTTCAAATTCGCCAACGGACTGCCCATCTCCGGAATCCAGGTTGACGAGGAAACCGCGATAAGGCGCGCGAGCCAACACGTAGACCACTACCACCATCAAATCGCCGGCCTATACGTCGACTTCTTGGTTGATTGCCGAACCGAAGTCGAGATTGCAGGGATTCAATTGATTCACCTGCCTTTTTGGCATGTTACCTATTATTACCGCCCACAAACCGCCCTGCGCCATTTCTATAAGCCCGCCGTGAAGCATGTCCTGATCGAAGGCTACAGTTCGGGCGTCCTTCACGGAGAGCTGGCCCTTACGCGCACCGATAAGGTCGGCGTCAACGCCATCGTTACCGGAGTTGCGGCTGTTTTTCTCTTTTTGCTCGGCGCAATCTGGCATCCGGCCTTTTTCCTCGTCGCCATATTTTCTGGCGTCATCAGTGCCGCAAGCCTTTACATGAGCGCCGTGAAAAGCAAGGTCCCCCAAATGGCTCATTCCGCCGTGGATTCCGCCACTGATTCCGGTGGTATTTTAGAAGCCCGTAGGGTTGAGATCGTATAAAAACAGACGGCCAACCATGCCAGGCCCATGACCGCCACCCTCACCCAGGGGTGGGTGATCATGCCGTCCATTTCCCGGTAAATTCCGCCGGCGGTTAACTGCGAAACCCATAAAGCCGCGTCGCAAATGGATTGGACCATCTGGTTAAAATGTACCAGTGCGCCAAGCCCTGGCCCGGCAAAAACAACCACCAAACAAAAAATAAAAAACATCTCGAGTACCGGCAGAAAAACCAGATTCGCAATAATTCCAGCGCACGTCCCAAAACCAGTAAGCGCTGCAAGGGCAAATGCCATGGACACCTGCCGAAAGCAGGCCCGAGCGAGGGTCGACCAAAGCGGAACCACCGGCTTCGCCAATAAAACAATAAGCCAAGCCATCCAACTCAGAAAATTAGAGCGCGAAAGAAACCCCACAGGCCAAATAAACGCCTGCAGCAAAAAGGTCGAAGCAATCGAGGCCCCACGTGAAAATCGGCTTCCAGCAACCGCCAAAGCCTGCCCAACGCAAAGGCCACACAGGGCGCGTTGCACTGGGGGCTCCAATCCAGACAACAAACAAAATAGGGTTGTTGCGACAATCCCAAGCGCAACAGTCCATCCGTTTGGCCCAGAGGCAAGGGGCGGCAATGCAGGAAAAAGCGCACTGGCAACCCGTCTAATTCCAAACACGCAGCCGGAGGCGCAGCGATGAACCAGCGTTACGTGAGAACCACTAACCACAAGAAAATGGAGGAGGCCAATACCGCGAAAAGATTCGAGCAGCCCGCCATTGCTATTGGTTGAAAGACCAAGCAATAAGGCCTTCAACCACGGGGCGGCGCTTGCCCCAAAACCGTCAAGGTATTTCGTCACACGGCGTCGCAGCGCAAAAATCATCCCTCGAAAACTCGCCCGGCTCCTTTCTGGATAACTCCTTAAATTCCCTGCCGGTTCGTCTTGGATCAGGCATCGTCCCGGAATCATCCACCGCCCATACCCACAGCGACGCAGTTGAATGACTGGACCCGCTTGTTTTGTGGGGACCGCACGGTCTAGTCCGATGAGGGTTCGCCCCTCGGCCCCCTCCACCAGCGCTAAAGCGCCCCGAGAAGAGAACGAGCTTCCTGTGGCAATGATTTGAAAGCGCCCAGGACGAAGCGAGCGAAAATTGCCGTGATGGGCATACCCCCAAAAAAATGCGGCGACCCATAACACGAACGGCCATGCTGAACGCCGTATCCTGACGCTATAGTCGCCGTCAGGATACCGGCGTTGGACGGCCCACGTTCCCAAGGAGACCAGTAAAAAAAGCGTAAACCCATAAATGCCCAGACAAATTCCGGAAGAAAAACACAGAACCATTCCCACCAGTATGGTCAAGACCACCCCTTCACACGGCGAGATTGCGCCCCGTTAGGCGGCATCAAGCCAGAAGTCAAAGCGTCTGACCAATGACATCACAGTCGACGACACAGGTTTGCCTGCCCCGTGATATGATTCCAGCCATCAACACCCATCGGGAATTGCATGACGCCATCTGAAATTTTAATTTCTGCTTGTGAGGCTATCTCCCGCCAGTCTGGCGCCGTCCAAATTGACACTTGGGTGAAGGCCAGTTCACTCTTCTGCGAGGTCTCGGGCAATCCTCTCGGTGACTTTCTTCAAGCGGAACAAATCCTGAATGAAAACGGAAAAAGTGCCGTCGATATCATCTCTTCCGTGGCCGCCGCATCGTTTGAATGGGAGCAAGAAAAGCGAACGTTTTCCACGATCCTTAGGATGACTAACCTCACCGGACTTACGGCATTAAGGTTCACCAGCGCCTGGCTTGCATTCAACATGAATCAGTTCGAGATTTGCATCGAGGAATGCGAAAAAATCGATGACAATGGTTACCACGTGCATGGCCTCATGGGGCAGGCCTACCTGGAAAGTGGCCGACCCGAGCAGGCCATCAATAGCCTGCGCATCGCCCTCGCCATGAACGAAAAAGATGCCGCCATCTGGTTTCAATTGGCTAAAGCGGCCTTTGTCATCGGCCACAACGACGAAGCTTGGCAGGCCCTGCAATCTTGCACTTCCGTAAATGGCCTCGGAGCAGAAATTGTCATCTTGCAATGCGCCATTGCTTGCACCACATGTGAATCTGACCGTGAACTGGGTGCACCGAGACGGTCCGAAGCCGTCAAGGCAATCCGTCAACTTTTTGCGAGCGATCTCAACAAAAGCTTGCTGGTTGTTTATGCGGCAAAGCTCGCCCTCTTTGTCAAAAGCGAAGCCGACTTTATTGAAGAAATAGGCTGGTTTCACGACATCAACGGAAAATTAAACAACGCCATTGTCACCGCAGATATTTCCGAAGTTCTGAAATGCCTTCAAAAAAAAGGCTGGTTTCGCGGCGCCGCCGCGCTGTTGGCCGTCTTGACCGGGCAGGGTCAAGACATCAATTCTGGCAACCCAGCTGGTCCCGCATCGGCTTGAAACGGCACCGTCAACTCTAAAAATTCGTCTTTGTGTTTCATCAACTCACGCATGAACTTTGCATGAATTCCGTGACCGGTCTTGTAAAGCGTGATGCGTCCGGCCAAAGGAGCCCCAAGCAACGACAGGTCACCGATGGCGTCGAGCAGCTTGTGGCGCACAAATTCGTCTCCGCCCTTCAAACCATCCGGATTCATCACCCCTTCATCGGTCACCACAACGGCGTTTTCCAATGAACCACCCAACGCAAGTCCGGCTCGTTGCATGGTATCAATGTCCCGGTAGTGGCAAAACGTCCGGGCCATAGCAAGTTCGGCAAAGGCCTTAGCAGAGTGCCGATAAACGATGGTCTGTCGGCCGATCACAGAATCCGTGAAACTAATGGTGCACCGGTATTCCGTAAAAGCGGCCGGTTCTAGCTTCACGACCTTGACCCCATCCTCAAAAAGAAATGCCTTTTTAATCCGCCAGATTTGCTTTGGCCCATTCTGAATTTGAAGGCCTGAGGACTCAAATGCCTCGACAAATTGCTTTGCGCTGCCGTCCAGTATTGGAACCTCAGGGCCGGAGATCTCAACCATAGCGTTGTCAATCCCAAGACCACACAACGCTGCCATGAGGTGCTCGATTGTAGAAACGCGCGATTCATTTGCGCCAACCGAAGTCGAAAGGTCGGTGATGCTGACTTGCTCCCAAGAGGCCTTTACAGGAGAAGCCGCCGCCGAATCGGTTCGTTTAAAAACAACCCCGTGACCGATCCCAGCCGGAAGAACCGACATTGTGGCGGGAATGCCGGAGTGCAATCCTACGCCGGAAAAATCAACGCGTTGCTTGATGGTATTTTGCTGAAGTTTGTGCATACCAAATCTAGTTAGCAGAAAGTATGCCAGCCCGCCAGCGACTCCAGCGCAGCAGCAAAAACCCTGCCCTCAGCGGACTTCCGTCTTTTTCTGAAATGCCGACACCCAAACCTCGGACGGAATTTGTGTTGTTTTCGACACAGCGTCAATAAAGCGTTGTGGCATTTGTAAGACACTCGCCGCGAAGTGCTCTTCCAACCTCTTCTTTCGAACAGCCTCACCCGGAATCTCCAACCCCGTACCCCAGCACCCTGCACGGACTGCGGTTCCGCGCCATGGGGAAAGTGCAAAAAATGGCGCGGGCGCCTCTGAAAAAAATTGAATTGGCCTGCCCAAAGGCGGTTTGTCGTCTCCCGTCAGGGCCACCATCAAGGACACGGGAATTCCCGCCAAGCCGCTAAGGAGCTCTTTGGCATAGGAATCCTGACCCATGGCCTCAGCCATCCAATCGACCAATGCCCGGGCGTGAATCTTGATCGCTGGCAAGGGATGGGCCAACCTGCGCTCCCTTTCCGGCAGGCGAATTCCGTTTATTCCAGCCAAATCTAATGTTTTTCGAACCGCGCTCATGGCGTCCATGGACCACCCATTTGCAGACAGTTCCTTCCAAACATCCTCCAAAGGCCATCCTGAATTCACCGCGTGGTAACCCAACAAATGATGAAATAGCGAACGAAAACCGGCCGGATTGAACTCGCGGCTAAAAATGACGCCGCCCGTAAAAACTCGCAAAATTTCCGTCAACCCTGGCCGAGCCTCTAGCCATCGATCCTCATCGCAAGAGGGCCAATCTGAATCACTAGAACGGATCACTCCAGGCATCATTCTAAAGCCAGCAAACGAGGAAACCGTAGGCTCCGCCAGTGCGGGCAATAAATCGAGCCCCCAATGACCTTCGCCAGGAATATAGATCGTGACCGACTCGGGGCTCACTCCTGCTCGAATGAGCGGCAGCAGGATTCTTGCGGGATCCATCGAACCCGCCCCACACGGGATCACGTTCCTATCCCAAAAGGCCTGAGCTTTATTCACGCCAAGTTTCATTGAAAGGCTGGTCTTTTGGGCTTGAAGCCTCGCCGGAAGTTGCGAAGTCTGAGTTGACGTCAGGAAAACAAACCCCCTTCGCCGCGCAAGCTCCATCAAAAACCCTGGGGCAAGAATTCCCTCCGACAAATCAACCACGGCGCCAAACACTTGGGGTGCAAAAACCGGTGAATCAGCATTTGCCGATTTAGTCGGCAGGGCTTCCATCTCATATTTGCGATTCAGACCAAGGTAAACTGTCGCTAATTCTGCGCTAGCTAAGTCGGCAGGATCTTTTGCCATAGCTTCACGCAAGTTTCGTGAACTTCCCTCAGCAAGACGTCCGCACTTCTGGCGGTTGCGGACCAACAAATCACGAAATCCTAGTTCCCCGGATCGCCTTGAATCGTCTGAATCTGATCTAACGCGGCCCTGCAACAGCGGCGCAAACCTTTCGATAAGGGCTGGTATAGAATGCCCCAGCGGATCGCTTTCAAGGCACCCATCAAGAAACCCGATTTTCTGCGCTCCTTCCACCGATATTTCCCATGGAGCCATCACAGCTCCGTTTTTTGGGGACGCTCCGTTAAAGGGATCGACGCCCATCAGTGCAAAAGCCCAGTGTCCAGGCGACCCACGAAAAACGGCTGCCGGGTCGAGCCAAATACGCATCCGGCACATCCGAATAATTTCCATAACGGGGCTCGCGCAATCGCCATGACCAAAAAAAATGGAAGGTACTTTCCAGATTGAGCTTACGATCAAAGCCTCGCGCAAATCATGACGAAGCGAAAGCAACTCATCGAACATCAAGGGCCCACCTGCGCCCCCAGCGCGTTCAACCAGCGGCCCAAATCCCCAAAGCGCAACCATCTTGCTGCCAGGCCGAGAGCCGGCTTCAAAAGCGTCAATGGCTGTTCCCACCCCTTTGAGAAATTTGATGAATTCATTTACCGCACCCTTTGCACCTGCGTTGAGGGCCTCAACATTAATGCTGGATCCATCAACGATTAGAACGTCTACTCCCTTGCATGGCATGCGCGTAAAAGTCATGCGACCACCACCAAATCAATCGAGCCCAAATCGCGCATCACTAGCATCCGCGAACCCGCCGGATAATCGGTTGAAAACCGGAGAAGGCTGAAGGCCGGCCCCCATCCATGTAATTCTTCACAGAACTCCACTCGATCAACGACGAGGGGTGAAATGCCGGCGGCTTGAAAAAACCATCGTCCTGCCTCGGGAGTTGGAAAGGATCCAACGATGATTCCACTCGCCTCCAACCCTGACTGATTCAGAAATTGGCTGATTTTTTCTTTTGCCGATGTGGACAAAACCAACTGCCCAGCCATTTTGGAGGCCAGCTTGAGGGTTTCCACTTTCAACCTGCCTATCGGTGAATGAACCACCGGCAAAATCGAAGCCCAAACACCCCAACTATATTCAAAAGCCACCGCTGCATTGGCTCTCGACGTATCCCCAAAAGATTCCGCCACCTTGAAGTCAATGACCGAGCAGGCGCCCCTTCGATCAAACCTCAGCCACTCCCCAGCATGTCCAAAAGTGTTGCCTTGGCTTTTTCGTACCGAAACCACTTTGGAGGGTGACGGCGCGGGGACAAGTTTCGCAAAATCAGGCAAAGGCCAGGCCGTTGGTCGTTTTTCTGTGCCCAAAAGCACGACCATGACTGGCTCACCGGACGAGGTCGCGTGAGCCACGAGAAAATCCCGAAGTGTGGGCTGGGTCAACTCACGCAGCTCAAGGCTACCGCGAAAGGCTGATGCCATGGTTGCGCAGAGACCGCTGCGCGAGATCACATCTAATTCAGCCTCGGATGTGAACAAGGCGATCCGCGACGGCATCGCCCCTTTGTAATTGATCAAGCCCTGACCGATCGCCTGCTTGACGAGCCATTCTTCAAAGCGGTGGCCTAAAAACTTACTGGTGCCGTCTGAGGCGATCAGCTTTGAGGCAAAGCCACGAATACCAATTGAAATTTGCTCGGGAACCGTCACGAATATTTCCGGCTGGACCGTCATGTTGACTGATCATCAAGTCCGGCCTCGATGCGACGAACCGCTTGCTGGATTTGATCGACTAGTTCCTTATCTTGAACACGAAGGGCAAGTGCCCGTAACGAGGCCGCCACATGGACCCAGCGCTTTTCATCAATTTGCAGCTGAATGATCGGCTCAAACGGATCCAAAAAGACCTGCCAGGTGGCCAGAGACTCGCGCAAACTTTTCTCACACTCGCGAGGCTTTCCCGACTTACGAAAAAGGTCGGCCGTTCGAAATTGTAGGATTGCCTTTCCAGCATCATCGCGGACACTGCTTAAGGCTAATTGCATCACCTTGATGCAGCGATCCAAATCACCAAGTCTGTAAGCCGCATCAAATTCAATCTGAGAAACATCCAGGGGACTATCCTTGCAATGGCGATCCAGAACCAAAATGGCGTCGCGCGGCTGGTTCAGATGATACACGAGGCTGTATGCCAGATCGTGCGCCAGCCGAAATTTCTCTGGACGGGTTTGAACCACTTCAATCAGGCGTTTCAGAATCCGGGCAACCTGCTCCCAGTCATTGTTTTGGGAAAAGGCGAGTTTAAAATAGCGAAGTGCTTTTATGTTGTCGGGATCAAGTTGGATCAGTCGTTCAAAAACCTGTTGTAGCCTTACTTCATTGAAAAGGCGCTTTTCGTAAACTGCCGCGAGCTTTTCAAATGCCTGGACCCGTTCCGAACGTGCACTAAAGGCCTCGGTCGCTGCCTCCAGCAAGGCCGCCTCATGCCCCGCTTCAGCCCCTGGAATCACCTGTTCGTTCAGCAGTGCGTCACGAAAAGAAGAAAAATCAAGATGGCAGCGGCGAATCATGTCTGACGCGAGCGCCTGAGCGGTGGAAATATCCTCGAAATAACTCAAGCGGAGGCGAATAAGCCGTTGATAGTGGCTTGGCAGACTCTGCCCACCAGTGGCCAAAGCCTGATCGAGATAACGAAAAAGCGGTTGCCAGCATTCGTTGCATTCGAGCTCGTCAAGAGCGTCCTGCTCGTCACCAGACGACAATCGCCGGCCGGATGAAATTCTGGCAAGGGCCTCCAGCAATATTACATCCTCTGATCTGATCGTTCGGGTAACAACCCTTCGATGATCAACCGACTGGCGACCTTCACCATGCCATCGTAGTCAAACACCTTGTCGTCAAAAAGCCACTGAAGGCTGAGCCCGTCAATCACAGCGATAACGAAAGAACCGTACTGAGCTGGATCAACCTGACGAAATTTTCCGGATTGCAACCCTTGGCGCACAACCTTTGCTGCGGTCTCTCTGAATTTTGCGTAGTGGCGCGCAATCACACCCCGCACTTCGTCCTTCTGATTGATCTGCGTCCAAAAATCCATGTTGACCTGGTAGTATTCACGGGTGCTGCGAACCACGTCAAAGCAGACATTCACGAAGATTTCCATCTTTTGAAATGGGTCTTCAATATTCGCCATATCGGACTGCAGAACTCGCTCGATATCGCCAGCCACCTTGTCCAAGACGGACATCATCAACTCATCCTTGTTCAGAAAATAGTAATGGATGATTCCCTTGCTGACCCCGGCAGTCCGCGCCACGTCCTGCATGGAAAAGTTGTGGTACCCAAATTTTGATATGCAATCCACCGTCGCACGAACGATCTGTTCCTTGCGCTCAGCAGCAACATCGGCCTTTGACATAGTTCTTCTCCCAGTGAGGCCCTGATCCTAACACTCAAAAAGTTCTTCGAGCAATACAGGGCCGTTCGCAAAGAAAGCAGTTTGTGCTAAAGTCGACAGGTTTCCTCGACAATTATTTCTGCCGCCTTCACCCTTGAGGAGGTTTTCATGCGCCGCGCCGCCAAGACGGCATGCATGACGCGCTTGGCGTTTGCTGCAACGATCGCGTTCTGCGCGGGCACAGCCCTCGCAGAAGAATTGCGCTGGACTCACTTTGGCGTCCGCCCGCTCGGAATGGGCAACGCCTTTGTTGGGCAGGCGGATGACTTCAACGCCCTCTATTACAATCCGGCAGGCCTAGCCTGGCTCAAAACTTGGACTTTTGAGGTTTTAGCCCTGCGCGCTGAAATTTCGGCCAATTCCGCTAGTGGCATCAGCGACCTTCTCGAGCTTGCAAAAAAAGGCTCGGGCAGTGTCGATGCCGCCCTTGCATTGATTCAGAAGCAAGGCGGCAAGCCCCTTGGTCTGAGCCTTGGGCTTGAGCCGTATTTTGTTGCCCCGGGTTTTGGTTTTGCCTTTGCGTTGGAAGAACCAACTCAAGTCACCTTTCATAACGACATCACCTTCGACGTCAATGTCGGGCCCAGATTGTATGTTCCGGTGGGGATCGCAGGAAGCTTCCTGCGCAACCGCTTGGCCTTGGGGATGAACGTAAAATTGGTCGGGCAATTGGGCATTGAGAAAACACTCGACATCGATACCTTGAGCAACCTGTCCAACGGCACCAGCGGTTCTGGCAGCCTGAGCGATTACATCCTTGGTGGCTACGGCATCGGGACTGACTTTGGCTTGCTGTTTCGTCCTGATTCAAAAAAAGACACGACTTTTGGCCTCAGCATCCTGGATGTTGGCGGCACAACTTTAAAAGTGCTGTCGTCCGGCGATCAATCAACGGGAGCCCCTAAACCCCGACATGCCGCCGTAAATACCGGCATTAGCTTTAAACCGATAAAAACGGCTGGCCATTACGTCAGCGTAAATGCCGACGTCGTCGCCGTCAATCAAGCCGTCCACTACAGTAAGAAGGTTAACCTTGGTACCGAGTATGGCCTGGGGGACTTTTTGAAGGTTCAGGGCGGCCTGCACCAAGGCGAATGGACTGCGGGCTTACAGTTAGACATCCTGCTCATGCGGCTGCGCCTTGCAAGCTATGCTGAACAAATCGGCACGGCGGCGGGTCAGGATCCACTGCTTTCGGATCGTCGTTACGCCATCCACTTAAACTTGTTCCTTTAACGCTGCTGCGGGGGAAAAACATGCTACGCATGATGCGCTTCGGCCTCACTCAACTTGTTGTGGCTTGGATTGGGGTTTTAGCGGCAGGGGCGGAGACCTTTGCCAAAGGACTGGAGGACATGCCCCCCCCAGCTAAAGTAGTGCCCGAAAACTTAGAGAAAGCCGTGGCAACTCCAGCTCCAGATGGCCTGACCCCTAAGCCTGCCGACGTGGCTCCGGTCGAAGCGCCAACGCCCGCGGACACCCTCAAAGGAGAACCGGCCCAAGATGCGTCGGTTGAAACCACGATCGAAGAAGCGGGCCCAACGGAACGATTCCTGAGCGAAAATATCGTCATCGGCACTTCGCTCAACATGGTTTGGCCAACCCGCAACGGTTCGGGTTGGAAGGCGTCCGGCACTGGAAGAACAGGTTCGTCGGATCTATTGCTTGGTTTCAACGTGCCAAATTCGGCCGTTGGCTTGCGAAAAAATAAGAAAATCAATTTCAAAGGAACCTTTCGCTACAATCCCGTGGTCGTCGCAGGAACCTATGAGGGGAAGCCCTACCGTGGATCATGGGACGGCTACCATGCCGGCTTGGAGGGTCACCTGAAATACCCTCAGGTCAAGGGAATGACAGCTGTCGCGGGGGTGGAAGCTGGTTTAATTTTGGTGTATCTTGACCCCCTTGATGACTTTGAAAAAGCAACATCTGCTGAAAGCACC
The DNA here is from genome assembly GCA_945898195.1 of Pseudobacteriovorax antillogorgiicola. GTDB lineage: Bacteria > Bdellovibrionota_B > Oligoflexia > Oligoflexales > RGVZ01 > RGVZ01. Next base: position 10,342 of record CAMDHM010000002.1, on the reverse strand, counting down.
GGCCTCATCTTCACCGCTCATGCGGGTGGAGATTGGGAGGTTGCGCCCAACATCACCCTGGGGCCTCGCGTCTATTTGGGGTTCGGCGGATTCCAAAATTACCAGCTCGGCGCTGCGGCGAACTTTGCCTTTTAAAATTAGCCTCCGACTAATTTTTTTATGCACGTTCGCTGCCATGGGCTGCCGCCTCGGGGGCAGCGACGGAACGCTCAACGTAAGTGGCTACAAAGGTGGCCTTTACGAGATCTACCGGGTGGATTCTGAAAGTCCCCTTCAGTTGGTTTCCGAGCATGTTGGCGTGTTTAACGAAGACGTCAAACTTCCAGCGGGCCGTTACCTTGTCCTTGCCGACTGCTCTAGCCAATCGATTCCCATCTACGCCGGCCAGCGCAAACAACTCATGGCCCATCAGATCAATTTTCTTCCGGCAATGGCCCCCGAAGAAGACGATAAGTTTTCCATTCAATGCAAAAGAGCCGAGAAAACGCGGTCTAGGCAGTATTTTTCAAACCGCTTTAGTTTAAGCATGATCGGCGAAAGCCATGACATTCTGGTGGGTATGGTCCCGCTCTCACTTGAATTCAGCGACGAAGGCAAGGCTGGAGAAGTGAAGAGTTTCCTGCTTTCCGCCATCAAAGTCGAATCCAGTCCCGACACCCCAGCAGATCTTAGCTACTTCGTTTCACCATCTGCAGACCTCGTTTCCGTAACGGAAAAACAACGCTTCGGAAAATGGCTTTACCTGCTCGCAGGGAACTATGAGGTGGAGGTGAACGGAACCAAGATGAAAGTCACCTTGGCTCAGGGAGAAAAACGCATCATCAAACCCGCCTTCCTAAAAGTGAGCACCTCCCCCAAGATCGACCTTGATCTGTCTTCACAGATTCGCGGAACCCCCTTGTTCGTTGAAGTGAACGACGGACACTGGTTTAACCTTAACGAGCAATACGCCGTCTTACCCGGTCAGACGATGCTTCGTTTGAGCGGTTCAAATCAGCCGAAAGTTGTCGAGTTAGAGGAGGGCGAAGAGCTGAACCTTCCGGCCCGCAGCATCAAGGTCGACCAAGGCTGCTCACCGTGGGAGTGGAACTGCCTTGGCGACTTGCAAGTCCGTTTATATCAGCCAGGCCAGCCTTTCCCGTTCACCGCCGGAGTGACCGATGTACCACTATTATTTTTTGAATCTGAAGTTCAGGTTGGAGTCGAAGGCTCGCGCAACATCAGATACCGCATGCCGAAAGGCGTTTCTGATTCGGAGATTCACCTTGGCTATCTTGAGATCATCCCGAAACCAATCTACGTAAAAGGTCAGATCACCGACCTGTTGCGGGTGGAAGCGCACGATCCAGGATTAAGTGGCGTGACGTTAGATATCGTATTCGACCGGCCAACCCGAATTCCGTTAGTTGCCGGGCAATACCAACTCGCCCACTACGTGATGTCGACGGGCGTTGATGGCGATCGCCGGAGGTCAAGTCAAATACTTAGAGTTGGCAAAGATCAGACGGTCACTTTGGCGATTCAGGTTTACCTTTCCGAAAAACGCATGACCTCCATCCGAAAACCCTTGGTGGACAGCGCTTCCGCGCTCATCCCAGCCTCCGACCCCCGCGACTTCCCAGATAGCAGGGGCCACGAAATTGAACGTCAAGAAAAAGCCGCCGGAAGTCCGCGCGTGATCGCATTTTAATCAGGCTTTTTTTGAGCCTAATTTGACTCTTGTGGATAACCTGTTGAAAAATGCTGTGGCAGGATCCAAAAAATTCTCTGAACCTTCAGTTTTTTCGCGAAGATAGCCAATACCTCTAAAAAACGACACACAACCTATGGTGTTGTGGATAAATTGTGGACACCATATTTTGTGTGTCGACCGTTGACAGCGCCTTCTTTGGGTGGCTATCATCAGGTCTAGCTGGTTCCTCTACAACATCCTGGCGAGACACGGAAAATAGCGGTTTTAGACTGCCTTAGCCAAGTTTTGCCTGAAATTCGATTCACAATGCCGTCACAAGGAGTGCAGGCATGAAATTTAAGAGATTGTTCGTCAAAACCAAAGGCCAACCCTACGACGGGCTGAAGTTCGTTGAACGCACTTCAGAACTTAAAAACTCTGATGGCAGTAAAGCCAGCAGTCAAATGAAGGTTACCGTTCCAGACCATTGGAGTCAGGTGGCCACCGATATCCTCGCGCAGAAATACCTGCGCCGCGCGGGAATACCGAAGATTGGTGCTGAGTCCGACAGCCGTCAGGTCTTCCACCGCCTTGCCGGATGTTGGGCCGATTGGGGCACCCGTTACGGCTACTTTGATACCGAAGAAGATGCCGCCACCTTTTACGATGAAACCTGCCACATGCTGGCCCGCCAGATGTGTGCGCCTAACAGCCCACAGTGGTTCAATACTGGGCTCTACTTCGCCTACGGCTTGAAAGGCTCCAGCCAAGGCCATTACTATGTAGACCCCGAGACGGACCAGATTGAAAAATCGACCAACGCCTACGAGCGCCCACAACCGCACGCGTGCTTCATCCAGGCCGTCAGTGATGATCTCGTCAATGAAGGCGGAATCATGGATCTGTGGACCCGCGAAGCCCGCCTTTTCAAATATGGCAGCGGAACGGGAACAAACTTTTCCGGGATTCGCGGCGAGGGGGAACCACTCTCGGGCGGGGGGATTTCCTCGGGACTCATGTCGTTCCTTAAAATTGGTGACCGCGCAGCTGGTGCCATCAAAAGCGGCGGAACCACACGCCGAGCAGCTAAAATGGTCTGTCTGGATCTGGACCATCCGGATATCGAGAAGTTCATCGAATGGAAGGTGGAAGAAGAGCAGAAAGTTGCTTCACTCGTCGCCGGTTCTAAGGCGATGGAAGAGAATCTGAATGCAATTCTGAAAGCCTGTTCCGTTCCGGCAAATGCACCAAAGTCTGACGACCGCTTCAACCCGAGCAAAAACGAACTATTGCGTGAAGCGATCGCCAAATCCCGCAAAGCCCACATCCCGTTGAATTATGTTCAGCGCGTCATCGATCTGGCAAAGCAGGGCAACTACAAACTTAAAATCGATTCGTTCAACACCGACTGGAACTCGGAAGCCTACAGCACCGTCTCGGGTCAAAACTCGAACAACTCGGTCCGCATTCCAAACTCCTTCATGGAAGCCACCGAGCGCGGGACGGAATGGGCCCTCAAAAGCCGCATGACGGGTGAGACCATGCGCACGGTGAAGGCCTCAGAACTGTGGGACAAGATCGTCTACGCCGCTTGGTCTTGCGCTGATCCCGGCGTTCAGTTCGACACGACGATCAACGAATGGCACACATGCCCGCAAGATGGCCGGATCAACGCCTCCAATCCATGTTCGGAATATATGTTCCTGGATGACACGGCTTGTAACCTGGCTTCGCTCAACCTGTTGACGTTTTACGACGAAAAAAATGGGCTCGACATTGACGCCTTCATCCATGCCACTCGCATTTGGACGGTCATCCTCGACATCTCGGTGCAAATGGCTCAGTTTCCCAGCAAAGAAATCGCCCGCAAGAGCTGGGATTTCCGGACCCTTGGTTTGGGCTACGCCAACATTGGCGCCGTTCTCATGCGTATGGGAATGCCCTATGGATCCTCCGAAGCACTCGCCTTCACCGGATCTGTGACCGCCATCATGTGCGGAGAAAGCTACCGGACGAGCGCTGAAATGGCTGCGGCCCTAGGTACTTTCCCGAACTATGCCAAAAACAAAAAAGATATGCTCCGCGTTATCCGCAACCATCACAGCGCGGCCCATGGGACAGGCAAGTATGATGGCCTGACCATCAGACCCCTTGAGATCAATCACAAGATCTGCCCGAAAAACTTGAGCGACGCCGCAAAAAGATCGTGGGATGAAGCCCTTGCCATGGGCGAGAAGCACGGCTTTCGCAATGCCCAGACAACCGTCATCGCTCCGACGGGCACGATTGGCCTGCTGATGGACTGCGACACGACAGGGATTGAGCCGGACTTCGCTCTGGTGAAGTTCAAAAAACTAGCCGGTGGCGGCTACTTCAAGATCATCAATCAGTCGATTCCTGTGGCCCTTACGAACCTTGGCTACACCGATGCACAAACGGCAGACATCATTGCCTACTGCGTTGGTCGGGGAACCCTAAAGGGCTCCCCTGGCATCAACCATGACACGCTGGCCGCCAAGGGGCTCACCCCTGCGGTTTTAGCTTCGGTGGAAAAAGAATTACCACAGGCCTTTGACATTACCTTTGCCTTCAACAAGTGGGTTCTTGGAGAAGAATTTTGCACGGCGACACTTGGCATCAAGGCCGAAGATCTGGAGCCGATCGATTGCAATATCCTAAGGCTCCTTGGCTTCTCGCAGGCGGACATCGAAGCGGCCAACGAGTATGTTTGCGGGACGATGACGGTGGAAGGCGCCCCACACCTGAAGGCCGCTCATTTGCCGGTTTTTGACTGCGCGAGCAAGTGTGGCCGCAAGGGAGTTCGCTACATCCCCGCCGACAATCACATCGGCATGATGGCCGCCGCCCAACCGTTCATCTCTGGCGCGATCAGCAAAACGATCAACCTGCCATTTGAAGCCAATTTAGATGATGTCGCCAAGTCTTATAAAAAGTCTTGGAGCATGATGCTCAAGGCCAACGCCCTCTACCGTGATGGTTCCAAGCTGAGCCAACCGCTGAATGCCACGGCCACCGAATGGCTTGAAATCATCGATCACGCTGAGCCCAGAACCGAGCAGGTTAAAAAACTTGCCACGCAGATCGTCAAAGAATACGTCCGCACCCGTCGCCCACTACCCAGCCGTCGCAGTGGTTACACCCAAAAGGTTAAGATCGGAGGGCACACGGTGTACCTCCGCACGGGCGAGTATGAAGACGGTCAAGTGGGTGAGATCTTCCTCGACTTGAACAAGGAAGGAACGCTGCTTCGCTCCATTATGAACTGCTTTGCCATTGCCGTAAGCCTCGGCCTACAGTACGGCGTGCCCCTCGAGGAATACGTCGATGTTTTTACCTTCACCCGTTTTGAGCCAAACGGTCAGGTGACGGGCCATAACAACCTGCGCCGCGCCACATCGATCATCGACTTCATGTTCCGCGACCTTGCCTTGAATTATCTTGGCCGCACGGACCTGGTTCATGTGTCGCCAGATGAAGTCGACGCGCCAAAGTCGAAGGCCCATGCGAACAATGCCACCAGCGATGACGACATGCCGGTTGCGATTGTCATGACATCAAACGGTGGCAATGGACACGGCGCCTCCGTTAGTGTTGGAGGTTTGCAAACTGCAAGCGATAAAAAAGTTCCGGTAGCGCTGTCTGAAGCCGAGTTTGATCGCATGGCGGAAAAAATCGCTGCCAAACGCGGACTAAACACGGTCAAAACCGCGCGAATGAAGGGCTACGAAGGCGATCCATGTCCCGAGTGTGGAGCCATGACCTTGGTCCGCAACGGAGCGTGCCTCAAATGTGATTCATGCGGTGGAACGACCGGTTGCAGCTAACCACTGCCGCCGGGGGTTTCCCCCTGAAAATATCCCCGCCGTTTCTGTCGTTGTCTCGTTCAGGCTGATGCCCCCGCCGATGACTTAACCCCGCCTCGTTTCTGCTTGTGAAGGGCCCGCACTTAAGAGTGCGGGCCCCTTTCATTTATGCGATTGGAACGCGTGTGTGTGATTCCGCTCCTGCGCGAGAAATCAAAAGCCCGCGCTGAATTTCAATCAAACCACAGCGATCCAAAATCAAGCAAAGCAAATAGCCTGGGTCAATTTCGAACCAGCGGTAGGAAAACTTGGCCGAAGCCGGATACTGATGATGATTGTTCTGAAAGCCCTCTCCCATCACCGTCCAGGCGACGAAAGTATTATTTCTTGACTGGTCGTCGGTATTGAAATTCCTGTAACCCACGGCATGACCAAATGAATTGACCATCCAGCCCTGAATGGGATGGCTCATCATCCCGGCCCAGTAGCAAGCGCCAAGTGCCCACCAACCACCGATCACACCTGGCACAACGGCAATCACGGCGTGAATAACATAAGGTAAAAACCAAACTTTCTTACGGTTTACCCAATTCGTTTGGTAGGGAATGTCGGCCACAACGTCACAGTATTTCTTATCGCCACGCTGAAGCCGAAAAAGTGCCCGTTCGTAAGACTTAAATTGGGCCCAAAGAACCCCGAAAATCCCGAATTGAACAGGGGAGTGTGGGTCAGCCGGCGTATCGGAGTACATATGATGCATCCGATGCATGCAGGCCCAACCTTTAGGGTCTAAACCGGTAACCCAATTACCCATGTATTGAACAAGCTTTTGGGCAAAGGGCGACATGGTTAAAGCACCGTGGGTCAAGCCCCGGTGATAAAACACCGTGATAAAGGTCATGTTGACCACATAGGCGACAGCAAAAACCAGAAGACAAAGCAGCATATAGGTAGACATAAGAAAATACCCCTCCCTAGTTTCATACCCACACAAATCAGACCTAAATACAGACCGCCGGAGAATACACCAAAACCATTTGATTGGGTGCCCTTGTTCATAAAGTACACTTGGATGAGCTCATCCGTCAGAAATGCTAAACTAGAGAAAATTATCACCGGGGTTTCTCATGCGCGGTTTGAAGCTTGGGCTAGGAATATTTTTATTTGGAATGGCTTTGTCTGCCAATGCGGCAAGGCCCAAGTCCATCGAATTTGGTGCCGGCGGAACTTCCTACGAAATGCTGAGGCTTACCTCGGACCCCTCGGGGGCGCGCAGCACTTTGGGGACGTCCTTTTACCATTTTCACCTGCAATACCACATTCCCCTTGGCACACGGCTGGTTAGCCCCTGGCTGCACTACATGCCTGACAGCCTTATGGCGGTTAAGTCCAGCAGCAACTCCAGCAAAACTTCCCTCATGGCCATTGGGTTGCCGCTAACGACGAATCTTTCTAGTTCTTTTGACTTCGGAACCGGTCCGGTTCTTCTGCAGTATACCGTTAATGGGACGGGAGACGGCGCTGAACTGCTCAACAACGGCGAAGGCACGGCCACTTTTTACCAACCTAACGAATCCGTTTCGGCCACTACTTTTGCCTGGCAAGTCGGCTCCGCCTGGAATTGGGCGAGCCTTCGCACTGGCGTCGACCTCTTGGTCCACGCCCCCCTTTCCAACACTAAAAGATCGTTCAGCCTGATGCTAACTGCCGCGTGGGTTAAATCCTGAGGAGCCTTTTCCATGAGACCTGTCATCTCTCTTCGTTCCGCTACCTTGATGAGCCCGCTGTTTTTCGCAGCGCCAGCATTTGGATTCACCTTGATTGGGTCGGGAGGCCTTAAAGGGTGGGACACCCAAACGCTGGAATTCCACATCAATCCAGAAAACTGTCCTGACGACGTTAACGATCTAATGGATAAGGCCCTTAACGTATGGAACCAAATTCCCACGTTAGGGGTACACTTGACGCGGGGTTCTGACTCGGCCAGCACAATTACCGATGCCCTCGCTGGGACGTCGGACTCCACGCCCACGGTCCACTGTGTGACCGACATGGCCGCCGTGGGCCTCAATCCAGAGGTAATTCCTGGCGTGGCGACGGGCCAGCAGGTCAGCGGTTCAGGCCATTTGAATTACGGGGTTCTCATCCTCAATGCCAATGTCGGTGCCAGCGCCAACATTAAAACGCTAAACGAGAATCTCGTTATCGACGTCATGGCCCATGAAGTGGGGCATATTCTTGGACTTGGGCATTCAACAGATACGAATGCGCTGATGTATTACGATGCCAGCAAACGAACGACAGCATCCGTGTCTCAAGATGACGTGGATGGAATCACTTACCTCTATGCACGAAATGAGTTGGGGCCAAATGATATGTTGGGTGGCTGCGCCGTGATTCGGGGAAAAACTGCCAATCCGCGCGGGCAAGTAGACGTATTTTTTCTACTGCTGCCCTTCTTGCCTCTCTTGACGGGCCTTTCGAAGAAGCGTCGATGCATGGGCAAGGCTTGATTCCGTCACTTCGTCGCCCGACAACAGCCGCGCAATTTCGGTTCGGCTAGCCTCGGGATCCAATCGCGTAATGGTTGACTCGGTCCGATTGCTCGCTCCGAATTTATGCACGAGAAAATGAGAGTCCCCGTAGGCGGCGACCTGGGGTAGGTGAGAGATACAAATCACCTGAAAGCCCTTGGCAAGTTCGGCAAGTTTGCGGCCAACAATGTCGGCCACGCGACCTGAAATTCCAGTATCAATTTCATCAAAAACTAAAATGCAGGTGTCGGCGCCCATGGCCAAGGCTTTTTTAAGTGCCAACATGATGCGGGAGACTTCACCACCAGAGGCGACTTTATGCAGCGGCAAGGCCGGTTCACCGGGGTTAGCAGACAGGAGCAACTGCACACGTTCCGCGCCCGTGGCTGAAACACCAGAGAATAGCGGCAGAATTTTTTCACGCCAGCGCTTCACCATGACCTCGCCAAGGCATGCAAGTTCCAGGTCGTCAACGCCCATGCCGTGAACTGAAATGAATTCGACTTCTAATCTGGAGTCTTTCATGGCGAGCTCGGAAAGTTCTTTACCAACGGCCTTGCCTGCTTTTTGCGCGGCCATTTTGCGGGCTGCCGTCAAGAGGCCTGACAGGTTTTTATAGGAAGCTATGGCTCGCTCAATTTTTGTGAATAGTTCGGCGGCATCCTTTGTTGCCGACTCTAAAAACCGAACTTCCTCTTCCATCCGGTTCCACGACGCCACGAGTGACTCGGCATCCAGCACACCCATCTTCCGAAACAGCCCTTGGTATCCGGCAAGGCGCGCCTGGGCAGCATCGACGTCTTCCTCATTTGTGTCTGCATTGGATAATTCTTGGCCAACGGCATAGCTAAGCTCAGCTGCCTTCTCCGCAACCGCAAAGGCTTGGTCTGCCAGTGTCTGCAAACTTGGTACCTTGCTGGCCGCTTGCTGCAAGACTCGTCCGGCTTCGCGCAGGGCGCGTTCAATGGAAGAGTCACCGGCCCCCTCATCCATCACCGCCGCGGCTTTGCGCAGCGATGAAACGAGGTAGGTATTATGGCGCGCTTGATCGCAGAAATTTCTGGTCTTTTCAAACTCTTCCAGTGAGGGCTCAAATTTTCGAAGTTCGTCACAACGAAAGGCCAGGTAGTCAGCGTCGCGCTGCTTCAATGCAAGATCCGACACAAGTTTCTTCAGAGCGGACGTATTTTCCGAAACCACCCGCCAGGCCAATTCCACTTGTGTGGTCAAGGTCCGGTCGTCAAGAAATTGGTCGAGCACCGCTAGGTGTCCATCGGAGTCGAGCAGCTTATGGTTTTCATGCTGAGCAAAAACATCGATCAAGGCATCGGCAAATTCACGCAGCGTTCCCGACGTCACCGGCGTGTCATTAATCCAAGCCTGGGACCGGCCCTTCGCCGAAATAACGCGGCGAACAATCACGGTTTGTAGTTCGTTTCCTCCCTCATGAGCTCCGGCCGTCTCAAGGGGAATTCCGTAGGACTCAAGGCAGGCCGTAACTTTATGATTGGCTGGCAATAAAAACTGCCCACTGACGGAGGCCGCCTCGCGTCCGTGACGCACTGCATCAGCAGAGGCCTTCGCCCCAAGCAAAAGGTTCAAGGCTTTTATGAGGATCGATTTCCCCGCACCCGTCTCGCCTGTGATGACATTGAACCCACGCGAAAAATCGATCTTCAGCGATTCAATGATCGCAAGGCCGTTTATGTGCAGTTGATTTAGCATAATACGGCTCCTATTTCAGGATCTAGTAGGGTTCAACCTTCGCAAAAAAATCTCGTCTTTGATAGGCTCAAATTCCAAACCTTTTAGCGCTCCGTACTTAAAAACAAAGTCTTCTCGCCGTCGCCTGTGGGCTGTCCTCCTTTGATCAATCGAAGGCTCGGTCGGGAAACCGGCTTAGCGCAACACTCAGCGTTTATTGAACGCAGCGCCACGGTCATGCGGTCCACCAATTTTTCCAGCTTTTCGAGCCGAAGCATCGTTTCCTTCATGTGAGAAGGCAAGGCATCCGTTGTTATATTCATCATTTTAATCGCCTCCAGTTTTTTTTGTTCCGGAGGTGTGAATGCCAGAATTTAGCTTCTGCCGTGAAGGGATATCCCATGTCATGCAGTGCCAAACGCACAAAACAAAAGAGCCCCCGTTGCCGGAGGCTCTTTCTTTGTGGTAGTGGCGTCCCCAGGGGGATTTGAACCCCCGTATCCACCGTGAAAGGGTGGTGTCCTGGACCGGGCTAGACGATGGGGACTAAGGGTGGTGAGCCCGGATGGATTCGAACCATCGACCCGTACATTAAAAGTGTACTGCTC
>CAMDHM010000001.1 GCA_945898195.1 Pseudobacteriovorax antillogorgiicola | reverse complement strand
ATTCGAACCTTCGAAGACTTACGTCAACGGGTTTACAGCCCGTCCCCATTGGCCACTCGGGCACCCCTCCTAAATCTTCCACACGGTCATGGAGCCAGCTTTTTGGAGCTGGCGATGGGACTTGAACCCGCAACCTGCTGATTACAAATCAGCTGCTCTACCAATTGAGCTACGCCAGCGTAGGCTCCATCCTTCGGTGACACCGTCGCTGTTTTCAAAAACAGCCCACAGAATTTCCCCAAGAATGCTGTGGGGTCATACTAGAACTATAGGGATCAGTCAACGACTTGTACCCAGCTGTTGCATGAGGATTCCTGCCGCCACGGAAACGTTGAGCGACTCAAGCCCCCCCGTCCTTCCCGAAATACTCACCATGCGGTCGCACTTTGAACGGATTCCCGGGGCGAGGCCAGCTTCCTCAGACCCCATGACCAGAACCACTTTGCCGTACTTTGACCCACGGACCGCCTCGATGGTTTCTCCGCCCATATCGGCCCCGATGATCCAGTAGCCTAGCTCCTTTAACTCCTCGAGGGACCTCCCCAAATTAACCACAACAACCAGATCACAAAGGGCAAATCCCCCTTGGGCCGTATTGACTGAGGCGTTTGCTAGCAGAGCCTGGCGGCGCTCCGGAACCAGTACCTCACGAATTCCAAAAAATGCCGCCGTCCGAACCATCGCGCCCACGTTTCTCGGGTCCACGACATGATCCAACGCCAAGATCAGGTCCTCCTTCTTCTCCTCGCGCCCACGCACCCTGGCAAAAAAATCGCCCTGGTCCAATGATTCAAGGGCTATTTCTGCCCACACGGGAGAATTACGACCCGCCGATGGAACTTCTTCCTTAGGTGGAACAAAGCGCTTTGGGGTCACTCCGAATTCCTGCAAAGCAGGAGCCGCCTCGCGCACCGCTGCATCCGTGCAATAAACGGCTTTCACTATGGCTGGCTTGTGCCGCAAATACTCCAGAACTGAAGCAAGGCCATCGACACGAAAAACATCATTTGAACTCGAGCTACGGGCTTTCATGACTCCAGCTTTACCTTCTTCATATCGACCCCCCAAATTTTTAGTTTTTTATGCAAATGACTGCGCTCAATGCCGATCGCCTCGGCAGTTTTACTGATATTCCAGTGATTTTCATTAAGGCGATCCATCACAAAAGAACGCTCAAAATCAGATTTCGCCTGACGCAGGCTAGAAGAAAAACCCACTGAACCAGCCGCCAACACAGCCCGAGCCGCCGGCGACTCTGACTCAACGTGCCTTACCATTGCCTCGGGCAAATCAACGACATCAATTTCATCGCCAAAAACAACGATGCTTAAGCGCTCGAGAAGATTTTTCAACTCCCGAACGTTGCCAGGCCACGGATAATGCATCAGGATTTCAAAGGCGTCATCGGTAAGAATTTTACGCGGTTCCTTGAGCTCAAACGACAACTGCTCCAAGAAAAACTCTACAAGATAGGGAATGTCTTCGCGCCGTTCACGCAGCGGGGCAATATACACAGGAATAACATTGAGGCGATGATAAAGATCTTCGCGAAAACGTCCGTTTTTGATCTCGTTTCCCAGGTCCTTGTTGGTCGCTGCCACGACGCGCACATCGACTTCGAGAGTCTTGTTGTCCCCGAGGCGCTCAAAACGTTGCTCCTGTAAAATACGGAGAATTTTCGCTTGCGTGCGCAGAGACATGTCCCCGATTTCATCTAAAAAAAGCGTCCCGGCATGAGCCAGTTCAAATTTGCCTTTTTTCGCAGCAAAGGCCCCCGTAAAAGCCCCCCTTGCGTGCCCGAACAACTCGCTCTCAATCAAATCCTCAGGAATGGCAGCGCAATTTACCGCAACAAACGCCTTTTCCGAACGGGAACTTTGATTATGAATGCACCGCGCGACCACTTCTTTGCCAGTCCCGTTCTCACCTGTGATTAGAACCCAGCTGTTGCGTGGCGCAACCATGTTGATTGTCTGGCGAATGCTTTTGGTCGCAGGTGCCACACCGCGAAAGGCTATCTCCACCCCACGTTTCACAGAAACTGAACTGTCACTGACAAAAACCGATGCCGTTCCGGCAAAATCATTACCAGTGAGAGCGCTGTTACGGTGCTTGTGAATTTGAGCGGCGTGATCAATCATCGGCAGAAGTTTTTCCATCGATAACGGCTTTTCTAAAAAATCAAAGGCGCCCAACTTGGTGCATTTGACCGCAGTATCGATGGTTCCATGGCCACTCATAATAACAACGGGAATGTCCTCTCGGAGTTGTTTTAAGCGCTGCAAGGTTTCAATCCCATCAAGGCCAGGCATCCATACATCAAGCATCACGAGATCTGGCGTGGACTTCTTGAACGCCTGAATTCCCTCATGCCCGGAAATGGCATAATCGGCCGACCAACCTTCGTCCGAAAAAATCCCGGCGAGGGTCTGGCAAATACTGATTTCATCGTCGATGATCAAGGCAATAGGCTTTGGGCTTGCATCACTCATGTTCCTGCTCCTCCTGACGGATCAAAGCCAATTCACGACCCAGCGGCAATTCAATGACGACCGTGGTTCCGCGCGGCACGGTGTCCTGAATCCTGACATAACCGCCATGATCAGACACGATCTGGCTCACGATCGCAAGGCCCAGTCCAGTGCCACTTTCACGCGTTGAATAATACGGCTCCAAAACACGGTCTTTTATCGCATCTGGAATTCCGCAGCCGTGATCCAGCACGGCGATCCGCACCGCATTCATATGCTCCAGAAAATCAGAGGTAAATTCAATCGTTGGCTTTTCCGCAAGACCTTCAAATGATGCAATAGCGTTGGTAACGAGATTAACAAACACGCGGTTCATTTGCTCGCGATCAATCGGCACATCCGGTAACTCCTTCAGACGGTCGGTCACAAGGGTCACATCCGGATAACTCATCCGATAAAGATTTACGACATCGAGAACCACGGCATTGATATTCCCCATCCTGGGCTGAATCGAAGGCAATCTGGCAAACTTCGAGAATTCATTAACAAGGTCTCGCAGTGAGTCTACCTGGACAACAATCGTATCGATGCAGGACTCAAACACCTGGCGATCGTCACCAGTGAATTTTTCATTGAATCGCCGTAGCAGGCGTTGAGCGCTCAGTTTGATTGGCGTCACGGGGTTCTTGATTTCGTGGGCGATGCGGCGGGCAACCTCACGCCAGGCGGCGACGCGCTGGGCCTTGACTTGCTCTGTCGCATCATCGAAAACGACAATAGAACCGCAATCTTCCCCGTTATCATCATAAACCCGCGTTGCTTCAGCGAGGAGCGTGACGGGCTTGCCGGCGGTATCCAGTTCAAGTTGACCAGAAAATGTAGAATGCCTGCCAATACGTGCGGCGACAGGACGCCAAAAATCTTCATACAGAAGCGGACTGATGGCCTCACGCGCAAGCCTTCCGATGGCCTTGGTGGAATCCACCCCGAGAATGCGCTCTGCCGCGCGATTGACGATCGTGATGCGATCCTCTGGATCAACGGCGATCACGCCCGTATTGACGTTCTTTAGAATCACCTCCATATAACGCCTGCGCTGGTCGATCTCCACGTTAGCCTTACTTAGCGTGGCCTGGGATGCCTCGACCTCCTGTTTGTGCCGCCGCAGGTCGCGGGCCATCTGGTTAAACGAACGGACGAGCTGCCCAATTTCATCGTCATTCTTCGGCACAATCGAAATCGCGTAATTTCCCAGCGCGATCTCTCGTGTCGCTTCGGCTAAATTCTGAATCGGCCCCGTAATCGTCCTCGCCACGTAAAACCCCAACCAAACGGCGCCAAAGGTAATCATCAAAACCATCATCACCATGAGGATCAAAAAGCTGACCCGGATCAGCTGGGCTCCCGGGCGGAGCGCCGCAAATCCCGCCAGAATGGTCTCAATGCTGCTTAGGATCTTGGTCTCGAAATATTCCTCGATGATGACCGCCCCGGCGAGCTCCCCAGTTTCCCGGTCCCGCACCGGCGCCATTCCCCTAACGATATCGCGGCTCTCGTCGGCCTCCACCATACTCGTAGATACCAAGCCCGGCTCATCGCCGAACCGGCTCAGGCTGTCTGAAACAAAAATATCGGGGGCCCGCAGCCTGGATTTTCCGCTGACCTCGCGGACCATTGATGCGCCGCGGTCAACCACCATCACGGACTTGATCCCGTACTCCCCCTCAAAACCGTCGAGGCGGTGGGTGTTGAGTTTCCAAGCCGGAATGCCACCCACCCAACCCGCACGTTTTACCTGGACCCGCTCGATTGCAATTCGGGCAAGGCCCTCGAGTCGTTTTTGATCCTGGCGGTAAATTCTGGCACCCGCCTCACGGGTTTCCTGCATGGTCGTGCGGACACGCTCGGAAAACCATTCGTCAAAACTGCGCGAGATGAACCCGGTGGATACATAAAAAAGGACGAGCGTCGGCGCCAGGGCAAAGAAGACGAGAATGGCAACCAATTTGGTCTTGAGTTTGGACCCAAGAACGCCACGACGCCTATCAATCAAAAGCTTCACGACGTTTCTGAAAATCAGAAAACTCAGGACCAGAATCATCACCACGTTGATGTTGATAATGCCGAAGTATATGACCGTGCTGATAAAGTGCCGACTGCGTGAAAGATTCTCGCTGAGCTGAAAAAGCCTTGTTTCAAGACTTGCGGTGGCCAGCAGCGTAAGCACCGCAACAACCATCGCCGTAATTTCGATAATCCTTCGTCGGCGCACAGGCCCAACGAAACGCCTGCGGGTTTTTTTTAAAAGTTTGCTCAAGGCACCTGCACTCCAGCCCCCTGCAACGGCAGGCGAATCTCGCCGAAAACGCGACCGCGGTATTTAAACCGCAAGGCGCCTCCACCAGAGGCCTCAACCTCAATTTTGGACGGGTCTGAGATATTCGAACGCACACTGTCCAACTTGATCTGATCGGTGGCCTGCAGCTTCAATTTCCCACCGGGCCTCACGGTCATTGGACTTCCGTTCACCAGCATGACCGCATAGTCAAAACGCGGCTCGGCGACAACCAGTTTGATTTGGCCGATAGGTCTGCCCCCCGACCGCACTGTTACCTTGAATACATTGCCCGGCAAAAGCGCCGTGTTGATATCGACCCCACGATCGTCAAATTCGGCCTCCGGACCACTCCCCGGCGCCGAATGAAAACCCTCGACATCAATCGCAAGGAGTGACGGTTTCACCCCTGTTTCGCGAGATTCCGCCTGGATAAAAACAATATTATCGCCGCGATATACGTTTAGGACTTGTCCGGCCTGAACAGCGGTCTTCTCACCATTCACGGCCACATTGACATGGCTCAAACCTGAGGAGACCTTAGGTTTGGTTGCGCCATAGAGCAGCCCGAGCGAAGGCATGAGACTCAGCAAAGTTATTATAATGTAACGCAACATTCTCATGTTGACTGGTACTCCCTGTCAGGCAACCATAGAGGAATCATGGAAAATCCAACAAACACCCTAGCCGCAGACCTACTTGGCAACCTAGCTTTTGTCGATTTTCCCGCAAACCTGAAATTGCGGGGCAAGCAACCATCGACGGTGGAATCATACACCCGAGATGCCACCCGGTTCCTTGAATTCATGCGAGAAAAAAAATTCCGCCTCAGCAACCTCGAACCTGATACCTTGCTGGCATACGAAAACTACCTCCGCCACGATTGTGAAGGCCGCACAAATTCTGTTCGCCGGTCCATCATCGGCATTCGTCAGTACTTTCGTTTCCTCGTCGACCGCAAGGTTATCAGGGAATCTCCATTTGATGCAGTGCCTTTGCCAGCCCGCGACGAGGGCCTTCCCGAGCAATTGGATGAAGAGGACGTGGCGATGCTAGTTGAGGCCGCTTCAGCGACCACGCCCCCCATCAAGGCCGCGCGCGACCGAGCCATCGTAAGCCTCTTAGCCTTTGAGGGCCTCAAAGCCAGCGAATTAATCACCCTCGTCTGGAGCGACCTTATGCTGGACGATGACCTCGCTGTTTGGGGCAGCCTGTGCATCCCGGGGGACCGCACCCGCGCCATCATTCTTGGACCAGAGAGCGCGGCGGCATTGGACGGTTACCGAAATCTGTTTCGGGAATGGTCGGCACAGCGTCCGGGCGTCATTAGTCGGATGTTCATCTCGTTCAAGGGGCGGGAGTCGGCGGTCTCCATACCGACCATGACGCGTCACGGGCTGAAATTTGTCATGTATGAACTTGGCGATAAAATCGGGATTTCTGCCCTCAATTCGGAACTTCTTCGACACCATGCGATCCGTCACCAATTGGCCCTCGGTAAAACTCCGGAGGAGCTCATGGGACACCTCGGCCTACGACGGCTTGGGAACATCGCTCGCCACAATGCTTTGCCCGTGCTAGAAACCGCGCCAGCCAATGGTTTCAAGAGTACCGGGGTTTTCAATGACGACAGCAACCATGACTCACAAAACATACATGATTGAGGCCCTGAGGCTTGCGGAATTTGCCGCAACCATCGGTGAAGTTCCCGTCGGAGCTGTCGTTGTGAAAGACGGCGAGATCATCGGCCGTGGCTACAACCGACGAGAGATTGAGGCCCAGGCGACACGTCACGCGGAAATTGTGGCCCTTGAAGAAGCCTCGGAGGCTTTGGGCGCATGGCGCCTCTCGGGTTGCACCCTATATGTAACCCTTGAGCCATGCCTAATGTGCGCGGGTGCCATCTACCAATCGCGCATCGACGAGGTCATTTTCGGTGCCATGGATGCCAAGGCCGGGGCCTGCGGAAGCCTCTACCGGATCCACGAAGACGCTCGCCTTAACCATCGTTTTTTGGTAAGTCCCAGGGTTCTGGAATCGGAAAGCCGCGAATTACTGCAAAAGTTTTTTCGCGGGCGGCGCCAAGGGAGAGATGGCCGAGTGGCTGAAGGCGCTAGACTCGAAAGATGACAGGATTATGGAAAGGTGGCAGAGCGGCTGAATGCGCCAGATTCGAAATCTGGTAAGGGGGAAACTCCTTCGAGGGTTCAAATCCCTCCCTTTCCGTTTATTCATTAAGGATAGACGCGGCGTGAAGTATTCAATGCCCGCCCGACCAATGTCTTAGCTCGCATTCGTAAAATTTTGAATCCCCCAAATACATTGTACGGCCCGTTGAGGTGTCGCTGATAAATATTTCAGCGGGGAACCAGTCATCTTTAGTAATGGAAGTCGAGAAAATCAGGAAATGTTCATCTTTAGTCCATTTGAATTCACCAGAACTCAAATAAGTAGATTCAACCTTAAATCTGCGGCTAGTTTGAGTATCGATCAAGAACAGATCGACGCCTTCATTTTTTTCCCGATTGGGTTTGATTTTGAAGCGACCGCTGGGCGAGATAAATCCCCCCTCTTCGCCACTTTTTAGAACAACCGATTCCTTCCAGGAGGAGTCGCAAAAGTCAATCTTCTTGTCGAAATACTGGCTGGCCCAGGTTAGATCATTGGGATCTGTAAAGAAATCACGAGCCTCACGATAGCGGTTGTATGCCCTGCACGCCCAGACAATAACGCTCAGAACGATGAATAATATTAGGATTCTCAATTTTGTCGATCGTAAGTTCAATCGAGAATCTCTCGAGCAAATCTTCTTAACTTGGAAGTAATTTGTTTGCCTCGCTCATGAACTTTGGCTCTGAGCCCATGAGAATAACAAGAAGCTACCTCTGCGGCGGAAGTTCCCAAATTTCTTCCGGCTCTAAATTTTTTAATGAACCTAAGGTACGCAGCGGCAAATTGTATCGACGTTTTATCATCTGTCAGTAAGTCGTAGAGTCTGCTTTGAGAAATATCTGGATCAGCGGGATAGTATTTTTTCCTAATCATGTCTCTGGCCGTCGACATCTTGACCTGCGCCAGTCCAACAGTAGTATCACGGACACCCAATTCCCCTAAAATATCAAGAAGGTCATCGGGTCCCATGCGTGCAAGTTCATCAATCAAAATGCCCGCGAGCAGATTGACCTCAACATCATATTTTTCAGCAGCTGCTTTAATCTCTTTGGCTAAAGGTCGGAGTCGTTTGATCACGTCTTTTTTGGGAAGTCGGGCGATGCCACCAAGGTAGAGTAATTCGTCTCGTTCGAACTTCATCTCTAGAAACTTACCGTATGCTGCTGCATACGCTGACACTTGATCATGGTCATCAGGGTCTTTGACTTGTCGAGAAAGGCTCCCAGCGGGAACCGAAAGACTATCAAGATTGTCTTCCGTCGACGAATTGGCATTGCTTCTGAGGTAGGCGCGCCCATTTACTTCAACAACTTGGACTCCGATCAAAATGCCGCGCCGCACCAATCGAATGGCTTCTCCTAAAAGAAGATGCCGAAGATCGTCTGTTACAAAAGCTTGGCTAACGCCTCGTGAATTAGTAATGACCAGTAATATTCTTCTCGATTCAGCCATGCTGTTCTCTATATTGATGACAGAGTAGAAATCGGATTCTCTAAAATTATTCTGGAAAGTAGTTTCAAAGGCAAAACAGCAATCCCTGTGCCTCAATAATCAGTTTAAGAGGCGTAACCCGGACAGCCTGCGCAACTCTTGAATGCATCTAGGCTTGCGATGGTTAGCGTCTCGCAGCGCTGCCAGGTAAGATCCCCATTCTTTCTCTTTGCCCAATCGAATCATAGCGGCTTTGACTCGTTTCAAATGACCAACAGCTGTTTCATATGCAGAAGGCTTTGTCAGGCTAATCTGATGCTCCGCCATACGGCGCCAAATTCCTAGCGCGCGTTCCGGATATGATTTTTCAATAGCACTCGCCCCAGCAGTATCATAACCGCCGTGCAATGCCTTAAAGGCTATGTTCAAACAATCTGTAACCTGGGACGCCACATCGCCATCGTCGTCGCATGTTTCAACGTAGTCGATAGCGGTTGCGACCAACTCGTCGCCAACTTGGAGCATGGCTTCGTAGTGACCTTGATCCAGTAATCCCTGCATATTTTTCTCAATGCGACTAAGGTCGGCGACCTCACCCTCGTCCGACCAATGGCTTCGCCAAGATGGTTCCGACGTAACATTTGCAATTTCACGGCGAAGACTCGACACAATCCGACTCACATTACCGCCGGCAAGGCCCCCTTTGGGTCTCGAGTTTCTCGCCAACGATGCGCGTGGAGACGGCTGTTCATGATAATCAGCGTCGTCACCGTCGTTGCTATCTAAATCATCATCCTCAATCGCGTCATCGTCATATGCAGGGTTCTTGAGATTCCGGAGATCATCGTCATCCTTGGAAGTCACGCGCATGTTTTTCACTCGGCCACCGCGTTGGTACCGTTCACCGCGCCCGACTGAGCGGCTGCCTGCCCATTCTTCAAGCTTTTCCCAAGATACTTGTTTCAAAAGTTCGGTCGGAGTTTCAGTCATTGCTTACCCCTAAAGATTCAGCGGTATGCCATCTCTAGGATGGCCAAGAAATAATCTTACCCGCAGCCGGTAGCAGCTTTTTCTGATCTAGCTCGGCAGCGAAACGCTCCAAATACTGGCGTTTCTTCAGCTGTGGCAACCTAACAATCACAATTGCAAATGTAGGAAACCTGCGAAGAGACACTTCGCCATCAAGATGGAGCCGAATGTCTTTTGTGATGATTCCTTCGAAGCCATTTTGGGCGGCAACCGCAATAAGCTGGCCGTTGGTAAGTGCCGACCAGCCTTTGCTTGTGGCGGTTGACGACACAAAGCCGCTCTCGTTCAGAAGGCCTACAACCCCAGGCGGGAGATTATGATCAACCAACAGCCGCAATCGCCGGCTCCGCTGTAACTTCCGATGCCGCTTTAAGCACTTCGTTGATTACGTCTTGGGTAAAGTTGGTTTCAAAGCTCTCGTTGATATCCGCTACTGTCATTCCGGCAGCCAGGCACTCAAGGATATGGGACACGGAGATCCTCGTACCCTTGATAGTTAACTTGCCGCCTAATAGGTCTGGGTGGCTAACGATATAGCTATAGCTTTTGTATGTTTGAGGTTCTTCATTTCCCATCGAACACTTCCTGTCACTCAGCGGCCCGCATGGGCCCACTCACCGGCATGTGATAACACAACGGAATATTGAGAGAAATCGTTAATTTCGGGTCTAACCCTTTGAAACACAGGCATTCTAAGACTCCAGCCTGGCTTTTATTCTCTCATCCCGACTTTATCCCAAAGTTAACTTTGTAAAATAGCCCCAGGTAACCCCACACGCGGACCCCACTTTACCCGCCCTGTCCGAACTGCATTTTCGGGTGGTTGAAAACACCAGACTCGAAATCTAGTATACGTTAACGCGTATCGTGGGTTCGAATCCCACTCTCTCCGCCACACCATTTCACATCGCGTCATCTTTGATGAGCCTTGATCATTTTGATTCCTTCACCGTGAGCCCCCGCAATATTGCGGAGGCTCTTTTTTTCGTACCATAAAAAAATATAGGCTTTAAAGCTCATCCTTCGAGAGGGTAGTACTGCGAATCCTCGTACAAATACATGACTCCTGCGCAGTTGTAGACCGACATCCCTTCCCAGATAACCGCCTCACAAGAAGGCGAAGGAAGCACGTAAATCGGAGCGCCGTAGTAATAGCTATATCCGGCAGCCGTCCGATAGGCGACCCGACGAGCAACGTTCCGCGCAGTACGAACTGCAACCCCAGGATAAGCGAGGCCAGGTCGGTAAGCAGGCAAGACCGCAGGCGTATGATAACGACCCGCGGCCACAGTCGTTGACCTCGTTACCCCAACCCCCGGACGGTACGTAGTCGAGGCGCGAACAAATCCACCGCCACCACGAAACGCAGACGCCTCCGTAGGGCTCAACGCTAGACCCAAAAAAATAAAGCAAAATAGCATAATCATTTTGTTTCCCATGAGATCCTCCTACCAGGCTGAATGACGAAGGGCGGCTGATTCATCCGATTGCATCCGAACTTCCGTTGCATCAGCAGGTATCTGCGCTTCGAAGGCTGCCTCTTGAATCGCCGCAGAGTTCACGATTGCTTCTTTAAACAGCAACATATGCTCAGGAGCAGCTGCTAGCATTTTCGAAGTAATGACAACTTTTTTTGGAGCTCCGGTTGCTGCATCCGTCCAAAGCTGCCAATCCACAGAGTCTTGTCGAAAGGCTAAATGAATTGTGGGAGTGCCATCGACCTCCGTCGCGCCGTAGTAGTCCCCTTTAAAAACATGCTTCTCCACATGCTGCAAAATACCCTTATCTAGAAGGCCAGCAAATGGCGTCTCAATGCCGAGTTCATCGAGTTTCGCAACTAAAGCATGCAAGTCGCCGTTAACAGCGACCTTCGCGTATTTGTTCGTTTTACGATCAAGGATCGTCGCCGTCTGCCCATCATACCAAAGCGAAGCTTGCTCATTTCCTGACTTTTTAAAATACACTTTATTTGGTCGCTGGATGACACCTTCCATAGATGTATCGAGCTGAAGTTTCTGCAACGTCGAAGACACGTCCTCGGTAACTGCGATCGCCTTAAAAGAAAGGCTCTCTGCACCTTGGAAATAATTGACCATTTTCTTTAGAACCTCAGTGACCCTAGGCTCAACGGCGGGCTCGGCGGCATAGCCAAGTGACCCCGTAAAAAAAACACTCGCACCAACACCGCTCAACACCATTCTTCTGATTCCCATACAACATTTCCTCCGCGAAGGTTCTCGACATAACCACACCGGCACTCGATGCAAACAAAGCGCCAGAAACCCCTTGGACACAAACAAAACGCGACCATTAATCATCGATCAGGTCCACCTGAAGCGACTTCAGTTTGCCTCCATAAGTAAAGGGTGCGGCGTAAGCATCGGTGACGGGCGAGCCAGAATCTTCACCAACATCAAATGTCTCTGCGATACCAAAGATGTTCGGGACGGTACGCGCAATAGACCCACTGCCGACCATTCTCCCATCGATAAAAAGAATTCCTTTCCCCTGATTTTCGCCTGTCTTGATAAACTCGAACCTAACGGTAACTGGTCCTTCCGGCAGATCTTCTCCCGCCACAATAAGATATTCGGCCTCTCCGAGAAAATTGTGCACATAATGGATGCGCTTATTCTGCACAAAGACAGAATATCCTCCATAGCGTCCGCCACATGCCACCAGCACTCCATCAGCACCGCCTTCTGGGACCTGTAAAACAGCTGTTATTTTATGAGATTTATTTTTTACAGGTGGCGACGCAGCTTCGGAAATCTGAATATCGCCCTGCTCATAGTTGAATTGCCTCACCCCGGCAAAAATATCGCGGTACGTGCTGGCAATCCGATTGGAAGTCGAATCATCCAAGGGATAAACATTATATTTTTGAGCCTCACTCTCAAAAAGCGACCGCAGTTCTTCAAGCTTATCCGGAAACTTTGCGGCAAGGTCGTCCACTTCCGAAAAATCATCATCCAGCTTGAAGAGTTCCCACTTATCGTTATCAAAATCAGGATTTGAAGTCGTGGTATCCCAAGGCATTCGGCCATGAAATGCACTTGCTTTCCAGCCATCGGCCCAAATGGCACGATTGCCAAGCATCTCGAAATACTGAACCTTTTTTTCCGTGGGTGCTCTTGGATCATTTATAGATTTAACGAAACTGACACCCTCCATTGGCGCCTGAACAACCCCACGAACCTTCTCCGGCATTGTAACGCCAGTCAATTCAAGCAGCGTCGGCGCAATATCGATCACATGAGTGAATTGATTTCTGACTGCACCAGGATCCCGAACCTGATTTGCCCAAGCAAGGATCATTGGATCATGGACACCACCCTCATGGGACGACTGTTTCCAGTAGCGAAAGGGGGTATTACCCGCCAATGCCCAACCGGCTGGATAATGGTTATACGTCTTTTTGGTTCCGATATCCTCAATGTGCGCCAAATTGGCATCAAGGTTATCGGGAATCCCGTTAAAAACCAGGTTCTCGTTAATACTCCCATGCAAACCCCCTTCGCCGCTTGCACCGTTATCGGAGGTGATCAAAATGATCGTGTTATCCAGTTCTCCGTTGCGCTCAATTTCAGCGAGAACACGCCCAAACTGCGCATCGGCATGCTCCAAATAGCCCGCAAACGTCCCCTGCATTCTTGTGTAAAGTCGCTTTTCGTCTGAGCTTAGGGTATCCCATGCTGGGATTTCGTCTGGGCGGTCACTCAGTCGCGTTGCTGGCGGGACGACACCCATTGCCTTCTGACGTTCAAGGGTCTCTTCGCGAACCTTGTCCCAGCCTTGATCGAACCTTGTTTTATATTTCGCAATATATTCAGGGGGGGCGTGATGGGGAGCATGGGCAGCGCCAGTTGCAAAATACAGGAAAAACGGTTTTTCAGGAGCCGCCACCTTTTGCCCATCCAACCAGCGAATGGCTTGATCAGCCATATCAACCGAAAAATGATAGCCTGGATTTTTCACCTCGGGATTGACGGGATTTGTGTCATCCCAAACGGTTGGCTCCCACTGACTCACGTCGCCAGCCATGAAACCATAAAAATGTTCAAAGCCCATGTCGGTTGGCCATTGATCATGTTTGGATTCAATTCCTCTCAGCTGATCCAGAGGAGTGTTGTGCCATTTGCCAAAGGCCGCTGTGCCATATCCGCTCGCCCGCAGCACCTCGACGATTGGAAATTTATTTTTTGGAATGTGGCTCGTATATCCTGGCTCTTTCGTGGCAATTTCTGTGATCACTCCGGTTCCGACCGAATGATGGTTTCGTCCCGTTAACAAAGCGGCTCTCGTCGGCGAGCAAAGGGATGTCGTGTGAAAATTATTGAAGCGCACCCCCATCTTCGCCACCCGATCAATATTTGGCGTATTCACCGGACCACCAAAAGAACTGAGATGACCAAACCCAACATCATCCAATAGAAAAATCAGGACATTTGGCTTTTTTGTTCGATCCACGTCCGTTGCCTTGCCACCTGCGAGAGACATTGCAGTAGCAACAGCTGCAACCAAACCAATTAAATAACTAATATGCGCCTTCATGTCGGTCTCCTTGAATTAGGGACTTTAGTTGTGGGGTTGGCCCTCAAACTCCTGGCACAACGAAAACCAGTATTTGAGCCCGCGCTGTCCACCGCACCCTTGCCCCGCGAGCCGACAAGATAGCGACTGCAATATCGATCACTACAGAGGAACGAGCCGCCTCGTTGAACACGCTTGGGAACACCAACATCCCCTGGATCCTGGCTAGTTGCGGGTCCAACTGGATCACGAACACGGCCCATTGCCGCATCAGATTGGTAGGTATCAGGACGGTACCAATCTGAAGTCCATTGCCAGACGTTGCCGGCCATATCGTAAAGTCCATAGCCATTTGGCGGAAAAACGGTGACCGGCGAGGTCCCGGAATAGCCATCCTGCGCAGAGTTTTTCATCGGAAAATGACCCTGCCAAATATTGGCCACCCACTTCCCGTTTGGCCTCAAAGTATCGCCCCACGAGTATTTTTTTCCGGCGAGCCCGCCTCGAGCCGCAAATTCAAATTCAGCTTCGGTTGGCAAACGCATTCCTGCTTGTTTGCAATAGGCTCTGGCATCCGGATATGCGATGTGCACCACAGGGTGGTTTTCCCGACCAGTGATGCTGGATCCCAATCCTTCCGGATGTCGCCAGCTGGCCCCTTCGACGTACTTCCACCAAACGAGAGGATCACGCAGAGAAGCGACCGATTCCGGCCGCTTAAAAACCGCGGACCCAGGAACAAGGTATTCTCGTGGCACCGACGGGTAATCGCGGGGATCAGGTTGACGTTCCGACACGGTGACGTAGTTCGTCCGACGCACAAAGCGATCGAACGCAACATTTGTCACCGGAGTGGCATCCATCCAAAAGGAAGACAAATCAACTTGATGAAGTGGCAGAGCATCTTCTATATTGCAGCCCTTGCAGCCCATCTCAAATCGGCCGCCCGGGATCAAAACTAAATTTGACGCAGCGATTACTGGCGCTGCATAAAGAAGGCACGCTGAAAACATCAATCGATGAAAACTCATAACCCTCCCAGCACCCAAATTCATCCGCGCGACACGTCCGCTCGAGTGATAGAAGCAAACATGAGACCAAAACTTGCATCGTCGAAAATTGATTGAAGATCGAATTAACCGGAGATTTAGATGCGCTTGGCTAAAAAAAAATTTGAGAATTTTTTGATTACATTGACCTTCTGCAGCTGTTTCTTATCGCCACCTACCCGGGCGGACAATGCAGATTCAGCCACTAAAAGTAATGCTTCCAGTTCTTCTGCAATTTCGTCGAACAGAAACGGACGGATCATCACCGCACAAGCTGGTGTTGGCTATTTCAATGGGATCGCAAAATTCGCCTCTGCCGGATATCAGGTCACTCCGGACTGGGTCCTTGAGGCGTATTACGAGAAATCTGAGACATTTTTTTTCGGAACGTCCACATCCCGAGCGATCCGGTCAAAAAATTTTTGGACCACGAATCTTTATACCAATGTTGGTTTGATGCATCGACAGACTTCTGGGAGAAGTGCTTTTCTGGACGTTTTGTCGTCAACATTCACCGGAAAAGAGACCCACTACGACATCGAATATTGGGATGTTGGACCGGGATTTTCTATTGGTAATCAGTGGCAGTGGAGCGCGTTTCATGTGGGTTGCGACTGGATAGGCGTCTATTGGCCGCTTTATGCCTCGGCCGCAAAGGTCATCAAAACCGAAGGTAGTGAAATTTCAAGAAAAACAACCGATGATGATCTGAAACCAGAACCTTCTGCTCGACTTCTCCGCCTTTACCTTGGCATGTCCATTTAACAAGATAAAATTCTGACGAAATACCAGCATCCTCACTGATGCTCACGGGCCCTAGGGGCGTCAGACAGCATGAAACGGCTGCGTTATGCTCAATGGGACCGCACGGGCACAACGCAGACCGTTAAGGTCTATGCCACCCAATTTGGAACCAGCTTCCTTGGCGCAGTTGCGGGCGCAGCCGATTCAAAATCAGGCGGAGATAACGCCCACTACGGACGCGTGAGCTTCGATACGACAACCAGTACCATCACCGCTCAGTCTATCGAAATCCGCGCAGGAAGAGACGATGCGACAGCGTTTAAATGTGTCCGTACTAATTTCGACGGAATCATCGGCGGCACCATTAATGGCTACCGACCAGCCCAAGGCACCGAAGAAGCCACAACAGGAACAAACAAAAATGGTACTGGAATGGATGGTGAAACTGGAATCATCGATGCCAAAACGACCGCGGATCATTCCGGCACCGCCTCACCTGGCAGCGCTATGACCAGCACGTTCGATTGGAGCTGTAACGACATCTCTTCCGCCGGCACAACCGGTCATCCGTTTGCAACCAACGCCGTCAGCTTCACTGCTGATCCGAGCACGATTTTCCCTACGAATTGATTTGTAGGATTGCCCCACCCTCACGGGTGGGGCAACTTTCTCGATTTAGCTGAAATTCCCTTTCGCCGTTAGGCGGGCCGCAGAATCTCAATTTGGCGCAGTCGTCGCCCGTCAGCTTCACTGCCTATAAAAAAAACCTACGCAGGCGCGGCACCAACGTCGGACTTATCCCAGAAGAAATCCAGTCCGCCTTATTCTCTGCCGTTCTTAAAATTATGGTTGGCGTGCTTGGGATTTTAAGTCGATGTGCGACTCCACCCGACTTGTCAAGACCGATCAAAAACGTATAGCCTCTTTTCACCGAGGCCGCCCTGACGACATCTTCATCCTCGGATATGCTGATCGCAATAACAGCGCCAGAGTCGATCTCATGGGCATCTATCATCTGTTGAAGGCGTCCAAGCTCAACCTCACAGGGTCCACACCACGTAGCCCAAAAAACCAACGCCCTCTTGCGAGGGTCATGCGCAGAATCATAATATCCACCACGAATCAATGGCACCGAAAACGTTGGGAGATGCTGCCCTTGGGACCTAAACTGACCGACGATGGTAGGCATCCGTTTAACAAGCACGAATCCGACAAGGCCAATTAAAAAAATCCACCCCAGCCATTGCGATCTCCTGGCAACAGGCAAATTCATGCCTTCCTACCGATGATTTGAAGGGTTGCGCTCATCCCGCGGTGTCGCAGACCTTCATTCAAGAACCTTTCGGTCTTCTGAAAAATTTCGAGATGCAATGGCATCTCCTGGTGAATTTGAACAGGGTCATACAAAAGGTCAAGATCCACAGGACCCCCGGTGCCAAAACGCAACTGGTCGGGCGTATAACCCTCGGCAATGTAAAGGCCATCCTCAGTAAGCCAATCCGCTAGCTTCGAATGAATTTTACGCCGCAATGTTTTCGGGAGATGACACCACACTGAAACCACGGCATCCCACTTCCCTGATGGTAGTTCCTCGCTGAGGTCCATCAAAAAGTATTCGGCGGAAAAGTGTTCATCTGAAAAGGATTTTAAAGCTCTGTCTCTTGCCACCGACGAAACATCGATGCAGGTTAGGTGATGCCCGAGGCGGAGCAAATGTAAGGCGTTGCGTCCCTCGCCCTCACCAAGGGAGAGAATCCTGGATCCAGGCTTCAAAAGACCAGCGCCAAGCCGCACAAAATCATTTGGCTCTGTGCCATAAACATTTATCTGGTTTCTAAATAATTCATCCCAAAAAGCTCCGGTCTGGCTCGAATGATCGGACATAAAAACCTCATGAATTGGATCCATAATTCAGAAAAAATAAAGTGTTGAGCCAAAGGCTGCCACAATTGGAAGGAGAACCAAAGCGAATCTCATTTTGGATAAATCAAGATTTTGATAGCGAACCTCGTGACGCGGGGTCCCAAAATAGGCCTGGGCCATTGCCTTGATAATTAGCAACTGAATCAAGATCGCAATCAAGCCACCCGCCACAGCAGAAAGATGACTGATTTCAAAGGCGGCCTCAAGGATCATATCCTCGCCGCGAAATGCCGAGGTGAAGGGAAACGTAACCAATGCTAACGACCCAATCAGAAACAAAATGGAGGCCCTTGGAAAAGAACTCGCCAGTCCCAAGAGTTTCGCATTGGAGACGGGACGCTTGCGTGACTCCATAAATGTCAGGGCACCATTCAACAGGATAATTCCAGCCCCAGTGCCAGCAAGGGTCGAAAGGCAGTTTTGCGCCTGCCCTTCGCCGCAAAGCCAAAACGCCGAAACCAAAAGCAATCCGAGGCCCTGAAATCCTGCATTCATCCGCCAGCCAACGGACCTTGATTCATCACCCAGTAAGGAAAGAATGATCACTGGGACAATAAGCGATGCAGCAGCAAATATTGGCCGAAGGATCGAATTGTAGGCGGGAAGACGCGTAAAAAACAAGCAAGCGATGACCACTCCAAAACCGATGGAGCCAAGGCCAAGAAGAGGGGTCCGTTGAATCATGCGCAGGCTGATAAATGGCGCGACAATCGCAATCGAAGTCAGAGATACCGCAGCCATCCCAGCAAGACCAGCCCCATTAATCTCACTGGCAAACACAATGGATGAGACCCCAACAAAAGGAATGACAAACCAAATCCGTTTCCGGATCCGACCCAATCGACTTACAAGTTCCGTAGAAAAAAACCGAAAGTGGGACGCGACGTAACGATTAAAGAAAAGATCAACGTAAAACTCGTTCATCGCCGCAATGTATAATCCACTGGCCCATTTTCCGCGCCCTGGGCTGTCGATAAAATGAGACCTAAAATGAAGGCCCTCACGAAAATGTTGAGGCAACTGAGGACGGTGAAGTCAAGAGGTGATAGCAACGCAAAAGAGAATGAAGCACCATGTGTATTACGGCAATGACGTGCCAGCCAAGTGCCAGCTCGCAAAACATTAAACCAACTTGAGCCGTCGAGGACCATGCAATGTGACCCTTGACCGTTGGCTGAACCGAGGCCGTAATCTGAGCTAGCAAAGCAGATAGAGCGCCCCAGCCAAAAAGTAAATAGCGAGACGTTATGGACACGCCCCAAATGGCTTCGGTTCGGAGCAGCAAATAGACGCCACAATGAATGGAAAGGGATCCATAAAAAACCGCACTCGATGGTGTTGGACCCTCCATGGCTCGGGGCAGCCAACCCGAAAATGGAAATTGCGCACCCTTTCCTGCCGCGGCCAGGAAGATCAACGCACTCAGCCCAATGAGCATTGGTGGCGTCACACCATCCGTTGCGACGGAACCAATGTGTCTGCCGTCAATGACTTCAAACATCCCGGAATGGTACAGCGCATGCGTTAATATGGCGCCAATAAGCAGGCCAACGTCACACAACCGATAGGTCATGAAGGTGCGCAATGCATGCCGTGCAGCTTTGGGGCGGCCCACGTAAAACCCTACCAACAAAAACGATGCTAGCCCAACGATCTCCCACCCAATAAAAAGAGTATCGAGAGCACCGCCCAGAACGATTAACGACATTCCGAATAGGAAAATCATGAGGCAAATAAAAAAACGCCGATACCCAGGCTCACGGTGCATGTAACGCTCTGAATAAGAGACAACGATCCAACCAATAAACCCGACCAAGGTCATGTATACGGCCGCCGTCCAATCTAGAAAGATTGGTATCCCGGGAATCGCTAATAGTTGAAAGGGACGAAAACCACGGTCGGCCAGGGCCGCACTAACCACAATGGACGCCGTAAGCTGTGTGCCGGCGACAATGCGCGAAATGCGAGAAACAAAGGTTTCCTTGACCCGTTTTCGGATCAAACCGTCGACAGCAAGGATTGCAAAACAAAATAAAGGCGACGCCATACAGAGGATTAGCGCCGCCGCAAGAAATACACTACCGGATGTATGCACATCGGAAAGCATCGGCATCGCATTCACGGCAACACCTCGCCGGGCGCCCAAGGGACAATCCCTCGCGCATCAAGGAAGGAAACAGCCCCAGAC
Source organism: Pseudobacteriovorax antillogorgiicola (assembly GCA_945898195.1). Classification (GTDB taxonomy): domain Bacteria; phylum Bdellovibrionota_B; class Oligoflexia; order Oligoflexales; family RGVZ01; genus RGVZ01. Next base: position 201,771 of record CAMDHM010000001.1, on the reverse strand, counting down.
TGCGGGTCAAAACAAGATACCCGCACCCATTGATTATCAACCCAATTTTTTAAAAGCGGAGAATCGTCGATAACTTTACGAACGACGCGGGGATCCTGGTCAATAACAAATAACAGGCGAACTGGATCATGGAGCTCTACCATTTGCGAAGGCAACCCTGTCTGAAGGTCATCATCCACACCATTGGCAACGCCGATCATACCAACCACATTGTGCGAAAGCTTGGAGCCGCTCCCGTACACTTGATTATCGACGCGCGAAAAAAAGTAATCCAGATTCACACCACCGCAGACCGGGATTGCTGCGCCAAGGATACCAGCCAAGTAACGCCCCTCAGGGTCCTGCCGGGGATCATACGACGTCAGAAAAGATCGGCGATTGAGTGATAGTCCGGAGGTCATCTCGCGACGCCCAACGACACAAGCCGCATTTGTCGCATGCCCAAGCTCCGCCCTCGGTTCAAATAAGGCTGTTGCCCGCAAGCGCACTTCCCGCAATGCCTTACGGGGAGTCAGATTTTTCGGAGCCTTTTCGAATCGAGCGCAACGCTCAATGGCATTAAGCCCTGCAGCCTTGCGCAAGACCTTTCTGATTCCAATCAAGGCCTGAGCTGCAGGTCCCGGGGCGCGTTCAAGCTTAAAAATATCATCGAGATCATAAAAATGAAAATCATCCCTGGCCGTATCATGAAAAGCGCCAACAAATTTTATCTCCTCTGAAAGATGAATGCCGCGGACCGCCAACAGCCGTCTAACATCAGGATCATTTGCCATTCCAGCAAAGACCCGGGCGTTCGGGATACCTTGACGACCAGAGCACGCGGCACAGTCGTAGGCCGCATAGTAGGGATTATTCATTGCAGAAGACCCGTGAGCCACAATCAAAATTAGCGGCGCAAATCCACTTGTCATGCCCATCGAACGCAAGGCGCTCTCGACTCGATCTGCCATTTCAACGTGGGTGTAGCCCAACTGGTACCCATGCACCTGTTCAAAGCCATCAGATGTTAGGCCGCCACCAATTGACCTCGATGGCCGACGGGCATGAAATTGAATTCTTGTTGCAGACGAATTTTTACTTTTGCCCATGCTTGCAGCATGCCATCCAGGCGTCAACCAGAGTTGTAATAGGCGAATTGGGGCAAGCATGGCGCGAGGTTTAGATCGCTTCTTGATTCGCTGCAATTTACGGCCCGAGAAGTTTGAGGGGCCGTGGGGAATGGCCTCTTCGACGGCAATGTGCCGAGGCATCATGGGGACCGGGCAATACTTCTCAGGGTACTGGCGTCCAGCACCTAAAAACATCATATCCATTCCAAAAAATCCTGGCATGCCGTAGGTCCGCGTCGCCGGGTCCAATTTTTCGACATAGCGGCGCATTGAACATTCACGGTCATCTAAACAAAAAACCATTTGCACGGAATTCATCGCCAAGGGAACCAAAGGATCCCTCTCTGGCCGCGCTGCCAATTCGATCCCTGCAGCTGCTACGGTTTTCGCACGGGGAACAACAATATCGAGAACCGAGTGATAATAAGTCGACTCAAAAGCCTCGTGCCAAGTCCGCTCCAAATCAACATCGGCAGTGTCCATACAGAAAGTCAAAAGCTTATGCAAAACGCCTTCATGGTCTGTCGCATCAGCTTTAAACGGAACGGACCTTATCAGTTCAAAAACATCAAACAGGACAAGGCGCCGGGCTTCTTCGAAAGAAAGCGGATCATTCGTGGCAAACGGCACCTCGGACCTTGCCGAATCGGGACCACACAAAAGGGCCCCAATACGGTCCTCGACGCCGTAAACGCCGCGCACCATGGCATATTCAATCATAATTGAACATGCGACTAAATCCCCAAGGTGAATCCGCCGACGCTGCTGAAGGCGTTCGCCCTTACGGGCCAGCTGCGCAACAAGGCTGCTCCAACCGGGACTGGTAAGAATTACTTCTTTTAGATATCGGGGCCAAAGTGACTTGTCGCCAATTAGATTTGCAAGAAGCGCCAGAATGGCCTCGTGAGTGCTCAACTCAGCAAAATTAATCTCCCCAGGATCTGGAAACATACCGCTGAAAAGAAGCTTTCTACTGGCATCAAAAAAACACTCATCCGTGCCAGGCAATTCCCAAGATGCGACGCCTTGATCCAAAAATCCTGCCAGCATCCGGTAAAAGATTGGATTAGCGAGCCAGTCAATTCGTTCACCAAGGCAGGGTGTCCACAAATCCCGCAGGGGACGACGCCGGTCATCCGATAAACGAGCCGAGACTTCACGAACTCTGGTTGATTCAAGAAAGTTCCGCCGTTTTGCACCCTCATTAAAAAACGAAGACGGAAAAAATCGCTCGAGTTGCTGCCAGATCAATCGCTCGTTTTCATTAAAATCGGAGATGGCAGCAAGGATTTCGCTCGGATCGTACAGGCGAGAGGACCCCTGAAGCATATTCAAATATGCGCTGGAATCATGCCCAGAAGGGGTCCTTTTCTGAACAATGGCCTGAAGGACTTCGAGGGATATCGCACCGTCATTCAACTTAGAACGATAAAAGGCCAAGGGCATGTAGGGACGGGCACCGTAGATATTACGAGCCTGGAAAAGCGCCTCCTCAAAGGGAGTTCCAAGAAATGCCTGCAATGTATTGTAATGAATGAACTCGCCGATTGGCTCAACCACTGGCAAGACAGCTGAATAGTATTCCAGAATGTCTTGCAGTGATTGTAGGCCAAATCCCTGAGCTTCTGCAGGGGCCTCTGTTGAGGCCTCAGACACGTCTGGTTGCGAGTTCATGCGACGATACGCCCCGCAGGTTATCCAGCCCAACCAATTCAATGGAGCAAAGCCCATTGGAACACTTGAATCCTTGGAGCCTTTCCAGAGTCGTATGATCAACAAATATGGAGCCGGAAAAGTCGATCAGAATGCTAGTGATCAGCACTGGAGCGAGTTCAATACATTTCTGAATCGCAAGATAGTTGGAGAAGACAGCAGACCCTCGAACATTGATGGTCAGCTTATTCCCATCAATGGATTCTTGAATTTCAGACTTAAAAAAATCGCGCAAACGCAATCCCCGAACAATATGAAGCAACATCTTCAAAACGACACCAGCAACAACCCCGACCAGCAAATCAACACCCACCGTCAGCGCCATCGTCACAACAAAAATAGCAAACTGATCGGAACCGATCCGAAATACCTTCGCAAATTCCTTTGGTGACGCCAAACGATATGCCGTCACAAGCAACATTCCAGCAAGGACCGTCAAGGGAATTGAATTCAGTAAACCAGGGATCAAGAACAGGGCTGCGGCCAGAAAAATACCGTGGAAGAAATTCGACCATGAGGTCTGCGCGCCGTTGTCGATATTTGCGCAACTACGGACAATCTCAGAAATCATAGGGAGTCCACCGCAGATCCCAGCAAGAAAATTGCCAATTCCGACCGCGATCAAGTCTGCATCAACGTCAGACTTACGTTTTTTGGGGTCGAGCGCATCCACAGCCTGAACCGTCAGAAGCGATTCCGCACTGCCAATGAGAGCCAAAAGAAGAACATACTTCCACGTCGACAGATTAACCAAGGCACTCCAATCGGGCCGCGCAAGCGATCCGATGATGCTCGCGGGCATGCGAACCAAGTATTCTGGTCCGACCTGAACGTGGCCGCCTGCAATCACGAGTTGGTGGGCATGAGAAAAATCAACCAAAAGCCCCACTGGAATCGCTATGGCCAAGGCCACGAGCTGAGGCGGGACTTTCCCAGAGATCCGCACTGGCAGGTAATTGAAACCGACGAGAACTGCCAAGGCTAAAAACCCTATTCCCGCCACGGCAGGATTCAGATTAGCAATGGAATGAGGAATCTCCATGATGAGTGCCAGCGGGGACTTGGCCATCGGAGCGGCACCAAGCAAAACGTGAATCTGCTTGGCAAAAATAATGACCCCGATGCCAGCCAGCATCCCATGCACCACAGAGGGCGGAATCAATGCGCTGAATCGCCCCAACCGGAGGGCGCCAAAACCAATTTGGAACATTGCCGCAACGACGATCGCGGCCAGCATCCTTGAGTAACCAATTGAGGCCGAACCACCACCAAGCTCCATCACGCCAGCAACCACAATGACAATCAAACCAGCCGCCGGCCCCTTGATCGTGAGCGGCGAACCACCCAACCGACTGGCGACAATCCCACCGATGATTGCAGTCACAATGCCCGCTGCCGCCGGAAAGCCACTGGCCATCGAAATGCCAAGGCATAGCGGAAGAGCAATGATTGAAACCAAAAACCCTGTCCGAATTTCATTCATAATATTTGAGCGTTTCGTCACGCTAAAGTCCCCTTATGAAGGCAACCTGATTCGTTTTCCAAACTCGTTCATACAAGTCGGAATCTTCTTAAACGAAGCTGTAACGGGTCAGATGCGAACTGGCGGACTGGTCGCGGAATGAGCACCAAAAACAGGGCCTGTGGCAAGGCGCGGGAGTGAGGACAAGGCAAGATCAAAAACGGGGATTAGGACTGGAAAAACTTCGGACACAAGATTCAGATAGGAACTAAGATCAAACGGCAGGGCGTTCAAACTTGAAGGAGAAAAGGCTGAAGGGCGGCCTCCCAACTTAACCCCATCAACGCCGGACAATTCATTAAACCCCTCCACCGCCTCCGCAGGCCAACCCCAATCAGCGGCAGACAACGAAACGGCAGAGGTCGCAGATAGCCCCACAACGCCAAAAATACAAATGAGCGACACCAGAAAAGCCCGGACGCTCGGCCTGAACCAGCAAAGAACTAACAATTAATACCGACTTTGGAATTGGCAAACGCAGCGTAAACGACGTACCCACCTTCCACTTGCTTTCAATCTCTATCCGCCCACCCAGCTTCTCCACGGAACTCTTCACCATGTCCAACCCAACACCGCGGCCCGAAATTCCGGTAACCTGCGCCGCCGTGCTAAACCCAGGCTCAAAAATCATCGAGTGTAACCGGACCTCACTGAACCCGAGAACCTCAGACTCCAAAATTTTACCGCCAGCAAGCAGCTGTTTTTTGATTTTAGCAGTGTCAATCCCCCAACCATCATCTCGGACCACAGCAAAAACTTCTTCGCCGTCCTCGCGCAATAAAACCTCCAGACAACCTTTTGCACTCTTCCCAGAGGCCAGACGATCGCTAGGAAGCTCAATCCCGTGATCCATTGCATTGCGAACAAGATGAACAAGGCTCTCCCCAAGCACCTGAGCCACGGCCGTGTCAAGCCGGAGCCCTTCGCCATCTAATTTAAGTTCAATCTGTTTTCCCAGAGACTTGCTAAGCTCACGCACGGCGCGCGGAAGGGGCTTTAAAATCTTCCCGGCTGGCACCTTTCGCAATTCGGTCAGTCGGCCCTGAACGCTGCTATTTATCTTATGCATTTCGTCCAACAATTCCCCAAGGAGCGATACATTACGATTACCTGGGGTTTCCTTTTCGATGACTCGCACCAACTTATTAACCATGTTCCGAATAACCGTGATCTCACCACTGAGTTCCATAAACTCATCGAGCATCTGAACCGGAACCTGAATCGCCTCACGGGTTTTCATCCCAGCTTTTGTCTCATCCAAATCCCTAGCCAAGTCACGCCCCGAATCGATTGCCGGTGCACTCTCGGGAGAGTCCGCCAGCGCCGCCTCAGCCTCAACGTCAAACATTTTAATGGCCTCGGAAATAGATCCCTCCCATTGCACATGACTACGCAACGCATCGAGCATCTGCCTTGTCACATCAAGCGCCTTAAGCATGACTGTCACATAAGCCGGTGAAACCGGAAACTTCCCAGATTTCATCTTGGACAAGACATCTTCAAAGCAATGTAAAAATTCGGGAATGGGGTTTGAATCAAAAAAACCACTTGAACCCTTTATTGTGTGAATGTTCCTAAAAACAATATTCAAAGCTTCAACGTTTCCAGGATTTTGCTCCAGCGACAAAATCAATGGCTCAACCTCCTCGACCAGGGCATTTGCCTCTTCGATAAATGCCTGCTCCAACGAAATTCTTTCTTCAATCTGAGCAATCCGATCAGAAATCGCACTCAATGACTCCGACACAAGTGCCGAGGCCTCCATTGACGGCGTTACAACAATCACATTCAACGACAACAAACGACCTGCTTCTGCATCAAAATGGACTGCGGACGCCTGATCAGAAACCACCACAAGGAATGGTGTCATCCTTTCTTGAACCTTTAATTCCATCAGGTCTTTCACCAACGCAACCGGATTTTTTTGAAACTGAATGTTGTTTCTAAAATCCATCACACAACCAACCACATCAGCGGGATTGTCCCGAATGAGCAATGCAATTTCAGGCATTCCATCCACCGAAATTGTCGCGCATTTACCACTGCTACAAAGGTCTGCCGCAAGCCCGCGCAACGACGAATCACCTGACCAAACAGCGACCTTAAATTTTGCTGACATTTTATTCTCCATCGCACAATGAGTTCTTCCATGACCGAGACCTGCGCAATCATCGGAAAATCTCCGCCAATACTTAGCGTATCTCAGGCGCAAAATATAGCGAACTCAAGCACGATTTTAGCGAGCTCATACACAAAAAAAAAGCGCACACAACTGTCAAAATTTGCAAATTTTACGCAGCGATGCCTAGCATTAGAAAACAAACTTTCCGAAGAAAATTTTATCCTCACCGAGGACCGCTCATGAATGTTGAACCATCACCGCAGTCAAACCTGACGCGCCAAGGACGCCCGACCTTTTCTTCAAAACAGACGCAATACACAACTTTCATCGTCGGTGGTCACCTCTACGGTGTACCCGTGATGCGAGTTAGGGAGGTGGTTCGCCCCCTCCCCCTGACGAGCGTGCCGCTTGCCATCCCGTATGTTCACGGACTCCTAAACCTAAGAGGTCAGGTAGTCACGGCAATAGGGATTCACCGGCTCTTTAATATCGGTTGCCCTGATGCAACGGCATTGATGAACGTTATTTGCGAAAGCGGGAGCACGCTAATTTCGCTGCAAGCTGACGAAATCGGGGATGTCCTCGAGATGGACGCAACGCAGATGGAACATCCACCAGCAAATACACTTGAGGCCGTAAGGAGCTTCTTGGCTGGTGTCTACAAAATGCCGAATCAAATCCTCTCGATTATCGACGTAGATCATATTTTCGAAAAAATAAATGCGGCAAGTGCGCAATAGATCAATCACCCCGGAAAAGCCGGAAGCAAGGAGTTCGCAATGTCAGATAACCATAGAATCAAAGCGGCTGGGCAATTGGGCGAAGGAACCGTGGAGGGACTAGCCGTCGTTGCGGAACAGATGCCACTTGCACATTATGCGCCTGTCAACCTGATGCTATGCGATCGCGATTTAACGATCACCTACGCCAACCCATTTACTTTGAGCACATTTCGCAAAATGGAGGATCGCCTCGGACTGCGCGCAGACGACGTGGTTGGCGCTAGTCTAGAGGTATTCGAAGCTTTGTCGCAAGCTGATCGCAAAGGGCTCTCCAATTCAAAACAGATGCCCTATAAAACACGAATTGACGTCAAGGGCGAGAAGGTCGTTCTACAGGCAAATCCGATCATTAACTCGGACGGGAAACACATCAGTACCGTCATCACGATGGATGTCACAACTCAAAATGATTCGGCCCAATCAAAATTGGCCGAGATGCTCTCCATGCTGGAAAATGCTCCCGTCAATATTATGAGCTGTGATCTCGATCGCACGGTTACGTACATGAACCCTGCAAGCCGGGAAACACTCAAACGCCTGGAAAAATACCTTACCATTTCGATCGATAAGATCCCGGGTTCCAAAATCGACGTATTTCACAAAAATCCAGACCATCAAGCGAGACTTCTCGCAGACCGCCGCAATTTGCCGCATCGTGCCGTGATCGCCGTCGGCCCAGAGAAACTTGATCTTCTCGCCTCGGCGACGGTTGATGGTAACGGCAACCACACAGGGACTATGATCACCTGGGATATCGTCACCAAAAAACTTGAAACCGAAACGGCAATGGTTAAATTTGCGGCAATGGTGGAGCTGTCACCCGTTAACACCCTCCTCGCGGATCTGGACTTCACTCTGGTTTACATGAATCAGGCGAGCAACCGTACTCTGCGGAAAATCGAAAACCTCCTTCCGCGATCTGTCGACCGCTTGCTTGGCGAGAAAATCGACATCTTCCACAAGGATCCAAAACGGATTCAGAAAATTGTGGCCGACCCGAAAAACCTACCGCATAAAGCCCAAATCAAACTTGCTACTGAGACACTCCACCTCCTTGCAAGTCCAGTATTTGACAGCGACAACAAATATATTGGACCGATGGTGACGTGGGATCTCATCACGGATCGCGTAACCCTTGTGGCCAACTTGAACGAGGCCTCAACTCAATTGGCAGCTGCAGCATCGGAATTAAACGCCACCGCAAGTGAAATGTCCAAAAACGCAGAGGAAACCAATCGAGAAGCGGTATCTGCTGCCGGCGCCTCGGAGGAAATCTCCCGCGGAGTTGACGCTGTCGCAACAAACAGCGAGGAAATGAATGCAGCCATCAAGGAAATTGCGCGAAATGCCAGCGAAGCCTCTGCCATGTCAAATGCAACGCTAAAACAAGCGCACATGACCAACGACACGATCGCCCAACTTGGCCAGAGCAGCCAAGAGATCGGCAACGTCATCAAAGTCATCAGTTCGATCGCGCAACAGACGAACCTCCTTGCATTGAATGCGACCATTGAGGCGGCGCGAGCCGGAGAAGCCGGACGCGGATTTGCCGTCGTTGCCAACGAGGTTAAAGAATTGGCGAAGCAGACGGCACGGGCGACAGAGGAAATCACTGGCAAAATCAATGCGATTCAGCGGGATACGGGCGCAGCTGTTGAAGCCATCGCGACCATCGCCATTAGCATTGAAAAACTAAATAATATTGCGGGTGCCATCGCCGCATCGGTCGAGGAACAGCAGGCGACGACCACAGAAATGAGCCGTGTCGTCCAGGACTCGGCAAAAGGGGTGAGCAGCATCACGCGAAACATTAAGGCCGTCTCGGAGGCTTCAAGTCAAACCAGCACTGGCGCGTCACAGTGTATGACGGCCGCCAAACAATTGGCTCAACTGGCAGATAGCCTGCGCGAACTTGTGCAAAAGGTACAGGTGTGACACTTGCGCCCACTGAATACACTTATTGCTGCAGCTTCCGTTGAATTACGCGTGCGGGTCAGGGAAGCTCTTGAGGCGACCTTGAACGCTGACATTCCAAAAATTGCGGCGACCGGTAGAATCGCCCTTCAAATGCTGGAGCATGGCAGCATTGATGTCATGGTGGCCGAGAGTAATCTGCCCGATATGTCCGACATTGAATTATTTAATGAACTGGATTTGCGCGGCTTCACCACCCATTTGATTGTCTTGTCACGCACGCCGATGGTCAATGCAAGGGAATCTGTCCTCCGCCTAAAAAGTGGCCGTCTGCACTTTCTCGAGTCACCGGGCATCGCGGGCAAGAGTACGGACGATGACTTTAAGCGATTTATTATCCAGGTTCGGGGTGTTCTCGAGAAAATCTCGTTATTTGGCGGAGGCAACCCAGCCAGGGACTTCGAACCACCTATTGAGCCACCGCGATCAGTGCCTAAAACGCTCACGCCAGCAATCAAAGTCAATTTTGAAACGTTTCGTCCCAAGGTTATCGTCATTGGTTGTTCGACAGGCGGTCCCGCTGCGCTTGAAGTTGTCTTTAGCCGCGTAAAAGGGCGAAGCCATGTCCCAATCTTAATCGTCCAGCACATGCCGCCTGGTTTTACCGAATCTCTCGCCGCCAGGATTCAAATGGTGAGCGGATTAAAGGCCTCAGAAGGCCGCCCGGGCGAGGCCATCAAGGCGGGTCATGTTTACGTCGCTCCCGGCGATTATCACATGCGCCTGGTCCAGGACTTTGGAGAGGTAGTCATTCACTTGGATCACGGCCCTAAGCGCAATTCTGTGCGGCCATCGGTTGATTTTATCTTTGAGTCGGCCGCTCATATTTATGGGCGAAGCACCCTTGGATTTGTTCTGACCGGCATGGGAGAGGATGGGCTGACAGGCAGCCAGGCAATCAAGAAAGGGGGCGGAGCTGTCATCATCCAAGACCGCGACTCCTCAGTCGTATGGGGAATGCCAGGGGCCGTGCATGGGGCGGGATCATTTGACACCATGGGTGATCTCGAACGGCTTGCTGACCTTTTGTCAGTTATGGCCGCCGGACGTTAACAGATTATTAACTTAATTAAACGGGAGAGGGACAGTGACCCTAACAAAAGAAATGCTCGAATATGTTGCCCTGATGGTCGAGAGGTCACTTGGAATTCAATACACCAAGGAGAACCACTACCAGCTCGAGAAACGGATGAATGAAGTTGCCGCGGCGACCGGCATCGGGGGAGCCGAGGCGCTCTTTCAAACCCTTCGGGATAAAAGGGACCCCACGGTCATGGAGGCGCTTCTTAACGCCTCCACCAACAACGAAACATCTTTTTTTCGTGATCGTGGAGTGTTTGAGGCCCTTCACAGTGAGCTCCTGGAAAATCCGGAGTTTTCTGGTAACAAAAATAACTTTATTAGAATATGGAGCGCGGCTTCCAGCACTGGTCAGGAGGCCTACAGCCTCGCTATTTTATTACGGCAGTGGCAGCTCCAGAAGCCTGGCCGGAATTATGAAATTCTTGTTACCGATTATTCAAGCAGGGTCCTTGAACAGGCTAAGGCCGGAAAATTTTCCGACCTTGAGGTTCAGCGCGGCCTGACAGCCGAACAATTAAAAAGTTATTTTGATCAGAGTGCTGCTGACCCAAGATATTGGCTGGTCCGTCCGGAATTAAAAAGCCAAATGACCTTCCGGAAAATAAATTTATTGGAAGATTGGAATGATATTGGCTCATTCAATATCGTGTTTTGCCGGAATGTCCTCATCTACCAAAGTGTCGAGAACAAAAAAAAGATCATCAGTCGCCTCTACAATACAATTCAGCCCGCTGGCTATGTTGTTTTAGGAGCGGCAGAGACCCTGATTGGATTGGCCGAAAATTTTGAGATTCGACACCTGGGACGCGCAGTATATTATCAAAAAATCGCAAAGTACTGACAGGAGCTCGTCTGAACTGCTAATGTCGGATCATGCTGGATGCTCGCACAACCCCCAAGTCTAACCAGTTAGCCATTGCCTTAATGGTGATTTCTGCGGCATTTCGGCTTTTTTTTGCAGCGGTAATTCCCCTTGGCAACGATGAGGTTTACTACTGGGACTGGGGCAGAGATCCACGGCTCTCATACTTCGACCACCCACCGGGGGTTTCCTGGCTATCGGCGGGGGCTCAGCAAATTTTCGGCGAGTCCACGGGGGGGCTTCAGGCGCGAGGACTTGTCCCGCTTTTGCATTTCGTTTCGAGCCTGATTTTATTTAAAGTCTACATCGATCTTGCCGGAAGGCGTCGGACGCAGACCGGTGATGCAACTTTTATTGCAATAACCCAATTGATCCCTGCCTTCGGAATCGGCGGTTTATTGCTGCTGCCCGACGCCGGGCTCCTACTATTTTCAAGTGCCGGTTTATTTATAACACTCGCCATTGCACGCCACCCAAGATCCCAGGGACTCTTGTACGCCCTTGGGTCTGGTCTGATCGCTGGACTGGCAGGGTTGTTCAAATACCATGCGGCACCCATCTTCGGCGGAATGTTCCTTGGACTGGCCGCCGCAAAAAATTGGATGGTGCTGCAGTCAAAAGCCTTTTGGACCACGCTTATCTTGACTGGCCTTACCGTGACGCTTCCGGTTTGGATTTGGAACATGCAACACGGCATGGCGTCCCTATCGTTTCAAGCGAACAGGGGAATTTCCGGAGCCGAAATCGACTTGCCACGCGCACTGCGGACCTTGATCGGAGAGATCTTTTTCCTGACTCCAGGATTTTTTAGCTTACTAATCTTGAGCATCACTAAGCTCTGGCGCCACCGAACCGAGATCCCTCAACGAATCATTCTGTGGGCCTCCCTGCCTCTCCTTGCCCTGATTCACCTAACAATGCTTTATAAAGAAGTCCTGCCTCATTGGGGGCTGCCAGCATTTTGGCTCCTAATCCCCGAGGCCGCAGTGCTGGCGGGGCAAACATGGTCAACAAAAAAACTTCGCCTCCACCTTTTATTTGCCGCAGCCATCACGGCAGTTATCCTCACGGTGACTTCCATTCCCTCGGTTCGAACTCAACTCGTCACTCGGGCAAATGGCTATCCTGGAGCTTTGGGGGAATTTACGTTTTGGAATGACTTTTCCAAATCACCTCAACTTAGAGACCTCCGCGAAAGGCTTTCTACGGTCCTGAGCCAAAGAAAAATCTTGAGCCCCACGCCAGCGGATTGTCCCGGCGCACCAATCCTTGCTTCATTCAGATGGTTCACGACGGCGCAACTAGCCTGGTCACTTCCTGACAGGCCGATGGTCCGCTCTTTTGAGCCCGGAAAAAAATACTACTATTATGATCGCGACGGTGGTGCGCCTGGCAAGGGTTGTCCCATCCTTGCCATTGGCGAAAAAGCCCACGTCGAGCCGGATGAAATCCAGACCCGAATGGATGTCTTCTTGAGCGGTGATATGGTTGACGAGCGATACCTAGACCGCCCAATCTCCTGGTGGCTTGGGTATCTTAAATGAGCCTATTTTCAGGCCAATTATTCACAGTCCTCCGTCACCGGCGCGTGCGCATCACTGCTGCTGCCTTCGGCCTCTTAATAATGATCTTATTGGCGCTTTTTGGACTATGGAAAAGTGTTCATTATATTTGGTTAGCCCATGGTGAAACCATCGCTGAACGGCAGAAATTTGACCCCATTATGACCGCCACTTGGCGCAAACTAAACTGGTGCGAAGCGCTGAATGCAGGCCCTTCGTGCCCTCACCAGCAGCGACCCTGGTTTAACCCAAGGCTTCCACCCGTGAACCAACCCCCGAACTTCCCCTATGAAATTTCGCCTGTAGGGAACAATTGGTTCACCTACAGCGCGCTAGACCCCGGAAGCATCCTGCCTTCCAAAAGTTTCAAATGGAAAAATGGACTATCGATCACCGGCAGCCATTCGGAACCGATGATTGCCTGGCATGGCACGTTGCACTCTCATACCGGCTGGTCAGATGGAGCAGCGACACCACAGGATGCCTTTGCCTTCGCCAGCAACCAGGGGGGATTGGACTTCCTTGCCGTTACCGATCATCCTGAATTCTGGTTTTTCAATCCCGAACGAACATGGGGACAGCTGAAGGAAATCGCCGTTATGGCCGAGACTCCTGATTTTGTCGCGTTGCCGGGATTTGAGTACAGCAGTCCGATCTTTGGGCACTACATAGTCCTTGGCAGTGCCGGCGTTTGCTCCGCGGTGAAATGCTCCACCCTTGAGGATTTTTACCAATGGCTGCAGCTCCCAGAGAACCACGAGGCCCTAGTCGCCTTTGCACACCCTCAAGTCCAACGAGACAATGCGACGAAATTTGAATTTCGCGAGATGGAATTTATTCCTGGCTTAAAGAGGCAAATGTTTGGTGTCGAGGTAATTCATTGGAGCGGCCACGACCGTTTCCTGTTCGGTTTCAGTGGGTCACAACCGTTTATCGACGAAGCCTTGGCGAAGGGTTGGCAACCCGGCGCCTTGGGATCTCAGGATAATCATGGACTCAACTGGGGCCTACCAAATTCACGCATCGGCGTTCTTGCAAAATCACTAAACCGCAGCAATCTAATGGAGGCCCTTCGCGCCCGAAGATTTTATGCAACCTCAAGCCGAGACCTTGAATTGTCTTTTGATGTGGCCTTGCCCGGACAGCCGTGGATGCAAATGGGAAGCGCCATCGCGACCGCGCGCACCAGCAGAAACATCGTAAAATCTCCCAACAAAGCAACCGCCGTGGCAACCCGGCTGAGGCTTTTTGAACCCGACGAATTCAATGTCCCTCGCCGTATCGAATGGATTCTCGATGGTCGGATTGTCGGACGACAGGACTTCGAAGGACTACCCAACGAACTCTCCAACTCAGAGGGAGACGAAAAATACTACGGAGGTGAGATTCTCAGTTCATTTCCAGAATCACTTGTTCGTGACGGTCGGCGGCATTACGTTTACGTCCGGGTCTACATGGGCGAGGATTTTGCAACCTACGCACAAACATCGCCTATTATTTTTACTCCGGAATTGACGCTGAATTAGAACCTCCACGACGACCTGCATTGATCCGCCAACGCACCTTCCGTTCATCAAAAACGTTCGCGACCCACGAAACCAATGAGATGATTAGTGAAGAAATAAACGCAGACTTAAACGAATCAACGTGAAAACCAGACACAAATATCGGCGCCATCTGGACTAAAAATGCGTTGAGAATCAAAATAAAAAATCCCAAACTCAATATCGTCAATGGCAGAGTCAGTAGAATTAAAATTGGTTTGAGAACAACATTCAATACGGCAAGAACGGCGGCGACCGCCACTGCCGTAGCAAAGCTCTCCACCGTGATCCCGCCAACCAATTGCGGAATCGCCAGAACAGCAAGCGACATAACCAACCATTTAAATAACATGCGAGCCATAAATAATATCCTCTAAGTCAGTTTGCGCCAGCCTCGGCGAGTGAAGTGATTTTCTTCAAGCCAGACTTCATGTCCTGCCGCAGAATACTTTCCAGATCAAAGATGAACCAAAACGGCTTCTCCATTGGAACTCGCTTGCCAAGAACGTGCCACGTCAGCTTCACTTGTTTGTCATCAACATCATCCGGTAGAATATCGAATCGAAAAGTCCACGACCCACCAAAATCGTCAACACTCACACTCCACGAGCAGGTCAATGGGGGTTCTGCCGTTTGCCATGCGATCTCGCCCCGACCGCGGCGCTTGCTTTTCCAAAACATGTGACTTCCGACACCCGATGGTGGACCATCAAATTGCATGCGGTAGGTAGGATCCGCATCTTTCCAGGGAATCCATGCCTCCCACATTGAACTATCATTTAACAGTTTAAAAACTGTGGAGGGCGGCGCATGAATCACTTGGACCACGGCAATATCAAAACTCGGTGGTATCCGTATAGATTTGTACACATAGTAGGAAGCAATCAAAATCGAGATCAATAAAACAGTATTTAAAAAAGCTTTAAGCAATTCCTAACCCTCAGTTATGTGTCGTTGCATCAAAACAGTTT
Organism: Pseudobacteriovorax antillogorgiicola; assembly: GCA_945898195.1. Taxonomy (GTDB): domain Bacteria; phylum Bdellovibrionota_B; class Oligoflexia; order Oligoflexales; family RGVZ01; genus RGVZ01. Next base: position 186,527 of record CAMDHM010000001.1, on the reverse strand, counting down.
ACTAGATTGCGCAAAGCATTCCCAATGTTATCATTTTACCTAATACACTGGAAATGGGGCCCCTCGTGAAATTCAAGCCAAAATCATTGCTGGTATTCTCCATCATTCTCCTCGCGTCGCATCTTTTAAACCCGACGACTCTGCGCGCAGCTCACAATAGCGAACAGGTCCAACACAGAGTCCGATGGATTCACGATCTACACACAGGTGCCGGACGAATTATAAGCCACAAAAGATGGACGCGGCCCCGTTCATTGAACAGCTCACTCATGCGCACGAGATCCATTCCTGCCGTAGTTATAGAGGATCAGTCTCCCCCCGCTGTTGAGTTGCAGGAAGCCGAAGGACCTGACCTTTTAGAAATCGCCGAATTTTTGCGGCAAAAATCCGTCCCAATAGATATGAACCAACTGGCAGAAGGAACCTTGGTAGATCCCTCTGATCGATTTACTAAAAACATACACCAGTCAAAAGATGAGATTCGCACCCTAATCAGCAGTGGACCTTCCTCCAATCGTATCGACATCGTTTTCATGGGCGACGGGTACACCACCAAAGACCGAGACAGGTTTTTCAACGACATCAACCGGCTGGTTGATGACATGTTTCTAGGGCCGACTTTTAAATCCTACCTTCCAGCCTTTAATGTTCATGCTGTTTTTCGCCCGTCAGATGAATCCGGAATCGGCAAAGACATACCCGGCAAAACTGCCTACGGACTTTACCGGGAGGGGGACACCCTACGCGCGATTTTTCCAGGAGATACCGCTGCCCTTCGCGACTCCTGCGAACAGGCCCCTGACTGCGACTATCCCGTCGTCATTGCGAACGACCCTTGGTACGGTGGCCTTGGCGGTGAATTCGCAATCTCCACGAGCTCCATCAGCAGTGGCAGTGTGGTCTTGCGCCATGAACTCGGGCACAATTTTGGTCGGGTGGGCGAAGAGTACGACGGCGGAGGCTACTTCGGCGCGAACCATTCAGATGATGTCGGGAGCCTTGGGTGGCGCGACTGGATTGTAGGATCGACACCGCGACTTCGCGAAGAACCAATGGTTGCAAGGTTTCTTGGATGGCCATGGCATGACTTCAAGGACGGGTTATATGAGGCCAAATTCAAAACCGGTGCACCGAACTCAAAAACGATAATTCGGTTTAGCGCTTCTGGATTTGGCAGCACCGAAGAACTTGGTCAAGCGTCCCTTGAAGTCAGGCTAGATAACCTCCCCTTGAAATTCAAAAAACCAATGACAGATGACCGGACCTTCATTGACATCGAAGTTCCAAAGGGATTTGCATCGGGAGATCACCGCCTGGAATTTGCGGCCACTCCAAACCCACTTAATAGCCCCCGCGGGCAATGGCTGTCCTCTTTGACGGTTCATGAGTACGCGTTAGATTTCCCGACGGAGCCCTCCCTTGTCAGCGCCTTTCCCGTCTTTGACCGATTTCGTTCAACAACCGGCTATCGCCCGACCAATGAGTCTTGCCTTATGCGGAACATGATGCATGAACAATTTTGCAGCGTCTGCCAGGAGAACAATTGGCTAAAATTTTTGGACCGCATTCAACTAATCGATTCAGCGAGCGCACACCGAGACCAGACAGGAATTATATCGGCTGAGGTTTCCGTCCTTGAGCTAGGACAATTCCGCCACCTTGGTACTGGGCCTATCGGGGAAAGGATCGAGATCCGGTGGTTTGCAGATGGGCAAGAAGTCACAGAGTTCCGCGATCTCAACCGCTGGGAAGCTAAATCCGGCATTGAGGCTAAAGGCATCGACGTCGAAGTGAAACTATTGACGCCAGAGATCAAAAAAGATCAATTTGACCGGACCATCCAGCGAATTGTAGTCCCGATACGCTGACCAAAAAAGGCTTCATGTCATTCGATCCCACAGGAGATCCGCCCGCGAAATTTCTGTCGCATTGTTGAATTCCATTGCCGAACGATAAACGGACCACTATCAGACAGGGCTGGCGCACGGATGAAATTTTTTTGAATTCAGGCGCGAGGCTTTGTTTCAAGAATAAAAAAAAGGCAAGATCAGTGGCTCTTCTTTTGAAAAGATCAGAAAATTTCCTGGGATTCTTCTGGACGACGTTTTTCTTGAGCGGGGTATTTATCACCGGACTGGTATTTCTAGCTCCAAAGGCCGAAGGGGTGGATCTTCAAGATACACCGCCGCAGTCCGACTATTTTTGCGAAGGTTTGATTGCCAGAATGCCGGACGCCACGATCTGGGTGCATGTTTTTTCGAACCCCGAAATTGTCCTCGTCGAACTCGTTGAACTCGTTGAAGCGCAGAATCATCGGCAGACTGTGCTCATAAATGCCGAGGCCTATGGCAGACAAACCATTCCAAGAAGTTCTGAGGAAACTACTGAATTGGTCCGATTGAATTTCAATGGCGGCAGTTTGCAGTTCGCTGGCCATGAGAAAAAGCAGAGTACGAGGGCAATATTGACCCTAACTGGCGCTGCAGCCTTGGACCTTGGGCCAGGCCATCCAGACTCCATCACAGTGGAGGTGCACTGTCGCGCACTTCTGGACGAAGAGCCTTAGCACGGTTGATCAGGCCCTCTGCCTCTGCCTGGGCGTCAGGATCAAAGAGGACCAATACGGCGCCAAGCCTTTGCAGAAGGTCCCCTTGGAGCGAACACTTATGAGCACCAGCTTCACAAAGCAGCAATGCCTTGCGCAGCATCAAAACTGACTCGTCCATTTGAAAAGACCCTTGAAGCTTTGCCGCCTGACGTAGGGAATACCCAGCCAACACATCAATCTCACGGGTTCCCCCGATGATCTGATGAATTCGATCATTATCCCCGAGCGTGGCAAGGAACGCCCCAACCCAAATCAGCAACCCCTCGTGCCCCGGGTAACCCGATATCGCCAGACGATACTCCTGCAGCGCGGCATCGGGTTTAGCGGGATCTTCAAGAATTTCCGCCCTGACAAGGGCAAGCCAGGACGCCCCTGCATCCTCTATCAGGCTTGGAGCGTCGGAAAGGACCTTAAGTGCTTCGGTACGCCGCTCAGATCCTACTAGGATGCGCGCCAACCGAACCCGGGCCTCCCCGTCCAACGGGTCCGTGGCGAGGATCCGTTGAAGGATCACCATGGCGCGATCCCGCCAAGACTCTCGGTCTTCTTTTTTCAAATCACCTAACTGAGCCAATTTTGCGCTGGCCCGAACCATCCCCATTCTGACGTGGCGTTGGAAAGGGCCCGACGTGCCGACGGATTTATCAAGGTCCGTAAAAAGCCTATATGCTCCGGAAAAATCTCCGCGAACAAGGGCCGCCTGAGCGCGCAAATATGCGGTCCGGGAAACCTCCGCAGGAAAATCTTCCAGTAGTTGTCCAGTGGCCTTCTCCGCTTCATCAAACCGGCGCAATAAAACTAGCGCCAGTGCACGGTGGTAGAGGGAGTCCGAAAGCAGTGATCCTGATCTGCCCAGGGCTTCATAAAACCCCAGGGCCTCCTCAAATCGACCATCTCTAAGCAGGGCGTTACCGAGATTTAATTGAGCGCGCGAACTTTCTGGATTGGTCACCAAGACGGAACGCCAAAGCGTTTCTGGCGTTTCCCACACGCGGTTGCGCAATTCTGTAAACGACGCCAGTCCAACCACAACAAGGACCATGCCCCCAATGAGCATCCGCCGTCGTTGGCGAAACCAAACCGTTCCAGCCGCCTGGGTCACAATGGCAGAAGCCGTCCAACTGACACCTGCAAATGGAAGGTAAACACGGTGCTCCATCATTAAATCCCGAATTGGAATCACCGAGGACTCAATCATCAGCATTGCAAAAAACCAAATCCCGCCAAAAGCAGCGAGCCTTATAAAGGGCGATGATTTACGATTAACACCCGCTCTAATTGCAATCCAAAAAAGAACGCCCACCAGCACCCATCCGACGATTCCCGCGAAGGCATTTTGAGAAAACGGCGTGACAGACAACTCAATGACATGGTCAACCGACTGAAACTGCGGCCAGAAAATCAGCCAAACGTATTTCCAAATCACGCGACCTTGAGTTAAAAAATATTGCCACCAACTTAAATCAGACGCCCCATGGGCGGAAATTCTGCCAGATATCGTCCCCTGTGACAGCTTCATCAGCAACGGTATGACCGCCACAGGCAAAATAAACTGCAAGGATTCTCGGATTTTCTGACGTCGAATCGCCCAGACCAGCACGATCATCATAATCGGGATCATCGCCGCGTTTGGCTTTGAAATTGCGCCTAAAAAAAGTGCGAGCATCGAAAAAAATCGGAATCCACGAAGGCCAGTAGCGAGCCAGCGCAAGAAGGAATAAAAAGAGAGCACACAGAAAAAGGCACACAAACCGGTAAGGCGCTGATAAATGTATGTTACCGCCTGGGTTTGCAATGGATGGGCTGCAAAAACACAAGCTGAAAATAGGATGCAAATATAGCTTTGCATGCGAGTTGGTTTGCCACCGCCTAGTTCAAATATGGCGAGTGCAGAAATACCCACTAGGGTTGACGTCATCACGTGAAGACAAAGGTTAAACAATCGAAATGCGCAGGGGTCCGGCCCAGAAACACTCCACGACCACGCAAAAGTCAGAAAGGTGAAGATGCGCTCCCCTGAAAACACAAAAAGATCACGGAACCCGGAAATCCCGCCGCGGTGCAGATTACGAACGGATTCGTTATTAATGATTCCCGGAAAATCGTCGAAAACAAATTGATGCTGGCAGGTGTCGCCATAACCCCACAGCACAACGAGACTTACCGAAAGCAAGGCGAATAGTGCCGACATCGGCTCGCCGGGCAGCAAATTATGCAAGTACTTCTTAGCCGATTCCGTCATTCACGCATCGCCATTATTTGCATAATTTCCTTTGCCCGCTGAGATACAGCATTTAGAATGACTCCCACGCCTGCCGACACCAGACCCGCCATCGCTAAAAATGCCGCCGCAATTCCTGCATCAAATTTCCAGGCCATCACAGCTCCAGACAGCAGGCTGAGGGCAATTGCACCAAAAAAAGTGAATGGCTTTGAATCTTTGAGCAATCTGAAAATCGCAAAGGCAATGATCAGTCCGTCATGAAATGTCCGCAGTTTAGAATGGCTACCCGGGGGCCTGCATGCGTAGCGTGTCGGAACCTCACACACGGACCACTTCATCTCAACGGCCTTGAGGGTCATTTCCGTTTCAACTTCGAAACCTCCTGCCTCAATCGGCATGGCCTTGTACATTCGTTTTGAAAATGCCCGATAACCACTCAATACATCGCGCACGGGTAATTTGAAGAGGCCCCGCATTACCATTCCAAGCACCAGATTTCCGGCATGGTGCATGGACCGAAAGGCACCTTCTTCGGCTTGGTCAAGGCGGCAACCGATTGCCATATCGGTATTTCCGGCAGCAATCGGCTCAACAAGTGTAGGCCACGCCTCGACGTCATTTGTATTATCGCCATCAATCATGATGACGATTTCAGTATGGCAATCGCGAAAAATTTTCCGGACGACATTGCCTTTGCCGCGACTGGCCTCGTAACGAACCTCGGCCCCAGACGCAAGTGCGACGGCAACCGTTTGATCGGTTGAACCATTATCATAGACAATGATTCGACCGTCGGGGCACGATGCCTTGATCCGAGCGATGACCTGACCAACAGCCAGTTCCTCGTTCAAACATGGTATGGCCCACGTTATCTTTCCCTTTACGTCAGGATTCATTTCGCCACTCCTGGCTCTAAGATTTTTTTGAATTCCTGCTCGTAAGCTTCTACCGCCTTTGCCCAGCTCCAGTGGGCAACGGCAAATTCATGACGGCGACGGCGCAACGCTGGATCAAGCTCCTGGCGGCGCCTTTGCAAAAATGCGCGCACCGCCGTTTCAAAACCAGATACCGTCAGATCTGCAACCATCATAAAGTTGGCAGCGGTGGGATCGCCACTCGCTGTCTCGCGAGAAACTAAAACCGGAAGGCCACAACTGATCGCCTCCTGCACCACCAATGGGAATCCCTCCCCATACGATGGCAGGATGAGGAGGTCTGAATCACGATAAAGCTGAGGCATATCCTCGCGCTTGCACGAGCCAGCAAGATGCACATTCGCAAGGCTCCAGGATGCTGGGTCGATCATGCCCCAACCAGCGAAAATCCAGTCGCACCCAGGCAGATTGATGGCCAATTGGCGGATGATCTCAAGGCCCTTTCGTTCCACAAATCGCCCGGCAAATAAAATCCGTGGACGTGGTGTCAGGGTGCTCCTTTCATCCGGACGGAAATTGGCGACATCAACCCCATTGCTGATGTGGGTCGTGTGTTTGAGAAAAGGGAATCTTAGATGAAAGTAACGCTCAACCTTGCGACTGCAAAAGACAACCCTATCGCAGCCAGGCAGCATAATCCGCGCCGAAATGACGTACCCCATCTTTACTATTCCGCGCAGAATTCGCGAACGGTAGGAAAGCTCATCGATGTGTTGAAGCAACACGATTTTTTTTCGGTTCAAACATGCGATGATCCAAGCGATCCAGCTAGAAAGGTAGAGGCAGTCATTCAGAAAAATGACATCGGCCTTACGGATCGCCACGGCAAGCCGCCAAATCCCGAGGGGAGACCAAACTGGCATTGGTAGTCCGGACTTTGCTTCAATTCCATTCCAGCTGCTGATTCCATGGCACCGCAATCCCAAATTACTTTGGTCTGACAGTGGAGCCGGTGCGCAGGCAAACCAATCAACCGAGATGCCTTTTCGGGCAAAGCCAGCCGTCAATTCGCCGACAACGATCTCAAGGCCACCCCGATGGGCCGGAAAGTAATTGGTGACGGTTATACAATTCATTTATTTAGGTTAACGTACCGGAACCAAAAAGAAAAATCCCACCGACGAGAGCCGGTGGGATGCACATCACAAATCGCTGTTCGTGGCGTCGTTTTTTTTATCCAGCTTTCTTATATTGATCGTTCTTTTTATTGCCGTGTTGATCGTGTTGATCCGCACCGCCACCCTCTGGACTAAAATGTTGGGTATGGGACTGCCGTTCCGCTTGTTTGCGGGTTTCTTCCTCCTTATGGTGTTTTTTTAACTTCTGCTTTTGCTTCGGATTTTTGTCGCCCATAGATTTCACCTCCCTTTCCAAATAGATCGGGAGAACTTCGTCGGGCTTGAATGAATTTTAATAAACCACCGAAAAGACTGATTATTTTTTGTATTCTCGGGCGCTTACAGATGGCTTACGCAGGCGAATTCCGTCATGCACGTTTCGACGCATTCATCCAACTGCCCCCGACACTGAAGGGAACAATATCGTTCGGCTTCCCGACAATCACCGGTTGACGCACGACTTGCGGTCGAAACGTGCAGGGCAGTCTTGCCCTCAACCATTCGCCAACCTGCCAATGCAGCGGTAACAGCAACACAGAGGATCACGACGACTTCGACGATCCGCGTGCTTTTTCTGGATTGAGATCCCATCATCAGACTCCTTATCGAGGTTCAACTGCCTTGATTGAAGCTGGCGCGCAACACGCCAACCGCTGCCATAAACGCCAAAACCCGCGTCACCTCGACGGGCGAGTCCAAGATCCCTCCGGCCTTAAAGGCCGTTCCAACGATTAAGCCGTCTGCACTTTTTGAAATTTCACCAAGGTTGCCCACGGTCGCGCCACTGCCAATGAACACAGGATGTTTTCCAGCGGCCTTTTTGGTGGCCTTCAAAGCCTCAAGATCAACGGCCTTGCCCGTCCCGCTACCGCTGACGATGACTCCATTGGCCAAGGCACGGTTGCAAAGGTCATCCACATCCTGAGCCAACGATGCACCAGCCCCCAGAGGACTGGAGTGCTTCACCTGAACGTCGGCCAGGATGGCAATGTGCTCAGCCCCGATCTGCTGTCGGTATCTCAGAAGTTCGTGGGCACCACCTTGAATTATCCCCTGATCCGTCACCCGCGCACCCGACAGGACATTGACCCGGATAACCTGAGCGTCCGACGCCAATGCGATCGCTAGGGCCGATGCACCATCATTACGCAACACATTAATGCCGATTGGTTTACGCGTCGTCTGACGCACCATACCGGCAATCTTGGTCATCAGAGTCAACACATGGGCAGGGTTAGGCCCCGGAAAAAAGGGCACGTCGCCAAAATTTTCGATCATAATTCCATCGACCCCACCTTCGGCAAGGGCGTGGGCATCGGCCATAACGGTCGCCTCAAGTTTGGCCCAGACCCGACCAAAACCTTGTTGAACCTGGCACCCGGGCGAGCCGGGCAGGGCCGGAAGGTGGATCATGCCAATCACTGGCAACCTGACGTTAAAAATTTGCAGCATTATTTTAGAGTTTCCATCCTGGCCTAGTTTGTTGTTGAGCAAGAGTTTATGATTTTACCACAAATTACTGTCGGTGATGAAATCGGCACTAATACGGGATTGATGGAGTCACGAAATGATTTCGAAAATTTTATTGGCATCGGCAGTGTTCATCGGTGCAACAGTTGCGACGGCTGGAGTTGAAGTAAAGAAACCAATCAAGCATAACGTCAAGGAAACCGTGGCCTTCGAAGCAAGAATGGAATCAGGAAAAAAAATCTGGGCACCAGCAGAGACCAAGGTCGAGGCGGGCAAACAACTCGAAATCACAGCCCACAATTCCCTTCCAGAGCCCCACGGCTTCACGATCGTTGGATACATTGAGCCGCAAACCATTGGTGCAGGAGAAACGAAAACCTTCACCATAACACCCAAGAAAAGCGAGGATCTTAAGGTTTCTTGCCAACTCCACCCGGCCCATGTTCCAGCTACATTAAAAGTCAAATAACACCGCCAAGGCACCCTCGCCCAAGGACTCTCACTTTGAATCTGATGACGCGGAAAATAAAAATGGGGTGCCTCCTCCTTGGATTTGCAGGGGCGGGGTGCGTCAGCCTTCGGGGCTGGCTCCCCGCCATGCAAACACACTACTTTCACCCTCATGAAGGGACTCGCGAGGAACGAATTTCCTACGAGGCGATCAACGTAAGGGCTAGCCAAAATAAACCAAGCATGATCGCGACGGCACACCCCCTGGCCTCGGATGCCGGCCTTGAAATACTGAAGGCCGGAGGCAATGCGGTCGACGCTGCCATTGCAGCTTCCTTTGTGATTTCCGTCGTAAGGCCACAATCAACTGGCGTTGGAGGTGGCGGATTCCTGCTACTCCATAACGCGAGCCATGAACGCACAGAGGCGTTTGATTTTCGCGAACGTGCGCCGGCCATGGCAACCGCAGAACTGTTCGCCAAATTACCGGTCAAGGCGACCGTGGACGGCCCGATGTCCATCGCCACTCCTGGACTGGTGGCTGGCCTGGGCAGCATCCATCAAACATCGGGAAGGCTTCCGTGGAAAACAGTCTTGCAACCGGCAATCCGGATCGCCCGGGATGGCTTTCCCGTATACCCACAGCTTGCAACCGCGCTTCAAGAACGGCGCGATGTGCTACACCAGTTTCCTTCCTCGACCGCCGTCTTCTTTCGCGACAACCGCCCCCTTGAGCTTGGAGAGGTCTTAATTCAAACGGATCTCGCCGCAACGCTCACTCGACTCGCCGAGTCAGGAGCAAAAGAATTCAAAGACGGAGAAACAGCGCGCCGCATGGTTGCTTCCGTTCAAACCCACGGCGGCCTTCTGCAAGCTCGCGATTTAAACGATTATCGGATGCTTCGCCGAACCCCAGTTGTGGGCAGCTTTGCCGGGAATCGTATCGTCTCCATGCCGCCCCCCTCGAGCGGTGGTGTTCATGCCATCGAAATTTTGAACATCCTCCGCAATGACGTAAATCAAATCAAAGCAGATGGCTTTGCCTCACCCACCCACTGGCATCTAATGGCAGAAGCCATGCGCCGCGCCTTTGCAGACCGCGCCATGTACATGGGCGATCCTGATTTCATCAATGTCCCAATCGCCAGACTCATCGGACTTGACCATGGAGATGCCTGGCGCAGAACCATTAGCAACGTTTCGGCAACACCCTCCGCCAAACTCGACGTCGGCGCGACGGCCACGCTGAAGGAGTCTGGATCCACCACCCACATTTCCGTAATCGATTCTGAGGGTAACGCCGTCGCGACCACCCAAACCGTCAACTACACGTTTGGTTCCTGCTTCGTCGCCGAAGGCACTGGAATTGTGATGAATGACGAGATGGATGATTTTGCGAGAGGCAGCAGTCAACCAAATGCCTATGGCTTAACCGGAAATGCCGCCAACGAAATCGCTCCCTTCAAGACCCCTTTGTCCTCCATGACCCCGACACTGGTGTTCAACCATTCTGGAAAAATAATGATGGTGCTAGGTTCACCGGGCGGACCTCGCATCATCTCGGCGACCGTTCAAACTATTTTCAATTACCTTGCGCTTGGCATGCCGCCGGCAGATGCCGTTCATGGACCCCGGATCCACCATCAGTGGGAGCCCGATAAGCTCTTTATTGAAAAACAATGGGCTCCACCAGGCACACTGCAGGCCCTGGCAAATATGGGCCATGACATCGAAAATGCGGAGCATATCGGAGATGTGCAGGCAATTTTCTTGACGGATGGTTTTGATTCCAAAGGAAAAATACTGCATACCCTTACCGGGGTTTCGGACACACGATCCGAAGGACGACCTCGTTCTTTAAATTAAAAAACCATGGTCACTTTCGCGCGGCAATCGTGCGATCCGACGGATCAAACCTTGTGAAGGTCTGCATAATCTGGCCGCCAAGAACAGGGCCCAGACGTGGCCATGGCGGCCAAAATAATTCGGCCCCGCCTGCGCTGATCCGCCCAATAATTGTTCGGCCATCATCAAGCCGCAGCGCCACGTTACCATTGTAGAAATCAAAGGTTCCATCTTGAATCAGGCGCCGCCTTTGCGAATCACCCTTCTCATGAGCTGACCCAAACATTCGCAATGGATAAAATTCACGAGGATTTTCTGAAACATTCGCGGCAACCCTCAAATCAAATTGCCAATAAGTTCCGGAATATTTTCCACTAAGCCCAGCCATCAAAAGCTTCTCCTCAACCATGAGGGGCGGCATACTTCCCTTGGCAAAACTTACCGTACCGATTCGTCCATGGGTTTTCGAATACCAAATCCCTGCAAGCCCCTTAGAACCGGATGACGTCAACACCATGAATGCCTCTCCGGGACCATCGAGCACCACACGCCCGGAAATCTTCGTTTTTGCCAGGGCATCAAACCGGTAAGCAATGAATTCGTTATTACTTACTGGACCAAAGTATAAAGCAGAAACAGCGCCATAAGTTCCAGCATCAGGAGCATAAGTGAGACTCAATGATACGGGCTGATAGACGTTGGTGGCTTCATGATGGAGATATCCGTAAAAACTTCCGGCCAATGCTGTCGGCAGAACGTTCAGGTCTAGCGGCGCGCCGACATCAAAAATTGTTTCTTCCGCCCTGCGATGGGATTTAATTGTTTTGATGGATTCTTTTTGCAGATCTCGTTTAGCGTCCGCTTCGGAGCTAATGTCTCGCGCAAATGTGCACGAATCACAGGTAATCCAGGAACCACTCCGCACGCAAAGTGTGTCTCCACCGCTGGATTGAAGGGTTAATCTCCCGCTAAACGGATCGTATGCTCCTGCTTTAAAAACACGTTGTGCGCACTTTGATGAATCTCCATTACAAGATGCCAGGTCGGCTACACCGAGGCGTCCCGTCAGAACACCATCCGGCAGAAACCCCGCAACCGTCTCACTAGAGGTGCGATTCCATCGGCTGTATTCCAACTGAAGGGCCGTTTGGTGCCCGTCACACATCGCTGAATATTGTCCGGAGAGAGGAGCCAAGGGCGGAGCGCTGCCCCCAAGGGTAAGAATGGCGTCCATACTTCCTTCTCCATCGCCATATAACATCGCTTCTAGGGAAGCGGAGCGCGGTTGCCCACCGACACTTGCCGGAGGATAAAAGACAAGGGCAGAGAAGCGACCATCAAACATCCGCGCGTTCTCAATTCGCAAATCCGGAGATGCCTCTTGCACGCTGCCGAAATTAATTTTTCCGTCAGAACCTTCTTCGACCTTCGGAAAATAAAAAGAGGCAAATTCAGTTGATCCGAATCCACCAAGATGAAGGCTTAATACAGCACGCATCTGAATATGACCCTGGTCAGAAATTCCAGGCGCGACATCCATCACGATTGGCATTTTTGACACGTCTGAAATACGCAAATAACCAAGATACTTTCCGAAGGGACGCTGAAATTCCGGCAGCATTGCCTGACTGGGAAGAACGGATTCGACGCTGGCAGTGCGTGGCAACATCGACTTACAACCCGCCAGTCCAACGACAGCGAGGAGCAAGTGGATCGTAAAAATGCGAGGCAGATAATCCATAGAGGAGTAATCGGCCAACGGGTCAAAACATTTAAATATTTTTGAGGGTTAACGTAAAAGATAGATCGGGCGACCGTTGTCCAACAAGGGAACTAGGGTCGCCCGTCAAAAAATTCGTCATTGTTTTCAGCTAGTTAAAACTGGTCCGTCGACTTTTTTGCTAGATGCCACCAAAAATGCATCTCCCGACAGTGCCGCCCCTAGGATGCGCGTCTGCTCCAGAACGTGAGCCTTGGAAGACCCCTCTGCAGTGGTTCCCGAACTGCGACGCCCAACATACTCGAGCCTGACCGCAGAGCCGCAGACGTCGGCTAGCAAATCGCGAAGAAGGGGCCTGATGAAATTCCAAGCGCCCATATTTTGCGGCTCTTCCTGAACCCAAACCACCTGCTTCACATTCTTATATCCGGAAAGGACCTGCCTCAAGGCGGCCTCTGGGAAAGGGTGCAATTGCTCCACGCGAACCACGGGCACACCCGCCGAAGGGCCAGCAGCCTTGGCGCGGGCTTCAGCAAGCTCATAGAAAATCTTGCCCGTGCACAGAACAAGGCGCGAGGCCTTGCGCGCATCGACTGGCTTTAACGCCTTTTCATCAATCACTTCCTGAAACGAGCCAGAATCAAATTCCTCAAGAGTCGAAACCACCGAGGGATGCCGCAGTAGGCTCTTCGGCGTCATCATCACCAGGGGCTTTCGGAAATGACGCAAAAGTTGCCGGCGAAGGGCATGAAAATGCTGCGCTGGAGTTGTCAGGTTCATGATCTGCATATTCATGTGACCACAAAGCTGTAGAAAGCGCTCTGGACGAGCACTGGAGTGTTCCGGCCCCATACCTTCATGCCCGTGTGGCAGCAGCAGAACGAGTCCGCTGGTTTGTTTCCATTTCGCCTCGGACGCACAAAGAAATTGATCCACAATAATCTGGGCACCGTTAGAAAAATCACCGAACTGCGCCTCCCACATCACCAGCGCATCAGGATCGGCCACGGTGTAACCGAATTCAAAACCCATGACACCGGCTTCGCTGAGGGGACTATTAATCAGCTCGACTTCACCCTGAGAATCAGTGCCAAGCCGCGACAACAGGTTGTACGAAGCACCCGTTTCGAAATCACGGAGCACGCCGTGACGGCTGCTGAATGTCCCGCGCTGGCAATCCTGACCCGAAAGCCGAACGTGACGCCCTTCCGCGGCCAGTGTTGCAAACGCGAGAAGCTCACCCATAGCCCAATCGACGGCCCCTGAACCAGCAACCATCTTTCGCCGCGCTTCCAACAATCGGACGATTTTTGGATGAGGCGTAAAACCAGCTGGGACCTCGGTCATTCTTGTTGCGAGATCGCGGATCTTTGCTGCCGACACGGCGGTTTTAACTGGCTTCCAGAATTCCTCCTCGTCGACCATGGCGTGCAAAGTAGCCTTAAGGAGGGATTCGGGCGGCTTGGTGTGGGCCGAATCAGACATTTTACCAGCGCGCACGGTCTCAAATGCCGCTTGCAAGATATTTTTGAAATCATTATTGACCGCGTCAAATTCCGCCTGCGTGACCGTGCCGTTAGCGATTAATTCTGCAGCGTACGACGTCAAGACGGTCGGATGAGCCGCTATTTTCCGGTACATCAGTGGCTGCGTGAAGGCCGGCTCGTCCGTCTCGTTATGGCCGTGACGCCGGTATCCAATGAGATCAATGACAATGTCACGTTTGAACGCCTGACGGTAATCAACAGCCAACATACCGCACCAGATAACCGCCTCGGGATCATCCGCGTTAACATGGAGCACTGGCGCCCGAACTACCTTCGCAATCCCTGAAGAATAAGTGCACGACCGACCCTCTTCCGGATTAGTCGTAAATCCGATCTGATTGTTGGTGATGATGTGAATGGTACCACCAGTCTCGTAGGCTGGTAGTTGCGATAGATTGAGTGTTTCAACCACAACACCTTGCCCCATAAAGGCCGCATCACCGTGCACAAGAACGGGCATAATCGTAGCTCGATTATCGTTCGCCGCCACCCGCTGCCGCGCGCGAACAAAGCCCTCCACCACAGGATTAACAATTTCCAAATGACTTGGGTTTGGCGACAAGTACATGCGCACTTTTTTGCCGTCGACCGTCTCGACTTCCGAAGCAAAACCCATGTGATATTTTACATCACCATCGATATCGTAGGGCCGAACCTCGCCACCTTCAAACTCTTTGAGCATCAGCTCTTTGCTCTTGCCCATAACATTGACAAGAGTATTTAAGCGGCCTCTATGGGCCATACCGATGGCAATCTCCTCAACACCGGCCTTGGCGCTATCACGAACGATCACGTCCATGAGTGGGACAAAGCTATCGGCACCCTCTAATGAGAATCGTTTCTGCCCAAGATACCGTGCATGCAGAAATCGCTCGAAGCCTTCTGCTTCGACTAATTTTGCCAGGGTTCGTTTGCGAACTTCCGCTGAAAATTTTGGCGCGTTTCTGCATGATTCCATTTTTGATTGAAACCAGCGAACAACTTCAATGTCATCGGTCTCGCGGAATTCAGCACCAATACGGCCGCAATAGGTCTGAGTCATCAATTCACGAATGGCACCGAAGGTCATCGGTTCCTGGCCCGGTAAATTGGCCGGATGAAATAATTCCGAAGCATTAACATGATCCAAACCGTGAACCTCGGGCTTCATATCATCACGCAATGGTGGTTTTTCAGCGAGGGGATTAAGCTCCGCAGATAAGTGGCCGAGACGCCGAAAGGCGTTTATCCACGCCTCAACTTTTGCGCTGTCGTGAGATCCTCCGCCCGATGGCGCGGTGATCCCAGATCCAACTGCAAAATCGACGCCTTCAAAAAACTTCCGCCAGCTGTCATCGACCATAGCCGGATCAGATTTATACTTCGCGTACAGATCCTCTATGTAGCCGGCGTTCTCACCCGTTGCATAAGAAAAGCGCGACAGAACATTTTGTCCATTAGCTGTTGGAGCCACGGGAATACCCCTCAAATGTGAATGGCGCGCTTGTCTACGCTGAGCGCGGCTTCCTTGATGACCTCGGCAAGAGTTGGATGCGCATGGGAAGATCTCGCCAGATCTTCGGCACTACCACCGAACTCAAAAGCAATTGCACCCTCTGCGATCAACTCAGACGCGTTTGGCCCAACGATGTGGATTCCAAGCAAGCGGTCTGTCTTCGCATCAGCAATGATTTTCACAAAACCGTCGGTATGACCAAGGCATTTGGCACGTGCGTTCGCGACAAAAGGAAACTGCCCGATACGAATATCGAGCCCCTTTGCCTTGCACTGTTCCTCCGTCATGCCTACCGATGCCACCTCTGGCCAGGTATAAACCACATTCGGAATCGCCTCGTAGTTTACGTGACCAGACTTACCGGCGATGATCTCCGCTGCAGCGATACCCTCGTCTTCGGCCTTGTGGGCCAACATCAAACCATCGATAACGTCTCCGATGGCATAAACATTTTCGACTGGCGTCCGAAAATGAGCGTCAATCGGTACGCGCCCATTGGCCTGAAGCGTCAAACCGATCGTTTCAAGTCCAAGTTTGAAAGTATTCGGACGGCGCCCCACGGCAATCAAAACCTTGTCGGCCAAGAGGTCCTTCTTTTGGCCTTCATGATCGAACAGCACTTTAACTTTTTTACCTTCGACCTTCGCACTGGTAAGTTTCGCATTGAGCAAAAATTCAAAACCCTGCTTGGTCAGAATCTTTTGCATGGCTGCGGAAACCGCGCCATCCATTGGGGGCAGAACCTTGTCAGCGGCTTCAATAACCGTGACTTTGGCACCAAGGCGTTTCCACACGCTGCCCATCTCAAGACCGATAACACCAGCACCAATGACCACCAAATGCTCAGGAACCTTATCCAGAGCCAGAGCATCCGTCGAATTGATGATGAATTTTTGATCGAACGCCGCGATGGCCTTCAATTCAATAGGTTCACTGCCTGTTGCGATGATCACGTTTTTTGCACTGTAGGTTTTGCTACTGCCATCAACAGCGTCCACAGCGACTTGATTTTTACCGGCAAAGCGGCCGTGGCCTTGAAGCCAGGTTACTTTGTTTTTTTTGAACAGGCCTTCAACACCCTTCGTCAGGCCCTTAACGATGTCGTCCTTGCGTTTCAACATTTGCGCAAGATCCAACGAAACGCCCGAGACTTTAACCCCGTGTTCAGCCAAATTGTGCTGAACTTCCGAATAGGCTTCACTCGACTGCAAAAGTGCCTTGCTTGGAATACAACCAACATTGAGGCATGTACCACCGAGGGTTCCCCGGGATTCTACGCAAGCTGTCTTCAAACCGAGTTGTGCAGCCCTGATTGCAGCAACGTAGCCACCCGGTCCAGCGCCGATCACGATCAGGTCGAACTGACCATTTTCTGATTGGTTGTTAGTGCCTTCTGCTGCCATGGATCAAACCCCCAACAAGATTCGCGTAGGATCTTCCACGCATTCTTTAACCTTGACCAGAAACTGAACTGCCTCGCGCCCATCGACAATTCGGTGATCGTAGCTCAATGCGACATACATCATCGGACGGATCACAATCTGACCGTTGACCACCACGGGACGATCTTGAATCTTGTGCATCCCCAAAATCCCGCTTTGAGGAGGATTCAGAATCGGAGTGGACATCAGGGATCCAAAAACACCGCCGTTGGAAACAGTGAAGGTTCCGCCAGTTAATTCATCGACGGTAATTTTTCCGTCACGAGCCCTCTTGCCATAATTCCCAATGGCGGCTTCAGATTCGGCGAAGGTGAGCTGGTCAGCATCATGAACCACCGGTACAACAAGGCCCCGGTCCGAGGACACGGCAACCCCGATGTCGTAGTAATCGTGATAGACAATCTCATTTCCTTCGATCCAACCGTTGATGGCCGGAAAAGCCTTGAGGCCCTCGATTGCACCCTTGACGAAAAAACTCATAAAGCCCAGGGAAACACCGTATTTTTCCTTGAAGCTGTCTTTATACTGCGCCCGCAAGGCCATCACGGCGGTCATATCAATTTCATTAAAAGTGGTCAGAATGGCGGCGGTCGACTGCGACTGGATAAGACGCTCTGCGATGCGGCGTCGCATCATGCTCATCGGTTCACGGCGCTCGGTTCTGGCTCCGGGAACGCGCGCAGGTGAGGCCACCGTTACTTGCGCAGGCGACTTTGTTGCTGCAACGGGAGGCTGACCAAGAACGTCACCCTTCGTCAATCGTCCACCTCGTCCCGTGCCCTCAACCTTGGAAGGGTCCATGCCCGTTTCTTCAACAATCCTGCGCACGGCAGGACTCAGGGTTTGTGTGGGATCTCCTTTTAACGGAGACCGAGCCGGGGCTATAGGTGCCGTCACACCCGCCGCCACGGGAGCCACGACAGCGGGTGAACTAGCACCTGCTGGTTTCGCCGCTTCCGTATCTATCTTTGCGATGATTTCGCCAACGGCAACGGTGTCACCCTGCTTTTTTGAAAGCGTAATGACGCCGGCGGCTTCGGCAACCACTTCCACGGTGGCCTTGTCGGTTTCCAATTCAACCAACACCTGATCGCGAGCAATATAATCACCGGTCTTGACATGCCAGCGATGGATCATGCCTTCCTTGACCGATTCACCAACGGAAGGAACCTTGACGTCAACTGCCATCCGTAACTCCCGAGAAAAAATCAAAAAAAAGCCACCTGCGGCCCTAGATTCCTACAATAATGGTCGGGCAATGACCAGTTCTTTGCAAGGGCCAGGAAATAGTTGCCCGGCGGTTTTCATAGTTCCATGAAGTCATGGAAAAATTTGCCGACCAGGAAAATTTCAGCATAATAAACCTTCCGACAATCTTTGCATGCGTCGAGAGGAGACCAACGATGGCGTCACAACAAAAAATATTTTTTTTCATGGCACTGACCTTTACACTCCCGCAGATTTCAAGCTGCGTGAGCAAGGCGGGACCGGCCATGGACCAAGCCATGAAAATCTCCGACAGTCCTGGCCCAGAAAGCTTGAAGGTCAAGGCCCAGAAGGTTACCAGTGGCCTTGCGTCGTACTCCTTACAGGGCAAGGCCTACAAAGTGGCTTGGTTCATGTGCCAGGTAAAGGGCCCTGCCGAAACCGTGTTTCTTGCTCACGATGAGGCCGCGGGATTTGAATCCGATCATTTTTGTGAAATGCCAGAATCACAGGCGTTTCTGGCTGCGGGTTTCCATGTCGCCGGCTTCAATCGCCCTGGCTTCGGGTCATCGACCGGGGAACGAGACTTGGTGGGTAAACGCTCTCAACAGTCTGGATTGGTCGCTGCAAAAGAAGCTCTTCACGCCAATTCGAGCCTTTCCACATCGTTTATTGGTGCCTACGGATTCGGCACCGGGGCCGCCTCTGCCGCTTTTTTTACCAAGCAATACGGCCAGTTAAAGTGGTTAATCACGGGCGGGGGAATTTACGACTTTGAGCAGGTCGGGCGAAATTCGAGTGACCCAGATCTAATCGCTCTGATTAAAAAATCAGCAGACAGTGAGGGCGAGGTGGCCTACGAAACGAGGTCCATCGGTTACGACGTAAATGGCCTGCCCCCACGGGTCGCGATCTTTCAGGGGAAGGACGACACCGTAGCCTTGAGCGATCAAGCCCACACATTTCGCGATGGCCTAGCCGCCAATCAATGCAAGGTCACCTATCAGGACATTGCTGGAATCAATCACAAAATTAGCCCACAGCAGCTTCGACAAATAATCGACGTGATGATCTCCTCAGTCCGCTGAGAAAAGCATCAATCGATGATTTTGACGAGCTCAATACCTCGAGCCAACAGTTCTTCTGACAGAGCACCTTTGCTCCGGGCGTGAGCGGTGATAGCCTCGCGCAATGGGCCAACCCAAGTGGCCCCCAAAACGGGGCGCTGGCTCGCCAACTCGAGCAATTCCAAACCAATCAACCATTCCCCATGATTATGGTTGATCACGCCATCCGCCAGGCGCGCTAGCAGTGCGGCATCGCTGGAGGCCCCTTCAGCAGAAATCGGGGTTGCAGTTGCACGGACTCCAACATGCCGTCCACGAACTTCCCGGATCGTCGCATAAGCGCGAAACATTTCTGTTTCATGATCCGTGAAGGGCGAAGCTCGTCCCGGCGAGCTACTAACTTGACCCAATTCGTATTCGCCGTATGCCTGACGATCCGCTGGTCCGCCATGAACAGAAATCACGGTGCTACCAACCAACATGTCAAATTCGCCCCAAGCCGGCTCGTAGTAACGCTTGCCACCACGAGACACCGTGCAATCGTCAAATGTCATATACAAAATTGCGCCGGCTTCGCGCACAACGCGTTTCAACATACCCTGCACCTTAAAACCGGAAACGAATTCGAGGGTCGACCGGGCTCCGGCAACGATACCTGCAGCCCTCAATTCATCATCATGCAATAGGTGCGGGGGTTTCGTTGGGGCAAAGGCAAAAAATCCAACAGGGCAACTAAAACCATTGCCGTGACGCTCGCGCCCCTGGCCCGGCAATTGTTTTTCATGATGTGCCAATTGAACCGGTCCCGTGAACTTCACGAAATCAATGGCTCGTGAAATTGACTCGTCAGCCTCGAAAAAATCCATGACCCCGCTGGCAGAAGCGCCTGAATCCATCACCATGGTCGCAACCGCCTTGGATAGCAGCGCCTCTTGCATTCCTGAAACTCCGCCGCGCCGGAACGCCAGCGTGGATTCAAGTTGCTCAAGAATTTCTGGTAACTCTTCCAAAGACTGGGCCACAAAAAGTTGCGGTTGCGGCTCGGTGATGTCGTAACCCATCTCTACGCAATCAACCGTCAGGCGAATTTTGCGCACTTTGTCCGATAAACAAAGCTCACTCTCGCCGATGGAGGACAATAACCCCGCACCATAAATCTTTGGATTCTTGAGATCACCCACAAGGCCGTATTCAGCCGTCCACCAGGCCATCCGTCCGACCTTGGTCATTTCCGACGTGTGAGTGATCGCCCCATAGGCCTGCTTCAACATCTCGCCAGCCGCGTCAATTTCAACTTTTGTGGCATCTGGATTTTCTTTGATGTCGGACAACCAGCGGATCGCCTCATAAAGGCGCACGTCTTCCGATGAGATGATCGACTTGTTCGCCATCTTTGCATAGCGCTGCAAGTAGCGACGATAGGCCGGATCAAATAGGATCGGAACATGCCCCGCCGCCTCATGAACAATATCAGGAGCAGGAGTGTAGGCGACATGCTCCAAGGTCCGCATATCCATTGCGATTGGCATAATATTTCGCGTTTGAAAATCAAGAAACGCAGCCGGCGGAATAAATCCACTCACGCCAACTGCACCCCAACCAAATTTCTGCAGGTGCGCATCGATCTCGTCAATTTTGGGAATCCGGTCCATCGGAATTCCGGTCTGCGAAACGCCTTCGGGATAGGAAGGCACTGCATGCCGCGAAAAAAAATCTCGAGCGCGCCGCATAATGTAACGCCACGTCGCGTGCTCCATCGGGGTATAGCGCTCATAACGTTGGGCAACAACGTAGCGCATTAAATAGGGCGGAAGGGAATCCTGGGTGCGCATTTCTCACCTCACTATCGCGAAACAATACCCGGATTTTCGTAAAAAACGTAACTCGTGCTGTAGTCACTGAATTCGAAATAAATCTTACGCTCATTCTCATCTTGAGCAAAGTTTTGATTCACATCCAAAACCCCGTAGCCGTAGCGATAAGGACGAGCCGTTTCACGATCGCCTGTGGCCTGGGCCGTGCTGATTTTGTCGATCTTGATAAAGCGGTACATGACTTTCCCGTCACTGATGACATCCAAAACTCCGTCGGTCCCAGTCCAATTCTGGATGCTACGAGAAACCTTGTTTTGTAGCTCTTGGGTACAACCCGAGGCACCAAAAACAGCTGCAAAGGCACCAACAACCATGAAAAAGATTCTCATACTTTGCACCACCCCATGGATCGAAGTTCAAGAGTTCAGCATTACATTTCAGGCGGCAGCATGTCTGCCGCATTAATGATGGAAGCAGTCAACCCCCAAACCGTTGCCCCGTCAACGCGATACAAGTTTGATTCGCGTTGAACACCAAACATCGTAAAGGCAAAAGTAGAACGCTTTGCGTTGGTGAGGCATGTCCACGGCGCAAGGCACACCGAAGCCACCTCATCGGGAGCCGCCTTGATATCCCAAGGCGACCAACGGGCGGTTACCACACAGGGCATTACGTCTGTTCCATCAATCGCTCGACGCACGGGCAGCTGCCCGTGAACCTGAAGGACTTCGCCGGGAATGCCAAGCTCCTCCTGCAGCTCTCGAATCAGAGTGTCGGTCGGCCCGACATCACCAGGCTCAGCGCGTCCGCCTGCCATGGCCATTTGCCCCCGATGCGACCCATAATGTGCCCCTCGGCGAATCAAAACGACATCGGCCGGGGCACCCACAACCTGAGGCGGAAGAAACAGCAAAGCCACCGCACTCAGGCGCGGTGGCTTGCTGGGATTTAAATTGGCTTGAAGTCGACCATGAGATGAAACCAAAGCCCAGCTGTCCGGCACGGGACTCACGTTGGCCAAAGTTGCCGGCAACGCTCCGGCAGGAAACCCCTCAATCATGGAAAATGAAAAACGCACTTACCGCCAGCTCAGTTAACTTTTATCTCCGGCGCCGCCGAACCTTCACCGACTGATGGACCGGCCGCCATCGGCAAGACCCTGGCTTTGCGCCCATCCGATGTTTGCTGTGCCGATGGCGACGTTGCTTGGCTCATAATCGAGCGGCCATTGAACTGGGCGCCTTCGTTGACGACCAATACCGGAGTCACGATATCCCCATCGAAACGGCTCTGGGGATAAAGTTCGGCGCGGATCTTCGCCTCTAGGCGGCCGTTGACCTTGCCTTGGATGATGACCTCGTCGGCTTTAACCTCAGCCAGGATCGTTGCACCCTCTTCAATGATCAAAATACCTTCCGAGATGATCTGACCTTCAATCTTGCCGCCGATGCGGCTCGAGCCACGGCAGTAAAGTTTCCCACTAAAATGACAACCACTGGTAAGAATGGTGACAGCTGCATCGCGTCCCGTGGTGACGATCTTTTTCTGTGGACGCTGACCGTTCTGATTTTGCTGGCTTTTGCCGAACATGAGATCTCCCTCGTATGCCGCTGTCGGTTGACTTCAGAGAATCACGCAATAGACTTCAAGAAACACTTTCAGGAAAACAGTCAATGCTAAGTAGAAATAGAACCCAGTCCCCAATCTCTTTTGAGCGGCCGCGGACTCCGACCATCAAACTGCGCTTCACTATCCACTCTGGAGATCAGATGTGGTATCCGGCTGTCGCTTGGGAGATGACTGATACTGACTATTTTGCAGCAAGCGCCGCCCCTCTGCAAACCTTATCCTTGCGGGCTCCCGCCGGTTTTACACCGTCAAATTCCCGTCACCGCCCTCAACTTCCCAACATCGCAGGGCGTTGGGTGCTCAAATTGAATCCGGTCCAAGTTCAAATTCAGGAAAAAAAAATTCCCCCTACACCTGAGGGGGGCTATTTCGGCTGGGCTGAAACCCATGCCATTTATTCGACGATAACGGCAGCCGAACTCGTCGTTTCGCTGAAGCAGGAAAGTGCTCATGGCGGCGCAAAGGCACTTTTGCAGCTCATCACAGCCCATTGCGCCATTCTAGAAAATGCCGGCTCACTGCGGGTAATGCCCGCCGATAAATACACTCACGACATACTATTTGAAGTCTGCAGTGAATCCGTCGCCGCTGTGCAACATTCGATCTCCGACATCGGCTCGCCAATCCTGACGCCGGAGCTACTGCCGGTTCGTAAATTTACTGTACTCGACATTGATCCAGCATCGTGGCTAACCAGCAAACCAGGCTCTGACTATGCAAAAGGGCTCAGCTGGCTCAAAAAAGGCCTGCTAAACCCCTCTACTTAAAACACACGAACCGGTAACGTGGTGCGCTACTAGTCGTCGTTAGACTCGTCTTTCGCATCATCGGCACCGGGAGCGGCATCGGTAAACCATCCCAGCAGTGCTGCGGAAATCATGTGAGCTTGTTTCCCGCTACTGATATTGAATTTGCTTTGCATCTTATAGATGCCGCTGCGCTTCTGGTAACGGCGAATGGAAACCTTAGGCTGTCCATACTCGCCCGTCTTCTTGTCCATCTCGACGAACTTATACATGATCGTCGTCCAATTTCCGCGGGTCAGAATCTTTTTATCAACCTGCTTTACGACGAGGCGTTCATCCTGCGTAAACTCTACACTTAGATCATCAATATTATCGGACATTGGTGCCTCCCCGAAGGAATCGACTAAGAAAAGAAGTATTGGTATGCAGGTAAAAAAAAACTGCCAGCTCGCACTGGCAGTTTTTGGAACAATGAGCGATTAACGCTTCGAGTACTGGAACCGGCGGCGTGCGCCAGCCAAACCGTACATCTTACGTTCTTTCTTACGAGCATCGCGAGTGATCAGACCATTGGCCTTAAGCACTTTGCGCATGTCCGGATCTGTTTCACCGAGAACTCGTGAGATGGCATGGCGAATCGCGCCAGCCTGACCATTCAATCCACCACCGAGAACGTTCACCAAGATGTCGTACTTGCCGACGCAATCGGTGAGTTCGAGGGGCTGCAGGATCATCATTTTCGACGTATCGCGAAGCATGTAAACGTCCATCGGACGCTTGTTGATCGTGATCACGCCTGTTCCCGGTTTCATGTAAACACGGGCTATAGCGGTTTTACGTTTGCCTACTGCGTGCAGGTATTTAACTTTTGCCATAACTTAAAGGGCTCCGCTCTTGCGCAAACGGGGTTGCATCGCCACCGGCTTCTGGGCGGCATGGGGATGCTCGCTGCCAGCGTACACTTTCAAATTCAAACCGACCTTGCGACCAAGCGGTCCTTTCGGAAGCATGCCACGGATGGCGTGCTCAAGGATGCGCTCAGGCTTCTTAGCCAACATGGTCTCTGCCGAGATCGATTTGATCCCGCCGATCCAACCAGTGTGGTGATGATAAAACTTGTCTTTCATCTTGTTGCCGGTGAATTTAACTTTTTCGGCATTGATCACGACGACAAAGTCGCCGGTATCGAGATGAGGGACAAAAGTAGGCTTATGCTTGCCGCGCAGAACGCGTGCCACTTCGGTTGCCAAACGACCAACAGTCTGGTCTGCGGCATCAACCACAACCCACTGCTTCTTAATGTCTGCTGGCTTCACACTGTAGGTTTTCATGAACCAGGAACTCCAAAAGGATCGCACTCAAAACTCGCAAAACAGGCTGTGCGTATATCTGAACCTGCACCGGACCGTCAACACAAGACTGAACCTGCCCCGATCATTAACCGATTAAAAGCTGATGAGCCCAGGCGCCCGAGGACACGGAATCACATCCCGGATGTTGCCCATACCGCTGACATACTGGACAAGTCGCTCAAAGCCCAGCCCAAATCCAGCATGGGGGCACGATCCATACCGGCGTAGATCCAAATACCACTGCATGTCCTCCACCGGCAGGCTCATTTCCCTCATCCTGCCCTCCAGCAGGTCGAGGCGGTCTTCCCGCTGGCTGCCGCCAATGATCTCGCCGATCCTTGGGGCCAAAACGTCCATCGCAGCCACGGTCTTCCCATCGGGGTTCTGCTTCATATAGAACGCCTTGATTCCTTTAGGATAATCCGTGACGATGACGGGCGCTTTGAAGATCACGTCGGTCAAATACCGCTCGTGCTCCGACTGTAAATCGATCCCCCAATCCACGGCGAATTCAAATTTCACAGGTGCTTTTTTCAGCTCGGCCACGGCGTCGGTGTAGGTCATGTGGGCAAATTTGGACTCGGCCAGACGGGCCAGATCATCCACTTTCATGGTCTGATACTGTTTTTCCAAAAATTCAAGTTCCGGGCGGCAATCTTTGACGGCCCCCGCAAACAGGTGCTTCAAAAAATCCTCGGCCAAAGCCATGTTGTCCTTCAGGGTGGCAAACGCCATTTCTGGCTCAATCATCCAAAATTCAGACAAGTGCCTGGTTGTATTGGAGTTTTCCGCCCTAAAAGTCGGACCGAACGTATAAACGTCCCCCAGTCCCATCGCCATAAATTCGCCTTCCAACTGGCCGCTGACCGTCAGATGGGCGTGTTTCTTAAAAAAATCCTGACTGTAGTCGACCGCTCCACCCGGACTCGACTTTATTTTCGTCAAATCCATTGTGGTCACCGTGAACATTTCGCCGGCGCCCTCACAATCACTTGCCGTAACAATGGGCGTGTGAACCCAGCGAAATCCTCGCGACTGAAAGAAGTCATGAACATGCCAAGCCAACGCACTGCGCAACCGGAAAACCGCGCCGAAGGTATTTGTTCGCGGACGTAAGTGTGCGATATCGCGTAAGAACTCTAACGTATGACCCTTCTTCTGCAGGGGATACGTCTCGGGGTCGGCCTCGCCAAAAACCTCAATCGCTGAAGTGTGAACCTCCCACGCCTGGCCCTTGCCCTGAGATTCTTTAAGCACGCCTTCGATCCGGACCGCGGCGCCCGTCTGGCAGCGCGGCAGCAGGTCAAAGGCGGGCGTCCCGGCATCCACCACGCATTGCAGGGTATCCTGGCAGGATCCGTCGTTGATTACGAGAAAGGCAAAATTTTTAGATTCGCGACGGCTTCTGACCCAACCGCAAACGGAAATTTTTTGTCCGGCAGATCCGGACGACAGCAACTGACTGACTTTATGGCGCTGCATGTTAGAAAGACTCTCTAAGCTTAAACGTTTTAAGATTCTGCCCGAATCGCGTTCAGATGACGCTCTTCAAGGGCCACCAGATTTTTCCAGGTTTTGAACGGAACAAACTGATGCACAAATTTAGCCTTGCTTGATCGATTCGCTGCCATCCGCGCCTCACTTGCGACCTCATAGTAGACAGCAAGGGTGTTCCGCGCAACCCGGTACCAATTGAAACGCTCCACCTGAACCTTGCCCAGCGCGACGAGCTTTTGACGCAACTCCTTATCCGTCAACAACAGCACCATGGCGTTGGTCAACTGCTCCACGCTGCGCGGATCAATCATAAACGCCGCCTCGCCAACGACTTCAGGAATGGACGAGCTGTCGGAAGTGATGACCGGCGTCCCGCTGGCCATGGCCTCTAAGGGCGGAAGCCCAAACCCTTCGTACAGGCTCGGGTAAGCCACGAGGGCAGCCTTGGAATAAAACGCCCGTAGGGTCTCGTCATCAATAAAACCCTTAAAAACAATGTCCCCGGCATAGTCCTTTACCCGCAACTGCACATCCGCAAACAGCGGACTTTCGCCGCCGATCAGGACCAGTTTTGGCTTCAAGTGCGGATGATTGCGCCTTAATTGTACGTACGCTTTGATCAGGGTATTAATATTCTTTCGCGGCTCCAAAGACCCCACGTACAACATGAATTCACCAAGGCCTTTCGCCTCGATATGATGCGCGCTGGATGCATCCGTGTTGCGCCGGAGAAAGATATCATCCACCGCCCAGTACACGAGGCTGACTTTATCGGCGGCGAGGCGACAAAAATGCAGCAGGTCATTCTTTGAGTTGTTGCTGCAAGTGATCACGCGGGAAGCGCGCCTAGCAAGCCGCGGAATGATAAAATTATAGACCGTGCGAAAGGTAAAGCTGTACCATTGAGGGTTCACCACGAAACATAAATCGTGAATATGCACGACCGAAGTTCCACGATAAAAAAGTGGTGCCACATTCGCCGGGGAGTGAAGCAAGTCGACCCTGTGACGATGGGCAAGAATTGGCAGCCAAAATTGCTCCCAAACATGGTTTAAAAAGCTTTCGCCCTCGCGCAGGTTTGACTCAATGATCTGGACGTTCGGATGGTTCCATTCGGCTCGACCAGCCTGCCCGTGCCCCGTAAAAATCAAATATTGATTCTCGCGATCGATTTCCACCAAAGTTCGAATCAGGTTAAAAGCGGCGCGCTGCACCCCGGTTCGCTTGGCCACTAGAAAGCGGCCATTAATTCCAATACGCATCAGTCACCTCCCCCGACCGGTTCTAACGCACCGACCTTAGCAATCCTCTCGGCCTCTCCCACGCTAAACCCACGCCCACAGGCCTCGTAGATGGCCAAAGTTTGCCGCGCCATTTGCCCCCAGGAGAACTGCAGAGCATGAGCCAGACCATTTTCTTGCATTCGAGTGCGGGCTGCCTTGTCTTCACAACCGGCCCGCAGGGCACGCGCCATATCCTGATAATCAAAAGGATTGGCAAAAATAGCGAGGTCGCCAACGACCTCAGGCAAACTGGACGAGCGCGCCACCACCACTGGTGCCCCACAAGCCATCGCCTCTAACGGGGGCAGCCCAAAGCCCTCATAGGTCGACGGATAAACAAACAGGTCCGTCAAAGAATACACCGCCGGGAGATGCTCTTCGTTGATGAACTTCGAGAAAAACACGAGGTGCTTTTTTCCATATTGTTCGGCAACGCTAAGAATCCCCGGATCGAAAGGACATGCCAACACCAGCGGGTGTTTGATTCCGGAATAGCTGTAGGCACGGACCAGTTGATGCACGTTCTTATGAGGCTTGTTGTTGGTCAGGCAGAATACAAATCGTTCGGGAAGTTCATATATGTCGCGCACGTACCGCAGCATTTCCGGATCGGTGACACGACGATAGTTAGGCGAGACGCCGTTGTACGTCACGGCCACTTTTTCTGGCGGCAATTTGAGCGTCCTAATGATCTCGTCGCGACTAAATCGGCTTACGGTGAGAATCGCCTCGGAACGTTTGATGCAGCGCTTAACGAAAAAACTATAATAGGCCTTGTGAAACGGCGTGTAAAACTGCGGTAAAACCATGTGATTCAGGTCGTGAATGGTCATGATGGTTTTACACGGTGAATAAAAAGGCGCGACAAAAGACGGCGAATGAAACAAGTCGGCACGCAAGCGCCGCAGAAGGATTGGTAGTTCAACCTGTTCAGAAAGGCTAATCCAACGGGTGCGTGCGGGAACCAGCTCCATGTTGAACGGCAAAGCCATCGATTCGAGGGGGCTGTTGTGATTTACAAAAATAAAAAACCGGTGATCGCCATCGACCGTGCGAAGGCAACTGATCAGTTCGTGGACGTAGCGGGCAATGCCGTGCATCGTCCCCTCCGTCAGCATGCGTGCATCAATGGCAATCCGCACAAACCCCTCCGCACCTGTTCGCTAAAGCCTTGGTTCCTTTAAGAGGCTTAGCTTAGAGGACGGGTCATCGCAAAGGATTTGCGTTCAAAATGCCAAACCGAACTCGATTGCTGGCTCAAGATGAGTCATATAACGGCGGCGCAGCAAGGCCTTTTCGTCGATGGCCAGAGGACTATAGTCGGCATCCATTGGCTGGACGTCGTTGAACTTCCCATCAAAATGACGCACTCCAAGGTGACCGCCAATGGTCAATGGAATCGACTGGGAAACCCAACGGTAACCCCAACGAGCGTGCCCCGTCGCTCCAGTCGCCGTGTAACGGTGCATGACCTTGCCATTTTCGTCGTTGACCAGGGACAGGCCCATCTTCAAAGCAAGTGGACTCGGACTTGTTTTCCACGTCCCGTTCGTCGTGCGCATGCCTGCCCCAAGGGTCCAAAACCAGCCCGACATATTTCCTTGATTGCCATACCGGCTTACCATCAACGCAATTTGACGACCGTCGCTAATCATCGAGTCGCCAGTCAAAAGCAACTTTTCCAAGGGATACTCCTCGGCCGCACCCATCATGGCTGACTCGACGGATATCGATGCAGAGGAAAGGTTAACCTCCGCACGAAACGCCGCATCCCGGGTTAGGGGAACCACGGGAACCACCAGCAAAAAGGAGCGCGACCCCCCAGCACTCGAGCTACCAGAACTGGCTGCCCCCCCAGGGCTTGGGGACTTGGGCGTGGCCGCTGCCAAAACCGTCTGGGAAGCAACGCCCCCCAAAGCGATTGCAGATGCGATGGTGATGTTCTTGACGATTAAATTAGAAATTTTCATGAGGCACCTTCCTTATTGTCAGAGCGGGACTTGGACTTGCCTTGCTCCCAGTGTATCAACTTGCTATTCGAGAACCCCTTCCGTCAAAACTATGGCGAAGGCCCCTCAACCCCCCCTCGGGATGCCACACGATGACTTTAAAGACTGCTGATATTGCTGATAAAAAACTTCCACGAGCCCTACTCGTCTCGTTGCAGCTGCCGGGAATAAGCGACCAGGAGCATGCGGCCTCGCTCGCTGAATTGGGGCGGCTGGTTCATACGCTTGGAATGGAAGTCGTTGAATCTATTAGTCAAAAAAGAGCTTCTCCGGCTGCTGGCTCGGTGGTCGGCGACGGCAAATTAAAAGAAATCGCCCGCTGGACCGGAGGAACCGGCATTGTGACGGCCAATAAACCCGTCGTCCGAACCAAAGCCGGTGTCCACAAACATCCTGAAGACGAAGAAGAAATAGAAGAATTCACTGACCCCGACGACCTCGATCACGAGTTCGCTGACGAATCAGCAAACAAAAAATCAGACCCCAATGCTCCGGTCCCAGAAGCAGAACGGGTCCAATTTGTGGTTTTTGACAATGAACTGACCCCGACCCAACTACGAAATCTTGGCGCCGCCTTGGGTGTTGACGTGCTTGACCGCACTGGCGTCATTGTCGAGATTTTTTACCGCCACGCCAAAACACCGGCCGCACGGGCCCAGGTGGAAATCGCGCGTCTAACCTACCTTGCGCCACGCATCCGAGTCACGGGAGCCGGCGAAAGGCAGGGCGGAGGAATCGGAGCCAAGGGGGTCGGTGAAACGGCGCACGAGCTTGAAAGCCGCCGCATCCGTGACAAGATCGCCGCCCTGCGCCGCGAGATTGAGGCCATCAATAAGGATCAGGCTCTGCGCCGCGCGCGCCGCAGCGAACACTTAAAAGTCGCTTTGGTCGGCTACACCAACGCCGGAAAATCATCCCTCATGAGAGCCCTGACCAAAAGCGAAGTTCTGGTCGCCGACCGCCTTTTTGCCACCCTCGATACCACGGTACGTGTGATGTTCCCCGAAACCAAGCCACGCATCTTGGTTTCAGACACGGTGGGCTTCATAAAGAAACTACCCCATGACCTGGTCGCCTCTTTCCGATCCACGTTGGACGAAGCCTTAGACGCTTCCTTACTGATGTTTATTGTCGACGCCTCGGACCCGGCCTTTCGATCTCAACTGGAAACCACAAAAAAAGTTTTGGGAGAAATCGGTGCCAACCATGCCGATACCCTCCTAATCCTGAACAAAGTCGACATGCTTTCCGAACTTGAAATTGCCGGCCTCAAACGCGAGTTTGACGACCCAATATTCTTGTCAACCAAAGACAAAGACAGCGTCGCTGCCCTGCATCAGCTGATTCAGTCTCATTTTGAACACAATATGATTGAGGCCGATATTTTTGTGCCATATGCCAAAAGCGCCGCAACGGCAGAGGTACACGCTACGATGCGCGTACTTTCAGAGGATCATGACGACGAGGGCACACGTTTGGCGGTAAAATGTTTTCAACCGGATCTTGACCGAATCAAAAAGCAATTCAAGCTGGATTGACCGAAACACACCTTGCGGTTAGCTTTATTGCAAAGAGGTGTTTGTTGAAAATCATCGCACATCGCGGCGCAAACCGCGAAGCCATAGAAAACAGTCGCGCGTCTTACGAGAAAGCCATCGAAGGCGGCGCGACAAGGATTGAGCTGGACGTCCAGCTCAGCCGGGATGGTCATGCCGTCATCATGCATGATGACCGCTTGGGCCATACGGTCGATGGCAAGGGAACCATCTCCAAATTGAGCCGCAATGAACTCGCCCAAATGCACCTTAAAAATGGCGAACCCATACCGTTTCTTGATCAAATTGTGGATGAATTTGCGGACCGCATTGAACTCAACATTGAAATCAAGGGCCGCAGCCCACAACTCGCTGATATCGTCGCACGCATCTGCAAGGATCACGGCCGATTGGATGCGTTTGTAATCTCGTCTTTTGAATCAGAGCCCTTGGTTTACCTCAAAGATCACCACCACGAGATTCAACGCGCTTGCCTTTGGGGTACGGACAACCTGCTCGGTCAAAACTTCAGCCGATTCGCACCTCCCGTTTTCATGATGATGGCGAGGGCTCGGATTTTTCATCCCCTAGCCGAATGGATTAACGAAGAACTTATGGACCAAGCGAAGGCCCGCGGCTGGAAGGTCTACGGTTGGGTCCCCATGGCCGGAGAAAACATGGGACGAGAAAGCCTTTGGAACTACCTCGCCGCAATTCAAGTGGACGGCTTGTGCACAAACTATCCGCGCGAGATGGCGGAATGGCAGACTGGAGTCGAGAATGAACAACAACGAATCAGAAAACTCAGTCCAGACGTCAGGCAATGACCTAATCGTCAAGGCTGACAAAAAATCCTGTGACAGAGAATGGCAGATCACGCGCCTATCTCCGGGCAAGGGACCTTCCTTGCGTTATGGGGTTTCCTTGCCGTCGGGAAGAACCACGGAACAAATGTCTCGTTTCCTTGTTTTTGTAAATGGCAGAACTGAGTGGATTGAAAAATACGCGCAGCTTCCGAACGACTTGCAACTAGAAAAAGAAATCGGATTTCTGACGTGGGACCACCGGGGACAGGGCGCATCAGGAGGCGAACGCGCTTTTGTCGAAGGCTACGAAGCCTATGCCGACGACACACACCGCATCATTCATAAAATCATCAAGAAAAAACCTTATCTTGTTATCGCCCACTCCATGGGTGGGTTGATTGCCCTGCAGGCCACCATGATGGGTCTGATTAAGCCGGATGCCTTGATCTTATCCTCGCCACTTTTTGGACTTCCCAACAAACCGGTGCCGCGAGTTCTTGCCCGACCAATCGCCCACGTCCTGGGGCGCATCCCCGCGGCCATGCGCCTCTCCAGCGGCGCTGGCGCCTTCACCAAGGGGCCTTTTGAAGGCAACGCACTGACCCATGATCACGACCGCTACGAATTTATCAAGGGCACGCCATACCCTTTGGGGGGCGTGAAATTTGGCTGGCTACGAGCCACCTTTGACGCAATCGATTTTGTGAATGATCCAGAAAATCTAAAAAAATTGGTTACCCCAATTTTGCTTCTGACAGGCTCCGATGAACGCGTGGTTGACCCGGCGGGGATTCAGGCCTGGATCCAAAATGCGGCTGCACACTCAAAAGCAAAAATTGAGTTCGATGTCATTCACGGTG
This sequence comes from Pseudobacteriovorax antillogorgiicola, assembly GCA_945898195.1. Classification (GTDB taxonomy): domain Bacteria; phylum Bdellovibrionota_B; class Oligoflexia; order Oligoflexales; family RGVZ01; genus RGVZ01. The sequence goes on along the minus strand of CAMDHM010000001.1, from coordinate 153,869 downwards.
CCCGTCACGAACTTTTTTCAGAGACGCCGGAATATTATCAAAAGGCTCTAGCTCTGGTGCGCCAGTTCATTGATTAGGGCCGTTTAAGAAGGCTTGCTGGAACAACTTCCCGCCACGGCTTCGACCTCGATGGTGGGAAAGATATGATCACCGGCAGAGTGCACGATTGCTTTGACCTGGGACTTGATGGCTTCTATGGCCGCAAGGTCCGAAGCATCAACAACAAGGTGCATGGTCAGAATATGATGCGCCCCGTCCAACGACCATAAATGCAAATCGTGAACTCCTGCCACGCCCGAAATGGCCTCGATAGAAACCTTGAGCGAATCAATACGTAAGTGCTCAGGGACGCCTTGAAGAAAAAGCACCAAAGTGGCACGAAGATTTTTGAGCACATTAAAAAGAATAAACCCGACAAAGAGGAGCGATAAAATCGGGTCGATGATCGGCATGTCGATAACCATCATAACGATGCTAGAAATCGCCACCACGACCCAACCGAGCAAATCCTCCACCAAGTGCCACGACAAAACTTTTTCATTCAAGGTGGAACCAGCCTTTAAGCGCCAGGCCGCAAAGGCATTGACGGCGATCCCACCGACGGCGATGGCAAGCATCCACCCGGTTTTTGGTTGCATCGGATGAAATAAGCGAGGCACAGCCTGAACCATCACGAAGACGGAGGACGCCACCAAAAGCAGTGATGTGATCAAAGCCGACAGCAAAGAGACGCGCCGGTAGCCATAAGAGAATCGGGAGTCACGGCGCTTGTCTGCCACGCCTTCCATGATCCATGCCAGGAACAGGGAAAGCCCGTCACCGAAGTCGTGGACGGCATCTGCCACCACTGCCACCGAACCTGCGTAGATGCCACCGACAAGTTCAACCCCGGAAAAGGCGAAGTTCAACAGCATGGCGATCAGAATATTTTTTCGGCTCGCACCACTAATATGATCATGATGCCCATGATGAGCATGATGGTGGTGATGCCCGTGCCCTGCCATCAGAGTTGAGCCCCGCTGATGACCAGTCCGCCGATCATGGGAAATTCAAGTTTGGTCACGTCAATTCCAACGGAATTAAAAATGGCCAATGACTCCTGGGAACGGTACTCCCGGCAGTAGTAAACACGTTTTACGTTACCCAAGTTGATCAGGCGCTTGGCGCACATGACACACGGCAAATGCGTGACGAAAGCGTATTTTTCAATGTGCCGCGGGCTGTCACAGTTGATCACTGCATTTTCTTCCGAGTGAAGGCAGCCACATAGCCCTGGCTCATCGCGGTCACAGCAATTTGGCAGACCCGAAGCATTACCGTTGTAACCAACGGCAAGTACTTTTCGGTAATCGACACTAGTGATCACCGTTCCGACCTTAAGCCGTTTGCAGGACGACCTCTCTGCCAGGGCAAATGCCAGCGATAGGTAAATCTCTGAAAATCCTGGGCGTGTTGCGCCTGGCACATTCTGTTTTGAATCAAGCATCGTCATCGAGCGTCCTCCTGGACGGGCATCCTAAATATTCAGACATCTTCAGCCGGCATCCATGGGAATTTCAAAGCCCCAATCGCCTTCCAATTGAAACAGCTGGACGCGATCTTGTCGAATGAACTGTTGCATGGATGTGCCAGTATTCCAGCGAAGGGCCTTGGCCCCAGCCGGAGAACGGTCGCCAAGAATTTGGGGTGACTGAAACAAGTGTATCTTGTTCACCTCGGGACGGGTTCGCATATCGCTGTTCCCCAAGGCTACATTATAGAGTCCCGCCCCCCCCTCAAGGAGCACACTTCTGATCCCGAGGGTTTGCAAGGCCCCATCCACCTCACTCCACAAAAACCGTCCCGAGTCAGGCTCCACGGGCACAGGCACAACTTTAATTCCGCGGGCCTCGCCCCGATGAATCAGATCGGAAGCCTTCCGATGTTGAGCCACCAACCAGACCGTGGTTTCTGGCGCTTCGTTCAGAAGGGGCATCACGTTGCTGCCGAGGGAAAATTCTAAGGCCCTGCCCTGCGGGTCAAACACAATCCGCCGGGGAGTCCGCGTCATGAGGGGACTGGTTAAAAATGGGTGGCGAACGTTAAGGCGCGGATGATCCGCCAAAACTGTTCCAGCGCCAACACCGATGGCGTCGTAGGTCATTCGTAAAAAATGCCCGTACGCCCTCGCCCTTTCACCGGTGATCCAAAAGCGCCGATCGCCCTCAAAAGCAACGACCCCGTCCATGCTGGATGCGATTTTCAGAGCGGTGAATAAACGGCCTGTGGATATGTTGTGCAGAAATACCCCTGCAAGGTCTTCACAGGCTAGGGACCAAGGTTTAAAATCGCTGTGAGATGAAGCATCTACGGCTTTTATCCCGGCATCACGTAAGATTTCCGCACCTTTGCCACGGACCAACGGATTGGGGTCCGTCACACCGTACATAACTTCCTTAAGTCCGGTTCCAGAAAGGGCCTTAGCACAAGACGGCGTGAGGCCTTCGTGGGCGCAGGGCTCAAGCGTCACAAAAATTCGCGCCCCTTTAAGCCTCGCCTGCAAACCCTTCTCGCCCAATGACTTTGTGAGCTCAGCCAGAATGTTTGCTTCGGCATGAGGGCCGCCAACGCGCTCATGAGCCCCCGCCGCCATAAAACGGTTCGAACTGTCCAGCAGCACAGCGCCCACCAGAGGGTTGGGAGACACCGCGCCCAAGCCACGCAAAGCAACGACCAAAGCCAGATTTTGAGCGGCTTCGGGGGTGCAGGAAGCTCCCACGGCAGGCAAGGCAAGATCCCGCAACAATTCATCTTTTGGATGGTTAAACCAGCGGATCATGCTGCTCCCGATAGGCGATGGGGTACAATGAAAGGCATGAACAAAGATCTCTCATACTTTGCCCAACTCGACCAGCAACTCGTCGACTGCGCAAAAGAAATCAAAGTCCTAAGCAATCTGGCTTGGCCAGAAGAGCTCGGCCACAATTTTATTGCTTCTTGGAAGGCCGGGAAACCAGAAATTCCTTTGCCCACCTATAAAAAACACAGTTATCCGGATCATGTCAAAAAGCTGCAAGAAATCATGACGGCCGCCGGAACCGATCACCCGGTTGGGAGTTATATTTCAAGAACGGCCCACAGCTATATTCGTGCCGCCCGAATGCTGGAATGCATCGGCAAGCCGGAATTCACCCAGCTCTCCATTGAGCTCTACGGTCAACCCTCTGATTCAATTGGAAAAACTGATGTAACGAACCTCTTGGCCGCCGAACATTTTATAAAATCAATCGATGAATACAGCCACATCCTGAACACCCCAGAGCCAGAGGCCACGATCACTTCCGAGCAGTTGGCCGACATGCTGCGCTTGCGTTTTGAACCCGTGTTCCAAGCGCATCCACTGGAGATCGTGGTCGACCCTGACCTAGCCTCTAAGGCCGCCGCCAGCGCAAGGCGCCTGCGAATCCGTGGCAACACGAAGTTCACCAAACACGACGTCAAACAACTTGCCGAACACGAGGGGCTGGTTCACGCGGCGACGATGTTGAATGGCCGCCAACAGCCTAACCTAAAAAGCCTTGGCCTCGGCTCCCCCCGCACCACGCTGACCCAAGAGGGGCTCGCAACCTTTGCCGAGTTCATCACCGATGCCATGGACGTCTGGCGCTTGAAGCGCATTGCCCTGCGCATCAAGGCGGTCGATCTTGCTCTAAGCGGCGCCAACTTCATCGATGTCTTCAAGTTCTTTTTGAGCGAAGGGCAATCAGAAAAAGAAAGCTTCGCTTCGGCCGCCCGGGTTTTTCGCGGCGGCGATCCGAACGGCCGAGTTGCCTTTACCAAAGACGGCGTCTACCTCGAAGGCCTGATTTTTGTGCATACCTTCTTGCGCAAGGCAATCCAGTCCAACAAGGTGCATTATCCAATGTATCTTTTTGTCGGGCGTTTGACGCTCGGTGATGTTGTGGCACTCGAGCCATTCATCGACTCCGGATGGATCGCACCACCCCTTTACCAACCCGAGTGGATGGCCAACCGCGAGTGCCTTGCGGCCTATTTGGCCTACGCCTCTTTTGCCAACCGGATCAACTTAAGCAAAATCACACTCGACGACTTCTCCGCGATGGAGCGCAGTTAAAGCGTGGCCTGAACTTCCAAATACGGAATTGGGGGAACACCCTTCAGAAAAGATTCCTTTGTGTAGTCATAGTTATAATCCACACCTAATGCCGCACGTTTGAACCAAAAATATTCAATTCCAAAACGCGCATTCATCTTCCACGTGTCCCAAAGAAAATCGCGTCCCGCGAAAACACTAAGTTCATTGTAATCTGGCAAGCGTCCCGCAAATAATTCAATTCCCCCTTGCCGCGCCTGATACTTATCGAGGTTGGTATTATAAACGGCATTACCCTTCTGCGTGAAAGTATCTCCGGTGTGATAATTGAGTCGGCCGCCAAGCTCCCAAATTTCTGTCAGCCGATAATTTCCCGCCAGATTTGCGACGTGAGTTTGATCGTACTCGGCATTCGTCCACTCCTGACTGGATGACTCACGGGATCGGTTTTGGGACCAGGTATAGGAAAACCAGCCAAAAAGCCTTTCTGTCATATTGCGGCGAACCAGAATTTCGGCACCGTAGCTCTTCAATTCCGCAGAATTTATGTAACGTTTGTCCGGATCAGAGCGGACAAGATCCCACGATTTTTTTGAGAACAACTGCAAATCGGAATTCCAACGCTCGCTCCAATGGGATTCCAATCCAGCCACATAGTGAATTGAGCGCTCAAACTTTAAATCTGGATTTCCGGCAGACTGAGACGCCTGACCTGGTTCCGGATTTTTACTGTATTGTCCCGTGGCAAATTTAAGACCATGGACTTCATTCAACTCCCAACGGGCACTGAACCGCGGATCGACCGTCCCCTTTTTAATCTGATCGTTGTAATAGCCACGCAGGCCAGGGATTAAAAGCAAGTCACCCAGCTTCTTTTCCATCGCAATCCAGGCCGCCCCACCCTTGGTGGTCGTCTCTTCAGAACCCTCCTCCCGAGGCGCTTCTTCTGGATCAAAAAATGGATCATTCCGGTCGAAACGGATGGCATCAAAATAAGCAGTGGCCTTATCCGCACGCAAATCAACGCCGACATAAACTTTGTCATCCGGATTTGGGCGGTATGTAAATTCTGTTGGCAGCCGAATTGACCATACCTTAAGTTTAACTTTGCTGTCGATAATCTTCAGATTCAATTTGAAAAACTGAACCTGGGGTGTTGTGGTCAGAGACCAATCGCCACTCAATCGCTTCGTCCGTTCGTAACCAAGAATTCCATAATAATTGAAAACACTGAAGGCGGCTGTGCCTTCCTCGCTTTGTGAAAAATCGCCGGGAAACACGGCGCGCAGGCCATCTGTAGAGGCAATTGAAATCAAGCGACCTTTTCCGTCTTCATAGTCCTGATTATAGAGAACCACGTAATCTGCAAAGTAAGGGGCGATCGTCAAACCAGAATCCTTAGGCAGGACTTTCGGTAAAATTAAGTCGATGTAACTCCGCCGGATCGACAGCGAAAGGCTCGCGTCTTTGCCGACCGGACGCTCGTGATAGGCGCTCGAGAAAATTGGAAAATTGACGTTATAAATACTAGTTGGTCGCTCAACGAGATTTTTTTTCGAACGAATTTTGATAACACCACCAGTCGCATCACCGTACTCTGCACCGAAGCCCCCAGCAGAAAACTCCACATCTTCAATCAAAGGGGTTGGCAGAACGGTGTACTGACCAATTCCGTGGTAAATAAACGGAACCTCAAGATCATCGATATAATATTTGCTGTCCCCGGGAGCTGACCCACGAATCACCACCTGACTGCCAAAGGCCTGACGCTGCACGCCCGGCATCAGTTTTGTGACCTGACCAGGATCACCACCGGGTGCTACCCGGCGTGCTTCCTCCACAGAAATGATTTGCTTTGAAACTCCGGGGCGTTTTTTTCCTTGAACAATTACCGTGTCGTCAGCACCGAGGGCAGGTTCAAGAAAAATATCCACCTTCAATTGGATCTGACCTTCCTGAGGCTCGGCCTGTAGCCTTGCCTTGGCCCTCTCCAACAGGTCGATAACTTTCACTTCAAGAGGCTTGAAACCAAAGCGACTGAAACGCAATAAGGCCGACTCCTCAGCCTCGACCGTCACGGTGCCATCAGGGGCCGCCTGAACCTTTTTCCCGACACCGGCAACTTCCGTACTAGAAATCGCGACCTCGGTCCGCGAAATCACGTCGCCACTGCCTTTTTTCCGAAAGCGAACCGTGACCATGACGCCTTGAGCGAAGGCCTCCACAGAAATCGAGACCAGACCTAAAATAATAAAAGGTAGAAATTTCTTGGTGAACACGGCAGGCACTCCGGTCGACATATTTAAGGCTTCAAATTGACGAGCCAATGAACGACAGATTCGCAGGCAAACCCTTCCGATGGCAAGCCGAACGTCGAGACGTCCATTTTTTCAGTGAACGAAAGTTGAACAGCCCGAAGGGCTATAGCATCGGGAACGGGAAGATGCAGAGGAACGCCACCGTAAAGAACATCGCCGAGGATCGGGGTTTCATGCCGAAACATCTCCCAGCGCAGTTGGTGGGATCTGCCGGTCACTGGTTCGAGGCGCCAGAGTTGAAAGCTTTTTCCAGGAGGTGCCCCAACCAACTCCAGCTCCCTGACAAACCAGGCTCGGGTCAGAGATTTCTTACCATGAGACGCCTCGAACGCGCGTTTTTTACCACGAACCAGAACCGCTTCCCAGATTAGGGGCTCCTCCAACGGCGTCGGAACTTGGGGCTCACTGCGCTCCTGGTTGGCCATGGTGATGGCTTCGTAGGCCTTCTGTAAAGCATGCCCCTCAAACCAACCCGAGGCCGCACGGTGGGCCGCTGCATTGCGGGCAAACATAACAATTCCACCAACCTCGTAGTCCAGGCGATGCACGGGAAAAATCCTTCCGCCAAGCTCTTTTTCCAATAGCCGTCCAGCACACTGCCTAGGATCAGCATCGCCGGTCCTCGCAGGGACGGTCAGCATCCCGTGAGGCTTGTCGATGACAATGAAGTTTTCGTTTTGAAACACGACTTTCACAAATTGGTACTCGCCTTGCATCTCCGTCACCGGAGGATTCCAACCATGACACAGACTGGCTTGCCCACCTTTGACAACACCGTCCAGACCACCAACACCTGGCTAAACGACCTGATGCTCGAGCTCGGCAAGGACGATCGGCACTTGGCCTATGCCGCCATGCGCAGCGTCCTACATGCCTTGCGGGACCGTTTAACCGTAGAACACGCTTCGGCCCTCGGCGCGCAGCTCCCCATGCTCGTGCGGGGATTCTACTACGAAGGCTATAAACCGCACGGAAAACCGACACGCGAAAGGCGCAAGGACCAGTTCCTGGCTAAAGTCCGACGTGAGATGCGGCGGGGTCCGGCCTTGAATGTGGCAGACTCCGAATTAATGGCCAAGGCCGTCTTGCATACCGTCAAACGTCACCTTGGAGACGGGACCATGGATCGGCTGCGCAAAACCCTGCCAAAAGAATTACGCGAATTAATTTAAAATCCATGATGTGATAGCATTACCTGCCAGGAGGTAAGGAAAATGCTATCGACCGAGTCCCTTCCTATTGACGAGTTTGTAGCCCTAGAATTGTCCACCCCGCAGGCCCGAGCGATCATGAGCAGCTGGCCACTCCCCCCGGAAAAGGTTGAGGCCGTCGTCACCCAGTACTTTCAGTCCCTCGGAATTTATGCCGTTCAGCCCTTCGCCCAAAAAGTGGTTTTAAAGGCGCAGCTTCTTCGCTATCTAGTGTCGTCCACCGAGTTGGCCGACATTATTGAAAAGGCACGGCGGGCATCCTTGAAGGAAGAACGGAAAAAAGGCGAGCTATGACCCAGTATATTTACAATATGGTGAACCTCCGTAAGGTCTACCCACCGAACCGCGAAGTTCTTAAAGGTATTTACCTCTCATTCATTCCCGGCGCCAAAATCGGTGTCCTTGGACTTAACGGATCAGGGAAAAGCACGCTGCTCAAAATTATGGCCGGCGTGGAAAAAAACTTTCAAGGTGAAGCCTTCCCAGCTGAAGGCATCAACATCGGTTATCTGGCACAGGAGCCACAGCTCGACGGTAAGCTCGATGTTCGCGGCAATGTTGAGCTCGGAGTTGCCAAGCAGCGTGGCCTGCTTCAAAAATTTGAAGAGCTCTCCATGAAACTTGGCGAGCCCATGGACGGCGACGAAATGATGAAGGTCATCGATGAACAGTCCCGAGTCCAAGGGGAAATCGATGCCTGTAATGCTTGGGAACTGGATCGCATGCTGGATATCGCCATGGATGCTCTGCGCCTGCCTGCCGGTGACGCCGCTGTGGCAAATCTGTCTGGAGGCGAAAAGCGACGCGTTGCCTTGTGCCGCCTTCTGATCGAGAAGCCCGACATGCTGATCCTTGACGAACCGACCAACCACCTTGATGCCGAAAGTGTTGCTTGGCTCGAACGATTCCTTCACGACTACCCGGGCACCGTTGTTGCCGTTACCCACGATCGCTATTTCCTCGACAACGTTGCCGGATGGATCTTGGAGTTAGACCGCGGCGAAGGAATTCCTTGGCAGGGTAATTATTCGAGTTGGCTCGAACAAAAACAAACAAGATTGGCTCAAGAAGAAAAAACCGAATCTGCGCGCCGACGAGCTCTTGCAAAAGAGCTTGAATGGGTCCGGATGTCGGCGCGAGCCCGCCAGGCCAAGAGCAAGGCCCGGATTTCAGCCTATGAGGAAATGGCGAACCAGTCTCACGAAGCGCAGTCCACGGTGCAGGAAATCAAAATACCACCAGCACCACGATTGGGCGATCTTGTGATCGAGGCCAAGGGAATCAAAAAGTCGTTTGGGGAAAAATTACTGTTTGATGACCTGACCTTTAATTTACCGCGCGGCGGAATTGTTGGAATCATCGGGCCGAATGGCGCCGGCAAAACAACCCTCTTCCGAATGATGGCTGGCCTTGAAAAAGCGGACTCGGGATCATTGCGCCTCGGCGAAACCCTGCAGATGGCCTACGTCGATCAGAATCGCGACACTCTCGACGGCAACAAGACGGTATGGGATGAAATTTCGGGTGGACAAGAAGACCTGGAATTCGGTCGGATCAAAATGGCTTCCCGTGCTTACGTCGCCAGCTTTAACTTCAAAGGTTCTGATCAGCAAAAGAAGGTCAAAGATCTATCCGGCGGTGAACGCAACCGGGTCAACCTGGCGAAACTTCTTAAAAGCGGTTCAAACGTTCTTCTCCTTGACGAGCCCACGAACGACCTTGACGTCGATACTCTGCGCGCCTTGGAAGAAGCCCTGCTCAACTACGCTGGTTGTGCCGTCGTCATTAGCCATGATCGATGGTTCCTTGATCGCATCGCGACGCATATTCTGGCATTCGAAGGGGATAGTAAAGTCGTATGGTTCGAGGGCAATTACCAGGATTACGAAGTCGATCGGAAGCGGCGCCTCGGTCACGCAGCTGATACGCCGCACCGGATTCGCTACAAAAAGTTGACCCACGACTGATCCAGCGACATCAGATGTCCTTTCACGACATGGCCATTGAGGAGGTAGGAGTTACGCAACCCGGATTGAACCGGGATTTGCGGAGATCCTACCGATGGCTGGAAATTCCCTATTCTGGCTGCAGAGCGTTGCAAGCGTCCTATCCTTCACCCCACCTGGACTCCTGCTGATTGCGACCAGACTGCAACTCCGTCAAATCCCGGTCGTCCGGACTTCTGGGCTGCTTAACCAGCATCGCCTCAGAATTTCCCGGGCGACCGGCTCTAGCGCGACTAATTTGGATGACCTCAAGTGCAAAATAGGCAATTCAAAATTTCTTTCGAGCCTTCATGAAGCTATCGAAAGATCGTGCCGGCGGGGTGAGAATCCACTGCCCTCTATTAACGCCCTGGAACAATTGGCCCGGAAAACAGCTGAACCACTGGGCCGTATCCAGGAAATCCTCTTGGGACTTCTTGCCAGGACGATGTTAGCCATCGTGTTTGCAGAAATCGTGTGCGGAGTCATTCGATGGCTTCAACCAACAAATCATGCCGACATACGCAGCACAATATTGGCGGCAACAGCCGCAGGATGCATCACGACTTGCGGCTGCCTAGCTCCTCTGCTGCAGATTCGAAGATCAGCAGCATTGCTTGATTTCAGTCAGGGAGAAACTGCCGACCGATGGATCGGCAGCATGCGCACCATGGTTACCGGTATTTCCTCACAGCGCTTCGGCATCGCATTCGATGACGAGATTGGAAATAGTTTGCGTCAGGAATTTCAGGATCGCATGGAACCCGTTATGGCGATGGTCGTGAAAGCAGAGCAATGGATTGTGATTTACGAAATGCTCGCCCTAATGCCGGCGACAAGTTTAATCACCCTTGGGCGGATAGGGTTCTGAGAAAACGAAACGCTAGATGTCGAAGGCTTTGTGAATCATTCCGTTGAAAGTAACGTCGGAGAGGGCTGGTTCATCCGGGGTCTGACTTGTGGTTCCATGCTTGGGACCAAGGACCACCGTAGCCCGATTCGATTTATCGAATAGCTCTGCCGCACAAGCACGAACCATTTCAGGAGTTACTGCCAATATCCGCTCGGCATATTCAGCGATGCTACGCCGCTGATTATTGAGTTCGTTCCAAGCGAGGCGGTATGCCATGGACCCAGGTTCCGACATGGCCAACTCCAAGTCGACAAGGGCACGCCGTTGGTAGCGCTCAAGTTCATTGGCCGGAGGGGCCACCTTCATCAATTGACACAGAATTGATCCGAGCTCAGAAACGAACTGCTCCATATTCACATGATCGATGGCTGCAGTGATATTCACTAGACCACAATCGGATAACAACGTTGCATCGGCGGCAATGTCGTAAACCAAACCGAGCTGCTCGCGGATTCGCCGAGGCAATCGGGAGCTAAAACCATCGGACAATAAACGAATCAAAACATCGTAAACAGGAGCCATTTCGTGCCACTGCCCGTGAGACTTAAACGACATTTGAAACTGATACTCATTGTCTGAGTTTTCTGCGACACAAGCCGAAGGCAAACCAGCTGGCAGAGATTCAATCCCAGCCGACTTGGTTAAGACCGGGGCTGGGGTATCACCGCGAGAAGGTCGGTAGTTTTCGAATTTTTTTGCGGCCAAGTCCGCCATTACAGATGTTCCGCCGATCACACAAAGCGCCATATTTTCTGGTTGATACCAGCGCGAGCGAAAATTGCGCAGGGCACGATCATCGATTTTGGCCAAAGTCTCTGGTGTGCCAATAATTGGACGGGCCAAAGGCTGATTGGGCCAAACAAGAGCACCTATGTGTTGCGCAACATCGGTGGAAATACCAAATTCATTCAATTCACCATGGAGTTCCCGCAAAATGATCTGACGCTCCACCTCAATGTCGCGAAGGGCAGGCTCATCTAAGAACTCAAAAAATAGGTCAATGGCTTCCAAGGCATGCCGTTGGACACCCGAGTATATGTATTCGGTGTATTCGTGGCCAGTTGCTGCATTCCATTCACCACCAAGCCACTCAAAGGCCTCTGCAAGACCACCAAAAGTAGGGAAACGCTTGGACCCACGGAACATCATATGTTCTAGGAAATGAGCGATGCCTGACTGCGAATCCAGTTCAGATGCTGAACCAGCCTTGATGATGCAGCTAAGAAAAAAACGGTCGTCATTGCCAGACGCAGGAACGTGAATGAAAGACAAACCATTGGAGAGCCGTTGGGATGAAACCCTCGCGTCAAATTCTTTGAAGGAATGCGGAATCAATGACGGCCTTTCCTTAACAGCCTAACAGGCTATTCTCAATTGAAACGACGAACCAGCTTCATGGCGAGGCTTTCCAAGTCACCCCGTTCAGGAGACTCAGGGAAAACGGCGAGGCATTGAACCGCCTCTAGGGTGTAAGACGTCGCTAATTCAATAGTCTGCAAGGCCGTACCATGCTTTTCAACAAGCCCTGCAATCCAATCCATATCACCATCGCGGATGATTGCGAGATCAAGCATGGCTGAGATTCGAGATTGCTCAGCGCCAGTACACACCTCACGCAACAGGATCACCGGCATCGTGACCTTGCCCTCTTTCAAATCAGCCAAGGTTGGCTTACCAAAACGTTCCGATGAACTCAGGTAGTCGAGCGCATCATCAATCAACTGAAAGGCAACGCCGGTAAGTTCACCAAAGCGCGATAAAGCATCACGCTGCTCTTCCGTGGCACCACCAAGCACTCCAGCGGACCGACATGCGGCCGAGATTAAGACGGCCGTCTTACAGTTAAGAATCTGAAGGTAGGTTTTCGTGCTGACACTGGGGTTAAAAACATTCTCAAGCTGAAGAAGTTCGCCCTCACTCATCATCCGGATCGCACGAGCAAAAAGTTTGACGATTTCAAGGCTGCCAGTTTCGGCCATCATCTCGCTAGCGCGGGCGTAAACCAGATCTCCGGTCAAAACAGCTGCCTCGTCACCCCAAATGGACTTTGGAGTTGGCTTGTTGCGACGCATCGAAGAATTATCGACGACATCATCATGCAACAGGCTTGCAGCATGCACAAATTCGGTCACGGCTCCGATGGGAAGCAGATGCTCACCACGATAACCCAACATCCGGCAGACGAAAAAGTAGAGGGCAGGTCGAATGCGCTTGCCGCCAGATGCCACAACGTGGTCAATCACCTGGCGGGAGGACTCGGATTCAGAATGTAAATAGGCGGCAAGGTTGCCATTGAGGGCTTCCAAATCCGCCGCAACCGGGGCAAGGGCACGCTCTAAACAGAAATCACGAGCCGAGGCGACCAATTCTTTGGCCGCTTTAGTCGAAATTTCCCTAATGGTTGCGAGTACTTCCAAAAAAAAGGCCCTTAGGTCCAGCAAAATCTTGCAGGGCATAACTTGCTCATTTTTTGAGCAAATGATAAGACCGCCGCGCGCCTGAGAGTCATACCGGGAGGTTCCCTACATGGCAAGCCGATTGTCCGACGAAACCCTGCTGTCTGCCTACGACCGCGGCCTCTCCAGCTTTGACTGGCAGGCAGCGAATTTACCGTCACCGATGGATGAAGAACGCGGAGCCCGCGCATTCCTCGACGGCCTTCTTGCGACGGAAGATACCGCCGCTGAAGTTCAGGCGATGGAGCCATCCCTGATACGGCATATCATGCTCACTGCCGGGATAGAGGAGCATCTGGACCTCCTTCCACTTTTGTCTCAAGAGCAGATGACTCACATTATGGATATTGAAGGCTGGGACGCCGGTCAGCTCAGTCCATCGGGCGCCGCACGATGGCTGCAACTCCACAAGCAGGCGAATCCAGAAGAATTATTTCGCAGGTTTCGCGACCTCGAGGAAGAGTTCCAATTGGGCCTTCTTGGCCCCCTTGTTGAAACCTACGATCTAGATGCCTACGAAAAAATGGACGATGCCGAGCAGGATGCCTTGATGCGGCTTCCCTGCGACGAAGTCTTCTACAAAATCAAAAGCGAAGACCCGGAGATCCGCCAGTTCGTCGAAGAACTTGTCGCCCAGGCTCTGGCCAAAGACATCGAATACGCTTACTCGATGCTAGCTCACGCCAGTTATCTGCCTCCCAGCGAACAAGAATCCTTGGCGCTGCGTTTTCGCAATGCGCGCCTCGAAGAAGAGGGTTTTGTTACCCCAGAAAATGCCGCTCGACTGTTTTTGGCTGAAGCCGGGGAAAATGCCATCGCACGTTGGACTGGATTGAACGTTGCACAATTGGCAGACCGCTTAATTGCGTCTGCCAAAGGATCCAGCGCACCGCTCAATGAATCGACTAGTATTTCTACTTCCGTCAAACGACCACACGCCGTCATGACCATTGAGTCAGCCCTGGCATCATGCACCGCCGAGGCCTCTGGGCCGATTGCCGTAAGCCTTTCCCATGTGGCCAATACCCTTGCCGTTGCCACCGGACTGGAGGCTGATAACCGTCAAGGATTGCGCCTCGTCCTGGCTCATACCAAAGGCTATTGCAATCTTGGCTTGGAACTCTTGTCACAGGCCGCGACGATCCCAAGCACACTGATTTCGGACGAAATCGCAATGCGGATCGTTTCCAACGAGCACCCGGCGACCTTGTTCAAAACCTCGATCGCAGCCCTCGATGAGATCCGTCGTCGGACTCTGGATATGCTGGAAATCGCTGGCCTCTTGTCAGCGCAAACAACCCAACAGATACGCCGCCTGCTGTTCTCTCGAAAGTACGGCCAAATCATGAATACCCTAGATTTTGAGGCCCTCCCGACCATCGGATTTGAAGCCACAGAAATCCTCAAAGGCCTATTCAACCGCTTCCCACTTTGCCCCGCAACCAATGCCGTGGGTGACCGCATGACGTTCAAACCGGTTTACGACTTGGCCAGTCTGGTGGAACTTGTGCGCTGGATAGAACAACTAAAAAACATTTCACCAACGGTTCACTGAGGCACGGCACAACATGAACGACACCAAGTCATCATCACCATTTTTAGCCAGCGAGTGCGCTGAAATCGAGACCACACTGCAACGCAAATATGCCGTATTTGCGGGCAACCGCCGCTTCAAACTTGATGGCCAGGCAGACGGGCAATCCGTTGCCCTGACTCTGACCTTGAAGAACGACGACGAGTCCTTCTTTTATCCCGTAGAGGGACGTATCGCCCACCGCGAGCAAGGTCTAATCCAACGTAATGCGGCCGCAATGCTTCTGGACTTGATCGACAGCTACTTCCAGGAATATCTGGTCAATGGCGGCGAAGTCTACTTGCCGCTTGATTGGCAAGAGTATGAAGTGGAAGGCAACAAAATGCAGCTTCGTGGTCAGGTTCAGAATTTACGATTAGAAAAAATGGCCGACGACCTTATCGCCGGCCACTAAAAAATTTAGGCGGCTGCCATCTTTGATGGCAATACCCACAAGTGTGGTTGCAGTTGAACGCCGTCATGGACGCTGACGCGATTACGACCATTTTGTTTCGAAAAGTAAAGAGCCGCATCCGCCCGCGTGATATCTGCATGCGGATCGGCCGACGTCACGTCAAGGCTTGCCGCCCCAATGCTGATCGCAATCGGAATATGTACGCCTTCAAATTCGAACTGATAGGCTTGAATGGCGGTACGAATTTTTTCCGCTGCAACCAGTGCACCATCCACTGGCGTTGCATTAAACACCACAATAAATTCTTCGCCACCAACGCGAAAAGCCGAATCGCTTTGACGACAGCTTGACTTCACAATTTTGGCAACCGTTTTAATCACGTAATCGCCGGCTGGATGCCCGTAGGTATCATTTACTTTTTTGAAAAAATCGATATCCATCATAATGACCGAATGAATTCGCCCTGGGTCTCCGGTTGGAAGTGATTCGATGGCTTGTTTGCGTTCTTTTAAATGATCCTCCAGTCCACTGCGGTTGAATAAACCAGAGAGCATGTCGGTTTTAGCTTTGGTCGTTGATGCTGTGAGTTTTGAACCCTGAGACGTCTCGCCGGTTATCTCGCGCAAAATCAGGAAAGTCCCGATAACCTGGCCGGCCTCATGAAATGGGTAGGCCAGCATCACAAACTTGTTCTCACCAGTTGTGGAGACACCGTTAATCATATCTTCACGGCGAAATGTCGGCAGCATCAACAAATCTTTTAACGGAAGCGGACTACCCTCAATATTGAATTTAAGAAGGTCCTCGAATGAGGATGCCTTCATCATTTGCTTGGTTCCGACCTTGAGCATGGCTGAAGCATGCTGATTCGCCTTCACAACCCGACCATCCACATCCAGCAGCACGTAGGCATCAAGAACCGTGCCCCGGGCAAAGTCCTCAAATATTTTAAAAAATTGCAGAAGGGCCGAGTTATCCCTCGGAATGCCGACCGGATCATTCACCATAACGGAGCTCCCTATTTAACCTTGCAATCATCAGGCGGCAACCCAGGCAAAAAACTCGTCTTCGATCTCGTCCATTTCCATCATCCCACCACATTTTTCGCATTTTACCGGATCGAGCTGAGTTCCCGTGGCTTTAGGAAGATTACGGCCTTCTTGAAAGAGTTCATTGCGCTGATGGTTACACTGACCGCAGGTGTAGCTGGCATAAACCGACAGCACACGTGAGTTTGCACGGAAATTTGGGATCATATTGATCTGGGATACGACCTCGGGCGTGCACTCTTCAAAGGCAACTTCCCGGCCTGCACCTGCCTGACGGATAAAACTAATCCAGGCGCGAACACCACAAGAGTTGATTGACTCCACCCGACGAAAATTGAAAACCACTTTGGGTGGTAATTGCGTCACAAGGTTGCCCAGGGTTATCTCGGAGTCTTCATTAATGACTCCCGACAGATAGCACCGTTGCCATTCTCCGGCCGCTTCGAATTGAAATACTAATGCCATAAAGCCCCCCCAATCTTCTCTCATGGACTTCGGAGAATCTGGGTGGGGCTTTAACTTGGAAATTACAAGTGGCTGCTTTTATTGGTTTAAAATATCAGATCTGACCCTTAAGATACGGGTAACCCTTGGAAAACTTGATTAGATTTTCAAGAATGTCACTCGACTCCTCCGCAGTCAGGCGCCCCGCAGAAACCTCGCGGTTAAGCTGCATCTGATACTTTTCATATATTTCGTTCATGCTGTAATTGCGACTCTCGAGAAGTTCACAGATGGGATCGCCACTGGTCAACTTAGTAATTTCCCAATTACCATCATCATTCAACCGAACTTCAGCCTCATGAATCGCGCCAAAAAGGTTATGCTCATTGGCCAAACTCTCCTGGTAGGCGCCCGTCAAAAAGAAACCAATGTAATAAGGCTGGTCGCTTGGAGCGTGCAAATCCAACGTCGTTTTGACGTCCGAACGATCGATGAAGGTCGTTAAACATCCGTCTGAATCACACGTAATGTCGACGATGGTCGCCTTGTGCGTCGGCTTTTCGTCATGACGGGATAGCGGCATTACCGGAAACAGCTGATCAATAGCCCACGAATCAGGAATCGATTGAAAAATCGAGAAATTCGCCAGGTATTTACTCACCATGAGTTTTTGAAGGTTATCGAACTCTTCCGACTGGTGACGGTGGAATGACGCAAAATACAGAGCCTTGCGACAAATCCGGTAAAACAACTCTTCTGATAATGCCCGCTCTGCCAATTGAAGGTAGCCAAGGTTGAACAGCGTGAACAGTTCCTCCTGGTACTCGATCGCATCGTGGTAGTACTCGTTGTAATTTTTGCGATTCATGTTGTCGAGGATGTAGCGAAGCTCTTTAAGCCCCTTGTGCGTCAAGTTCTCTACTGGAACCATCTGCCCTTCGTGAAGCGGCTCTAGACTATCCGCGCCCTGCACCTCGCGAATGTCTGTGACCACGACCGAGTGATACGCCGCAATCACGCGCCCTGATTCAGTAACAATCGTTGGGTGCGGAACATTCTCGTTGGTGCAGACTTCGCCAAGAACATAAACGGCATCGTTGGCAAATTCTTGCAGTGAATAATTGGCGCTGGAATGGAACGAGGTTTTACTTCCGTCATAGTCCACGCCCACGCCGCCGCCGATATTTAGGTACTTCGGCGTAAATCCAGTTTTCACGACCTTTGCATAAACCCGTGAGGCTTCCTTCAATGCATTCTTGAAGCGTTTGATCTCGGTGATTTGAGAACCAATATGAAAATGCAACATCGAGAGTCGGCTCGCAAGATTGGCCCCCTGCAGCATCTGCAGGCAACGCAAAACTTCGGTTGTCGTCAGACCAAACTTAGAAGATTCACCGGATGATTTTTCCCACTTGCCTGAGCCTTTGCTGTAAAGGCGCACGCGCAGTCCAATCTCTGGGCAATGGCGATTTTTTTCAGCAAGATCCAGAATCAACTGGAGCTCATCGGGCCCTTCCACCACCACCACCACATTCTTACCCATGGCAGACGCAGCAAATCCGAGTTCAATAAACTCGCTGTCCTTGAATCCGTTACAAATCATCAAGGCTTTTTCGGGTAGGGTATAGCTCAACGCAGCAATGAACTCAGTCTTGCTACCAACCTCAAGGCCATAATCCATCGCCTGGCCGGCGGAAACAATCGCATCAATAAATTCGCGGCGTTGATTCACCTTAAAGGGGAATACGCCCATATGGCGTCCCTTAAACCCAGAGTCGGAAATTGCCGACCGAAAGGACTTGTGCATCCGTTCAAGCTGACCCTCAATGACTTGTGGGAAACGGATGATTAGCGGAGAATTGTGGCTGCGGGCCTTACAATCCGCCACAACCTCGGGCAAAGGAATCGACAGATGCTCTTCACCCGTCGGATGGCAAACGACGAAACCTTGGTCGTCGATGCTAAAGTAACCGGCACCCCACTCATCAATGCCGTAAAGTTCGCGAGCTTCCTGGATTTGACGGATATTCATGACTTCCCCAATGCTGTCGGACCAAGCTATAAATGGAACGGCTATAACTAGGGCATTCACTCAAAATTACAACTGTAAAAACATGACCAGAAACAAGACTCCGTCAGCCGGCCCGACCCCAGTAATTTCCTCCGGTATTTTCAGGGGGATGAAGCTGGCAACCCCAATTGGCGACAAGACCCGCCCGACCAGCTCCAAAGCTCGAGCCGCCGCATTGAATTCCGTACAAGGCTGGCTCGAGGGGGCAAATTTCTGTGACCTGTTTGCGGGATCAGGCGCAGTTGGTATCGAAGCCTTGAGCCGTGGCGCCTGCGAATGCACCTTTGCTGAGTCGGCTCCGGCAGCCCTCGTTGCCTTGCGCCGTAACTTGGCTGAATGCGAAAGGAGATCGCTGGCTCAAACTCAGACGCCCCCCGTGATTAGGCTAATTGTTAAGGACATTCGCAAGTACCTCACCGAATCGCAAGGCATGGCAAACGCTGCCTCAATACCAAGAAATGAACGCCGTTTTGACATTATTTGGGCGGATCCACCATACGCCCTTGCCGCTGGACTCCTTCCAGATCTTTTGGCTTTTGCCGATACGCGTTTGGCGGACGGCGGAGTCCTGTTGTTTGAAACTGGAGGTCCCGTCGATCACGGGGCTGTAACAGGCCTAAATTCCCTAAGCTTCAAGTCGGAAAAGAAATATGGCGGCACGTATATCACAAGCTGGCAAAAAACGAGTGACGGCTAAGACCCGAATTGGAATCTATGCCGGGAGCTTTGATCCGGTAACCTACGGGCATCTGGATGTTATCCGCCGCGCAGCTAAAATCTTCGATCAACTGATTGTTGCCATTGGGGTGAATCAGACAAAACCACCCATGTTTACGGTTCCTGAACGCCTCGAAATGATTAGGGACCTCTGCAAAAAGGTTCAAAACGTTGAGGTAGCGAGCTTCTCTGGGCTCGCCGTCTCTTTTGCAACAAAACGCGAGGCCACTGCCCTCGTTCGAGGCCTGAGGACCGAGATGGACTTCATTTATGAAATGCAAATGGCATTGATGAATCGCAGCCTTTCCAGTGCCCTGGAGACCATCTTCATTCCCACATCCCAAGACTACGGGCACGTCTCATCCACCCTGGTGAAAGAGGTGGCAACCTATGGAGGCGACGTATCCTCATTGGTTCCGCCTTTAGTTGCACGTAAAATTGCCGAAAAAACTGTAAAATAATTACGTTTCGATTTTGGATCACTGGCGGCATCGATGAAGCACTATCTAAAGGCTGATTGGTTTATCTTGGGGCTTGCTGCCTATTGGCTGGTCGGGGCAGCTGCAGCTATCGCCGAAACCTCGCCTCCCATTCAAACACCAAAAATTATCGCAGGGCCACCATTTCTAGTTACCGCCAACCGCGGCGACATCTTGAAATTGAAAATAGAATACACATCAAACAAAAATCTTTTTCCCCAGGCCAAGTGGGTCATTCGATCGCAGTCGCTCATTTGTCGCGATGCCTTTTGCACGCTAAAAACATCCTCTCTCGCCCCAGGAAACCACGCTGTTTATATCGTGGTGTTCGATGATGCAGGATCGGACAGCCTCAAATTCAATCTCAAATTAGCGAATCCCGTTCTGGGTAAGGCATCAAAAGAAATCACCGTTCCCTCTGAACAACCCTCCGACGAACAAAAGGACGCCGATAGCACCTCCAAGCAAAAATTAGAGACGAGTTTGTCGGCCCACTCATTAACATCAGTTCAAGGTCGAACATTCTCCCACAGCCGCTCGGTGGTTCACATCATAGGTCAGGAGACAGAACAGTTTGGCTCGTCGGATGCAGTTCGGACGGGAATACCAGGCCTGATGAAAATATGGCTTGCCGGGTCCGATGAGACTTGGCTGCTTGAGGGAAGCATGGCAAGGCTGGGAGGCAAAAAAGGTGGACGTGGAACGCTGCGCCTCGAACGGGGTACCATCCGCTCTCGGACCCTCGGCAGCACCGATCAAGGATGGGACATCGCAGCGGGTGGTTTCGTCTTCCGCAGTGAGGGCCGACGGGACCTTATCGTTCAACGGCTACCGGATGATCACCTTCTGGTCACCGCCCTTCGAGGCAACATTCGCATTCACGCCGAACACGACTTCAAAGGGCAAGCGGACGAAAACACCTTCTTCAAAATTGTTCAAGGAAGCACCGTCAGATTAAAAATCACAACGACGGCTAGCGGAGACGATCCAGGACGTCCAGAGCAGACCACCTCTCCGGCGGAACAAGAGGTCATCGCCGGAGTCATTCGTACCACGACCCCACAATACCTGGAGAAGCGCGAGGCAACAAATCCGGCGCAATTCCCCTTCCTTCGCAACCGTGTCCCTGCATCAATAAAAGATGCCATAAAATCCGCAAAAGCTGCATTGGGTGAGGGCGATCCATGGTTGGCAATCGAGCCGCTCTTGTACCGGTCCGATGATGCTGTAAAAAGTGATGAGGCCACCTACTTGATTGGACGATGTTATGTGGAAATGCTGCTGCTGGCCGAGGGCGAGGAGTGGCTACAAAAATCTCTCGCAATACGCAATAAGTCCAATGGCGCAGGATCCTATGATGCTAAAAGCGCCGCCGAAATCATGCTTGGTGTCCTTTATTTCAGAAAAAAATCATGGACCACCGCCGCGATCCACTTCAATGCCGCAAATCTTGACGGATGGATGAACGATCCGGAGTTCAACGGGGAACGTTCCTACATGGTTGGAAAATCTTGCGCCCTCGGTGAATTCCGTCATTGCGCAAGGCTTTATTTGCCACGAGCCGCGGCCAACGGGCCCACGGTAGAGGTAAAAGAGGAGGCCCGTTTGCTTCTGAAGAAAATTGACCTTCTGCCGGGAGCCTCGGGATTTGCAAAATTAGACGTCGGTTACAATTCAAACATCTTTGGACTCAAAAACCCGGGCAACTCGGTCTCTCTCCCGGCAGGCGTCACGCACAATCAGACCGCCTCCTGGTATGGCTCCCTTGGCTTCATGTCGCGGGGATCAGCAAACGATGAATCGCAGCAAGATGATCAAAACCGATTTGGAATTGAATTCAAATTAAACTTGGAGCAGAGCGGATATTTAAAATCTGACCTTACGAATTATGGCCTCAGCACCTACGGGGGCCAAGTTGGAGTATTTTATACGCTGGCATCTCGCCGACCAATAACGGAGAACTCAAGCGGTCGATCCCCGATCATGGATCTTGGCGTCAACGGTTATATGATTATGGGCGGAGTCGGCAATCAAAGGGTTCATGATGAAGCAGGGGCAGGATTGTCTTTGTCTATACCATGGTTCCTTGGCTTGGAACTTTCGTATAAACGAGGCAGAGCCGTCGACCCACAGCCAAATCTTGAACACGTGATCGACTACATGACCGGCGAGACGTCTGGCTCTGCGGATGATACGGCGGCTATTTCTCGCATACAACTCAAACTAATCCCATTCGGGCCAAACTCACTTGAAGCCGAAAGCAGGGGTAGAACCCAAGTGTCTATCACCGGAGAAAAAATCGCCGCAGCGCGAGAATTATTTCCAGATGGAACAGGCCCAATTCAATTATCAAACGTAAAATTTTTGATGGCAAAAAAAGTGCTAGATCGAGCCATACTTTCCTTTCACATTGGCGCAAAAAGCATCAGCAGAAGCATATCAACAGGTGACTCTGAAATACTTAAAGTTCCCCTAACTCAAACGCAGGCAATGTTTGGCCTAGACTACGAACACAACTTAACGCCATTTATAACCTTCAATCTAACAACGAATCAAAGCATTGCCACCTCTAGCCCATCATCATTCGACGGGTTTTCCAGAACCCTCGTCACCACCGGCGCCAAAATCGACTTCTAAAGCTTCCGACCGATCTGACGGCAAATATCCTTGCCCAGCAGTGGAGTCATCCAACGCCTGCACCCACACGGTCATCGTGGTCTCACCGTTTTCGTCGTCACGCTTCGAGAGCATTGGCCCAAGAATGGGAATGCCGCGGAGCAAGTAAGAGCCCTGCCGGGAACGGGCGCCCGAGGCAAATTCAACGGCACCACCAAACGCTCTATCTCCCGCCATGATTGCCCTCTTTCCAGAAATTCGGCCCGCGAGCAAATGCTGTTCATTCCCAGAAATACGCTGCGTAACAGAAACCTCATATTCGACAACGGCACTCTCCCGCACGCACTCCGTCCACTTGGCTCGGACGGCTAGGCCATATTCCTTCCAGACATCCATCCTTCCTGGGAAAACGCCGTTTGGATTGCCATTGCCATTGCCAGATGCTTGAGCAAACACCGGAGCGTCGATCCGAAATTCACCTCCACTGCGAGCGGCGGCTTCAACACCCGGGAAAAGTACAAGGCGGGGCTTCGCAATCACATTTGAATCCATACGACCGGAAATATCCCTCGCTGCAACACCGAAACTTCCACGCCCGATACTGACTGAATTCCCGCCAGACACCACATTGGCTTGCGCCGTATATTCAATGCGAGGTGCAAGGCCAGCCTCCGTTGCCAGTCGTCGAGAATCCATCGAGACACGGAATTCAAAGGCACCAAAACGCGAGGCGATTCCATCGCAACCCAGTGAGTCCTTTGGATCCTGAACCGTTCGGATAGAACGCTGCGACCCTGGATGGCTCTGAGGAGCGAAGACCTCGAGGACAATTTCTCTCTCACCCGCCACTCCCCCATCGGGATGAATCAGGACAATTCCCTTTGCCGTTCCCGTCAATAACCATTCATCCCCAGAACCATGCCGGGCGATAACGATTCCATCGCGACTCAATCGAACCCTTTCCACGGCGGGCAATTTGAGGCGAATGGTCTCACCAAGAGCTAACCTTTTTTTTTGGGGAATTGGCATCGCCTGAGCTGCCTCCGGCAAAATCAATGTCCATAGGAGAAAAAACACTAGCCACACTGCCTTCAATTCAAATTCTCCTCGCGATAGGTTCCGCATTAAGATCGAACTTACCGATCCACCACGACATCCAGCTGAGCTGCATCCTTACACTTTATGGCCTTTGCCCCAGCAAGCGCGACCCGCGTGCCGGCGGAGGACGTCCATTCCGCCAAGGCCCGAATGTCCTCGCCATTGACTGCGTCAAGGTTTTGGGCAACCAAAACGACTGGGGTCACCGAAAGTAAACTCATCGCTTTGCTCTGAAACGCACAGGGTTCGCCCCCAGGCTTCACCAATTTGACCTTGTCCCCAGGTACAAATGAGCCGATATCCGAACGCTCCGTCGGCAGACCGATAAGCAGCGATGGACTATCCAGTCGCAATGCAGCCGCAGGCCAAGCATCGCCCTCAAGAACGGTTGCTGCGGAGATGCCAAGCAGTACCGCCGTAAAATGTGTCGCCAGCGAGACCAGCACAACCTCTGCCCTGACACCAGCCACGCCGAAAAAATCCTTCCATCCGGCCCGAGTCAATGGTCATCCTCAAGGTTTTTTGCCCCTTCAATCAACGCCGCCTCCCCCGCTGTTTCATTCATTGAGATCGCAACCTTGGAGACCATAATGGACCAGTCCACCATCCAGAGATCGAAACCAGCGATGACGACCAAAACTGCAAAAAAAAATTCCACGCTTTCACTTCCTTGATGAGATGCTTCGAAAGATCACTTCGATTCCAGCGCGACGATGTGCTATCCGCGCATTTGCGACCTCCTGGGCGGTGCACCCTTCACTTGAATTGGTTTGGGCGCATTGCACATAATTACGCTCCCACCCAAGGGCACCTTTGAAATTCGATTGAAACTGGTTGACCGTGGAATGATGTCGGCCAATGGAAAGAATGAAAAAAAATAGGCCTCCGGCCCACGCTTTTAAATCGAATGCTGCCATCAAGAAGGCCTCCCCGCTGGCGCAGAGAATGCTCCTTAAATGGTTTCATCGTGAAGTGACATGTGATGTCAGGGCAGGTATTTTTGCCAGACCGAGGCCTGACGAAAGGGGACGACCCCAGCAATTCCAGGATCCTCAAGAAGGACAGCTAGCAAACGGTCAAAGCCCAGAGCATTCCCGACCGTTTCAGGTAATTTTACGGACATTGCCGCGAGAAAATCTAAATCTTCTGGAACACTTGGAAGCCCAACCGCCGCGCGCTTTTCCGCGCTTTGTTTTATCCGTGCGCTGTTTTCCTCACGCCCAGACAGCTCTAAAAAAGCATTGCTCAATTCAATTCCATCGACAAAAACCTCAAACCTTTTGGCGACACCACCAGCCACAACGGCAAGGGCTGCCTGTGACGCAGGGTAATCACAAAGGATCGAAACTCGATGTTTGGCAAGCGCCGGCTCGACTTTCTCGAGCAGTATCTTGAAAAATGCCGTATCAAAATCTTCATCACCCCTAATCGAAACCACTCCCGCTTTTTTCGCTTTTTCAGCCAACTTCAAATCAAGATCGATCAACTCAATATTTGAAAATTCCTTGAAGGCACCGGCCACAGTAAACTTCGGGATATTTTCAGGAAGCTGTAGTGTTTGCTGGCCGATAGACCTCAATTCCACGGCGCAGTGCCGCAGAAGGTCGATGGTTTCTGTCATGAAGGGTTCGTATGCGCCCCCACAGTGGTACCACTCCAACATCGAAAACTCTGGATGGTGCCAGGGACCAATCTCACCGACATTGCGAAAACAGGGGCCAATCTGAAAAATTTTCCGACAGCCTGCGGCCAGGGCTTGCTTCATGTGAAGTTCAGGACTTGATCTCAGGTAGAGTGGCTGAATGCCCCCCGCAAGGGACGTCCAACTGGTGTCGAAATAATTTAAATAGACTTCAGTACCTGGTGTTGCCACGAGGCATGGCGTCTCAATCTCGAGGTAGCCACGCTTGTCAAAAAAATCACGAATCGCACGACGCAAGGTGGCGCGCAAATGAAACTGATCTACTAAATTTCGAGTCATTTACCGCGGACTTTTACGCGATCTCTGAGGCGTTCGCGATGCAACTTTTCAAGCCGGTCCGCCGCCAGCTGAAGGGCCGATCCACGCGCAAAAGCACCTTCCCTTGAACTTCGAAGGTCGGCGACACCCAACGGAATTCCGGTTGCGACATGGAAGGCTTCGACAATGGTCGCCACGGGAATAATTCTGAGTTTCCCATCCTCCACAGCCTGGCGAGCCCCCCGTCCCAACATCAGATTTGGCACGTTTTGTCTTGGCACCATGCATGCAAAGGTTCCATCCGCAGGCCCAACAATCTTACAGGTTTGCCAAAAGCCTTCGATTTTTTCATTAACTCCACCAATCGGCTGAACTTCACCGAATTGGTTTAGGCTGCCCGTCATTGCGACATTCTGTCGGACGGGAACTCCAGAAAGCGCGCTCAAAATCGCAACGAATTCTGCCAGTGTGGCGCTGTCTCCATCGATCATTCCGTAGGATTGTTCGAAGCAAATGCTGGCCGCAAGGCCGATTGGGCGGCGCGTGCCCAGAAATGAATTAAGCAGACCCGTCAGAATGAAGACGCCCTTATCGTGAATTTTCCCCGACAACTTGCTGGCGCGCTCAATGTTGATCACACCATCGTGACTGATGGTTGTTGTGCAGGTTATTCGGCCAAGCTTTCCGAAGGTATAATCGCCCATATCATATACGGCGAGACCGTTGACCTGACCCACCTGCTCACCATGGACCGTGAGCAGGATATCCTCATGGCGAACCATGGTGAAGAGATTCTCTTCAACTAAATTCACCCTAAAAAATTTCTCGTCCAAGGCCTGTTCTACATGCTTGCGCCCGACCATTTTGGCGCCTTGTTCACGGGCAATAAAGTCGGATTCAATCGTAAGATCTTTAAGTTCACCAAACTGGGTGGAGAGAAATCTCTGATCTTCAACCAGGCGTGATCCATATTCAACTATAGTGGAAACCGCTGATCGATCGAATGGAACAAGATTTTCGATTTTTGTGCGGGTCGCAATAAAAGATGCGTAAGAACTAATGTTCTCGTCATTGCGCTCCATTTTGTGATCGAAGTCTGCTTTGATTTTGAAAATTTTGTGAAAGTCTTCATCCGCATCATAAAGCAGGTGATATATCTCATCGTTGCCAATGAGAATAACCTTCAAATCAAGAGGGATCGGCTCCGGTCTGAGCCCCGACGTCGGAAGCAGGGAATATTGCTCTCCCATGTCTTCAATGTAACCAAGGCGGTTTTTCAAAACTCGCTTCAAGGTTTCCCAAATTGAACCTTGCTTGAAAATATCTAGTGCATTTAGCACCAGATAACCACCATTGGCCTTTTGAATGGCCCCAGCCTTGATCATCGTGAAATCAGTCAGGTACATACCGTGTTCGACATTTTTCTCAATTCTGCCAAACAAGTTGTAATAGGTGGGATTGGTTTCGATAATGACGGGTGCGCCTTTGGCCGCCGTATTATCCACAAACACGTTGATTTTATAGCGCCTGAAACGATCGCGCTCTTCTGGTGGCATGAACATTTCATGCGGTTGTTCTGGCTGAGGCTCATCGGTTTCGACAAAATCAAGCAGGTTTTCAAGGATGTCGGTTTCGACCTCCTTCAAAAATTCCATGACCGCACCATTGTCAGAAAACTCCTGACGAACGGGATCAAGCTGCCCGGTGACGACCTGCGAACCGATTTCGCTGCGCAAACGCTCAACGTAATCTTTGGTTTCCTGTTCGATGGCGCGAACTTTACGAGCGAAATCCAGGACCTCAGGTTCCAGCTGGGACCGGCGATCTTCAATGGCATCCCGCTGCGGTTCAGCTAGCTTTGAATATTCTTTTTCAGTGAGCGGACGGCCCTCAAAAATCGGAATCGTTTCGATGCCCATCCGTGTCGACTTGATCGCGAAATCCAGTGATTTCGCGCGTTTTTCCAGATCGCTAAAAAGTTTTGACTTGCGTTCGTTGGATGCAGACAAATAAGCGTTTACTGCATTTTCATAATCTTCGCTCTGCAATGCCGTGGTGACATCCGAACGCAGCGACTTAACTAGATGCTCCATCGCCTTCTTGATCCGCCGTCCCTCACCAGGCCCCATGCTTATGGCTCGGGGTTGTTCAGTTTGGCTAAAATCGTAAACGTAAATCCAGTCTCGCGGTCGCACGGCGTCGGCAGACCATTTTTCAAGAAACGTCTTGATCACGCTAGTTTTGCCGGTGCCCTGAATTCCAGCCACATAGATGTTGTAGCCAGGCTTACGGATTCCGAGCCCCATTTGGATTGCCCGAACGGCGCGGCTCTGCGCAATAAATTCGTGAGTGGATTCAATTGTCTTGGTGTTGCTGAACTTAAAGGACGCCTCTGCGCAGGTCACATAGACCTGGGCTGGGGACAAACCAACTGGCAATTGCGCCTTGCCGGCTGGTTTTTTCTTTACCCGACGGGTTGTCATATCAGGTCAGCGCCACCGTACCGACATTAAAGCCGATAGCGACGTTACGCCACTCTTCCGCCAGCTCGAATTCCGTCGCCGGCATCGCAAGTGACTGAAGTGCCGAGGTAACCAAACGCTGTCCAGAACCACCAGCACCATTTTGGACCAGCATATCACCGTATGCATCAATAAAATCAATTGCTTCGGCAATACTGTCGCGGCTCAGGGTTGCGACTGAAAGATCCAAACCCTTTTTGAACCAGAGGCCAAGCTCTTGGAGGTTCACATTGGATTTGACGCCAAGGCGAATGCAATCTCCGTAGACGGCCATGAGAATTTCCGGCGGAAGATCGCCCTCATAACGACCCGCAAAATAGCCGAGCGTCTTGTAGGCATTGCGCCAGTTCTTGTCCATTTGCAGGACGCGAACCTTGTCCATGGTCGAATCGTAGGCATTCACGGCGTGATCACGCTTCTGCTCGATCCGTTTGCGTCGTGCCGCCAACTGAACCTGCATGCGTTCTTCAAGGTCAACCAGGGCTTTTTTAGCATCGTCAAGGCTGACGACATCCTGGACGTCCAGCTCACGGTTCAAGGCCACAGCCAACGCGTCAACGGACACGGCGATCTGGGTCTTGGTCAGCTCGGCGATCTGGAAGATCGAGAACTGAGTCGTTGCTGGCCATTTCTGAATAAAGCGCTCTAATGCAAAAATAAAATCCAGCATCGCACAATCCTCCCTGTGCAGACCGTTTTTCTCTGGTCCTACCGTCCTTGGTAGTGCCTTCGTAGGCGAATTGACTGGCAATTTTGAACAAGCTTACTAAGCTAGCGGAAGGATTGCAAAACATTTGTGAAAAATAAAAAGAAACCCAGCCGGAGCAGGCTGTTCGAGCCTGTCCGGGGGTTCTTTTGTATTCGAGAAGTCAGGAAACGATGGGCGGTCAGACCGTCCGTAGTGCACGACGTTTCTTCATCATGCGACGCTTCTTACGACCAACTTTACGACGACCTTTTGGGTGTTTGCGGCGATGTCTTGATCCGTGCACAAAAATCTCCACTAACCATCGGAATCTTGAAAAATTACAGACCCCGTTGGTTACTTGGCCTGACCGAAAATTTCAAGTCTGAATTCTAAATTCCGATGAAGACTTATCGTTTCATGGAGTTTCAAATGTCCGAATTAAGACCAAGACGTAAAAAGAAGTCGGTTCTCATTGAGCCATTCAAGCAAATAAAAATAGGACTTTACGTCTTTGCCGTGTCGGTGATGTTCATCCTCGCGTCAGGATTCCTCTTTGTCCGAGCGTTTCGGGACCAGTATGAGCACGTCATGGGTCTTTTTAACGTCGTTGACGAGAACATGCAGTGGGCCCTGGTCACCAATGACGTTTTCGTGACCAATGCCATCCGGATCGGAGTGCTTTTTGCCGCCTATTTGATCATTCTCTTCACGGTCGTCTTCCGCCTAACCCACCGATATTATGGCCCCCTCGTCTCCATTGAACGATTTGTTGAAGAGATCAGACGTGGAAACTACGGGCAACGAGTTCGAATCCGCGAAAGAGATGAACTCCACCAGCTGGTTGACCGCCTAAATGTCATGGCCGATGCGCTGGAGCGCCGCCACGGCCGGCACGTCAAGGAAGGCCTCAAGGAAAGCCTCAAAGAATCGATCAAGGAGCCAAAAGGCAAATAAACGGATGGGTGTCAGCCTATCCGCGGAGGCTGACCGGTTGTCTCCAGGACGGTCTGCCATAACTCACCGTCAGGATTGATCTTTTGTTTTTCGTTCCCTAGGGCTCGCAAGGGCACATGGGTCATCCTTCCATGCCAGTACCCAATCAGTAGCCCCGTTTTGCCAGCCATCGCCGCGTGCACGGCATTCTGAGCCATTTTGTTGCAAAAAACCTGGTCGGCTGGATTGGCTGCCGCTGCTCGGATGATATAGCTGGGGTCAATGTATTTTACGGAAACTGCCATCGAAGCATTTTTGAGAAGCACTGGCAGACGCTCTTTCAGAAGAATTCCGATATCACCCATTTTGATGTTACCGGAGGCGTCTCGAGGGCGTTCTGATGCGGCGAAATACTGTTGTCCTGCACCTTCGGCCGCAACGATCAGAGCATGTTTCTTGTGTTTAAGACGGGTTCGGAGCAGACCCAAAAGGCCGTGCTCGCCTTCGATGGAAAAGGGCACCTCCGGCACCAAACAGAAATTAACGTGACCGGTTGCAAGCGCAGCGTTTGCGGCGATATAGCCACTTTCACGCCCCATCAGTTTCACCACACCGATGCCATTCTCGACTCCGAGGGCCTCCGTGTGGGCCGCATGGACGGCTTGACACGCTATATCAACAGCCGTCTCAAAGCCAAACGAACGCCGGACAAACGGAATATCGTTGTCGATGGTTTTAGGAATTCCAACGACCGCGATCGCCAGCTTGCGCCGTTTGATCTCCTCATGGATCGCAAGGGCACCCCTCATGGTGCCATCTCCACCAATCGTGAACAGCATGTCCACACCAAGGCCAACAAGCGCATCAAGCATTTCTGGAACGGGTGGGGCACCTCGGGAAGAACCAAGGATCGAACCACCACGCAAATGGATGTCATCGACATTCTCGGGACTCAACAATAGGGGACCTTCAGGGGCTTTTTTAGCGAGGCCCTGGTAGCCATACCGGATCCCATGTATCTTGCGGACGCCATAGCGATGGTGCAGCTGGAGCACGATCGACCTGATCACCGCGTTCAGACCCGGACAGAGTCCGCCACACGTCACAATCGCGGCGGTGACCTTCGCTGGTTCAAAAAAAATCGGATTACGAGAACCGGCAACTTCAAAGCTTTCAGGAAATAGTCCGCCTTTGAAGCAGCGATCAATTTCGGCCGCCCTCGGATCCATGACAATCCGTTCGCTGTCATCCAAGAAATGGGCCGGATCGATATCGGAAATCGGGTTCCCGACCACTGTTTTACCGAGATTTTCGATTGTAAATCGCTGGTTCATGCACTAATCCCACTTACATTGGCTGGATTCGCGGCCCTTGCCGCTTTAATCGTAGACCGTAATTCTATCTATGCGAAACTTTTATTCAATTACGCGCCACGAGCTGGAGCGCCGCTGCCGGGAAACTGGCCTCCCGGAGATCCACGCCAGCACTTTATTCAAATCCGCCTACAAAACCTTATCCGACGACCCTTTGGGCGCCCCTAGCCTGCCCCACAAGATGCGCTCCGCCGTTGGCGACGACTTGGAGGTACGCCTGCCCAGCGCGACCAAGATTCAAGTTTCTCGCTACGACCAATCGGTAAAATTTCTCTTTGAAATGGTGGATGGCTCCCTCGTGGAATCTGTCCTGATGCCTGAACGGCGCCGGGTTACCCTCTGTGTGTCCAGCCAGGTTGGCTGCCGTCAGGCTTGCACTTTTTGCCATACGGGCCGTATGGGACTTCGGCGCAACCTAGAGGCCGGCGAAATCGTCAGCCAGCTCGTGGCCGCAAATCGCTGGATTGCGAGCCACCCCAACTGGTTAGTCGACCTTGGGCTGCCGCCGCTTCAGCGGGTCACAAACATTGTCTTTATGGGCATGGGCGAGCCCCTGGACAACGTTGATGCGGTCGCCGACGCCATTACGATCATGACCGACCCCTTGGGTTCTGGACTTGCCCTGCGTCGCATCTCGGTCTCGACAGCGGGCCACTTGGAAGGCCTCGCACAAATGCTGTCGCGCCACCCCGATGTCCGCCTGGCGATAAGCATCCATTCTCCGTTTGACGCCGAACGATCGAAGATCATGCCAATCAATCGCCGCTGGCCTCTGCTTGACGTTCTAACCGCATTGCGTGAGGCACAAACCCAAATCAACCACGGCATTCTCATCCAATACACGATGATCCGCGGGGTCAATGATTCACTTCGTCACGCAGAAGAACTTGTTCGGATCACCGCAGGCTTAAAAGTAAAAGTGAACTTAATTCCTCTAAACGAGATCGACCCTTCACGATTCGCGAGTCCGGCAGCCACGGCCATTGAAGCCTTTCGGGATCACCTGCACCACTCAGGCCTTAGGGTCATGATTCGCTACAGCAAGGGGCAAGACATCTCGGCCGCCTGCGGCCAACTGGTGACTGAAAACACCTTCGTCTCACCGTAAAAATCGGCACAATAGCCAATAATTATGGATCTGTATTAATATCCAATACCACCTTCAGGCGAATCCCCCTCCCAACACCATCAGGCACTTAGCCTGAGGCTGCCTAACTTTTTTGCAAATAGATCCGATCCACAGATGGTGAAGTAACGCCCGGCCCCAAAAGGCCAACATTAAGGGGAGATTGCACTTGAAGTTTTGGCCATGGAACAACTCGCCAAAGCTTGTCTACCAGCAAGCCACCTACCAGGTAGAGGTGGAGCTTAGCCGGGAGTGGTGCATTTCCGAAAATACCTATCCAGCTTTCCTGATAAAAAAAACTATGCAACTTCTCGAAACCCATAAAAACGGCGGGGAAATCAAATCCTACATCGTTCATGACAATCGGCTAAGGGCCGCATGGCATGCACTGCGCACCATGGTTGACGAGGAAGAAAATTTTGCGATCACCTGTGTTATTGGATCTGGAATTCCAGCCCTTGAGGGCATTTCCGTCACTGCTGTAAAAGGCGTACACGAGCCGCTAAAAACAATCGCTTATTTGACCATTCGCGCACCACGCACCGTCATCTCAAATTGGCAAACGGAATGGGTCGATGCCTTTATTGTTGAAAAGCTGCAGTCCGTTGGCATCATGGATACGCCACACCCGGGACAACTCGAATCTACTTTGCTTCGGGCTGCCGCCGGCGAGAGCACCGACCAGGTTCCACTACTGCGTCGCCCAACAGCGGAAAAACTCGCCGCCGATGGCGTTGATAAATCAAACTTTACAATCGTGGCGAATCACACCCGCAAAGAAGTCTACGTGCACTTGCACAACCCATGGTTCGTCCGCAAGGCTCACGCCGACCAACAAATCCTGATCGCCCTTGATAGCGCCATGCATAAATTCGCCAAGGCCCGGGGAACGGATTACAAAATTCGCCGCAAAGGAGTGACCACAGCACTGCACAGAGCCCGAACTCAAGTCGAAGCACTAGGCATTGATATGCCCCTGGTTTTTCTGGCGGGCGGGAATTTCACGCTTGGGGAAACGACTCGCCCCATGGGATATCCCGGGCAAGGCCGCCTATTTATTGACGTCAGTGACGATAAAATGCACGCCAAATTTGTATCGTTCAGCATGGATCTCTATAACGATCAAACATTCACCCCAGACAAAGACTGGCTAAAGCATGAATGTGAACGCCTTGGAATTTTATCCACCGCTTCATCGGAACAAATGGCCAATGCTCTTGAAATTCTGGGCCGAAAAGAAAACCTAGACAGCGTCGAAATCGCCACCGGCACCGCTCCCAATGGCGGCACCGAACCATTTCTCTTTTTAACCTACCGCGAAAGCCCTCTGGCACTCAACGACGGCAGCGAACCCAGCAAGGTCGACATGCGAGAAATTCAACAACGCACAATCGTCAAAACCGGGGCTTTGATTGCCGAAATTCGCTTTAAAAAATCGGGAGCATCCGGAAAAAATGTCTTTGCCGAAATAATTCCGCCGTTGCCAGATGAACCTTTCGAGGTGAAAACCGGCGAAGGAATAGAAGCGATAGCCGGCGGCCGATTTACGGCTCAATTTGATGGGGTTCCTGCCATCGATGGCAACAGCATCACGATAGTGAAGGCCTATGTCGTCAACGGTGACGTCAACATGCGAGTCGGCAACATCCGATTTGATGGCCCAGTCGAGATCAAGGGATCGATTGACAGTGGCGCAATCGTTGAATGCACCGGTCCGCTCATCGTCGAGCAATCGATCCTTGGCGCTAAAGTTCGCTGCAAAACCAGCATTGAGGTCAAAGGCAGCATCAGCATGGGCGGCCAAGGCTACGTAATCGCCAAAGATATAATTCAAGCTGAATTCATCGAAAACGCTAAAATTCAATGCTCAGGCGAGATAAAAGCAAAAAAAGCCATCCTCAATTCCGAGGTCATTTCTGGAAAATCAATTGAGACCATCGAGGGCACCGGCATCGTTGCTGGCGGCGCGTTGACCTGCCGGGACTTTTTGAAGTGCGGAAATCTTGGTTTCAAAAACGGGGCCACAACAGAGGTCTTCTGTGGTGGCGATTTCAAAGCCGAACTTTCAGTTCGAATCAGAAAATTAAGGGTCGATCAACTGAACGCCCACCAAGAACGAAACAAAAACAGCCTCAAGGAAATCAGCTCAAAATCTCATTCTCAGATGACTGAACGCCTCGAAACAATGAAGAAAAAGATGCTCGGCCAGCAAAATCACCTGAAAACTCTGATCGAAAAGGCCCAGGCGCACCTACGCCTCGCGCAAACTAAAATCACTTACGACAAAAAAGCCAAAGTTCTTGTTTCGAACCTGCTGTCGACAAATTGTCGGGTAAACATGGCCGGGCAATTTGTCTTGATTGAGACCGATGTGATCGGCGTTGCCATTCAGGCTAAACCGCGTCGCGGCAGCTACATCGTATCGATATCTGAAGCCGATCAAGAGGGTGAGGGTGGCGGCGCACCCTCCGAACAAAAGGCCAGCTGAACCTCAGAGATAATAACGCATCGGCGAATCTGTTTCGGCGTTCATTGCGACGAATTTTTCGAGGCGTTTGCGCCCATCTCCGTGAAAAGATTCAATCCTAAAGCCGAAGGCCATCCTCGAATTAGGATCTTTAACATCACCCTTAACCTTACGAACCACAGTGCCACTCACGTCGACTGTTTTCTTTACCCCGGGCAAAGTTAAGACCACTTTCAGTTGCGCTCCGACTGGAAGGTCAACGTCGCACTGCAAAAGAACGCCCCCGTTCGAGACGTCACCCAGGGGACAGCTAATCGCCTTTCCATCTAAAACAAATTGAGCCTCGCCACTGGTCCCAATACGCGCCGTACCCCGAGTGCTTTGAGACAAGAGTGTCTTTAACTTCTCGATGAAAAACTGCCTTGGAAGCGGCTGTTCCACAAATAGGTCCGCGCCCGCATCAATTGCCGCGGATCGAAGCCGTGCCGCAGATTGAACACTTGTGACCACAACCGGCAGTTTGGCAAACGCGGCCATAGTGCGGATGTGACGGATAATCTGAACGCCATTGACCTTGTGGTAGTCCAAGTTGATCACCAGGACGTCAATTGGCTCCTCAGCAAGGTATTTTTCCGCCTCGTCCCATGATGAAGCGGGGCGCACAACCACGCCCATTTTCTTGTAACCGGCCGAATCTAACTCAGAAGTAACGGACCTTCCGTCGACAGAAAGCATCATAATCGGTTGAATCTTACCCATGGAAATCACCTCCGAAACAGTGTTGCTTGGTGCTTCGGAGCAAAAAGGATACGCTTTAAGGGAATTTTAAAGGAAAAGGTCCATGCCACCGGGAATAAAGGCAAAAAAAGGAAAGTTACGAGCCGATCAAGCGCTGTTAGAGCATGGCTTGGCGACAACTATGGAGGATGCCCGGGCACTTATCATGGCAGGGGCGGTCTTGGCAGGCGATCAGCGCGTGAGCAAACCATCCGAATTAGTGACGCCAGAAACACAGCTTCGCCTCAGGCACGACACACGGTCCCATTACGTCAGTCGTGGCGGTGATAAAATAGCGGCCGGGGCCACGACCCTTGGACTTGAGTCGATTTTCATTGGCGCAACGGTTATCGATGTTGGATCTTCGACCGGTGGATTTACTGATTTCTCGCTAAAATCTGGAGCGCATCACGTCGTCGCCGTTGACGTGGGACATAACCAAATGGCCTGGCAATTACGTAAAGACGAGCGCGTCACGCTTTTTGAATCGACGCACATCA
Source organism: Pseudobacteriovorax antillogorgiicola (assembly GCA_945898195.1). Lineage (GTDB taxonomy): Bacteria > Bdellovibrionota_B > Oligoflexia > Oligoflexales > RGVZ01 > RGVZ01. The sequence goes on along the minus strand of CAMDHM010000001.1, from coordinate 118,085 downwards.
AGCACCTCACGGAAGAGGCCAAGGCCGCAAATAAAACCGCCGTCGTTGCCTGCGCAACCATCATGCTGGCCGATGTCAGTTTTAACTCTATTACGCGCCTATTACCCGAGATGCTAAGCGCAGCACCGGGAGTCCTGCACTACTTGATTTTAGTAAAACCGCAGTTTGAACTCGAAGCCAATCTGATTCCAAGGGGAGGCGTCGTCACTAACCCAAGCCACCGTCAAACTGCTGTTGAAATGGTCGACACGGCGTTCCAGGCGGCTGGTTTTCCAGGCGGAAAATGGGTCGATTCAACGGTGCCTGGAAAAAGCGGGAACGTCGAAATTTTCTACTACAACAGACGGTCGCGTTAGCTGGCCATCAGTGCTCGCGCTGAAGTCAAACAATAATAAAAGTGAGCGGCATCCAGGGCGTCGACCCAAATTGTGTCGTTCTGGTAGTCATAGTGTGCCGCGATATCTTTATTGCGGATGGCTGAAATCACCAAATCTTCTTCGACACTATACAGGTCTATCATACCAGCTAGACTGACCCGCTTGCCTTCGTAATGAGACGGATCGTGGCCGAGCTCCATTAACGCTTCTGAAAACGCACGCTTTGAGACCTGGAGAGACATGGCTGCCCCCTTTGATTGCGCGATCATTTGGTGAATTATCTGGCTTAGATTAATTCTAGATCGCAGTGGTGGGCGGGCTCAACGGGCAAAACTTGCCTAAAGCTGCACCACCGTTGAAGCGGCGTCCTGCAGGGTCTTGTGCGGATTGAAAAGCAGCCTCGGAATCTCAACAAATACAACGTTAGAAAGCGAACTACTGCCAAGAATTTCGTAGAGAAAGCTCTCGAAATGAAACACGTCGTTACCTTCAAAGCGCTTTTGAACACATGACCAAAACGGATGACTTGAGGCGTAACCAGAGCATTCGCCACCCAATTCAGAAGCCACAAAAACTGGATTGAAGTGGGTTGCGACAAATGGATCTTTCAAGATTACGTCCACCTGCTCGCGACCAACGTGGGCGACCTCGATGCACAGCTTTTCTTGCCTTCCATCAGCCCGCTGAACGAAGACAGGCGTCCCGCCAATATCTTTACCTGAATTAGGCACCTGCCCGAGAATATTCACCGGCCGATCAAAAAGTCGGATTAGGCGCTCCACAGCGCCCTCTGCCATTATATTTGCGACCGACGCGGCCTCGTCAACGGAATGAAAAATGGTCTGCTGGATATTTTCAAGGGCCCTGAGTACAGCGCCATCTGTATCAAGATTGAGTGGCCCTACACTTTCTTTTTTAAATTTCAATTTATAAAAAAATTGAATCACCTCATGAAGCAGTTTTCCAGAAAGGTCTCTTTCTCGCAATGAAACTCGGACCACTCGAACTGCTTTGATAACTGCAGATGCAAAAGATGAAAATCGCAAAACTTCTTCACTGGCTTCATCGCTTATTCCACATACATTGTCGACGTTTCGAATGAGCAAATAATCTGCGTCAGGAAAAGTTTTCTGAACCCTTGCAAATAATTTAATGAGGGCGCCATGCCCCGCCGGCACCAGCGCTGGCTTACCGTCCTGCGCTATCAAAACAGCACATTCCCGAGTGAATCTGAGAGTACTCAGTGACGCATCTTGCTCCAAAATCTCATAAGGCAAAGGATCCTCAGCTCCGGCATTAAATGCCGCCAGCAATTTTTTAAAACGGGGAGCAAGGCCAGAGGGTACGACGTACACTTCTCCATAAAAGTTCGACCCCGCCCGCCGATAGGCAGCATGCTCACGGAGCTTTGCCTCGAAAAACGTAACTCCGTCCGGATTGCATGGGAAAAGCGCCTTTGGCCACGACAAGATTTCAAGGAGCACCAAAAGGTCATTCGCAGAAAAATCACGACCCTTGGTATCGATGAATTTACGTAGCAGTGATGGCAGTGGAAAAGACGCCCCTCCCGTCCCTGTTTTCACAGCACTATCAATCGCCTCAGCCAGATCTGCCGCACGTAGGGCATCACCCTCCATCAAAGCAACAGCCACCGGCTTTAATGGTTCCAGAAACCGGCTGGCAGCGCCAGCTGACGGCACAAAGGCGACTGCCTTTAATTGCTGATCTCCTAAGTATTCAAGAAGCTTGGCGTCGATCACCACAATTCCGTCATTTTCGCGCCTGCAGGCATCTGCAACTTTAAAGACGCGGGGCTTCCCCCCACCCATGCTTTCTTTGATGCAGGCCACATGATTTTTAATCGTCGCCAAAGGCAATCCGGCCGCCCGACAAACGGGTTCAAGTTCTGCTGGACCAAAAATCAAAGCAAAGCCTCCAATGCGGCCGCTCGGACCATCAAAGATTCGTGCGCTTCGGCGATGGATTGCAAACGTATCCTAACGGCGGGACGGGAGGTGATAAGTGAAGCCGCCCGGCAAATTGATGATGCCGTGGGCGGCGGAATCTTCTGGCCAGTCCATGCCATAAAAACGCCCTCTGCAACGTCGGGCATCTGAGCGCGAACGAGCGCTTCAATGACGGCCTCCGCAAGAATTGGATCTTCAAGACGAAGGGGGATTTTTTCCACCGCTTTTTTTAGAGTCTCTCGAGGGGACTGCGCGATTGCCTGCTGCAAATATCCCTTCCGCCAATTTCCTGGTGCCTCAAACCATTCTTGATCACCAGGTTTCTTTGTCCGCGCCGCCAAGGTTGACACGAACGCCTCGGCCGTCAATTGTTCTGCAACCGGCGTCAAATCCCACAAAACTTCCTGGCGTTTTCCGCGACGTCTTACATCCGTTCTAAAAATGAGACCAGCAGCCTCTAACAAGAGGACGATACCGTCTATTGTCACCACCTGATCCTCGTGACAACCCAACCAAATCAGGCCCATTGATTCCTGATCGAGCGCCTTATGGTTCGTCCGACCCATCGCGCAAAGAAATTCATAGACGACAGGGACGAGGGGCGCAAGAACGGCAAATCGATGCCGATCAAGCTGCTCGAGGAGCAGGTATTTAAGTCGGTAGACATCTAAAACCCAAGGGCACTCTCGTACCGCACCCGTCAATTTCATCATGATGCTAGCAAACACTGTATCCACGTCAGGTAGAAATAGTTTTGGTGCACCGACACCATTTCTGCCTTGATCCTGCTCCGCCAAAGAATCGGCGGCAGATTTCAGCGACCGCAAAAGCCCTGCGCCGAGTCCAAGATGCTCCCGAACTCCGGACACCTGAGTTGACGAGGCAGCGGCAACAAAGATGTAGGTTAGAAACTCCTCATCGACCTTGCCCTGTAACAGTTCTGACGCCGTAAAATTTGGGTCATCGCCCAAAAGGGCATCGCAAGATTCCAGCACATCATTGACCATTGATTCGGAAAGGGCGCGAGGAATCTCATGCTCCGTCACAAGAAAATCGACTAGCACATCTTTGAACAAAGGAACCTTTACCCAACGGGCGTGACGCGCCAAGGCATAGAGAATGTCCAATCGAAGTAGCTCTGAATGGGGTCTGGAAATCGCAAACCCGGATCGACGCTCGTCAAAAGCGCGACAGATTTGGCGTTCAACACTTAATCGTTGCGGTTTGTTAAAAACCGACTGGATCAAATTTAGCTTATTGGTGAATCCCAGAAAGCTCACAGAAAATCTCCGCATATCAGTGGATTGGGATACTCCAGGCCATCTTGGCTCGGCCCCGTCAAATCCTGTGCACAGACCCGAACCAGTATAGCTCCTTATTGTCCGACTAAAACTCCTAAAATAACAGCCGATTATCACTCCGCAGGATGGGTAATCCAAGCCCAACCAATCGGTGACGTAAAAAAACGTATGGAGAGACGTGCGCAATGGGAGCACCGAACCTAAAATCGGGCAGGCCGCCTGAAGATCGCCAGGGTCATTCCCCTAGTGATTCCTTCGAGTCGTGGGCCCGATCTTTAGAGGCCGCAGGTCTCACATTTGATGCCTCCACGAAACGTTGGAATATTCTGCAAGGCCGCCGAAATCAAGAGAGGGTTCTGCGGCTGAATTCCCTTGCTCTAATTTATCGCCGTTCCCATATCCTGGCGGAGCAGGTTTCCTACAAGATTAACCTCCAACGTTGGGCAAAGCTGACGCAAAACGCCGCCAAGGAAATATTTGGCCCAAGAACCCGCGCTGAGCTCCACACAGACATCAAATCGGGGCGCCCTGATTGCGCCTGGATGGTCCTGGAATTCACCAGACCCGATAGTCGAGATGCCTCCATGGGATATTCCCATCTTTTTGATTATCGCCATTTCCAATCTGGCTTTCTTGTCATCAGAATTAAATTTCAGATTGCGCCCGCAGGGTTCAACCTGAAAATCCAAGAAATTGCACAAATGGGTTATCTGCCGCCTGAAACACGGCCAAGGATAACTCGTTTCATGCGCCGCTCCTTGGGCCTAGGCGGAGTAGCTCGAATGGCGCCATTAGACGCCGATGCTAAAAAGGATGATTCCCTTGATTTTGTCGTCCCCGTGGCAGAACTACTGCACACTTCAGAGGTCGAGGCCGCAAATAAAATCCAGGCCGCGCTTAATGACCCTAAGGTCCATGAAAATTCGAACCTCTCAAAGATTCAGGGAAATCTTGATGGGGGAGGCGACCTTGTGTGGGAATTCCTCTTTTCAGGACAACAAGATAGCCTTGCTGCGACCAAAAGCACCCAAGGTTCTATCGAAAAAAACGCCATTAATGTTAAACAGGAAATGGTCAGGCCAGAATTAGGCCTCGCGCCGTTCTCACCAACCCTGGAACTCTCTGCAAAGGCCAGAATCCTGCTTAATGAGAAGCGGCCAGCCGATGCCCTGGAGGTGATTTCGAGCATGGTCCGAAGCCTACATCTAGAGTGGCCGTTTTTCGAATCCTCTAACATCGCTGTCACAATGCTGTCGGAGATTTTGGGAGACTGTTGGGCCGCGCAACCTGTTGGAGTTGAAGACGGGATGGACCCATTTTATAGGGCGAAATCCGCTTGGGAACGTGCAGCAGGAATTCGCGCAAATGGGCTGCGAATACAGCGAAAGATTGCTTACGCGGCACGAACGCACGGTCACAGAAAAGATGAAATTAAGGCCCTCCAGGAAATTATAAAAACAGAAAAACGGAAAAAAGACCTTGCGAGATCCATGCTACGCCTCGCACAAATAGGACAAGACGGATCCACCAACGACGATGTTGAAATTGCATCCGAGCAGCTTGTACTAGATGCGGCTGGCCTCGCTTCGGATGACGAACTAGTTAATTTCGCATGCTTTCAACAAATGGTGGTCAGCGGCAATTTCCAGGCAGCATGGGATTTCGGCAGAACAATTTTCAATGACCCAAATAAACTACACTCGCCAATACCTCGAGCTGAGGTCGCTAATACACTCGGGCACATCTCCGCCTCAGAAATGGGAGACGACGCGTCGGCCTTGCACTTTTTTCGCGAGGCCCGCAGAGAAGACCCCTCATCAACAAAGCCTCTTCGTGGACTAGCCGCCATAGGCGCTCGCAAAAACGACATCTATATCGAGATCGAAGCGCTCTTTGAACTCGTTGATGTCCTTTTCGACAAAGCCCAGCTACCAGAGCCAGATGATAAAGAAATAAAATATGAGATTACGGCAACGGCCCTGCGGATTCTTGAAATAGCACTCGCGGGAAGTCAACTCGAACGAACTGAAATACTGGTCGACACAAACCGCGTCTTGGCCCTGCTTTCCAGATCCTTCTTAAATCAGATCACCTCCGTGAGCCACGCGAATCAATGGCTGCTAGCACTCGAGCAGCTTGCCAATCGAAGCGACTTTACGGTGTTACGCACCGCAGTCGTGAGGGCGTTTCTTCAACTTTCCGTACCGGAAGATGGGCCCCGCCCCCCACGCCTTCACCCTGGTTCCGTGGTTCGGCTTGTTGGTTCCCTTATAACCCTCACGGATTTAGCCGAGGGAAAACTGATTCTAGCGGCGGCGACACACTCACTCAGCGGCCAACGGATGTCGGATGGAGCGGTGCTTCCCGCCTGCGACAAACTGCTTTCTTTGATCGAGACTCTGACACTCAGCCACGAGCATTCGGAATGGATGATGATCCATGGGCCGGAGGTATTCCGAATTTTGCACCTAGAGCCCAAGATCAAAATTCTGGTTCAGGCGCTTTCAACAACAGGAATTGCGGATAAATCGTGGCTTCAGAGCATTGTTTCTGAAACTATTTTGTCGCACCCTCCCCTTTCCGCATTAGCTGATAGTCCAGCTGATCTTTCTCAAATGACTGGGCTCCTCAAACTTATTCTGGCTGGAACTGAAGCAAGCTTTCTACGTGATGATATCCAAAATGCAACAAACCTCGTTTTCCTTGCCCTTTCAACGTTTCCCGATGTTGCCAATGTGCTCCTGGACACTTTTTATGAAGAAGGTTCGGGCAATCATCGGGCCTTCCTGTTACGCGCCGTGGCAGGGTCCGTCATCCGCTGCATTAGCAAAGGCGTTGCCACTCCATTCTTGAATTCAAGATTTCGTTCTCTGATTCTGACCATTCAATCCGAATTCCACGTGACGCCAGGAAACTCTGCTCATGATGTTGCGAGCCTATTATTCGCAAGCATCTGCCGCGACGGGCAGGAAACCCCACTGGATGAAATCGAAATAGAATTCATCCTGCGTCCTGACATCACAAGAAAGACACCGGAGCTTTTGGACTGCCTTCTGCATCAGGCAATGGCCCATGAAAATAACGCCCGCGCCAGCGAACTATACAAAATTTGCCTTGACCACGCCGTTTTGGAACTCCATGACGAAATTTTCGCCGCACGAATTATTGAATGTTGGCTAGCACGGCTCCAACCGAGGGGAATTCTTCACACAAAAACCGAAGAAAAAGTGGCCAGTTCTGCTGAAACTATCGATCGACTATCCATTGAATTGATCGATTTATTAAAACAACTTGATCCAAATGCTGCGGAAAGCATTTCCAATCAGTTGGGTAATGCTGGCTTTATCCAGCCTAATGATCCCATTTCCGCCATCGCAGGTGCATACCAAAGCCAAAAATACGGAGTTGCCAGAAGCCTTTTTAAGCGCTCCGTTATAGCTGCGCCAGGATCAAGGGCGGAGATGGCGATCCGCCTGTTTCATGCGCTGGAATCGTTAGATTTCAGGGCTGGGTTTAAGAAACTAGGAAAGTCAGGAATAGTAGAGATTTTGCTTGAATGGTACGGCGACCCCGCTTCTGGAGGTGGTATTCCGGTAACATTGGCCCTTCTCGCCGCAAAGCACCTTGATGACCGAAGGCATGCCAGAGCGGTTATCGAAAAGCTACAATCGGAGCTTATTAGCAATCATCTGGAAGACCAAAGGCTCTGGATACCGCTCTACATGCTTTTGATTGAGACCGGCAGCAAGGCTGAGGTTGATCAGTATCTTGATATGATTCTACCAGGTCTAAAAAGAAACCCCGATCTCCTATCCGACTTTCCGTTCACCGTTGAATCGCTGGTGGCCGAGCGATTGACACCAACTATGCAAGGCACGGCATCAGAAGTACGCGCAGCTGAGCCTGAAATGATCTTGGATGTTTTTCAGAGTGTTCCAGAGAATGAGGAAGCGATTCCCGGGCCTCAGAGTATTGACCTAGCCTTTGACATTTTTGAACCCGAGGTGGCACCGGCCGTGGAAATCACCGTGGTGCCTGAGCCCGAAGCCGAGGCGGCACCGGCCATGGAAATCACCATGGTGCCTGAGCCCGAAGCCGAAGCGGCACCCGCCATGGAAATCACCATGGTGCCTGAGCCGTCTCCGTCTGAAGTGGTCTTACCCCCACCCCCCCAGGCAAATGATTTACTTGATTGGCGTACTGCCGTGCGAAATCGCAGGCTAGGACCCGGATTGACCCTCAAATTACTTGAAACCGAGATGCCCAATAAAATTGAAAAACATTTGGCACTTCAAGCTGTGGCCCTCATGCGCGGGGAGACACAGATCCTCGAACGATGGGACTGGCGTGTGTGGCGTAAACCTCATGAATACGCTTACAGCAGGCAGGGCAAGGATCGATTTCCACCCGGACTTTCACCGCGGATCATGAAGACTCCGACATTCAAATTGCTGCTTCAGGCCGCCCCCCTTCTTGCGCGTTCGTTCCCGGAACGTTTTACCATCCACGGATTGGCTAAGTCCCTCGGTACGTCTGGACGTAAGATCGAATCAAAGCGCCAACGCCTCGACTGGTCGACTGGCCTGGCTGGCTATGCTGGATTTGGCTATCACGCCAAGGTCTTTACTGAGAGAGGCTTGCAGCTATTTTCCCTTCAAGGGCTAGGACCACAAGTCTTTTATGATGCGACTAGTTCGACAATTTATATTGACGACGCGTTCTTTGCCCGCAAGCCACCGACACACCTATATCACCGGGTCATGTACCTACTATATTCGGTCAGAACTCAGTTCCACGCGTTACTCAACCTGCACCCGGAGACCCAAATTCTTGCGGAATTAAACAAACTAAAATCCGTGATGGATCGCGGTCCGCTCGCAATTTTTGCCGCAAAAGCAAAGCTTTCAGATAGTCGGATGGCGAAGGTAATGAAACCTCAAGATTTCGAGGAATTCAAACTATTGTTCAGCCGTGTAGGCCCGCTGAATGGTGACGAAATCAGCGACGCCGCAAAATCGATGCAGCAATATCTATGGCGGCTGCTTCTTGCGGATAGCCTTGACCTAACCGGAATCATAGAAGCCATGCTAGATCTTGACCTAATGCTCCCAGGTTCAGTTAAACCTGGCGAGATACTCTTAATGTCTGCTCAAGTTGATCCGCTCATCAACTTCGCCCTGGCACTTAATCTTGAGATGGAGGCTTCGAAACCATAATTCTGATCTATCCCTCTTTATGGGGATAGCCAAACGCCATGAGGGCATGTTCCGCAAGAACCTTGGCTGATTCCACCTCTGCAACGACAACCTCAATTCCAGGTCGAATTTCAAGAATTTCGTCTGCCTCACGCTCAAAGACGGCACGAACAATCACCCGCCCTTTATATTTATGTCGCTCCAAAGCCGCAACAATGGCAGGAATCATGTGACGCCCGGCAACGGCGACAAGTATCACTTTGGCCTTATCTGCAGACACCGCCTCGAGGATTTCATCCTTGCTTGCATCCCCATATACCGCGTCGATTCCTCGAGCTTTGAGGGACTTGATCGTCTTAAAGTTCAAGTCCACTACCGAGTAAGAAACCCCAACGACGTCGAAGGCCTCAGCAACCCTACGCCCTGCCAAGCCATATCCTAATATGATTGCGTGACCGGACATTCCGCCACCCGCTCGCACGGCGCCTTTGCCGCGTTTTGAAGGTGACTCCCCCGATGATGCAATTCGCTCTGCCAAGCCGGGGGCGATTTTAAAAATTACCGGCGAGACCACCATCGATAGCAGCGAGATCGCCAAAAAGTATTGAAACTGTTCCGGCGATAAAACTTTCAGATGCTGCGCTTCCTGGGCAATGACAAACGCAAACTCACCAACTTGAAAAAGAATTAGCGAGACCAGGATTGCCACTTTATCCGTATAACGCACGGTGATGGCGGCCAAATACGTAAGGAGCACTTTGATTAAAAGCAGAAGAAAACCGAGAGCCAGAATGCCGTGAATATTCAAAAAGAAAAATTTAAGATCCAACAGAAAACCAAGCGAGATAAAGAAAAATCCAAGGAAATTATCGCGCAAAGGAATAACTTCTGATGCCGCCTGCCTTCCGAACGGTGATCCAGCAATCATAACTCCAGCAAAGAATGCTCCAAGCGGCATTGAAAAACCAACCTTGCCGGCGAGAACTGCAAAACCAAAACAAATAAAAAGGACACTAAAAAAGAAAAGTTCACGGTTGCGCGACTCCACAACAATCTTAAGCAGACGAGGTACCAAAAAACTCGCACCAACGCCAACCACGATGATGACGGCGAGGATCTCACCCACAAACGAAATAATGGAGACAGGACCATTGAACAGTTTTGAGCTCTGACCGCCAGCGAGAAGGGGAAGGCTGAGCATCATTGGAATGGCTATGATGTCCTGAAAAAGAAGGACTCCCAAGGTCGCATTCCCGTGAGGAGACGCCACCTCATGAGACCCCTGAAGTAGTTTCATAATGATTGCTGTTGACGATAGGGCCATCATGTAACCGGCAACAACGGCCGCTCCGAAACTGACGTGCAGAAATTGCATCATCACCAGAGCAATAATTCCGGCCGTACCAAAAGTTTGGAGGGTGCCGAGGCCAAAGAAAGCCTTTTTCAAATTTGTAATGGAGCCAAGAGAAAACTCAAGCCCAATGGTGAACATCAAAAAGACAATGGCCGTCTCATTGAGAATGTGAAGGCTCGCTAAATCCGAAACTAATTTTAGCCCATGAGGGCCAAGAAAAACACCCGCCAGCAAGAAACCGACTACGGATGGCAAACGCAAAGTCTGAGACGCAAGGACAGCCAAAGAGGCCACTCCGAAGACCGTGGCCAGCTGCAGAAAAATCTGCGCCTCCTCACTCACCCAAGTAGGCCTTACGAACTTCGTCAGATGCCAGCAGGTCTTTCGATGGTCCCTGCAAAGCAATCCGCCCCGTTTCCAGCACAACCCCGTGGTCGGCAATTTTTAGTGCCTGCAAGGCATTTTGCTCAACCAAAAGGATGGTCATTCCGCCTCGATTGATCTGCTGAATAATCTCGAAAATCTTTTCGATGATCTGAGGAGCCAGCCCAAGACTAGGTTCATCGAGAAGCAGGATTTCGGGTTGCCCCATTAAGGCACGTGCGATTGCGAGCATTTGCTGCTCACCCCCGGATAGCGTTCCGGCATTTTGACGGCGACGCTCTTTCAACCGAGGAAACATGTCAAACCCAAGCTCAAGGTTGGCTTTGTATGCGGACTTGTCTGGGGCAGCCCAAGCACCCAAGTCGAGATTTTCCTCGACCGTAAGATTCAAAAAGATGCCACGGCCTTCCGGTGACTGACAAATGCGCCGCCGAACGATCTCATGAGGCTGAATATTAGAAATGACCGTCCCGCGGTGTTCGATGGATCCCCGCGTTACCTTTACGAGCCCGGAAATAGCGCGAAGCATGGTTGTTTTGCCCGCACCGTTAGCACCAACCAAGGTGACAATCTTACCCCGAGGAACGTCAAAGGAAACACCGTGGAGGGCCTGCACCATACCGTAATGAACTGAGGCATCCTTGATACTGAGAACCACCGATTCCGCGGCCGATCCGATCGCTGAACCAATCTCAGGATTTGCCACTGGAACCTCCCCCATCGGCATGCGCCGTATTTTTATCTGGCTCCGCGGCCGCCTTACCCAGGTACGCCTCTATAACGCGCGGATCTTTCTGGATTTCATGAGGCGTGCCCTCGGCAATTTTTACGCCATAATCCAAGACCGCAATCCGCTCGCAAACACCCATCACCAGTTTCATGTCATGTTCAATCAAAACAATGGTTGCCTGAAATTTGTCCCGAATGAAACGAATGGTTTCCATAAGGGCTGCGGTTTCTTGAGCATTCAATCCCGCAGCAGGCTCATCCAGCAACAAGATCCGAGCGCCGGTGGCAATTGCACGAGCGATCTCGAGCCTGCGTTGATCGCCATATGGCAAATTACGCGCCAATTCCATCGACCGTTTGTCGAGGCGAAAAATCTTGAGGATTTCCAGCGCATCTGCCTGCTTGTCCACTTCTGCACGCTGCACAGCGGGCGTGCGCAGCAACGACGGCAATAATCCAAAGCGCAATTTCGCTGGGTTCTGATCCAGAGACACCAGAATATTTTGTTCGACCGTCAGGTTTTTAAACAAGCGAACGTTTTGGAATGTCCGAGCCAACCCTCTACGCGTAATTTGAAAGGGCTTGAGTCCATTGGTGATTTGATCGTGAAGGCGAACCTCTCCCGACGTCGGCCGATAAACCCCGGTAAGCATGTTGAAAACTGTTGTTTTCCCCGCTCCGTTTGGCCCAATCAGTCCAAAAATCGTGTGAGGAGGTATGGATAGATTTAATTCTGCCACAGCCTTCAACCCACCAAACTGCATGGTCAGGTTCCGCGCCTCGAGCACACTTGATTCCGTCGTCATTATTTTCCCCCTCCCCGAGCCTCAGCTCCTCCGGCCAGTTTGCGACGCCAGGATGCCGGAAGGAAATCCAAGATTTCACGAGTGCCGAATAGTCCATTAGGTCTGGTCAACATAAGAATGATCAGCACAAGGGAGTAAATCACCATCCGAAGGTCAACATCATACCAAGTTTGAATGACGCGAAGGGCCTCACGCATCACGGTCAATAGGACCGCTGCTACCACCGAACCGCTGATGCTACCCATTCCACCCAGCACCACCATAATGACAATCTCAAAGCTCTTATTGAAGTCAAAGGTCTGTGGGGTGAGGATCTGCAACTGATGGGCGTAAAGGCCACCGGCGATACCGGCAAAAAACGCGCCCATAGCGAAGGCCCTAACCTTGGCCTGGGTTGTATTAACTCCCATGGCTTCGCCGGCAATTTCATCCTCACGGACGGCCAACAATGTTCTTCCATGGGATGAATGGACCATCCGCCAAACACAGAAAATCGTGAGAACCACGGCTGAATAGACCCAACCAAAATTACTCAAATGCGGAATATTATTAAGGCCACTGGCTCCGCCAACAGCCTCTGTATTCATCATCACAACACGGATGATCTCACCGAATCCAAGAGTCACAATCGCAAGGTAATCCCCGCGCAGACGCAATGAAGGCATTCCAACCATATATCCCGCCCCGGCTGCCGCAACCCCGCCCAGGAAAAGTCCGATCGGAAGGACGGCGTCGGCAGGAATACCCGTCGCCGCGACCCATGAATTCCAGGCTGGATTAGCGCTAAGGCCCATCGTGATCACAGCAGCGACATACGCGCCAACTGCCATGAAACCTGCGTGCCCGATAGAAAACTGTCCGGTAAAACCATTGACCAGGTTCAAGCTGACCGCGAGGATGATGTTAATCCCGCAATAAATTAAAATCGAAAACCAATATGGATTGATACCTTGCTCAACCCAAGGACTCACGACAAAAGCCGCGATCAACACCAACGCCCATACCAGGGTCTGCAACGCAGATATGTTCAGTGAGAATTTACGATTGACCACTTGGGTTTGGGAACGGACGACTTCCATTGATAATCCTCTCATCAAACTGAACCTGCAGCCGATTAGACTTTTTCAGCCCTGTGAACACCCAGCAATCCGCTCGGCTTAAACAGAAGAATCAAAATCAAAATACCGAAGGCGAGTGCATCGCGATACGTTGGCACCCAGTAGCCCACAAGAAACTCTTCGGCCATACCAAGGGTGAACGCACCAAGCACGGCTCCCGTGACATTTCCGATTCCACCAAGCACTGCTGCCACGAACGCTTTGAGTCCTGGCATGGTCCCCATCAAGGGCTCAATCTTTGGATAGATTAAACCAACAAGAACACCTGCCGCACCGGCGAGGGCCGAGCCAAGCATGAATGTCGCTGAAATAATTCTGTTTGTGGGAATTCCCATGAGGCTGGCCAAATCGTGATTAAAACTAACAGCACGCATTGCGCGACCAAGCCGCGTCTTGAAAATGATGTACTGCAACACCACCATTAAAATAATTGCGAGCACGAGCGCGACAATCTGCATCGGTTCAATCACGAGATCGCCGTAGGACCAGTTGTAGCCTTCGAGCTCAAGAATTCCTGTCGGAAAAAACTGTGGGTCGGACCCAAAAACTAGCTGCCCGGTATACTGAAGAAAAAGAGAAACACCCACAGCCGTGATGAGCAAATTAATCCGCGGACTTTTCCGCAACGGTCGGTAGGCCAAACGCTCAATAACGAAACCAGCAGCGGCGCTGGCCGCCATTGCCGCTAATAAAGCAATCAGCAGCGAACCAATCCCGGGGTGCTCCTCCAGGCGCAACCACCGAATGGCGTACATCCCAGCAAAAGCGCCCAACATATAAATTTCACCGTGGGCGAAATTAATCAGCTGCAACACCCCAAAAACCATCGTGTAACCGAGGGCAATGAGGGCGTAGATGCTGCCCAACGACAACGCATTGATGATATGCTGAAGGAACTGGTCCATTTTAGGCCCCTGAATCTTGCTGAAATCGCGCCTCTAATTCAAAACCAAAACAAGCGAATTTTCAACCCGGTCGAATCGTGGACTCATATGAGAATGCTCCATTCACGACTTTCAACACCACGGCTGGCTTGACGGCATTACGCTGTTGGTCGATAGAAATTCGACCCGTAACCCCCTGAAAATCTTTGGTCGCCGCGAGTGCCGCGCGGATATCCGCCGAACTAAGGGACTTAGCCCGTTTCATCGCATCGGCAAGAACCATCGTCGCGTCGAACCCCATGGCTGCGAGACCCGATGGCGTGTCCTTGTATGCCTTGCGGTAACGGTCAATGAAGGCTTGAACGTGCGGAGATTTATCCTCAGCCGAGTAATGATTTGAAAAATAGGCGCCTTCCATGGCCTTTCCGCCAATCTGAAGCAGCTTTGGAGAATCCCAGCCATCACCACCAAGTAAGGGAACCTTGATACCAAGGCTGCGCGCCTGGCGGGCGATAAGACCAACCTCGGTGTAGTAACCTGGGACAAAAATCGCCTCAGGCTTGGTCCCGCGAATTGCTGTGAGTTGCGATTTGAAGTCGATGTCGCCAGCGCTGTAGCTCTGGTCAACGACGATCTCGCCACCAAGTTTTTTAAAAGTTTCTGTGAAAAATTTTGCAAGCCCGACGCTGTAATCGTTTTTCACGTCGCGAAGGATCGCGACTCGTTTCACCTTCAAATTTTCTGCAGCGAAGCGTGCCATGACAAAGCCCTGAAACGGGTCAATGAAACAAACTCGGAAAATATAATCTCCGATTTCTGTCACCTTTGGGTTGGTCGAGGACGGTGAAACCATCGGAATTTTATTCTGTTGCGCGATGGGAGCCATTGCAAGGCTTCGTGACGATGCAACCTCTCCAATGATGGCTGTTACCTTATCCTGAGTGATCAATCGGGTTGTGGCTGTCGCGGCTTCTTCGGGCTTGCCCTGGTCATCGAGTAGGATAACTTTGAGTTTCTTACCCTTAACCCCCCCTGTAGCATTGATTTCTTTAATTGCCAGATCGACACCTTGATGGGTGGCAACGCCGAAGGTGGCTTCCGACCCGGTGGTAGATCCCACCTCGCCGATTTTGATCACATCCTCGGATGCATGGGCCACCATACTTGGCCCAACGGCCAGCGGCGTGATAACAACAAACCCTAGAGCAATGCGGCTTACAAGACTCATGTTCATTTTTTGGGGCTCCCGCCAGGACTCCGTAAAGACCACCACTGCCCTGAAAAAGGGCAACGTACCGTAATCATTGGCTGACGTTAACATGCAACTCTCAGGGATGACAGCAGAAGGTTAATTAGTTTGTATTCTAATAGAATTCTGCTAGTCTGCAAATCGATAAGGCGGTTTTGGTCCCAACTACCCGTTGAAACCAAAGCCAAAAAAACGACCTCGTATTTTGTTAGGTGAACTGTGGGCAAGAAACTTTATGTAGGCAATCTGCCGTACCGTACGACCGATGGCGATCTTCATCAGCTGTTCTCGCAAGCTGGCGTTGTTGACTCGGCAAAAGTAATCAGTGATCGCGAGACTGGCCGCAGCAAAGGCTTCGGTTTCATCGAAATGTCGAACGACTCTGACGCTGATGAAGCAGTTCGTCGCTTCAATGGCGCGGACATGGATGGGCGCAAGCTCAACGTGAACGAAGCACGCCCCCAGGCACCCCGTGAAAGCCGTGGTTTTGACCGGGCTCCGCGAAGCCAACACGACTACTAAGTCGAGCTGACCGCACATTTAGAGACTCGCACCCGAATGGGTTGCGGGTCTTTTTTTTGCAAGGAATCTCCCAGTTTGAATGTTGAATTGGAGGATTCTTGATTTTTAATGACCGCACCGATGCCGGAACCCGTCTTGGGCGCATGCTCAAAAAAAAACTGATTAACAGACCATTGCTCATCGCAATTCCACGAGGTGGCATTCCGGTAGCGGCAGCCATAGCCGACATCACAGGCTGGCCCATGAAGGTCTTTGTGGCACGGAAATTACGCTGTCCATTTCAACCAGAACTTGCATTTGGCGCTGTCACAGAAAGTGGTCCGCCATTTCTAAATCCTTCAGTCCTGTCGACCGCGCACATTGATGATGACGCGCTCGCCGCCGAGATCGCCTATCAGCGAAAAGAATGTGCGCGCAGGCGCCTCCTGTTTGCCGGCTGCTATCTATCGACAATCGACCCCACGATGACACCCATCCTAATTGATGATGGCATTGCCACAGGCGCGACGGCCATCGCAGCCATTCGCACCCTCAAAACCTATGGCTTCCACCGAGTGCTTTGTGCGGCACCAGTCGCCTCGGAAGACGGCGCCGCCGACATCGAGGCCGAAGGGGACGGTCTGGTTACCCTAGATAGGCCTACGGGTTTTGTTGGAGTTGGACAATTTTACGTGCATTTCCCGCAACTTGATGATGAGGAAGCACAGGCGCTCTGCCAAAAAGCAATTAGTGATTTCAAACCAGTGCCCCAGTAGTATTGTCTACCCGGTACTATTCAGGAGCCTTTTATGAATGCCGCGCATTTTCATTTGGTGATCAATCATTTCCCTGTGGTGCTCATGCTGGCAGCAACAGTCATTGGCCTCCACGGATGGCTACGGACCTCGGCTGAAGCCAAGAAAATCGCACTGTCACTTTCAGTTGTCGCTTCCTTGTCAGGACTTGCCTCCTATTTCTCAGGCCAACCCGCAGCCGAGTTTCTGGAAAATTCAGCCATCATCAACGATACCCATGTCGAGGAACATGAAGAAGCTGCAGAAAAAACCATCATCATTACGACCATCGCTGGTTTAGCCGCCGGCGCTGCTTTTTTTCTCGCTTCCCGTAAATCTGCCATGGCCCATCGCGTCTACCTGGTCGCCACCGGACTGATGCTTATTTCTTCGGTAACGCTCGGCTGGACTGCTGCCAAGGGCGGTTTAATCCGACACCCCGAGGTCACGGAACTTATGTCTGGTAGGCCTGGGAACCTCCCCCCTCAATCAAACGGCGACACCCCCGGCGGCAGCCCTGAAGAATCCGGCGACCAAGATATTGACACAGAATTCGAGACAACCCCAAACCGCACCGACAGCCAGCCTTGAATTGGCACTCCTCTTGCTGACACGACCTCCGTAGCCAGTCCCCCAATTGAGCTGGCCGGAGGTTCTTCATGACAGCCCATGACAACTCGCTTCTGCACGTAACGGTATGGTTGGATCGACACAGCGCGGTCATGGCGATTGAAGAGCGAAGCGCCGCATCTCCCGAAGACCCGCCAAAAAAAACCATCGAGAGATTTACGTCAAACATTGAACGGCGCTGCAGCTCCACAGGGGGGCGCCACGGGCATATGGCCTTTCAACATTTAACGGTTCAACCTGCCATCAAGGCAGAACGCCGACGAGATCATGAATCCATTGTATTTATGCGTGATATCATCGGAAGGATTGCCGTAAATCCAGAGCACCGAATTATTGCCAGCCTGCATATCTATGGCCCAGGTGAGGCCAAAAAAATGCTGTCCTCCCAGCTGAAACTGATGCATCCGGAATGGCCGGCGGCGGAGCTTGGCACAACAAGCAGCAGAATGTCAGAAGCGCAAAAACTCGCTCATTTTCAGAGCCATCAACGAAGCGCCAATGAAAGCCGGAAAAACAGAACCAACGAAACGGCGGCAAGAAGGATCAAAGGATAAAGGGATCCGAGTAACCAGCCGGTAAGTATTCCGCCAATCGCGACGACCTCAGCCAGGCTTAATGCAATGAGACTCAAGGTCAGGCGGCGCCTGGCATCTTGGACACTCGCGGCAGTTTTAGCGATCCGAACAGCCACCTCTGAAACGGCAAGAGCAAGCATTCCCGCCACGGCCAACCCTGCCACAGAGGGGTGAGCTTGATTGGTGGGGGCCAAGGTCCGCAAGATCCAGTATCCCAGAGCGACAAACAGGGAAGAAGAGACGATGTACATCAACCACAAAAGCCCCAGAGTCCGGTCAATTTGATTGGATGAGTTCGGTTGGAAAGGATTCAATTGAGTCATAGAATTAATATTTACCTATTTATACTACATAAACAATAATAATATTTGGAAACACTATAATACTATGTTATAAAGCGGCGCCACTCAATTTTGGAGTTATCACACATGAACAGCAAAATCGCGACTTTCGCAATATTCGCAGCATTGCTCTCCGGGACAGTGCAAGCCCAACCCGGCAGCCGACACCACGAAGTGGCTGATTTAGTCGCCATTGACTCCGTAGATCTCTTTGTTCCAAACGGTTTTGATGCCAATGACGAGATCGTCGTTGTTCTTGATGGCTACCTTCCAAACAGTTGCTACCGACTGACTCGACCAGAAATCAATATCGACCCTGCGACGCACGTCATCAAAATCACCCAACAAGCCCGTCACTTCCCAGGACCATGCATTGTGACGTTGGTCCCCTTCACCAATATCATTCACGTCGGAGCCCTTGATGCGGGCAGTTATCTCGTTTCAACCAACAAGGGAATACTGACAAAAAACCTGAATGTTGAACGAGATCTTGGCACCGGCACCTACGGTCCCGATGATTTCCTTTACGCGCCAGTTGACGCTGTCTCTGTTTCTAAAAGCGCTGACGGGCAGTTAGAAGCAAAAATCCAAGGTCGATTCACCAATGACTGCATGGAGTTTAAAGAAGTTCGCGTCCTAACCAAGGGGCGAGTGATTGAACTTCTACCCATCTTAAAAGATATCGCCGCCGACGGAGCCTGCCGGCCGATAGAACAACCGTTCACCAAGAGTGTCCGCCTACCCGACGACCTCGTCGTGGGGCGAAATCTGGTCCACGTTCGCAGCCTGAACGGCAGTTCCATCAACGCCGTATTCTCGGTAGCCCCAACCTATTAACTAGTTTTCCTCGTCCGAGAGTTCTGCGAAGGCTCCTTAACTAAGATGAAGCGCATTTAGCGCTTCATCAGTTTTCGGAGATCGTCCAACGTCTTTTGCATGTCCTCCGGCACATTCGTTCCAGAAGATCCCGAAAACTCCACCACAACCTGCTCTTCAAGAAAGGCATAAGCCTTTTCTGCGTATTTTGAATGCGGCGCAGAACGCACCGCTGTTTCAAGATAGAATTCGGTTTGTGACAGCCAGTAGGAACGACCGATAATCGATTCCGTGACACCCAATAAATAATAGGCCTCCGCTAAATCTGGACGCTGCACTTGAGCCGTTGCGGAAGGCAGGCCGTTTTTCGCCCCAGCAGTACCTGGATCTTTCTTTTGAACATAAGAATTCAAGAGGCGGGAGGCGTAAATAAAATCGACAAGTCTCCCCCGATCCATGGGAAACTCACTCGCCCGCTGAGCCTCGAACATCAATTTTCTCGCAGCGGGCAATTCTGCTCCTGGATTATCACGGCGCTTGGCAAGCTGACGAAGGGATGCAATCCATTGCTCCAGCTGTAATGAAGCAAATTTTGGCAGATCGGGGCGTTTTAACATGCCTTCAAGCACAGCCACCGGACGCACGACATCCCGCTTCACCCGCACGCACAGTTTAAGGTAGTCGACAAAACCATCCATCATGATGATCTCTGATGTCCGGCCCCCGGAGGATTTGAACAATTCCTCGTAAGTCTGAAGGGCCGCATCAAACTGGCGAGTCGCCATCTGCAATTGAGCGCGCTCCATTAAAGGTAGATTTGCGACCTTTACGTCCTTGAAAAATGCTTCCGCGGCAGGAAATGCCTTCGACTCAGGCAATCTGGAATGGCAGGCGATGCAGTTTTCCGTAAGGTTATGCAGCAGGTACCGGGACTCGCCATAACTACCGCGACCATACCAGCGGTAAATGTCACGAGCATCCTTTGCCAGCGAACCGGCGACAAAGGCAAACATTCGATCATTGCCAGACGCGTGCGATTGAAGGTTTTGTGACTGCTCACTGAGTTCTTTCAATTTAGCAAGAACCAATTCACGATTTGCAGGCTTCTCATATTCAGCGCCATTCAGACTGAGCGGCAAAACCGTCACCAGCGCACCGAAGATCTGGTCCATCCGCGCGCGCGTTTGCTCCTGATTCAATGCGTGAACAGTGCTCCCGGCCGAAAAAAAAACCACGGCTGCCACAACCGAACCATATTTTAAAGACACCTTCATGCTCGACCCTCCTTTTTCACTGGTGTTTACTATGGTACATCGAAGGTCTGTCGTAAAGTTCTGCTGGAAAATTTACTAACGATCGGATGAAGTAAGATGGACCGTGCAAGACACAAAATGATCGCCCCGGAAACTGCGATCAATCTGATCCAGAGTGGGCAGAACATTGTCACGGCCCACGCGGCCTGTGAGCCACGGCATTTTTATGAGCTTTTAGGACGCCGCGCTCGAGAAATTCGCGACACACGGATATTTTGCGCAAATCCAAGTCAAGAATTTCCATGCTTCGTGGATCCTGAGCTTGATGGCCACATCCAAATTGAGGCCATGTTTTTAAGCACCCGGGTGCGTCAAAATGGCAATTGGAAGCATGTTCACTACGTTCCCAATCACATGTCCCGCTGGACCCACCATATTCTGACCACAGCGAGCATGCCGGCCGCCGCACGAAAGGCAGCCTATTGGATTGACCGGACCCGGGTACCGGTCGTCGACAAGCCTGTTGACGTCTTCTGGGGCAGTTGTTCGACACCCGATGAACGCGGATTTGTCAGCCTTGGACTAAACGCCTGCTACGAACCAGAAATTCTCCGCAAGGCGAAATGCGTGATCCTGGAAGTAAACCCAGCCATGCCCGTCACATTCGGTGCAACGACCGTGCATCTTGATGAGATTGATTATCTGATTCAGCAAGACCATCCTCTACCCGTTCTCGCCAGCCAGACCCCTGGCCCTGAGGAAGAAAAAATCGGATCCTACGTTTCGGAACTTGTTCCCGATGGGGCCACCATCCAACTTGGAATCGGTGCAATTCCAAATGCCGTCGGCAGGTCCCTTGTCGGACGCAAAGACCTTGGCGTCCATACAGAGATGATCAATGATGCAATCATGCATCTCTACGAGGCGGGCGCGATCAATGGCAGCCGGAAAACCATGTGGCAGGGAAAGATTGTCGGTGGCTTTGTCTATGGCAGCCAGCGCCTTTACCAATTTGTTGACCGCAACCCCGCCATTGAACTCCATCCAACATCGATCATCAATGACCCCACAAGGATCGCTCGTAATTACCGGATGACTTCAATCAATTCAGCCATCGAAGTGGACTTGACCGGTCAAGTTTGTTCCGAGTCGGTTGGCCACCGTGCAATAAGTGGCGTTGGCGGGGCGACCGATACCCACACCGGAGCCCAAAGATCGGAAGCTGGAAGGGGAATCATTGCCCTACGCTCAACGACCAAAGATGGAAAGCTTTCAAAAATCGTGAACTCTCTCGCCCCCGGCGCCAAAGTCAGCGTCACTCGCAACGATATCGATACCGTGGTTACAGAATATGGGATTGCAGAGTTGGCCGGAAAGAATGTCGCAGAAAGGGTTCGCGCGATGGTCGCCCTCGCGCATCCGAAGTTTCGTGAAGAGCTTCTTCACGCCGCACGTCGCGAGGGCTATCTCTAACTTTCAAAAGCCTGTTAGTGGCCGACCAGTTCTTTTAACTTCTTAGTCAATACCGGAACCACCTGAAACAAATCTCCCACGATCCCGTAATTTGCGATCGTAAAGATCGGGGCATCCTTGTCGGTATTCACCGCAACAATTACCTTCGAAGTACGCATTCCGGCCATATGTTGAATCGAACCACTGATACCGCAAGCAATATATAGGTTCGGGTTCACGGTCTTGCCAGTTTGACCCACTTGCATGTCATGGGTGGCGTATCCAGAATCTACAGCTGCCCGAGAGGCACCTACCGTTGCCCCAATGACATCCGCACATTCATGCAATAATTTGAAGTTGTCGGCATTACCCATCGCGCGGCCGCCAGAGATGATGAGTGAGGCTTCCGTCAGGTCGGCCTTTTCATTCTTGCCCTTACGAATCTCGACGGTCTTGATTTGGGCGTAAGATCCATTGACTTGCAGCGGACTGGCGGTAGCGGACCCAGATCCAGTTTTTTGGGCTGGCATCACATTGGGGCGTATCGTCACAAAATGCACATTGCTGTTTTGAGACACCAGATGTGCACGGCATTTACCGGCATACATCGGCTTTGTCCCGTGAAGCGCGCCATCTTTCCAGTCGACGGTAATCACGTCGGTTAAAAGCGCTGCATCCAGACGAGCCGCCAAACGAGGAAAAAAGTCACGACCCATTGGAGACGCCACGCCCACGACAACCTGAGGACTAAAGTCCTTTATTGCCGCTTCGATACCTGCAGCCCATCCCATGGCATTGTAGAGGGCAAAATCAGCGCCAGAAACAGTATAAACTTTGTCAATTCCATAGCCACCGAGTTGTCCGACCAGGGAAGCCGTATCGGCACCGACAAGAACTGCTGCCGCATCTGCTGGCGATCCCGCAAGGCGAGCTCCAACCGTAAGAGCTTCAAAGGCAGACGACTTGATTTTTCCATCACGTTGTTCGACAAAAACGAGGACTTTCATGTCCGTGATTCTCCGTAAAATTCAAAATCAAAAGATTCGAAGACAATGGTGAAACTGCGACCAAACTCAGAATTTAAAGAACCTTCGCCTCTTGGCGTAGCAACTGAACAACCTTGTCAGCCATGACTTCAATGTCCTCACCTTGGAACAATCTTCCAGCTGGTTTAGCCGGTGGGTACTCATAGCCTTTAACGGCGACCTTGATCTTGCCTGTGAGCTCTGCCGCATTGATGCCGTAATCCGCTGGAGTTTTGGTATCGAAGGGTTTTTTCTTGGCCTTCATGATCCCTGGCAGCGAGGCGTAGCGGGGCGTGTTCAATGACTTGTGCGCGCCAAAAACGGCCGGCAGGTTGACGTCGTATACTTCAACTTTACCGCCCTCGACCTCACGTTCTACGTGAGCCTTTTCGCCAGTCAAAGTCAACTTAGTCACCACGTTGATGTGAGGCCATGCAAGCAATTCTGCAGCCATGGTACCAACGTGCATATTGTCGTCGTCGATCGCTTGACGCCCACACAGAACCAAAGATGCGGCCTCAGACTTAATGGCTGCTGCAAGCACTTTCGCCACGGTCAGCGAATCGGCTGATTCTAAACCGGCGTTAGAAATCAGGACCCCGCGATCAGCCCCCATCGCTAAGCCTTTGATGATCAGCTCGCGTGCCTTATCGTCACCAAAACTCATGATGATGACTTCAGGGGTCCCGCCAGATTTTTCCTTGGTTTGAAGGGCCTCTTCGATCGCAAACTCATCATATGGGTTAATGATGTACTTGGTATCTGCATGGTCAATGGCAGAACCCGAGGCATCAATTTTGATTTTAGTTTCAGTGTCCGGCGTTTGCTTAAGCAATACGATAATCTTCATGGTCATCCTCTGAAAGGTACTGATTCGAAGGCGGAGACTAACAGCGGACTCTCGTTAAGACAAGAGTCTGGTGCGGCGCAAAATCATGCGTCAAGGGCCTGCATGAAAGCCTTCACTCCAGAACCAAGACCTACACCGGAGCAAGGCCCGTACCCCAAATCCCTCAGGCCAAATTCAATTGCGGACAAAGCATGAACAAGGTCAAATCGACTGACAAAACCGAGGTTTGAAAGGCGCAATATCTTGCCCTTAAGCTCATCCTGCCCCCCGGGAATGATCACTCCATAGCGATCACGAAGCAGCTCCTGCAGTTTTGTTCCATCCAGTCCCTTAGGAACCAGAATCGAGGTCAGAGCATTTGAAGGGTGGGATTTCGCGAAAAGCTCAAGGCCCATGGCCGGAAGCGAGGCCCTCACCGCGCCGGCTAGGAGTTCGTGATTGCGGATCATAGCCTCAAGCCCGATTCCGTGAATCTTTTCCAAAACCACGGCCAAGCTTTGGATTAAGCCAATGGCTGGTGTCCAAGCCGAGCGTCCCTTGCTTTGCCCTTTAAATTCCTTCGCCAAATCAAAATAAAAACGCGGACGCGGGGACAAACGACTCCAAGCACGGTCCGAAAGGGCTATGAAAGCTAATCCAGGACTTAATCCAAAGCCCTTTTGACTGGCCGACACAACACAATCAAAACCATCGGCATTCATATTTAGGGGGTGGGCACCAAGGGACGATATTGCATCAACCACCACCAGGCATTCGGGAAATGCCTCCTTGAGGACTGACACTAATTCTGCAACGGGATGGCGCACGCCCGTTGAAGTCTCATTGGCCTGGACAAAAAAAGCCTTGGGCGCACGACAGTTCACCATTATTTTTTCGAGGTCTTGGGCCCGAGCGCCTTCGCCAGAAGCGACCTTGACGACCTTCGCGTCACAACCATACCGGACCGCCAACTCTTCCCAGCGTTCGCCAAACTTGCCCCCATTGACGACAATGACTTCATCGCCAGGGGCCGTCAAATTCAAGATGGCGGCCTCTAGTCCGCCAGTTCCAGAACAAGACAGAATGACAGGAATTTGTTCGCACCCAAAAATGGGACGCAACATTTCGCTGCATTTAAGATGCAGTGCATAGAACTCGTCGGACCGATGGTAGATTTCGGAGTCAAGGGGGGCCAATTTGGCTTCAAGTGGAACCGGTGTTGGACCGGGACAAAAGATTCGCGTTTGGATAAATGGCTCACACTTTTGGTCCACAGGAAAACCTCCAGTCGTCAAGGTTTCAGGATCGTCGCGCCTGAACCTTAGCCACTACACTTGGAACAGGAACAGCAATTTCCACACCAGTTCGCAGTCTCGTCGGACGCAGTGTCGGGTTAAGTGAAAGAATTTGATTTACGCGGACTTTATAAATCTGGGCAATTCGGGCCAAAGTTTCACCGGGCTTAATCTTATGCATATGAATGTCCTTAACCTCGACGGCGGCAAGGCTTGCCTGGATCTGCTGGAATTTTGCAGCGAGTGGCTCAGGCATCCTCAAGCGGTAGCCATCGGCATTGCTTCGAGCGCGCCGTGGTGGGGTGATCTCATGGATTAACTCAGGATTCCAATTGCGCAATGAGCGAATTGGGATGTTCAACTTCATGGCAACTTCACTAAGCCTGACTGGTTCTTTAGTGAGAACGCTAGTGCCCGGCATCTCATTCGCAGGGTCTAGTTTTACTTCGAATCCGTGAAGCTTTGGATTGCTGGCCAACGCCAATGCGGCGAGAACTTTGGGTACATAATGTTTTGTTTCTGGGCGGATTGCATTGGTGTCAGCAATGTCCCAAAAGGACTTTCGCCCCGTCTGCCGCATGGCCTTGCGGATCTTGCCAGGGCCAGCATTATAGGCGGCCATGGCAAGGTGCCAATCACCAAAATCCTCATACAAGTCACGTAGAAATTGCGCTGCTGCCACCGTGGACTTCACGGGATCACGACGTTCATCGATCCAATAGTCGATTCTGAGGCCGTATAATTTTGCTGTCCCAGACATAAATTGCCAGGTGCCCGTCGCTTTTGCGCGGCTGTATGCAGCGTTGGAGAAACCGGACTCAACCATCGCTAAAAAATAAAGTTCTTCCGGAAGCCCCTGCTCTCGGAGCAGCGGTGCCACGACCTGATGCACCGATTCACCACGAACCAGCCATTTTAAAAAAGAGGCACGGCCCTGAGTTTTGAAATAACGGATCCAAAATTCAACACGGGGGTGCGCCACTAAAGGAATCCCACCGTAGTAATCCGTAATCTCGCCCACGAAACGATTTGCCGCGTAGTGGAGGGCAGCCATATCCCGAGACTCTGCGGCGCCACGGCGAGAGCGGTTGGCCCGAGATCCCTTGGAATATAAATGGCGATTACGTTTTCCGCCAGGATTCGTATTACCGTCAAATTCAGTTCCGGCTTGGGCTTTGGGCGCAACATGCCCAGCGTAATATTGGTTTTTCAACCACGTCGCATAAATATCGTCCTTGCAAAGGCCCTCTTCGAGAATTTCTTCGGTGAGCTCAATGTCATCTTCACCGGAAGCAAAGCCTTGTTCAGCGTCTGTCGCAGCATCGGCCGCGATGGCTTCCTCGCCTTGAAAAGGCTCAGGTTTGACTTCCGTCAACCTTGTCCGTGGGTGATCGGATGTGGCATTTCCTGGTAAAATGGGATGATGCAAGCATCCCATCAAAAACGTCAGCAGAACTAAAAAGGTGGACAACAAACGCAAGTTGAATCCCCCCGGGACTGCAGCGTAGGAGTTTAAATAAATCGCTTTGAAGATGATCTTAGCGTGAACCGGGTGCCGTGACCAGACGAAAGCAGGCCCTAAAGCATGGAAGTGGCTCGTGCCTTGGCTTACAAGGTATTGTAAGCGTAAAGAACGTAGCGAAACGTGGCCGTGATCACCAGGGAATCCTTGGCCATCGACTTTGGCAGGGGCGCAAACGGCGCGGCTAATTTAATTGCATCAACAATCGCCCGATCAAGGACTTCGTAGCCGGACGAAGTCAAAACGCGAATTTGGGTCATCCGTCCGTCCATTTCAATCTTGAATTCCAACCGAACTTCACCCTGTAGCCCTTGGCGCACAGCCGATGTCGGATATATCCAGGTCAACTCAATCGATTTTCTAAGTCCAATAAAATACGACAGGTATTTGTAGTTGGTGGTGTTCAAATCGACCCGATTGCCTTCAGGAATCTGGTCGTTAATGTATTCTGTACGACCAGATTTTACGGCCCGCTCACGATGGGCCACCTGATCCTGCAAAAGTGCCTCATAGGCATTGCGGGCCTTGCCCTTGCGCAACACACGAACCTGACCGTGGGGGTCCGCCGCAATGTAGGCCTCGCTCCGCGGGTCTCGTGACGAAGCCTTCTGGGCCGGCTTCTGATTGGGCGCTTGGATCTGCTCCTTTGTTGAGGAGCGTTCTTTCGCTGGAGTCTCGTCGCCTCTGGTTCCTGGGTGATTCGCCGTGCGCGTTTCACGCTGTGCCTGATGGTCTTGGGCACCCAAATGGGCCTGATTTTCAGGGGGTCGTGTCGGAGCTTGCTTGGTTTCCACAATCGAGCGGTCTTGATGTGCAGGTTTACGATCCGGTAGCGGCTTGATGCGCAGGGTCAGTGGCTTTATGAGATCGCGGTCGCGGCGTGCTTCTCCCCCCCAGACCCCCATACGCCAGACGGTGACAAAGTGCAGCAGCAGCGAAATACCAAATGCCCACAAAAGGGTACGCCCAACCGCGCCGAGTCGACGGCGCGATGGCTCCCTTGGGAGTTGTTTTTGCGATTTTAGTCCTAATTCACTCATCTCTTTGTAGTATCGGCATCTCTGCTTTGGTATGTAGAGGGATAGTCAAACTTTTTTCGCAAGGATTTCAGGATGTTCTCCAGCGCCCTGGAACAAATCAAAAAAAACAGCGTAACGGCTACGATTCCCTTCGTTTGCGCGGTGGCTGCGGTCATCCTTTTTAGCCTTCCCGGCTGTACCGAGAAGGAGCTGGATCCAAACGACCCCAAGACTTCTTACGCCCACGCGAAGGAAGCTTACGACGAAGAGAGCTTTGAGATCGCCATCTCTAAGCTCGGCGAATTCAAATCCCGCTTTCCTTACAGCCAATACGCCACCGACGCCGAGCTTC
The DNA here is from genome assembly GCA_945898195.1 of Pseudobacteriovorax antillogorgiicola. Lineage (GTDB taxonomy): Bacteria > Bdellovibrionota_B > Oligoflexia > Oligoflexales > RGVZ01 > RGVZ01. Next base: position 90,317 of record CAMDHM010000001.1, on the reverse strand, counting down.
TCATTGCCAACGCCCAATTTCAACTAAGTCGCTATCCAGAAGCTGTCGTTTCTTACGAACAGTTCGTCAAATTACATCCGAAGCATCCACAAAGCGACTTTGCGATGTTTCGAATTGGCGAATCCTATTGGAAAGATGCGCCAGAGGAAGTGAATCGTGAACAAGAGTTTACAGCCAAGGCCATTGACGAATGGCACAAACTTCTTGCGACACATCCCGAGAGTAAATACTCGAATGAGGCTCGTAATTTAATTCTCGCAGGGCGCAAACGGCTGGCTGAGCACGCTATTTTCATCAGCGACTTCTACTGCCGAAAAAAAATCTATCACTCCTGCGCTTTCCGATTTCTTCAAGTGGACAAAGACTTCCCCGAATTTCCTGCAATCCGTAAATCGGCATTGCTCGCGGCAGCGACTGCTCTTGAATTAGTGGCCAAGCAAAAGGAAAGTGACCCCGACTTAGACACCAACCTCTTTGTCCGGGACAAAACGGCCGCTCAAATTCGCGAGGAAGCTGCCAAGGCCCGAATGGATGCCTCGTCGATTAAATAGATTTTTTTTTACTTGGCCGAAATCAAATCGATTGAAAAATATGGGCCATCAGGGCGTGGATTCGCAAAGCCCATTCGCCCTCCCCCAAAATCGTAGACCGGAACAAGAAACTGTAAAAACGGTCCTTGAAGAAATACCATGTCGAAAACACTCTTCATCATTACCTGCGCCAGGTCGGCTTCAAATATATCAATGGAAGGCTGATAATCATTCGCCCAGCCACCGCTTATAGCGACCACGGCAGGATCGCTCAGCTTAACTTCCATCTCCCCATCTTCCATGTCGATCCCAAGCGGCACAGAAAGCTGCGCACTAATATTCGCGTAGTTCATCCAAACGCCCCGTGTCTTGACCATGATGGACAATCGCGCATCTGGAATATTGATCGCAAATTTGATCGCGCGCACCGAATCTTTGACCTGCAACGCTTCAATGCTCGGTAGACCCGGAAGGCTCACGAACGCCCGAATTTCTTTCGTATCCAAATCCAATTCATGCAAATCAGGCCATATCGATGCAAGGGCATCTGCATTCAAGTACGCACCCAGCTGCGGAATCGTGTCGGGTTTCAGCTCAAATTCTTTTTGAGCCATAGGATGCAATGCTTCCAAAGCATCATTAATAACTTTTTTATTTAGACCAACAGAACCAAATATCAAGCGCGGAGGGGCACTGGCTGCCCGCCGCTCTTTTTGCCTGTGATCTAGAAATCCATCCCTCGAAATAGCCGAAATATCCGACCTCATTACAAAAACAAGACGCCCATCATGGGCCTCAATTGCCGCTGGTGATCCAGTGAGCAGTAGGTCCTCAGAAAATGGAATTCCAGGATACCCAACATGCAATTCAAAGGATTGATGCAACATGCCGTCGATTTCAACGAAAGCCTCAGGCAATAACTCCACAACTTGCTTTTTCACAATATCGGCAATCTGTTCCCTCGCCCCGGAAAGTACGCCAGCAACGGCATCCCGTATGTAGCTGCCAAAGCCCAGGATACCAGAACATTCCGCAGGACCCTGAACCACGTAGGCATCTGGATCGATGACAAAATCCACTCCCCCGAGGTCGGCGTCAAGATTTCCGGCTTCAGTCACCAAGGGCATTAGACGTACAGACAGCGCCGGCCCAGTAGAACCCGAAACACTGACATCGACACTGGTACAGTTGGACCTAAGGGTCCACCACAACCAGGGTCTTGAGACCTTGATTGAATCGGCGTGCAGAGCAACGGAATTTACCGAAAACTCAACATGAACCCCATCCTTGGCGACCCTCAAATTCAGCTTTTTAAAATCAACACTGTAATTTAAGCCGACCGTGTCCAAATTCCATCCGTTGGAAAGAACCTTATGAAGGTCTTTTATCTGACGGAAATTAACGTTACGCATGAAACGCGTTTGGATTTCGCGCGCAATCACATCAAGTCCATCTTGGGTTAGATCAAGCTTGAGGGCATCTGGCGTGATTTGACCCATGCCCACGGAGCTAAAACTGAAAAGTAAAAACAAGACCGCATAGAGCTTTCTATTCACTTTTTTCCCCCGGAGCGTTCTGGCAGCCAAACACCTGTTCTTTGGGCATTACCCTTGTAGTCGTAACCAAAACGGCTTTGCGCCGAAATTTTTCCAGGCGTCGGCCAGATGAAGATAAGCCCCTCTCTGGTCCCACCAGCTAAATCCACCCGTCCATCACCGTCAAAATCACCAGCCGCGGGACTGCCAAACATCCATCCACCGGTCCGCTTTGGAAAGCCCACCGCTTCAGGCCCCTTAGCAGCGACTCCATCGCGCGCCCTCGCACCCATGACATCGAAGGCGTGAAGTTCAAAACCGGCATCGGGAACGATCACGTCAGGGCGTCCGTCGCCTGTCACATCCGCAAATATTGGAGAACCCATAAGGGGTGCGTCCTCTAGAAAGCGCGGAAAAGTCGGATTCATTGCACCGGTTTTTCCGGACCAACTGCCGATCAAATAACGGTAGGGAACGCGCCGCCCGCCCATCAAAAGACTGATCAAAATTCGTCGACCCACACCGGGTGCAAAGACGTCACCTGTGCCATCACCATCGAGATCCGCGATCGCAGACTGCCCAAAGGCAACCGCCATCTCTTCCTCGCTTATCGCAGGACTAGATGGCGAGGGAATCATGGACAGGGATTTTTTTAACTTTCCATCAAGCCCCACCACATAAGCCTTGCCGGCAAAGCCGTGTGCGACAATCTCTGCAATTCCATCGCCATCAATATCTCCGATCGCGGGAGCTGCCGCGATGCCGGATCCAATCAGTGGCAAGATGTTATTGCGAAGGACTGGAATCCGAGTGGGAAATCCGGGTAGTACGACCGTAGAGTCCAATAGGCCTCGCCCGCTCACGGCAAATAAAAACCCCGATGTCTCACTGTAATGAGCTGTTCCAAACACTAGATCCAGAACGCCGTCCCGGTTGACATCGTATACCGCCGGCGAAGAGACAATCTTTGCCAACATTCCATTATTGAGAACTGGCACTGGAAAACCGGGCTGCATCGTTCCATCAAACCGGAACACATAAATATGACCATCAAGGCCCGCCACAATAATCTCACGGTGACCATCGTGGTCGATATCAGCAAGTACCGGAGCTGCAAGCACACCCGTGGACGGATCCGCGGTTCGCGTCACCGTCGAAAAATTCGGAAAGGGAATTGATACAGGAAAACCTGGTAAAAAGTGTCCATCACCATCGATGGCTGCCACATGCCCTTCGATTGAGGCAGCGACGAGAACCGGCTTTCCTGGTTCGATCTCGCCGGCAGCAAGGGCCGAAAAGACACTCGAAGAAAATCCACGGGCAGGATACGACGACGGCATCGACACCGGAAATCCAGGCCTTTCGCCCGATAATCCTGTTGGGGTGGAGACCGTTCCATTATTTGAGTCGAGCAAGTGAATAAGGCCGGCGCCATCCGCGAAGGCTACCTCGTCACGACCATCACCATCGATATCGTAAAATACTGGAGCGCCTTCTATCGAGGCATGTTGAATTTTAGATGAGTGAAATATTTGCGGAGCCAGCCCCCCATCAGGGAATAGAAAAAACGTCCGCCGCACCCGACTGATCCTTCCAGACAAATCGTCTATTTCAAGAATCAAGGTCCATGCGTCTCGGTAGCGATTATTTTCAAATGACGACGCTTTGATCTGCATCAATGATTCAATATTGATAACAGCCAACTGGTCATTAAATGCCCCAGCAAGAACCGGCGTGGCCGCAACCTCAACCACTTCGGCCCCCGCTTCCTCCACACCCCGTTGAATAACCAGACGAAGGCGAAGGCTTCCGGTTCGCGGAAGCGGTACGGATACTTGAACTGGAATTGCTAACTTATCTGCCTCGCGAAAAACATCAAACCAAGCCGGAGAAGTAATGCGCCCTCCAGGGAAAACTTGATCTCGCTGAATCGCCTCAAGCAGTCCGGCGGCATTAACCCGACCATTTCCGGTGGTCGAATCCCAACCCTCCATCGACGGCATGCGCTCAGACGAAGCCTCGGCGCCCCCAAGGTTGACGTCATCGGCGGTATGACGCACCGTCGCAATGATTTCACCAGCAGAGTAGTGACGTCCGGTTTGAGCGGCATAGGATTTAGCCAAAGCCACGATCCCGGCAAGTCGCGCCGTAGCCTCTGAAGAACAAGCTTTGCCGGAAGCACTAACGTCTAAACGCGCACCAAAATTACTGCAATTATTGAAGGCAAGGTAGCTCGATGAATCTTGTGGGGTTTTGCCGTCATGGCGCAGTGCATTAACGTACAGCACCTGATCGAGCACGGCCGGCTGATTGCTGTGAAAACTATTTTCATCGCCGGCCGTGGCCACCACGACAACGTCGTGCTTCCACGCATGTTCAACGGCGGCGTATAGGGCGGGCGTCATATTGAATGGTCCGAGCGCAGCCTGGACCACCGAGAATCCATTATCGACTGCGTAGCGTACTGCTGCGGCAATATTATTACTGTCCGCCATAAAGCTGTCGTTGACTCGAAAAAACGCTACGGAGCAATTGCCACAAGCACCGGCAGATTCGATGCCATTGTTGACCGCACCGGCTGACATGTTGCCTTCCATTGTGCCGTGACCGAATTCCGTTCGGTCTGCAGGATTATTGTCGCGCTCAAGAAAATCCCATCCTGCAATATCGTCAACAAACCCATTTTGATCTGAATCAACACCGTCGGAAAAAACTGCAATCAGGTCGGCAGGCGTCAAATAACCTTTGCTGGACTGCTCCTTCATTCGAGGATCAGAAAGCCAGTCAGCAGGGGAGATGCGGCCATCGCCGTTAGCATCGTAAGTTTTTGCGCCGTATGGAACCGGAAGTTCCCCGATATTCAGTGCGTAGCGTTCCCGTAAGTCGCGCGAATCCCAAAGGATGCCAGAATCGAGAACTGCGATTTTTGTTGCCGGAGTCCCAACGTGAATTTGCCACGCCCGGTCGACATGCATGCCGGCACCTAAACGGGCTTCCTCATCAGAAACCTGTTTAACCTGATCATACGGTATGTGCGAAAAATTTTGCCAGGTCGCAGCGTACTCCGGATCATTCGGACGGCGCATCCATGGATCGCTGCCCGGCTCACCTGGAAAACGGGCGTCAGGCCCCAACGCCATCAGCGAAGCCATGGCGAGAAATATAATTGGTGTCACAGCCCATCGCTGCCGGAATTGAATTACAGACAATTGACCTCCGGTGAACAAACAAAGGTAGCGCTGGTTGACGTCCCGAAAACTTACCCGAACTCCCCCCAATCGCACAAGCCTACGCAATCTCCTTGCCAGCCACCTTCGCAAACAGGGACACTCTGGGCAAAGGATATCTCATGTCACCCGCAGACCCGCAAAACATGGGCAAAACCCCGACCACACGCTCCACCGCCAGGTCCAGCGCGCTATTCACCGCCGGCACGGTCGTGAGCCGCGTGTCTGGCGTTCTTCGCGAGTCGGTTGTTGGCGCTGTTTTTGGTGCTGGCACCGCAATGGACGCCTTTGTTGTTGCCTACCGGATTCCTAACTTACTACGCGAATTAATCGCTGAAGGGGCTCTAGGAAGCTCATTTACCCAGGTCTACACGGCAACCGCTGAGCGTGATGAGGCCGTTGCTCGCCAGGTTTTGAAAGATACCCTGAAAATCGTCAGGTGGCTCGGACTTGGGATTGTCGTGGCAGGCATTGCCTGTGCGCCTTGGCTCGTAGCGCTAATGAGCCGCCGAGGATCGGCCCCCGACAGCGAACTGTTTAATTCTATAGCAATCCGCCAAACCCAGATCCTCTTTCCAACCATTGCCATTTTTGCCATGACCTCAATCATCACGGGAGCCCTGCACAAAAAGGGGCACTTCTTTCTCTCTGCGGTATCCCCGGCAGCATTCAACCTTGCAAATATCTCAGGAGCGCTGCTGCTCACCCCACTCCTTGCCGCTACGGCTAGTCCGCAAACCGCGGCTTGGTTGGGGGACGCCGGCATCACGGGACTCAGCGTCGGGGTTCTCATTGGCGCCGGATTGCAAATGTGGTTCGCGTCCCTCGGCCTAAGGACCGACCGAAGTTCCGCAATGATGCCCACGGCGAATGCCAGCCAGAACAAACGTATGATTCCATGGACGCCTGAGATTCGCAGGATTGCGTTTCTAATGGTGCCGATGGTGATTGCTGCCAGCGCCGGTCAAGTAAACGTCATTGTGAATACAAACTTTGCAACTTCGCTGGAACCAGGAGCTGTGACGTGGTTGAACTTTGCCTTTCGTTTTCTGCAGCTTCCCATCGGGATGTTCGGGGTGGCAATTAGTGCGGCCGTCCTGCCAGCACTCACGAGAGCCATCGCACGCGCTGGCCATAAAGTCGATGCGGCGGCTTCAATGGAAATCACCAACGCCCTTGAACTCGTCACTTGGCTGCTGCTGCCATCTTTCGCATTTTTATTCGTGGCTGCCCCTGAAGTGATCTCCCTATTCTATGAAGCCGGGCGTTTCACATCACGAGATACCGCCGCCACTTCCATTGCATTACAAGCCTATAGTTTTGGTTTGGTAAGTTATGGTTTATTGAAAGTATTAAATTCCTATTATTATGCGACGGAACGCACGCGCTATGCGATGTGGGTTGGAATTGCCTCCATCGGCGTAAACTATTTTGCGAATGATCTTCTGGTCGGAAAATTTGGTCACCGTGGTCTGGCCCTGACAACCTCTGCCACCTTGACCGGCAACGCCATTTTGCTTATCGCGGGAATGACCCGCGACAAAGTTATCGTAGAATGGCGGGAAACCTTTCGATCAATCGGAATTCTGATCTTTGCCACCGTTTGCGCCGTTTTAATTCAGCAACAACTGCATCTGGACGTCACGCATCTGTTCGGTAAAAAATTAGCCGCGCTCTTTTCCATTCTGGTTCATGCGGCAATTGTTGGAATAATTTTTGCTCCCCTCGCCATGGTTCGCATGCGAACTGGACCGCAGCAGTTTCTGTCCCAAGTCCGACAGTTTAGAAGTCGGAAAAATATGCGCCGCGGTTCAGATTGATACGGAATGGGTTTTTCTAATGAACATCTCATCGTTCCAGACTGACACTGGGGCATGTTGCTGTCGTAAACGGATTTTCACCAAGGAGCCTGCCATGAACCATACCGCTTTCAGATCAATTGTGGCCGCTGGAGCCCTCACTTTTTCTGGCCTTGCACTTAATTCCATCGCACTTGCGACATCTTCCTCAGATCCGGATGAAGTCCGGAACATCAAAGTTACCCGCGTCTTCACCCCAAAAGGGTTGGACAGCAACGACAATTCGGTTGTCATTCTGGATGGATACCTTCCAGACGGTTGCTACCGCCTCACGAAACCAGAGGTGCATGTTAGCGACGAGCACAAAATGATTACCATCCAGGCCCGCGCCAACTACTTTAACGTACCGTGTATCGAAGCCTTGGTTCCTTATACCCAAGAAGTCGAACTCGGGATGCTGGCTGGGGGTCATTACCGAATTCAGAATACCGAAGGCCATCAGATTGGATCTCTTGCCGTGACAAAAGCCCAGTCCAAATACCCGGATGATTTTCTATATGCACCGGTGGAAGACTTGGTTCTGGACCAAAAAGAGACGACGCCAGGTCAGCACATGGCGACACTCCGCGGCAGGTTCACCAATAGCTGCATGTACATTGAACACGTAGATTCCAAGTATTTCCCGGATTCGGTTGAAATCCTTCCGATCATGGCCATGCATAAAGGAAACTGCGCCGACGTTGAAGTCCCCTTCAGCGTTGACGTTGGGCTTGACTCAGAACGTTTGACCCCAGGGCGCATGCTGATTCATACGCGCAGCCTAAACGGCCGCTCAGTTAGCTCTATCTTGAACGTTTCACCAAATTGAAATATCGAACCTCGTCCAGATCCTAACTCCGGCGGATTCTAAGGCCCCGCCGCCGGATTTCCTTGGTCAGCAGTAGAAGTTCGCGCCCAGCTTGGCCGGAAACCGAGGTATTCTCCTCGGCGCGTCGAAAGAGGTAGGGCAGGGTGGCCCTCACCGGGCCATATGGAACGTACTTCGCAACATTAAAACCTGCTGCTGCAAGATTAAATGAGAGGTGGTCGCTCATCCCAAGCAACTGTGAAAACCAAACCCGTGAATCGTCACAAGCAAGGCCCCGGGCCGTCATACCATCCGCAATCGCAATGCATGAATCCTCGTTATGGGTCCCAGCACAAAAAGACACATCGTCGAGATGGTCAAGGCACCACGCCGTTGCCTGATTAAACTGCGCGTCAGTCCCAGCTTTTTCTGCTTGAATGGGAGACGATGCACCGGCCTTACTTGCGCGAGCCCGCTCTTTTTCCATGTAGGCTCCGCGCACCAGTTTGAAGCCAATTTTGAACGAGCCGCTGCGGGCCCGCTGAAGCTGTTCTTCCATAGCCTGAATCCGACCGACCCGATAAAGCTGAACCGTATTATAAACGATCGTCCGACCCTCGCGATTAAAGCGGGCCATCATCTCTTCTGCCATGCAGTCGATGGCGCCCTGAATCCAAGTTTCTTCGGCATCAATAAAAATCCTGACGTTATGATCAGCCGCAGCTTGGCAAATCTTCAGCACGCGCTGATGAACCCGGGCATAATCTGCCTTCAACCGGGAGGGAACAGACTGTCCAGCGGACACACCGATGGACGCGGCCTCCAAAACCCGGTGGCTGCCCAAAGCGGAAACCTTAAATACTGCAAATGGAATCTTTTTTTCGCCGGCTGCCGCCTCAACGGTACGCGTTACTTCCTTGACGGCAGCATCAAACTCCCTCTCACTGCGTCCACCCTCGACGGAATAGTCAAGGATCGTTCCAACATTGAAACGACCAAGGCGATCGATCATCGCGCTGGAGTCCTCGATCGACTCGCCTCCACAAAAATGCTTGAAAATAGTGTATTTGACGATCCCAGAGACCGGAAGATGCCAGCGCATGGCCGTCGTCAAAATACGGGGTCCGATCTTGACGAGACTCGGAAATCCAATCATCCGGAACAACGTATAGGCTCGCAAAAGCTCCGTGTCCGACAAAGAACGAAAGGCTATTTCTGTATTATCAAAAGACAGTGATGGATTTTGTGCCATAAGACCCGAAGTTTTGTTAAGAATACGGCGTAGACATAATGATACGAAGGCGGGTCCAATGCAATCAAGTTCCATGCAAACCTATGTGCCACGCCAAAAATTGCGTTTCATCACCGCCACCGCCCTATTTGATGGCCACGATGCGAGCATCAACATCATGCGCCGCCTGCTGCAAGCCCGTGGCGCTGAAGTCATTCATCTTGGTCACAACCGGTCTGCCGCCGAAGTCGCCGAAGCCGCAATCCAAGAAGATGCCCACGCCGTCGCGCTATCGAGCTACCAGGGCGGACACATGGAATTCTTCAAATACGTCCGGCAGTTACTGGACGCCGGTGGCGGCCGCGACATCAAGATTTTTGGCGGTGGCGGCGGTGTCATCACCCTCAAGGAAATCGCTGAGCTTGAAGCCGCCGGCGTTACCAAGATCTATAGCCCCGAAGATGGCTCCAGCCTGGGACTCGATGGGATCATCGGTCACATGCTCCATTCGGCCGACCGAGAGATCACCACTTGGCCTGAACAAGATGCGAACGCCGTTAGCCATCTCGCCCGGGCGCTAACCTTGCTCGAAAGCGGAAAAGTATCCCATGACGAGGCTGTCGGCCACCTTATCGAGGCATCCGGATCGCTCAAAAGCAAACAGCCGCCCAGGACAATCCCCGTTCTTGGCATCACTGGCACCGGCGGTGCCGGGAAAAGTTCCCTCACCGATGAGTTGCTGCTCCGTTTACTTTGGGACAATCCTGATACCCGCATCGGCTTGATTTGTATCGATCCCTCAAAGAAAAAAACCGGTGGTGCACTGCTTGGTGACCGGATTCGCTTCAATTCTGCCAGCGACCAAAGGATTTTTCTGCGCAGCTTTGCCACCCGTGGCTCGGGCAAAGAAATTGCGGCCGTCACGCGTGACGCCATCGCACTTTTAAAAACTCAACCTTTCGATTTGATCATCGTTGAGACCAGCGGCATTGGTCAGGGCGACACTGGCATTCTCGACATCTCCGACCTTACGCTCTATGTCATGACCGCCGAATACGGTGCCGCAACCCAGCTTGAAAAAATTGATATGCTGGACTTCGCCGATTTCATTGCAATCAACAAGTTTGAACGCGCCCAATCGCTGGATGCAATCCGCGATGTTCGCACAAACTTGCGTCGCTCCCGATTTAAAGGTGTCCGTCTGGCGGACGACGAATTTCCGGTTTTTGGAACCATAGCGAGCCGCTTCAATGACGATGGCACCAACGGCCTGTACAAGGCTCTTGTCGCCAAAATAAATGAAAAGGCGAATGAAAAATCAAAATCCGAGCGGTTCCATGCCTCTGAGCAACGCCCGGTTGCGATCGAATCAACACGGCGCGAAAGTCTAATTCCAGCGGGTCGCGCAACTTACCTGGCAGACATTGCCCGCACGGTCCGCGACTATCACACCGCAAGCAAAAACCTTGTTCAGATCACCCACGACGCTGAATCCCTGGACCGCGCAGCTTTCATTTGTCGGGAAAAGAACGAAACAGCCACAGCTGCGCAACTTGAATCCAGCGCAAAGGCCTTGTGGGAAAAAATCCCGTCCAAACTTATGGCAGAGCTCGATCAGTGGGAAAATATCCGTCGCAATTACGCCAGTGATGCCTTCACCTATCAAGTCCGTGGCAAGGACGTCAAAGCGAAGGCCAGCTTTGAAACCCTTTCGCATCAACATCTGCCAAAGGTCGCCTTGCCATCCTTCACCACTAAGGCAGATGTCATCCGCTTTCTGACCCGCGAAAATGTCCCGGGCAGTTTTCCTTTTACAGGCGGCGTATTTCCCTTCCGTCGGACTGGTGAAGATCCACAACGGCAGTTTGCCGGCGAGGGTGGGCCGGCGCGAACCAACGCGCGCTTTCACTACTTATCTAAAAATGCTGACGCAAAGCGCTTATCGACGGCCTTTGACAGTGTGACCCTTTACGGCAGCGACCCGGACCAACGCCCGGACATCTATGGCAAGGTTGGCGAATCGGGCGTATCGATCGCAACGCTGGAAGACATGAAGGTGCTCTACAGCGGCTTTGACTTATGCGCCAACAACACTAGCGTCAGCATGACCATCAATGGACCCGCTCCCATCATCCTGGCGATGTACATGAACACGGCCATCGATCAGCAGATCGATCGGTATGTTGCCGAAAACGGCAAGGTCCCAGATCCCGCAACCCACAACACGATCATCGAACAAACCATCCAGACCGTTCGTGGCACAGTGCAGGCGGACATTTTGAAAGAGGATCAGGCACAAAACACCTGCATCTTCTCGACGGAATTCGCCCTAAAAATGATGGGGGACATTCAACAGTTCTTCATCGATAAAAAAATCCGGAACTACTATAGCGTGTCGATTTCTGGCTATCACATTGCCGAGGCAGGCGCCAACCCGGTGACCCAGATTGCCCTGACCTTGGCCAATGGTTTTACCTATGTCGAATATTATCTGACGCGCGGTATGAAGATCGATGACTTTGCGCCAAACCTGTCCTTCTTCTTCAGTAACGGCGTCGACCCGGAATACGGAGTCCTTGGACGCGTTGTGCGCAGAATCTGGGCCATTGCAATGCGGGACCGTTACGGCGCCAGCGAACGAAGCCAGACACTCAAATATCACATCCAGACTTCGGGCCGTTCACTGCATGCGATGGAGATCGATTTCAACGACATCCGCACAACGCTGCAGGCCCTCATGGCGCTCTACGATAACTGCAATTCACTGCACACCAATGCCTACGATGAAGCCATCACCACGCCGACGGAGGAAAGCGTCCGTCGCGCCATGGCCATTCAACTGATCATCAACAAAGAATTTGGCCTAAATAACTGTGAGAACATCAACCAAGGCTCGTTCTTTTTAGAACTTCTCACAGATCGGGTTGAAGAGGCCGTCTTGCAGGAGTTTGATCGAATATCGTCTCGCGGCGGTGTTCTCGGTGCCATGGAAACCCAATACCAACGCAACAAGATCCAGGAAGAAAGCCTTTACTACGAAGGTAAAAAACACTCCGGCGAACTTCAAATTGTTGGCGTGAACACCTTCCTAAATCCAAAGGTAATCAGTGGTGAATACCTTCGCCCTGAAATTGAAATGGCCAGAGCTTCCTACGAAGAAAAAGATAAGCAACTTAGCCGCCTGCACGACTTCCAAAAAGCCCACAACGCAAAACGCGACGCAGCCTTAAAACTGCTGACCGATACCATCATTGGTGGAGGCAACGCCTTTACGGCATTGATGCAGACGGTGAGGCATGCGAGCCTCGGAGAGATCACGGATACGCTTTATCGGGTAGGCGGAAAATACCGGCGCTCGATGTGATTTATCTAAACTAGGCATTCGCGCGACGTCACTGGCATGAACAGGCAGGCTTTGATATCCTTGATCTGATCTATCAAGGGATAAAACATGCTGATTCTCGGGCGAAAATCTTTTTTCTTCAGCGCGTGCCTTTCATTCTTAGCCTTTGCTTCTTGCCGCACGACAAAATTTGGCAACGATACTGGCGTTAACAAGCCGTTAACAACAACTCCCTGGCCGTCGGCAGACGCCACGTCGACTTACAGTCCTGACCCCTCAAAACATCCCGTACCCACTTCCACCCCGACTCCCGAACAGAGACCCGAGTCCGTCGATACCTTGACCTCTTTACAAGTAACGCCACCATCCCAACTGATTGCGATCGATGTGACCGGAACATTCAAGGCCACGGCAAATTATAGCCTTTCTGGTGTGAAGGATGTGACGGCGCAGGCAGCTTGGAACTCTCAGAATGCTGCCATTGCTTGGTCTATGGGCAGCGGTGCCTTCAAGGGTAAAACTGCTGGCACAACCCAGGTGACGGCGACGTTTGGTGGGCAAAGTGCCGTCGGCCAGTTACGTGTACCCGCAGGCGTGGCCGCGGTTAAAGTCGGCGTGAATTTTGAAGACCATCCATTCTCCGGGGACCATGACTTCAATGATGCCGTACTGTGCTTCACCGGTAAGGTCGCGGTATCTGCAAATTCAGTAACTTCGCTGATCGATCAGAGCATCGGTGGCGTCGTGACAAAGATCAGCTCATGCGATCACGATATGGTGATTAGCCTAAGTGGGCCGGGCTCATACAGCTGGTCGTCGGGGCAGTTTAGGACCTCGACCAAGCCTGTTTTCGATATCCCCTTCAAAGCTGGCTCCGTGCTCAACGTCCAGTTCAACCCCATCAGTGGTTGTGGCGACAACAACCGCGTCTGGGTGAACATGTACAACAAGGACTGGGCACAGCTACTCGTTAACCAGTGCAAAACCACAGGGCGTTAAGCAAAGTATGATTACGTCGATCTGCTGCATTCTTGGAAATGCCCGGTCGCCTCAAAAATATCACTGAGTGGGGACTACAAATATATTTTGTCCCGCACGTTCATTGAGGCAGGCAAGTAGCAATTTAATCTCGTTTTGATCAGGGGCCGAACGGCTTTTTGGCACAGTTACCGCGTAGCATGGGTCCATGTATTTATCGACTGCCGAAAGGCACTCTTCAGAAACGTTGCATGAGACTCTTGCGTTAATTTTGAACATGCACTGAGAAATTTTTCTGGGAAAAATCGTGCTGATGCAGCGATTTACCTCGACATTCAACGCGTCGAGGCATGATCGTTTATTTTGGCAAGATTCAGCGAACATTTTTTTGGTAGCGTTCATGACAAGGCGGGGCCGTATCGTGTAATTGAAAACCACCGAAAAAATTATACCGATTCCAATCCTCAGTAAAAAACGACTGGAATTCATGAAGCGGACCCCATTGTCTAAACCGGTCGAAGTGCTGCTCACTGGACCATGCAATGATCCGCTTTCCATCTGGTGTCCTGAGCAAACTGTGACGCTGGAACGATGACTTCATTAAAAAGCTGGCTAAGGCGCTCCCCACGAAGGGTTCCATCTTTGAATTCACGCACGAATGGCCTTAGAGATTCTTCGTTGACCTTAAGTTTTTCTGACCAGGCGTCTGGCCAGAGCGCGTCAAACCCAAGGTGCCGCAAGTGGCCCCACTGCACTTTGACGTCATCACCAACATACACCTGCACCCCTGCCGTTCGGTAATAATTTGCCACATCGTATTCGGGATAGCGGCAGAAAACGGCCGATGTATCTTTCAATCCAAATTGTTTGCCCAGCCCCGAGTCGAGCAATACCCGCTGCACGGCTTTTTGTATGATTTTAAGCCCGGCAGAATCTTCAAGGTGCTTCGTCAATTCATTCGCGATCCAACGCCGCACGTAATTTTGACCACACTGGGTCATGATCATTTCCTCAGTTTGCCCCCCTGCGGACCAGGTTGCACTGGTTTTTGAAAATTGCTTGTCCAAATTAAAGCCGCCACCGATTTCAACCACAGCCTCGCCATTTGCCAGTATAAAATCGCCACCAACCCCCAACTCAGCGCGATAAGAAACGTCCGCAATCCGATCGATGATCAGAAAGCAGGAGACCCTGGTTCCGGGAGTCGCGATGCTGTTCGTCGTGAAGACGTCACTACCCAAGGTCGATGCCGAGTAACCAATCGTGCCACGCAGGGTGCCTCTGGCAGCCACCTTCTGTCCGGCAACAACCCCAGCCTTCACTTGCACAGACTCCGAGGCCCCAAGGTATCCTGAAAGTTCAAATGAACCTTTGTGCTCCGTACGGCCATCGACAGCCGTAAGGCCAGTTCCGGAAAATTCACGCCCCGGTTTTGACGCGCACATTTTTTCAGGGTCAAAAGTTGAGCACATGCCGTTTTTCAACCGACAGAAGGTACCGACCGCCTCCATGGCGCTGCGACGGCTTTTACAGACAAATGCCCTGGGCGTGCCGTCCGAGGATGGCACTTCACACCGCGTGCATGCCCGTTCATTAAAGGCACATTCATTGTCGCAGTATGCAAATTCGACCACGTCTGTCGCTTGATAGGTATTTCCCTCGTAGCATTTTTTTCCATTGGAGTTTGAATCCCAAACCTTACTCACCGCCTGAAGGACATCATAATGTTGGACTGCCTCAACACAAGCATCGTAGGCCGTCTCATCAGAAGATTGGGCCGCGCAGTCCGATTGAACTTTGATCCCCGGCGGCAAGGATAACTGAGCAAATATGGGACCGAATTGACCCCTCCATGGCGTCGCCAGCGAAACCCCATGGAATGACGAAGCCAATTCACCGCGGTAGTTATCTCTAACAAGTAGGTTCGATGAATTGCCGTCATGTCCAAGCGATGCTTTACTTTGGGAATATTCGGCAACTGCTGCCTCGAATTTATTCCCAAAATTCACAAAATGGTTCTGCGCGGAAGCGCAAGACCACTCGAAAAAGAACACATTAGGAGCGCCGCTGGCCAGTTCACCGTGCCCCCCCCCGGAAGGAACGAAACTACATCCAACGCCGGAAAGAATGACAAGGCTCATGGCGAACAGTGCTGGCGATATACGGCGCATAGATATCCTCCTGGACACGGGGAATACTCCAATAATCGTGCCAGGGCAGGCCGCACTAAACGCTAGTTACAAGGCTCTGATATCGCTATTTTTTTTTATAAAATCTAAATCGAATGGACTTACCACTGTCAACTTTTAAGACACCAGTCAATCCGTTGAACCAGAGGCTCGCAGCCCAGCTACCGAGAAAATTTTAGGCGATATGCCATCACGCTCTCAATGATTTGGGGAGTCAAACCGGCAGCGGATTTCAAATTATCATCAGAATTCAAAGCGGAGATCACTTCGTCGATTGTCGCCAGCGAATGGACTTCCACCCCAGAATGGCTGCGAATGGATTCGGCTGCGGTGTGGCCAGTCATTCCATCGGCCGGTTTCTCGCAGCGATCGACTCCAACAATAATTCCCACGACATTACATCCCGTCCGCCCAACAAAATCCAGCGAGTGTTTGATACTGAGGCCGGACGTCAAAACGTCATCAACAATGGCGACACGATGATTTGGAATAATTTTCCGTCCAACCATCTGCCCTCCTTCGCCGTGATCCTTGGATTCTTTACGATCAAAGGCAAAGGAAACCGGTTGTCCTGATCGACGGCTTAGGGCTGAGGCAATGGCAACGGCAAGTGGGATTCCTTTGTAGGCAGGTCCAAAGATAACGTCGGGAAGGGGATCCATCTGCCGCAGGATGCCTTCAGCATAAAGTTCAGCGAGACGGTCTAAAGAAGGCCCATCGCAAACATCTCCGAAATTCAGAAAAAAAGGGCTCTCTCGACCGGACTTGGTCATGAATGAACCAAATCTCAATGCACCACAATCAATCAACAGTTTGGAAAGTTCTACGCCGACCAAATGAAACTCCGATCTTGGTTTGACAAAACAAATTGCACCTGTTTCACTCAAATGGATACCTCGCACGACGGCGCACGTGCGATTTTTTTTAAAATCAACATGTGTGCACTAGCCATCTTTTTCTCCGAAATCCACATGTAACCCATTGAAATTAAAGAAAAAAATACTTGCACAGGCAAAACCTTTCTGGCAACCTCTATGCTCAGAACGTCGCGCGACGAGAATCCAGAAAAACAGATCAAGTTTAGTCAATGCTTTGTCACCTATGACCAGGGGGAGGTCTCATGGACATCGAGCGTAGGATCACTTTAATCAAAATCTGGGATGCAATGTTCCGTGGAGCACGGAAGTATGTCATGAACCAAGGGTTCACCCAGATTCACAACTGCCCGGAGCTCGTCGGAGTCACCGGAGCCTGTGAAAACGTCGATACACTGTTCAAAGTGGATTTCTTCGGAAAACAAGCCTATTTGGCCCAATCGGACCAGCTCTACTTGGAACTTATCACCCCACACATTCCCAAAGTATGGGCAGAGATCCAATCCTTTCGTGCAGAACCAGAGGACAACAACCGCCACCTGTGCCAGTTCAGCCTGTTTGAACTGGAATTTCAGGGCGGCCTAGAAGACCTCGTGACCCACATTTCTGGGGTCATCAATTCTTCCTGCCATGAAGTGATCGAAAGCTGCGAGGCAGAGCTTTTCAAACTAGACCGCAATCCTGACCAACTCAGAAATATTAAATTCGAGCGGCTCACCTACACAGAGGCCGTCGAAATTCTGGGGCGCCACTGGCCGGACCTGAAATGGGGAGACGACCTTAAATCCCACCATGAATTGAAGCTCGTAGAAATTTTGGGACCGCACTTTATCACCCACTACCCAAAAGAAATCAAATTCTTCAATATGCGCGAAAATGAACAGGATCCGCGTGTGGTGAACAGCACCGACTTGATCCTGCCATTTGCCGGGGAATCAGCCGGTGCTGCTGAACGTGAATTCCGTTACGAGCGGATTGTCTCGCGCTTGAAATCGTCAGACATGTACCACCGCCTACTTTCCCTTGGCGGCAAGCCCGAGGACTTCGACTGGTACCTCGACGCGCATCGCGGCAAAGATATTCCCCTGCACTCCGGCACTGGAATTGGAATGGCTCGCGTCGCTCAGTTTATTCTGGGTTCTCAGGACATTCGTAATTGCGTGCCCTTCATGGTGAATTGTAACAACCTGCTGTAAACAGCAGTGTCCATTAATGGCGGAGCGAGCCGATGCAAAGATTTGCACAAAGCGTCCTAAAGACCTCGAGCATTCTTTGCATTGGACTCGATCCGCCAGTGGGGCAAACGCCTCCGAAAAAAGTTGCCAAAATTCTGCCCATGCCAACGACGATGGCCACAGCAAGGCACATCAAAACCATCATCAAAAAGACAAAACCCCACGCTGCCGCCTTCAAGGTTAATCTGGCTTTCTACCTAGCCCGCGGTTCCAAGGGCATCGACCTGCTGCTGCGAATTCGCGACTGGACCGGGGAAACGCCTCTGATTCTTGACGGCAAATTCAACGACATTGACAACACGCTGGAAGGTTACGCAGCGTTTGCCGCCGCAGCTGGTGCCACCGCCGTCACGGCCAGTCCTTATATGGGCGAAGGCTTTTCGCCTTTCACTCAAAAGGGCCTTGGCGTGTTTGTTTTAGGCACGACGACCAACAGACCCGAATTGCAAAGCCTTCAGCTTGCATCCGATGCGGGAACTCTGGCCCGGCATGTGGCACTCAGGACCAGCGATAATCCTGCGCAATTCGGACTCGTGGTGGGAGACGATGCCGCCATGATTCGCGAACTTTGTCCCGACACCTGGTTTCTGAGTCCGGGGCTGGGGGCCCAAGGCAAATCCGAGGCCGACCTTTTGCGGGGGCTCCGCGCAGACGGCTCCGGTCTGCTGATCAACGCCTCACGGTCCATCTGGAATGCCGCAGATCCAGCGGCGGCGGCCAACGAAATGCAGACCCGACTCCGGAATTTTTCCGCTAAGTAATCAGAGACTTACGCAAATAAAAATCAATCCGTTAAGTATAACGCCAAAAAAGCCGATTGATTCCACATGCTATCCCCGAGAAACATAATTTCAGCCCTGCTACTATGCCTCGGCATGACCGGACTCACGACGGCCTGTAAACCAACTCCTCCAAGTTCAGCATCAAAAAGCACCGAAGGCGAATGCGATTGTCGCCATCTCGAATGCTGGCGCAAAAAATCAAACAAGGCCTCGGCAGAAAACTTTTCTTGTGCTGCAAATGCCCTGTCACTTGCCGCTGCACCTGCAAGTGCCCTTGCTATCTTGGCCGACATCGCCAGCTTGGCCCAGGAACCACTGCAGGTGACACTTGCCAATCAGCGCATGGACGTCACCCTAATGAACTTGCTTTCAACATCCCAATTTGCAACGGCCGACCTCATCGGATTTCTGAATACCGCAACACCTGAAAAAAATCCTGGCATCTTCTGCATCACACAGACATCGAGGATGTTCGGGCAGTTTCTTTCCTCGGCAACTTACCTTTTTTCGAAATTCGGCAAAGAGAACGACTTTTCACCAACTTTTTATCAGAAGCTTAAAGGAATTTTCTCTGGGGCCAACGACTTAGCCAAAATGACCCAGGCGTTTGGCGCCTGCATCGCAGCCATCGAACAGGATCCAGCCTTGAGCGGCGCTGCCCAATCTCAACTCAGTGCGATGAACAAAGCACTAAACCGTGTCATATTCCCAATTCAGCAGGTCTTCGCGATCATGGATTGTGGTTTTGCCATAACCGCGGGCGGGAATGTGCTTTTGGGAAATTCCATCTGCCTGGCTAAAGATTTCAAAATTCTAGCTGACAGCCAGCGAGATTTGGCCGCCCAGCGCCAGCGTGTCCTGGATCTGCCTATGCCCAATCAGCCCGATGAAAGCACGCCAGACAACCTGCGGTGCAACCTCCAACCGGACAGTTGCAACGTTGCCGCTTACAGAAAGTTTGGAATCTGGCTTGGGCAACAAACGTACATCGGTTACGCAACGAGAAGCGGTCTATGCTCCGACATGTGTGGAAATAATGGTCGGGGCAGCGCTGAGGCGAAACTTTATCAGGATAATATTTTTGGAGATGACGCGGTAAACTGCATGGCTGCGATCAATACAGCCCAGCAATGCGATGGCCCGGCAAATGATCCAGCCTCGATTGTCATCTGCATTTCGCATTGCTGCAATCAGGAAAATTCTTGTGCCAATGCAGCACGAAATAAATTAGCTCAATAACGATTTTTTAAAAGCCGCTTCCAATGGCTCGCTTTCAACGTCCAAGGACACTGCAGTGACTTTTCCTGATAACGAGTTCCATTGAAGGCCAACAATCCGGCAGCTTGCTGGTGCTGCCGATCTCATTTTCTTGTCTTGCCTCAAATACGGGAGCATCAGAGACCAGAGTTCACCAGATTCGAAGCCAGCCCCGTCATACCAGTGGCGAAACTCATCCAAACACCCACTGGAAATCAGGCACTGGGTGATGCGTCGACCGGCCTCTGCTGCCTCCGGTTGCGCGCCAACCATAAGCTGCACCTTGCACATCAAACCAACGGCTACAGCAGATCCATGGCGCAAGCCGGAGCTATGATTCCTGTCCCAAGACACGGCCTCCAAGGCATGACCAACGGTGTGACCCAAGTTAAGCAATTCACGCTTGCTGCCGACCTCAAACGGATCTTCCCGAACAAAGTCTTCCTTCATTTGAGCCATCTTCGTAAGCGCCGTAGCCACGGTGCTGTTTTTGAAATCCGCAACCGTCGTAGGGGAGTATTTCCGTAGAAAGTCGCTCCATTGCTCCAGTAAACCAAAGTCCTCTGCCAACAAAGCATGCTTCAAGCATTCCGCCCCACCAGAGCGGACCTCTTCGACCGACAGAGTCTGCAAAAATTCAGGGCAAACAACGACCCGTTCGGGAAAATGGAACCGTCCAATCTGGTTTTTCCCCCAAGGTTCAAAGTTAACGCCAGTTTTACCCCCTACCGAAGCATCGCCCATGGCTAAAAGTGTTGTGGGAATATTGATGTGTCGACAACCAAGAAGACCAGCCGCAAAGCCCGCCAAATCCAGCGTCACCCCACCGCCAATGGCGGCGATCGTCAGGTTCTCCAATTGAGCCCCTTTCTTAGCCTTTAAGTGCATCCGCACCTGCTGAATTAATTCCGCGACGGACCTCAAATTTTTAGCTGGTTCACCGCCCTTGAATATCCAAAACGGAATTTTTTCAAGAAGTACGCCAATGGCAGGCCAAGTTTTGGCCACTGTTTCATCCACCACTAAAAATAAGTGGGCTTCTGGCCCGCTAAATTCAACGGAGATGGCGTCGAGCATTGTTTGCACCGAATGACAGCCCTGCAAAACGAGAGGGCGGTAGGGGGGCTTTGCCCCTGCTAGGCTGCCTGGGATCGTTTCCACACCACGGCGAAAAACCGAGGCTGCCTGAGCTGCGGCATGGATAGCCTCGGGCAATAGTCCGCGAAGGTCCCACGAAACCTGACGCCTTGCCCCGCCCTGGAATGCGGCTCGCAGCCAACCCAAGCTCCCCATCGGCCACGCCAATTTGGCCTCCAACGCATCGTCATCCGACTCGAAAGTGGGTTTCCAAGCGCCGACAGGGACCGATGCGGCTGTTTGCAGAGCGTTTGAATTTTTATTTTTCTTCATTAACTTCAGCTACTTATACGACAAAAATGGAGACCACTCGGTAAAGAATCTTTCGCCTCTGCCGATCTCCTTCATACGCACGTGTGCCAGCAAAGCCAAGAGGTGTCCGGTGAGTGATAAAACCCTGCGCCGTCAGATTGAGTCGATCAAGCGCCAAAAAATTGTGGCGAAAAAGGTTGTCTCACTTTCCGACTTTCGCAATCTGAAACAATCCATCGAAACCCGTACCATTCTGGTCGTTGACGATGATGAAATTATGCGCAACGCCCTAAAGCGCATCTTGGAGTCGAGCGGCTACAAGGTCCTATTGGCTTCCGACGGGCTGGAACTATCCAAAATTTTAGAGGTTAATCGCCTCGACATGGTCCTCATGGACGTAAATCTGCCGTGGGTCGATGGCTATGAACTATGCCGTCTCCTTAAAAGCCACCACTCCCTGAGCAAGGTCCCCTTGATTTTTGTTTCCGCCCGCAAGGAGGAAGAGGATGTCCGCCGCGGCTTTGACGCCGGCTGCAACGACTACATCACCAAGCCCTTTGACGTGGATAAGATGACCGGGACCATCGCCACGGTCCTCAGCATGGGGTCCGAACGGCCCTCCGCCTAAAAGGACCTCCTTGACACCAGACCGCTAGAAAATATATCTCTTTAAGGGTCTGTTCCTCAGTAGCTCAGTCGGTAGAGCAGGTGACTGTTAATCACCGGGTCGCAGGTTCGAGTCCTGCCTGAGGAGCCATCCTTCATTCCCACGCCGCATCGCCACCAAGACCCTAAACTTTTAGGCTCGTCTCCATAGCCTGCTTCAGAAGTTCCTTCAATAAGACTTGAAACATCGGAATCCACAGGAATATGCATAGCCAAAAGTTTTTTGGCCTTTTCTGAGAAAACGTTCGCTGTTTTGAATTATGGATTGATCGATTCGTGCGACCCTTGGCGATCGACGTTCAAGATCAAGACCTGATCAATCTGTGAGCGCATGCCACGAACGGTTGCTTCAACGGTGACAAATACGGGTGCGTATTCCATCGAGCAGATGCGACCTGCTTCATTGTGGCTTTTCTTGATCTCCGCGAACACGACTAGGTCTTCTCCGACTTGTTTGGTTGCGAGATTAACCTTACGACCCGAGGCATCGCAGTTGTTGGTTCCGATTTCAATGCGGCCTTTAACGATATAAGCGAAGTAGTCTGGATTGATTCCGCCCAGGGTTCTGTTGACTTCGAGTTCAGAGATCACTGCGGCTTTGGCCGAGATTTTTGCGATGGCTGGGCTTTCGTGGACCCCACCGGCCATTGCGTGACTGGAGATTGCCAGGGTGCTCACGAGAGCGATGATGTTACGGGCGGCGCATTGAACGACGATTTTTTTTGCAGACATGTTGGGTTTCCTTTCGAGGAATGCCTTAGAAGGGATTTCTTAAACACAAACGCCTTCTAACTCATTTTCTAATGAAAGTGTTAGACTTGGCCGGCCAGTTAATTATCAAGTTAAAATCCAGAGGCTTCGCGGGGAGTCGTCTCTATGCCCTACGGAATAATCAGGGAAAATTTGATTTCGGCCCAGCCAGCTTCGGCGCGGCCGAATTTGTTTTTGCGCGGCTGAAATGTTGCAATTCGTGCCGCCGCCAACAACCTCTCGTCCATACCAAATCCAATGCGTTTGCGAACTTCAGATTGGAGGACATTTCCAAGCTCGTCCACGTAGACATCCACGATGAAATTTCCCTCCAAATTGGCCTCAAGCGCCATCTCCGTATACTTGGGCACTTGGACAGAACTCAGCACCAATTTCGCATCGACACTAAGGTCTCCTCCCAAGTCGCGGTAATCTTCAGGTCGAATGCGCTGGCCGTCATCCTCCGTCAAAAGCGTATTACCAAGCGGAGCCGCAATGGCAGATGCATCTGGCGTAACCGCCTCTGGCGATAGCCCCTGAACGGCCTTTGCGGGCAAGGCCTTCGGTGCGACCTTGCGTTCGCTGACCGTTTTCCGCTCCTCAGGTTTTCTTTTTTCTTTTGAATTAATAGGTTTTGGTGGAATCACGGGAACCGACACCATTTTAACCTTAACCGAATCGAACGGCTTTTTTTGCGGGGACGTGGCGACAATCAATCCCACCAACAAAAAAAAGTGAAAGGCGATAGACGAAAAGACAGCGCGCCGGACGCTGCGCTCCATCCGGCAATGAGGAACCGGCTCGCCGGCCGAAGCCAGTGCAAAATTGCGCAGTCTTACGTAGAATAACGGAATCATTTTGGAATCTTCTCTCCCGTGAGAGTTATCGGCCTGAAGCATAAGAGGATTGAGAAAAACATGCAAAACCGACAGAAATTTCATCAAGTGTGCCAGATTGCCGCGTCGATGTTTTGCACAAGATTTGTAACTTCCCTGATTTGCACGAGTTTGATCACCATATCAGTTGGATGCATGGCCGAAGAGGAGGTCCGGGTCGAACGAATTGAAAAACTTCGAGCCATTGGTGTGATCAGTAACCCGGTCGTCCTTACAGCGCCAAACCCCGGTTCATCGGCAACCGTCGAGCTCACCGCTTATGCGGGACTTCCCGCTGGAAGTTCGATAACGGCGACCTCGTTTTTGGATGAGGGGTCGGCCTACGCGCCTCCCATGCCTGTGGTCATGGATCCAACCACGGCAGTCACTCAAAGCTTTGCCGCACTTGACCTCTACTCGGTAAAGGGAACGGCAACGATTGGCCCGTTATCTCCAGCCCAACAGGCTTTGCTGGCATCCCCCTCCGGCAAACTCACCCTTCGCTATGGCATCAGGCTTGAATCGGGCGAGGAATCAGAGGACATCGTCGGCAATATTCTCGTCTATCCAAATGGATCCGACGAGGCTGCATATCAGGCTCTTGGAGTTAACGTTGCAGAGCCCGTGGCCAATTCTACGGTCGGATTGACGTCGGATCAAATCCTGTCGGGAACGATCACAAAGCCCCAACCTGAAAACGTCAAAGTCAGCTGGTTTGTCAGCAGCGGTAAAGTTACCAATCGGCGCGCAAAAGAAACCAAGTGGGCCCCTGAAAAAACTGGCCCTCAAACCGTCATCATGACGGCTCGTGGAATGAAAAGCGGTTCATTTGCCGTGCAGGCTGTCGACGTGAATGTGGAGTAGGTGAGAAGACCCCAAGGCGACCAGTCGGCGCTACTGCTGCTTAGCAATTTGCTCGCTCCACGCCCTAAGGTCATTCGCTAATGCCGTAATCTCGCCACGCAAATGAATCCGCTGGGCCGGTTGGATCTGGGCAAACAGCTCTAAAGAAAGGGCATTGCGACGATCTCGCATTCGAACGCGGGTCTGGCGGCCGACGTCGCTCAAGAATTGGTCCTGATTTTCTGCA
This sequence comes from Pseudobacteriovorax antillogorgiicola, assembly GCA_945898195.1. Classification (GTDB taxonomy): domain Bacteria; phylum Bdellovibrionota_B; class Oligoflexia; order Oligoflexales; family RGVZ01; genus RGVZ01. The sequence continues at coordinate 65,719 of CAMDHM010000001.1, read as the reverse complement.
AATTGGCGGCACTTTTTTTCAAAAAAAGAGGGATTTCCATGGCTATCGGTAAGGATCCTAAGGAATGCTCCTTGGGATTCAGTCCGATAATTCATGTAGTCCCGCTCCCAATGCCCATCAGCATCGTTTTCGTGCCCCCCATTTTCGAGGCGATCCTCTTGATTGGAGGTCAGGGTTCCCAGCCACCGGGTCGCCATTTCGCGCCCCTCGTGGAATTGTTTTTTGCGCAGGGCACCCACTCCCCCATTGGCGTCGGGATCAAATTTTTCGTCACGCTCCGACAATTTGCCCCTCAGGCGCTCGATTTGGTCCGGATCAAGGCCGGCCGCAAGGGGCGCAAAATCAGTGCAAGCATCCATCGAGGCTCGGCGCAATTGGGCTTCGAGACGTTCAAATATTGGGATCGGATTGGAAGCGACGGCCACCGATTCAACCACTGAGATCGTTTCTTTGAGGTATTTAGCTTGAAATTTTTTGACGTATGCCTCGAGCGCCGTCTGAAAGATCGCTTTTTCGGAGCTCGATAGGTCCAGGTAACTCACGGCCAAGCGAGTTGCAAACCATCTGTAATTGTCCAAGACAACCCGTCGCATGGAACATGCCGTAACGAGGAGCGCCGCGATTCCAAAAAAAATAACTTTTCTTATCGTGCGGGCTTTCATAAGGCCCCCTTAACTGATACTGAGATCGGATTGTTTTGATTATTTCTTGAACGTGAGTGTTATTGGGTGGTTGCAGGAAACATATGAGTCATTATTCAAATCCTTTTGCCCACGCCTCCAAGGACATCCCAGCGGGCTTTGTGGTGTTCCTCGTCGCCTTGCCCCTTTGCCTCGGTATCGCCCTGGCGTCGGATGCACCAATGGCTTCTGGCGTGATCAGTGGGGCTGTTGCTGGATTGATCGTCGCATGGCTTTCAGGCTCTCAACTGAGCGTGAGCGGGCCGGCTGCTGGCCTGACCATGACCATGGCTTCTGCCGTTAAACAGCTCGGTTCGTTTAATGGCGTATTGGTTTCGGTGTTTCTCGCCGGGCTGATGCAAATAGGGTTCGGAATGCTCCGCGCCGGCGTTTTGGCTTCTTTTTTTCCTCATAGTGTCATCAAGGGGATGCTGGCCGCCATCGGCCTCATCATTATCCTCAAGCAAATTCCCCACGCCCTGGGATGGGATGCCGACTTCCTTGGGGATGAGAAATTCCTGCAATCAACAGATCATGAAACCACCTTCACGGAAATTCTGAAGGCCTATGACCGATTGGACTCTGGCGCAATATTGGTTTCGATCGCGGCTTTTGCTGCAATATTCTTTTGGAATCGACCCTGGATTAAAAACCATAAGTTTTTGTCGATGCTTCCAGCGCCACTAATGGCCGTTCTGGTAGGCGTACTGTTGAACGAGGCACTGACCCATTGGGCACCCACAATCGCACTGTCAGACGCCGGTGGGCATCTGGTGGCTATTCCGGCCCTGGGAGGACCGTTTGGGTTTTTCTCTCAATTGCCGACCCCCGACTGGTCCTTCCTTTCCAAACGTGAAGCATGGGAAATGGCGATAACGATTGCCCTGATCGCGAGCATCGAATCTTTATTGTCCCTCGAGGCCACCGACCGCTTGGATCCGGAGCGCCGCGTGTCGGATGCCAACCGCGAATTGCTGGCCCAAGGGGCAGGTAATTTCCTTTGCGGACTCGTCGGTGGACTTCCGATGACGTCGGTCATTGTCCGAAGTTCGGCGAATGTTTATGCCGGTGGGAAAACCAGACTGTCGTGTTTTGTCCACGGAGTGTTTTTGATTTCTGCTGTTCTGATTTTGCCAACAGCCTTAAACCGCATTCCACTCGCAGCACTCGCTGCCGTTTTGATCACCGTTGGATTCAAACTTATTAGCTGGAATATCTTAAAAACGGTTTGGAAATCAGGATTTGAACAGGCTCTGCCATTTTTCGTCACCTTGATTGCTATTGTTGCCACAGATCTGCTGACGGGAGTTGCCATCGGTCTGATTTTCGGCCTGCTGATTGTGATCCGGATGAATCATCATTCCGCTATTACGGTCGTTTCCGAAGGAGACACCTACCTTGTCCGCTTTGCCAAGGATGTCAGTTTTGCCCATAAGCCGTCGCTGAAAAAGATTTTAACGGCTTTACCCTCAAACACTAACGTCACCATTGATGGTACGGGCGCTCATTTTATCGATCATGACATTTTGGAGACAGTCTCTGATTTTTATTGCTCTGCAAGCCAGAGAAACATCAAAGTGACGTTGAAAAATTTACGGACAAAACGAATGTCCGCCTGGGGTGAAGTGCAACATGGAAAGCTACAAAAACCTACTATTGGCGAATAAGGCCTGGGTTCAAGAAAAAATAAAATTGGACCGCAATTATTTTACGGAATTGGCGCGGGATCAAAAGCCCGAATTTCTTTGGATTGGTTGTTCTGATTCTCGCGTTCCCGCCGAAGAAGTCACGGGCACAGCACCGGGCGAGATTTTCGTTCACCGCAACGTAGCCAATCTCGTCGTTCATGCCGATCTGAATATTCAGAGTGTTTTGCATTACGCGATTGAGGTGTTAAAGGTCCGGCACATAATCGTTTGCGGACACTACGGTTGCGGCGGAGTCAAGGCAGCCATGACCAATCAACGATTCGGAATTCTCGATCAGTGGTTGCGCAACATCAAGGATGTCTACCACGATCACAGCGATGAAATCATCGCTGCCGGTGATTTGGAGGCGCAAACAAATCGCCTCGTCGAACTCAGTGTCTTTCAACAGCTGCGCAACATCACAAAGACAGCTTCGCTTCAACGCTCTTGGATTTCCGAGAAACGCCCGACGTTGCACGGCTGGGTATTTGGCATGAACGACGGTTTGCTCAAAAACCTTTACCGTCTTGAACCAGGTTCACCCATTGAGGATATTTATCGCTATGACAAAGATTCGCTCCGCTAAGGGAGAGATTGTCGCGGGATTTTTGGCGCCACATCCGCCTCACCTTGTTTACGCAGAGAATCCAGCTCAAAACGAACCCAGGTCGCGAGGTGGCTGGGAATCGCTGCGCTGGGCCTATGAAAATTGCCGCAAAAGCATCAAGGAACTTAAGCCCGATGTAATCCTGGTTCATTCGCTCCACTGGCAGACCGTGGTTGGTCACCATGTGACGGCAACGCCGCGCTTGGAAGGACGATCCGTCGATCCAATCTTTCCCCATCTTTTTCGTTATGCGTATGGCATGGACGTCGATGTAGAACTGGCGGAAACCATTGTGGACGAATGCAAAAGCGCCGGACTTGAGTCTAAGCCGATGCGCAATCCAAAGTTCCGCGTGGATTATGGAACGATTGTTTCCCTGCACATGCTGAATCCCGATTGGGATATTCCCGTCGTGGGCATCAGCGCAAACAACAGTCCTTATTTTTATGACGATAAAATTGGTCAAGATGAAATGTCTCGTTTGGGCCAGGCGACGGCCAAGGCGATCGCCAAAACCGGCCGACGTGCCGTCTTGGCTGCCAGCAATACCCTGTCTCATCTTCACTTTCCCGAAGAGCCAAACCCGCAATTGCCGGAGGACATGTCCCTTGAGCATATCCAGTCACAAGGCCAATACGAATGGGACGTGAAAATCATCAACCTCCTCCGTGCTGGAAAAATCGACGAGTTTTTTGACGTCATGCCCCAGTTTTGCCGCGAGGCCTTCGCCGAAATCAAGGCTGGTGGATTGACCTGGATGCTTGAAGCCATGGGGCGTCCCCGTTACGGCGCACAACTGCACGGCTACGGCACGGTAATCGGCACAGGAAACGCTGTGATGGAATGGCGGCCTGAGGGCAATCAGGCATCGAGTCACCAAGTTTCAGGAGGTCAAAAATGACGGTTGTTGCACGCGCTCTGGTTTCGACGGCACCCCAGTTGCTGCAACCAGAATTAAATCCAGCTTACCAACGTCTGATTAACGGGCTGCGTGTGGTGGAGGCGGATTTCAAACAACGGGGTGTCGAACGAATCGTATACTGGAGCACAGGCTGGATTTCGGTCCTCGGGCAGATGTTTCAGTCGGGGGGCGATTTGTCGGGAATTCATGTTGATGAGAATTGGCATGATTCATCCGATCTACCATTTGAATTCAATATCGATCAGAAACTTGCTGCCGACCTTTGTGCTGTCGCTGAAAGCGCAGGATTTCCCGGAAAGTGCGTCGACTACCGTGATTTTTCGGTGGATACGGCGACCATCCTTGCCGACCGCTTTTTGAATCCTAGTAAAATTCCGGTCACGATGGTGGCATGCAATGTTTATTGCGACAGTGAAAAAACGAAATCTCTGGCCGGGGAACTGTTTAAAGTTTTGGATGCGCGCAAGGAAAAAATCGCCATCGTGGCGGTTAGCCTCTTGAGCACCTCGTATCATACGTCCACCATTAATCTTAGCGATGATGCCATTCGCGGCGATGCGGAAAACGCTTTCGTTGCCGACTTTATTAGGGCCGTCTCGACGGGTGACTGGAAGGGCCTCGGGGAAACGGTTGCTCGTGATGCCACGAAGATCCGGACCGATATGGGACTAAAGGCCGTCAGTTGGCTTGAGGGAACCATGCCCGCCGGAAAATTTGATCAGCCCTGGCATGTTTTGGTGACGGGCCCCTTGTACGGCGCCTCCGGAATCGTTGCTCAGCTTTAGACGCCGCGCGTAAGTCCACCATCGACGGCAATCTGTTGCCCGGTGATGTAACTGGCCTGGACAGAAGCGAGAAACGTGACCAAACTGGCCAGTTCGTCGGGGCGACCCATGCGTTGAGCGGGGATTTCTCGGGCCGTTTTCTCCATTTCAATTTCCAGCGATGTCCCATCTCGGTCGGCCTTCGAAGCGCGCAGGGACTCGATGCGTCCCGTATGGATCACGCCCGGTAAAACAGTATTCACCGTGATGTTATCGCGGGCGACTTCACGCGCCAGGGTTTTTGAGAACGCCGTCACCGCGGACCGCATGGATGACGAAACAGCAAGGTGATCGATCGGTTCTATGACACTCGTCGATGTGATGGTGATGATACGTCCCCACTTGCGTTCACGCATCGCCGGGAGAAGGTTCTGAGTTAACTGGGCTGTGCTCATGAACAATTGTTCAAAACCAATGCGCCAGGCTTCCGGTGATGTTTGCGCCGCCGCAGAAGGCACAGGCCCGCCAACGTTATTGATCAAAATATCAATTGGACCAAAATGGGATTTTACGTGAGCCGTCAGCGCAGCAATGCCAGCGATGGTCCCTAAATCACACTCAAAAGTTGAAGGGGAAACACCACTCGTTGCTCTTATTTTGCTCGCTGCATCAGACAGTTTAACGCCAGAACGCGACGCAATCAGGACCTGAGCGCCTTCTCTGCTGAGAGCCTCGGCCACGGCGAAGCCCAGTCCCGATGAACCGCCACACACCAAAGCCTTTTTGCCCGTAAGTTCAAAATTCATAATTCCACCGCTTCGGATTGAGAAGGTCCAGGCGTTGCTGCCGTTGTTATAGTTTTATATTCGGAGAAGAAATCCAGGCTGTGACGACCGCCCTCACGACCAATGCCACTGCGTTTCATTCCACCAAATGCCGTATGCAAATCGCGAATGAACCAGCCGTTGATCCACACCATACCCATACGCACCGATCTGGCAAACCTTTGGGCCAGGGCACCATCTCGAGTGTATACGCTGCAGGATAGGCCGTAGGGAACGCCGCTCGTCAAGGCTATAGCCTCCTCGGCAGTCTTAAAGGTTTGTATCGTTAAGACGGGCCCAAAGATTTCTTCCTGGATCAAACGCGAATTCTGCGCAACGCCAGAAATCACCGTGGGTTCATAGAAAGCGCCTTTGGCCAGGTGTTCTGGCAAAGACGCCGGAATATTTCCACCGCAAAGGATTTCTCCTGCGCCTGAAGTCCTTGCATGGTCGATAAAAGCCGCGACCTTGTCACGGTGGTCATTGGCAATCAAAGCACCCATTGTGGTGGAATCGTCGAGGGGATCTCCGATCTTAATTTTTTTAACGCAGGCCAGCAGCCGCTCTATCACCTGGGACGCAATCTTTTCATGAACAATGAGGCGAGAACCAGCCAAGCAAATTTGCCCTTGGTTGCGGAAGGCCGCACGGCATGCCGTTGGCACCGCCAAATCCAAGTCGGCATCTTCAAAAATAACGCTGGCCCCTTTACCGCCGAGTTCAAAGGACAACTTTTTTAGGCTGTCCGCCGCATCACGCATGATGGCAGAACCAGTCGTGGTTTCCCCGGTGAAAGAAATGGCTTTTACGCCTGGATGACGGACCAACGCCTCGCCCGCACTTTTAGCACCAAAGCCGTGCACCACGTTAACGACACCTTCTGGAACTCCCGCTTCATTGAGCAGTTCACAGAGAAGCGTTGCCGAAAGTGGCGTGAGTTCGGCCGGTTTTAAAATGATGGTGTTGCCTTGGGCGATGGCCGGCGCAAGTTTCCAGGTTGCTAAATAGAGCGGTAGGTTCCACGGGGTGATTAGTCCCGTGAGGCCGAGCGGCTCACGGATGCTCGTATGATGTGATCCGTCATCGCCGATCCACGTTTCAAAAGATTGATGGGCGGTGAGGTCAGCGAAAAAGTGGAAGTTTTGTGCCGAACGGGGAATATCCCCATTTCTCGTTTCAGAATAAGGTTTGCCCGTATCCAGGGATTCGGCGAGGGCAAAGGTTTCAACGTTGGCTTCGATTAAGTCACCGATCCGGTGCAGTAATTTGGCGCGGTCGCTGGCTGTGGCGCGACTCCATGGTCCTGCCGCCGCCTTCTCAGCGGCCTTTACCGCGAGGTCAATTTCCGGCGCTCCGCCAACAGCCACTTCAAACCAGCTTTCGTCGTAGGCGGGTAGAATCTTTTTGAACGACTCGCCACTGGCGCTGTCCAGATAACGGCCGCCGATGAAATGCTGGCAAACTCCAGGCACAACTTGAGACTTTAAAAACTGTTTGCGATCAGATTTATTGTGTTCGCAGCCGTGCTTCAATGGTGTCTCCCTCATTTTTATCATTCTTCATGATTCGTCGGACTTGCGGCAGATATTTTTCATACTTTGTTAGGGGGCGATTGCCACGGCCTTCATCTCGATGAAGTTAAGGCCAGGCAACTGACGAACGGCGACCGTCGTACGGGTCGGTCCGGAATGGCCTTCAAAAAACTTGTTCCAAATTTCATTCATGGCTTGAAAGTCTTTCATGTCCGTCAAGAAAACGTTGACGTCGATGATGTGGCTGCGGCTGGCGCCTTCCGCCTGCAGGGCACGTTCGATATTGGTTAAAACTCCCAAGGCTTGGGCCCGGATGTCGTACGATGCGACGGTGCCATCGGCGTTCATCGTCAAGCCGGTGTAAGTGTTCGTTTGGGGGTCGCGGCAGCCTTGCCCCGCAACAAAAATCAGGCCACCTGCGCGGCGCGTGTGAACATAGCTGGCGAGGGGCGTGGTCAGTTGGTTCATGTCTATTGCCTCCGGAGTGAGAACATCTTCAGAAACCAGGAAAATTATGGACTCTTGTGACTAACACGAGACCAGATCACGGACCAGCGCGTCTTCCAGATCCAAAACCTGTTTCAGGGCAGCCTCGCGGCTGATTTTGACAAAGGCGACCTGGTCCCCGGGAAGCTGCCAGGCCAGGTTACGCAGGCTGGTGTAGGCCACGGTTGCAATGCGCCGATAACCACCTGTCAGCGGTCCATCGGGGCCGACGATAATCGGGTTGCCCGAAGGGGGCAATTGGATCGCGCCGTAAGTCATCGGTTCAGGCGGGATTTCCCGTCCTCCCTTGACTTCGGTGGGAGCTGCATAACGCAGCCCACGGCGATCTGATGCCGCTAAAAGTTTGAAGGCGGCGCCAGAAAATAAGGCGTCATCAGCCACCCACGAAAGCTCAAGGCATCCTGATTTTTTTGCCCGTAAGGGACTGCCGTTGGTCAGCTTTCGCATCGGAGCCGACGCAACAAAATAAGAGGGAGATGGGAATGCCAGGTAAATCCGGCTGCTGCCGCCAAGCCTTCGCAAATCCAGCTCCTCGCCGGCCGACAAAAAGATAGGTTCCCACACCGGGTAAGGCAAGGCACCTTCGGGAGCGCCGATCGCAAGTGCTGTTCGGGTTGAGGCACGCAGGATAGGCCCAGTGAGAGTGCATTCCAAAATGTCCGCGTTATGGCCCAGAACAAGGTTTAAAATTCGTCTGGCCCAAGGATCCATGGGGCAGATCTGAGATCTCATGGATGCTGCAGGTTTGATGACTTCGATCGTCATTTAACCTCCTCGACAAACTGGACGAGGTCACCGGGCTGCCAGACCTCTTGGCCATTCAAAGGATCGATAAAACGCATGCCTGTCAGACCGATGATGTTCCAGCCGCCAGGCCCATCTGCCGGATAGATGCCACAATAAGGCCCACCAAGGGCAATGGCCCCTGCCGGCACTTTTGCGCGAGGCGTATCGTGGCGAAGGGCTTTTATTTTTGGCGAGCCTGGCAGTGCCTCCAGGTAGGCAAAGCCAGGTTGAAATCCGCAAAATGCGACGACGTAGGTCGTGGCCAAATGCCGCTGCAGAATTTCTGTGGCGGAAATTTTATTTTCGCCCGCCAGTTTCTCAAGGTCATGAGAGATTTCCGCAGAGTCAGCATATCTGGCGGTAATCAGGATTTTTTTGGCGGCAAGATCCGCGTTTTTATCTTTATTTGCGCTGTCGTGAAGCAAATCCTCGAACCATTGGATGGATTCGGCAACAATCGTTTGGCTGTCACGCGCCAGCAACCCGGCACTTGATTCAAGGCTCCAGATGATATGAACCGATTTTGCGCCGAGAACGACGGCTGCCCCAGCGGGATGGCGTGACTGGGTGATTTTTCGCCGGACCTTTGAAGTCAGCAGCTGTGACTGGTTGGTGGTACCAGGCTCGCAATTGATGCCAAGATTAAATTCCAGAGCGAGTTCGCGTTCTGAGACCCAACGGCCAGAAATTTTATTCATGATGTTGTCTTTCACAGGGTCCACCTTCATATAAAGGACATTTACCCTATGTGGAGCAGAGGTCATGTAAGAAAATTTTCTTAAAAAAAAGCCCCGGATTTCGCCGGGGCTTCCATTTTATCTACCTAACAGATGCTTAGAACTTGCCAGTAACGCCAAGGCCAAGTTCGCTTTCGCTGCCGGACTTTTCGACCAATTTGGTGCTCAGGAACTTACCAGACGTCATGCGGTAAGCCACATACGGCGTCCAATTGTCGCCAAAGTTCTTGAAGGAAGAACCAACGCTGATCTGGGTCGCGTTGTCATTCCAAACACCAGCCGTGAGGTTGGTCTTGGTCTCGGTTCCAGCAGGATTCACGTCCTTGTCGACCACGTTGAAGGAGTTGAACCACACGAACGGAACCATCGATCCGACTTCATGCTCAGCGCGAAGCGTCATGTTCGTGGCAACAGCGGCCTTGTCAGACGTGCCAACTGGCATAGAAGCGGACTTTGCACCGTAGTCAAACGAAAGGGCAGTCGCGCCGAAATTGCCGCGAGCACCGACGTTATAAAATGACGAGTGGTTCATGTCATACTGACCGAACTGAACGATCGGCTTGATCGGGCCAAAATCACCCGTGTACTCGAGGATCGCAGCTGGCTGCTTGTGAGCCGAGTTGTAACTAGCAGGACCGTCGTTAGCAGCGGTCGTGGTTGGGTCGTCAGTCATAATGTCGTTGACGAGCTGGATCGTCACATTGTGCCCTGCGCTCGGGGTCATGTTCAAGCTAAGGGAAGTTGCATTACGGCTGAATGCCAGCGCCTGAATACGGTCGCCCCAGATGTTGTCAAAGCTATTGTCCCAGTTGCTGAAACCGCCCTGACGGACGTAATCGCGACCCATGGTCACAGCAAACATGTCCGAAGCCTTCCAGGTCGCGCTAGCCAAGTCGATGATGTTGGCCGTATCGGTGAAGTTCAACTTGAAGTTGTAGGACGTCCGCTCGTTGAACTTGCCTTTCAAGCCAAACTTCACTTCGTTGAGGTTCAGCATGGCCGTTGCCACTGATTTTCCACCATCCTCAATTTTTGCCAGTCCGTCATCCTTGCGGGTGAATTCTGTGCGGAATTCACCGTAGACGGTTGGCGCGGCGCCTTCAGCCATAGCAGAGGTCGCAACAGCAACACCAGCCACGGAAACCATAATGTTACGAATGTTCTTAATAAGCACAGGTATACCCTCCAAAAAAAAATTAGGATCTATGCTTTATAAAAAAGTCTAAACTAAACCTTTTCAAATTCCAAGACTTACGCCTGAGTTTGTTTAGACTGTGTCAAATGTGACTCTCTTTTAATGCTGTTTAAAAATTCACCTCTCGATCCGCTCGATCCGGGAAAGTCCTTTTTTATTGATAACGAGTCGGATGCTTTCAAAGGTTGCGCATGGGTCCGGAATTGCGCGTTCAATCTGCGAGTACTTTAAAATTAGATCCAAGTGATAAACCTTCGGCATTTTCATTTCGACAAGTCGGCCCTCAGTGTCCAACATTTCCGTACCATGCAAGGGATCATCCAACTTACCGAGAAATGCCTCGATATTGAGGCGGAGAATATCATGCACGGCACGGAGTGGATAAATATGACTACGGAGGATGTTTGCATTGAGGTCGATGACCTTGCGGTAATGGATAGCATCACCAGAGTCTTCCTCTGATTCAAGACCCTCTGGGTCAAATTTCTTGTGGAGGTCTCGAATTTCATCGGGCAACTTTTTAGGCGCGATGAATCGTGTGTATTCCGAGATGGATCCAAGCCCCCACTTCTGACCGTCAGAATTGGAATACAAAATCCGCTCACTATTGTCGGGGACAGATCTCATGAGGCTGGATCGAAAATAGCTGCGACCCAGCTCTTTGATCCTGTCTTTCAACACGTAAGCAAGAATCAACGCCACGACGATGACCAAAGTTCCGCTGCCGAGTGAGTTAAATGGGCTGCTAGCCTGACTCGCCGCTTTGATGCGAATCAGAATTTCCATGCTGACGGCAAAAAAGGCCGCAAGGCCCGCAGCAACCATGGCACCAAGTTGCTGCTGAAAGGCAAACAGCGGCCGCGTTCGGACATCAAGGTAGAGTACCTGCCATACGCGTCGCTTGAGCACACCTCGACGAAATACGTAACGCTCCACCGTGAGTTCGTCGCTGGCGCGGGTGATCCAGCCATAGGATTTTTTTACACTGTACCAGTGGTCGAATCTTGCGAGGGCACCAAGTTTGCGTTGAAGTCCATCCAATTGGGGGATGTCGCCCTTGCGCTGCAGATTGCTTAAGGTTTTTGATAGTTTGGTCAAACCATCACGAATGCGGTAGGTGCAGTATTCGTCGACGACTTTAAGCTCGCGGTGAACGCGATTTGTCCCAGCATTGTCGCCCTTAGCGGCATGTTCTAGCAGGCGGTGCCAGGTGCTCATGATGGCATGGATTCGATCCAGAAAGTCCGCGGTATCGAGACACGCATGTTCCAAGTCAGCAAGGTTCGAATCCGTGGAATCATTGGCGAATTTTTTGACGGACTTCCGCAGTTGCTTAGCCCGTCGTTCGACCCGGCGAAGGTAATAACCAGCCAGGGCACAGGCGAAAATGCGAGCTTCGTCGATCACCTCACGCTCGGGAAAGGATGCCTTTCCTTCGTCCGTTTCCTGCAGGTATCTGGTCAGAATCTTGACCGGTGACCGCGCATCGGAAGAATCCACACCGATCAATTGCTCGTAGGTCAGACGAGGCTCTCTCAATCGGATAAGCGGACGCAGGTCACTGTAAAAGCGCTCTTTGGGATACGAGTTTGGCGTGATTCCCATTTGGCGTGGAAAAAAAATATAGGCTTCAACCTGATAGCGCTGATTCTGGCGTTTGAACTGCTTAAGAGGCAAGAGCGGATAGTCAAAAACTGTTTCAAGTTGAGTCCGATCATGCACCGCGATGGATGACTTGATGAAGCTGCCACCGTGGGTGTCGGATCTTCTTGCCTCCCGATCTTCTGAAAGTAGATTCGGGATTGGAGGTGTCAGGCCTGCTGAGTCTTCACTACGAGAATTGCTGGCCGCCTTGAGTTTGCTAAAGCCCATCCTGTTCCCAGCCCTTTGAGCCGCTCGCTTCAACATGCCTGCGGCCAGTATCAGTCAAATAACGCCCCCGCGGTCCACGGGCCAGGTAGCCACGATGCACGAGGTACGGTTCGTAAACTTCTTCCAGTGTGGAGCGGTCTTCGTTCAAGGTAGCAGCCAGCGTTTCAATTCCCACCGGACCACCATCATACTGATGATACACCGTTTTGAGGATCATGCGGTCAATGCGGTCCAATCCATGTGGATCCATCCCTTGGCGCTGAAGGGCGTCGCCTGCAAGTTGCTTTGTGACCAGGCCGTTGCCATGAACTTCGGCGAAATCCCAGACGCGACGGAGCAACCGATTGGCCAAGCGGGGTGTCCCCCGTGAGCGGTCGGCGATCTCCTTGGCCCCAGCCTCTTCAATCTGGATGCCGAGGATCCGGGCGCTGCGTTGCAAAATTTGGCAAAGGGCCACCTCGGTATAAAATTCAAGGCGTTCTTGAATTCCAAATCGCCCCAGCAGTGGACGGGACAGGAGCGAGACTCGCGTCGTGGCGCCTGCTAACGTAAACGGCGCAACATCCATACGCACGCTACGTGCCGATGGGCCTTGACCGATCATCATATCGATCGCGAAATCTTCCATGGCGGAATAAAGAATCTCCTCCACTTTTATGGAGAGACGATGGATTTCATCGATAAAAAGTAGCGTCCCAGGCTGAAGGCTGCTCAAAATTCCGGCAAGGTCGCCAGGCTTATCGATCGCGGGTCCGCTCGTACTGACGAACGGAACACCTAGCTCGTTGGCAACAATCTGGGCCAAGGTTGTTTTTCCAAGTCCCGGGGGGCCGTGCAATAGAACATGGTCCAGGGGTTCGCCACGGCGTTTGGCCGCCGTAACATATATGCCGAGGTTCTCCTTTACGGAATCCTGGCCTGGATAGTCGGCGAATGTTTGCGGGCGAATTCCGGGTGCCTGGATCTCGATTTGGTCATCGTCTTCGCGCTTTTTGGTGGTAGCCAAACGCTCGATCTGAATATTTGCAACCGGCTCACGCGATGACAAGTCGCCCATAATTTTACCACCCTCTTAGTTCAGCCAGCGCTCCACGAATCAGATTGGGCAGGCCATCTTTTCCAGCCAAGCCTACCATTCCGTCCTGGTCTTTCCAGATTTTACCGAGAACCTGAGAGACATCTTTATCTTTGAAGCCAAGGTTTTCAAGGGCCGACTGAGCATCTGCCAACAACTGGGTGCCCATATCGCTGGAGGCGCCCATAGAACCAAATATATCACCCGGAGCTGCCGTCCGAGGGCCAGCAGCAGCTCCGCTGCGTGCCGCTGGGCGCGATTTAAGATATTTTTCAACTTTGGGCCTCAGTTCGACCGCAAGACGCTCTGCCAATCGCTTTCCGACCCCAGGCACTGACTCAAGTAGTTCTTTATGGCCATCAATGACGGCAGAAAATATTTGGGCGGGCTGCAGTGAACCAAGAATCGCAAGTCCGATTTTCGGGCCCACGCCAGATACCGAACAAACAATGTTAAACAGCTCTTTTTCTTCCATGCTGGCAAAGCCAAAAAGCTTTATGGCATCTTCACGAACGTGGGTCTCAATCCAAGCCGTTACCGTCTGACCTTGGCCGCCGATGGCCCAAAGAGAAGATAGAGGCATCTCAACTCCGTAGCCAACACCATTAACGTCAATCACGACACGCGAGGCATCCTTCTGGATGACGGTACCTGTCAGGCGGTCAATCATTGATCGTCTCCTTCTTTAACAGGCGCTTCAACTCTAGAGGCCAATCGAATTTTGAATTCCTGCAACTCCTTCATGAGGTGCAAGATGACATGGGCATTTTCTTGTTGGTCCGGGTCGCCACCGACGCGGTTATGCAATTCATTTCCATTTTGAATCAACACGTCAAGGGCTTCCAAATCTTCCTTTGTCATTCGCGACAAGGACGCCGTCATGTCGTTAAAATGGCGGATCACATATTTTAAGTCGTCGGTGCTGCGGACGCCAAGATGCGCGTTGAAATCCCCGCGCCCAGTCTGGCGCATGGCACGAATCAAAGCGTACAGAGGACCAGCGATTCGGTTTGTCATGATGAGGCCAAGGATGAATACACTGAAAATATTCATCACCAATGCCAAGCCCATCACAAGCAGGATTGGCCAGGGGAGAAAACGTGGGATGACCAAAATCTTAAAAACATAGAGCGGGAGCAAAATAAAAAACGTGGTGAGGACGGTCGTCATCGTACCAACCAGCACGGCGGCGCCAGTATAACGCAGCTGCAAATCCCGATTGATCACGATCATCCGCTTGGTCCGCGCGGGTGGTCGGCTGTTAAGGATAGACCCTGTATGGCCTGTCGTTGGCATGACGCGCTCCTTGCGTGCTAGCTGGGCTACTTTTGTTTACCGGACTAGGGGCTACGGTCCCATTTAGGAACGCAGCGCATCTACCTTGTCCGTCTTTTCCCACGGGAATTCACTGCGACCAAAGTGTCCATAAGATGCCGTTGGCAGATAAATCGGACGAAGCAAGTCGAAATGATCCGTGATCGCCCGTGGGCGTAGCGGGAAAACCTTGCGAACGAGATCCGCCAAATCTTTACCAGAATACTTGGAGGTGCCGTAGGTATCAACAAAAACGCTGACCGGGTCTGCAATGCCAATGGCGTAAGCCACTTGAACCAAACATTTTTTTGCCAGGCCTGCCGCAACGAGGTTCTTCGCGATATAACGCGCAGCATAGGCTGCCGAGCGATCGACCTTACTTGGGTCCTTGCCGGAAAAAGCACCGCCGCCGTGGGCACCGTGACCGCCGTAAGTGTCGACGATGATCTTGCGTCCAGTCAGGCCGCAGTCACCCTGAGGGCCACCGACAATGAAACGACCCGTTGGGTTAATGTGGTAGATCGTATTCTGAAGAAGTTCCTGTGGGATAACTTTCTTCACCACGGATTCGATCACATATTCTTTAAGCTGATCATGGGAAACATCGGGAGAATGCTGGGTGGAGACCACCACAGTATCAACGCGATGAAGCTTGCCGCCGCGATATTCCACGGTGACCTGGCTCTTCGCATCGGGGCGCAAGAACTTGACATCCATGGTGCGACGAAGTTGTGAGAGCTTTTTGAGCAGCTGATGGGAATAGCTGATGGTCGCTGGCATTAGTTCGGGCGTTTCGTCGCAGGCAAATCCAAACATCATTCCCTGGTCGCCGGCGCCCTGCTCGTGGTGCAGGCCTTGGCCTTCACTAACGCCCATGCTGATGTCTTCTGATTGCTGACCAACGGCCATGATGACGCCGCAGCTTTTAGCGTCGAATCCAAGCTCACCGTCGGTATAGCCAATATCAGCAACGACCTTGCGGGCAATGGCGTCATAGTCTACACGGGCGCTTGTCGTCACCTCACCGGCAACCACAACAAGTCCAGTTTTCACGAGTGTTTCACAGGCAACGCGAGCCCGCTTGTCTTGTGCAAGAATGGCATCCAGAACAGCATCGCTGATTTGATCGGCAACTTTGTCTGGGTGGCCTTCGCTGACCGATTCAGAAGTAAAAAGATAGTCTTGTGGAGATTGGCTCATAAAAGTCCTCTTTTCATGGTAATTAGGAATCTTCCGCCTTCAATCATTTTAGATTCGCCCAGCCCAAAGGCTTGTCCGCGATCATCTAACAGCATCACTTGCAGGGAATTCCCACTGTCTGGACTTCCTTGAGTAGCGCCACTTTTTAAGTTTGCTAGCCATATGTCAGCACCGACCGAGACGGTTTGTCCCTTCAAAAGCCGCGACAAGCAATCAAGATGCACAGCCTGCCAAACAGGTAGCCCAAGTGCAAGTTGTTCTGGAGGAACAATCAGTTTTGCGAATTTTTCCGGGCCTTCTTCGAGGGCCTTTTCCATATCATCGAGGGTTACGCAGGCTGCGATGCCTGCGCCGGATGCTTCGGTTCTGATCAGGCGGTTCAAGGTGGCGATGGTACCGGCCGCATGGGCCATGTCCCGGATCAAGGATCGGATATAAGTTCCCTTAGAGCAGCGCGCGCGAAGCGTTGCAATTCCCGAATCAAAATTCAGTAGTTCAAGAAATTCGATAAATACGGGGCGCTCCAGGTCTTGAATTGGAACCTGATCGCCCTGATTTTTCCGGGCATATTCGTAAAGCGGTTTGCCTTTGTACTTCACCGCCGAAAAAACTGGCGGGACTTGTCTGATTGGGCCGCGAAATTGGTCCAAAACGCCTTCAAGATCGGCCCGCGTAATTCCACTCGCATCACATTCGGCCGTGACCTTGCCATCGGTATCGTAGGAGTCGGTCTCAATCCCAAGTTTCATATCGAATTCGTAAGTTTTCGGCATCTCGAGCAAATGGTCTTGCAATCGTGTGGCGCTGCCGAAAAGCAGACAAAGAACGCCTTCAGCCATTGGGTCCAGGGTGCCAACATGACCCAGCTTCTGCCGACCGATGCGTTTTTCAATCCACCGCGAAAGATCTTTGGAAATCATGCCTTGAGGCTTATGTGCCGCCAACATGCCCCGCAGAGGCCGCTCAAATCGAATGGATTTTTTTTGGTTTTGTTCCAAGGATGTGCACCTGATTAAATCTTGTTCAACAGGTCTTCAATGCGTGCACCGTGTTCGATGCTCTCGTCATAAAAGAACTTGAGGACGGGAACACGGCGGACATCCAATGCCTCTGCTAGGCGCGCACGGAAAAATCCAGCCGCCCGGTCCAAGCCGCGCTTTGCAGTGTCGACGTCTTCGCCTGGCATGGTGCGAAAGTACACCGTGGCATATTGAAGGTCTGGACTGATCTTCACGGCCGTGATGGTGACGTGTTGCAGACGAGGATCCTGCATCTGACCCCCTGCAAAGCAGGAGGCCACAATGTCACGAATCTCATCAGCCATTCGGTCTTGGCGTATACTCATAAACCCTCAAAGCGTCGCGACGGTTTCTTCAAGTGTGTAAGCTTCAATCACATCGTTATCACGAAGGTCCTGATAGCCCTGAATTCCGATACCGCATTCGTAACCGTTGGCAACCTCTCGAACATCGTCTTTAAATCGGCGAAGCGATCCAAGTTTGCCAGTGTAGATGACAATATCGTTACGAATCAGGCGAACCAGCGCGTTGCGCGTGATTTTTCCATCGGTTACCGCACAACCGGCAATCGTCCCGATTTTCGGCACACTGATCAACTGACGAACCTTGGCATGTCCAATGACAACTTCACTAATCACGGGCGGCAATTTGCCGGCCATGATCGCCTTCACGGCATCGACCAGTTCATAGATGATGCTGAAGTATTTAATTGGAATTCCGTCTTTATCGGCGCCTTCTTGGAGGCCACGTCCGGCACGGACGTTGAATCCAAGGATGATCGCCTTTGATGCAGATGCCAGGGTGATGTCGGATTCCGTGATTCCACCGACTGCCTTGTGGATGATCCGGTTCACAACTCTTGGCGTGCTGAGCTTCAGGATAGACTCGGAAACAGCTTCAACCGACCCTTGCGTATCGCCTTTGATAATCAAAGCCACTTCGTATTTATCTGCCGTCTGGATTTTGCCCAGAAGATCTTCCATGCTTGCTGCACTTGATTTCACCACTGAAGACTTGCGGATTTGATCCTGACGGAATGCCATGATTTCGCGCGCCTGGCGGTCATCCATGACAGAATCAACTTGATCGCCAGCGTCCGGAACCCCATCAAGGCCAATGACCTGAACTGGAGTGGCTGGACCGGCTTCTTTCAATATCTTTCCGCGATGGTCAGCCATGGCGCGAACCCGACCTGAACGCAAGCCTGCAACAATAAAGTCACCGGTCTTCAACATGCCTTCACGAACCATTACAGTTGCCACTGGTCCACGACCTTTGTCGAGGTGGGCTTCCACTACAGTTCCGGTCGCAATGCCTGTTGCCCGAGCCTTGAGGTCCAAAACCTCGGCCTGGAGCAGAATCGCTTCAAGCAATTCATCCAAACCAATTTTTTGCAGTGCAGAAACTTTAACAAACTGGTTTTCGCCGCCCCACTCTTCGGACTGGATGCCGTGTTCGGCAAGTTCCGAGTTGATCCGATCGAAATTCTTGTTCGGTTTGTCGATTTTGTTGATCGCCACAATCACGGGTACATTTGCGGCGCGCGCGTGGTTCACGGCTTCAATCGTCTGCGGCATGACGCCGTCATCCGCGGCAACAACCAAAATCACAATGTCCGTCAGACTCGCACCTCGGGCACGCATGGACGAGAAAGCCTCGTGACCAGGGGTGTCAAGGAAAGTGATTTTCTTGCCATTTTTTTCAATTTGATACGCGCCAATATGCTGCGTGATCCCGCCGGCTTCACCGCTGGCCACTTTTGATTCGCGGATCGCGTCAAGGATACTGGTCTTGCCGTGGTCCACGTGACCCATGATGGTCACAATTGGCGCGCGGTGTGCCAGAACCAGCGACTCGTCGCGGCTACGGGCCAGGATGTCATCGATGGTCGCAATTTTGACCTTTACCTCGAAACCGAAGTCGGCTGCCAAGATGGACGCCGTGTCGCTGTCGACATCCGCATTGATCGTCATCATCGTACCCTGAGCCATCAACTTTTTGATGAGTTCACTGGCCTTGATGCTCATCTGCTTGGCGAGTTCGCCTAGCTGAATGGTTTCACCCATCTCAACCACGCGGTATGACGCGCGAGGAGTGGTCATCTGGGTGCGCTTTAAATCCTTGCGGCGTCTTGCGTCGCGACGGCTTCTTGGGCCACCCGGTGTGAAGA
This sequence comes from Pseudobacteriovorax antillogorgiicola, assembly GCA_945898195.1. Lineage (GTDB taxonomy): Bacteria > Bdellovibrionota_B > Oligoflexia > Oligoflexales > RGVZ01 > RGVZ01. The sequence continues at coordinate 46,827 of CAMDHM010000001.1, read as the reverse complement.
CCCGTGGCTGAACTTCCCCGGCCGTCGGCGCTGCCACTTGGTCAACATCACCATCGGGCTCTTCGGCTTGATTGAGCAATGCACGAACGTTGAGGGTCGCATTGGCACGGCGATTTTTCGCCGCTTTGATGCGCGCAATTTCTTCTTCTTCTTCGGCGCGCCGATCGCGAACTTCGCCAACTGGGCGGCGACGCACTCCAAAGGCATCCACTTCCGTGGTTGCTCCCGCAGCGCCCGCGGCACCTGGAGCGGCAGCGGCGCCTGGAGCTCTCGGGGCACTTGGCGCCCTTGGAGCTCCACTAGGAGCAGCGCCTGAAGTACCGGCCGCTGCAGCAGCGGCTGCTTGCTGTTGGGCCCGATCGTGCAACAGCCCCATCCCGGTTACCCGGGTTCCGCGACTGTCTTCCCGACGCATGGTGCGCGTACGAGTTGATGCGGCCTGTTGTTCACGCGCAGCACTCGCAGCGGCGACCTCTTCTGGACTGGCACGTCGAATAATCGTGGCGCTTGCGGCAACTGCGATCGAACGGCGGCGCTGGTCAACCGCCGATTCAGGGACCGGAACAACCGGAGCCGGCTTAGCCGGAGCTTCGATTGCATTTTCTATTTCTGCTTCTGCTTCAGCTTCTGGCTCAGGAATAATTTGTTCAGGTGCTTCCTCAGCAGCGTGACTGATCACAACTTCTGGCGCGTCTGGCAAATCTACTTCAGCAGGAGCCGGAGCTGGAATTTCCGCCACTACCTGATGAACTTCTGGTTCAATAACTTGAACAGAAACCGGCGCAGGCGCGACATGAACTTCCGGAATAGGGGCGGCTTCAGCCTGTGGAGTTTCCTCCTCAGGGGCTGCAACCTCAACGACTGGTTCTGGCGCCAATTCGGCTTTACGGCGACGGATGACGACCGTTGGTCGTCCACCGCCCGCAGCTGAAGCGGCAGGCTTGCTCTCTTCTTCGCCGCGAAGCGCCGAACGCAATCGCTCAGCCTCTTCACCGGAAAGCGTGCTTTGATGACTGCCGACTTCTATACCCATTGATTTGAGCTTGGTCACAGCCACCTTGTTGTCAATGCTGAGCTCTTTTGCGAGCTCATAGACTCTAATTTTTACGCTCATTTTTAGCCTTTTAGCTCCGACTGCAGGTGACGGTCAGCCGCCATTTGAACGGTCCGTGCGATACCAAGTGACAAGCCCGTCTTCTGGGCTACTTCTTCAGCGGAGTCGGCAACGATATCGCCAATCGTGCCGTAGCCCGCATCAGCCAGCGCATGTGCCGTGGCTTCGCCAACACCACTAAGTTTGGCGAAGACTGCAATGCGGTCGTTTCTTGCGGTATCAGCCACTGACGGTCCGCGTTTTTCCTCAGGCCCAGCCGAAGAACTGGCAAATAGTTCTTCGCGATCGGCTTCCGGAGTACCGGCTTTAGCAGTATGCCTGACCGTTGGCTGTTGAGATGCCATCTCAGCAGCTGCTTTGATTACTTTTTCAGCTTCGGCCTCGTCCATATTCAAAAAGCGGACAAGGTTACGAGGGCTAAGTTCAGCAATTTCAGCCGCGGTTTTAATGCCTTCATTAACAAGAATTTCAGCCTGCATCACGCCAAGGCCAGGAATCGTTGCAATGAAAGCCTTCGTTCCAGAAAGTTCTTCTTCCAGTTTCTTCTCGCTTTTGATGTCGAGCTTCCAACCGGTTAGCTGTGCCGCAAGGCGAACATTCTGACCGCGCTTGCCGATGGCGAGAGACAGTTGGTCTTCAGCAGCAATGACGTCCATGCTGTGATTTTGCTCATCAACAATGACCTTGGAAACCACGGCCGGAGAAAGGGCGTTGCACACCAGACGAGCTGGATCCTTGTCCCATGGAATGATGTCGATTTTTTCGCCGTTAAGCTCTTGAACAATCGCCTGAACCCGCGAACCCTTCATGCCGACGCAAGCGCCGACGGGGTCTACCGATGAATCGCGCGAGTACACAGCAATCTTCGAGCGGTAGCCCGGATCACGAGCCGCGCTTTCGATGGTTACGATGCCGTCATAAATTTCTGTGACGGTTTGTTCAAACAAGCGAATCAGGAATCCCGGATGCGCCCGCGACAAGACGATCTGCGGTCCTCTTGACGAACGCTTTACTTCCGTCACGTAACCTTGCACACGGTCTTTGATCCGGTAACGCTCCGTAGGAACCTGCTCGCGGTATGGAATGATGGCTTCCGTACGGCCCAAGTCCACAACAATATCGTTGCGCTCAAACCGGCGTACATGACCACTCAGCACTTCGCCCGCTCGGTCCTTGAATTCTTCGTAAACTTGCGCGCGCTCTGCATCACGAACTTTTTGAACGATAATCTGTTTTGCAGACTGGGCAGCAATGCGACCGAATTGGGTCGTATTGATTTTCATGCCGAGGGCATCACCGATCTCCGTGCCCGGATCCAATTTCTTGGCTTCGGTCACTTCGATTTCCAAACTTTCGTCGTCGATCTCTTCCACGACCGTACGAAACTGGAACAGCTCAATTTCATCCAGCTCTTCATTATAATGAGCTTCCAAGTCAGCCGTCAGGCCTAACGTCCGGCGCGCCGCATGGATCACGGCCTGCTCCAAGGCGTCCACAATGACCGCGCGATCCAGGTTCTTGTCGCGGCTGACGGTCGTAATTACCTTGCGGAGTTCACTGTCTACTTCAGTTGCGTCGATGAGAGTCATGTCGATTGGCTCCTTTCCCAGTCAAAAACAATATTGGCGCGGTGCAGCTTTGCAACTGGGAAGGACCAAGGCCCCTCGTCGGTTTCAAGCGTCACCAGCTCGTCATTTGAAACATCCAGCAGCTTGCCCTTGGCTTGCCGCCGTTCACTTATTTTTTCGGTTAGATTGACGTTGATCGTGGCGCCAATGAATTTGCGGAAGTGCTCTGGACGGCGCAGCGGCCGCTCCAGGCCAGGCGAGCTAACTTCCAAATTCCAGGGGCCAGCAATCATCGCGTCCAGTTCGTCGCAGTCGTTTAGGTTGCGACTCACCAAAGCGCAGGTGTCTAAATTCACACCTTCAGGCGCGTCGACAAAAACGCGGAGCGTTTTTTCGTAGGTCAGCCATTCCGCTTCAATGCATTCAAGCCCCGTTGAGGCCAGGTCGGCGCTCCGGAGCTGCGTTTGAATCAATTCAATGGCACGATTCAGTAGAATGCGGTTCATGATCACCTTTTAAAGACAGCAACAGGCATCAACACACAGCAAAACTTCCGTGTGCCGACAACCTAACTTCATGAAATTTCAGAATATTCTGTCATTTCAGGGCGGCTGCTGTGTGGCGAGCGACTTCTATCTAACCGCTTTCTATGAAAAAATCAATGAATCCATCGCGAAAATTGTACGATCTGTAGCCAACCAACCTTGATCGGAGCCGACATTGAACAGCCAAAGCCGCCCTGAAAGCGAACGCCGACAGCATCAACGTTTCCATTTATTGCCGGGACTTGCGGCTGGCCCTTTGGTGAGCTTGAAGACCGAAGGCGGTGTCGTGTTGCCTGTTTTGAACTGGAGTTACGGCGGTCTGCAAATGGCGGTCAGCCGCGCTGGTCAAGTGGCGGTGGCTCGTTTGGACGACAACGAGACCGTTCGCGCCACCTTGCACTTGGCCGTGGCCTCGGAAATGTCTCAGAAGGTCAATTTCAAAGTGGTTGGGACCTCTGAAAATACGCTCTCCTGCGCGTTCGTTCACGATACGCCGGATGTCTTACTCTTCATGCGGCCTTGGATGGAATGCCTTCGTCGCGGGTCAAGCGTCACGGAGCTGACTTCCGATGCCATCAAGCCAGAGCTGGCTGCTGCCGGCTGGAAAATCTGGCGTGGCGAAGGTCCTCTGACGCTGTCTGCCCGTGATTCTGCGCGCAACGACGAATCCTCTCCCCCCGACTGGCTTTTGGTCTTTCCTCTCGGCGAAGGCTACGCCGAAGTTGGTTCCACCGACGGCAAGCTTTTTTCCCGCCAATCCATCGACAATGACGGGATGGCCAGCACACGGATGCAGGCGTCCAACGCTAAAGATGTGGGATTGCTTAACCTTGCCCTGATGTACTTGGCTGGATGTGCTGCTGGCAGCGTGCCGGAAACCTTGTGCGCGAAGATCATTGATCCGTTGCGAAGGGATCCTTGATGGCCGCCAAACTAACCGTCACTTAACGGGGGCGGCACAGGATTGCAAAGTACAGGCTCGCGATATTCCTGCAGGTCTGTTGCGCCGTTCCAATGTGCTCTATTTTGATCGTGAAAGTAACTTTCTCCGAATAGCCTCTTCCTGAAAAAAAACTGTCTGTAGATAAGTTGCACGCAGGAATGCCAAGGCAGAACCCAGTTGTGGGCGTCGCCCTTTGTACGGAGTCTGAAGAAAGAAGTGTGGCAAGGCTAGTAGGTATCGCTGCATTGATTGTCGTACCTATCCTAAAGTCGGACGCTCTCCCGAAAGCCGTGAAATCATTGATTAGCGCCATTGAACCAAGGTTGCTTTCAAAGGTTTTTACAACCCGCGAATAAGCTCCGTCATTAAACGAGTATGAAACTGAGATTGTGGGATTATGGGAGCCATAGGGCAGCGAAGCCTCAAAGGCAATTCCCGTCGGCGCTGGGGTCACACGAGTCAGATCGCCCCCGTTTGCTTTTGCAATCCAAGTGCCCGTGGTTGCAGCTGCTGCAATCCTTTGGTCTGCAGCCGTATAGACATTGCATCCAATTTCTTTGCCACTACTGTCTTTCTTTCCGCAGACCAAATACGCGGCCGTGATTTGGGGAGCATCGATGGTCCCGGTGTAGTCATTGCTGGCGTCCACTTGCATTGGGACAGTCATATCAGGAGTGTTGTTTGAAGAGTTTGAGTCGACGGTGTCTTTGCCGTCTTTTTTGCCCGGATTGAGGCTGTTTTTGCCAATTGGATTAGCGTCCGAGCAGTGTGATTGCAACAGCATCACAGCCAATGCTATGGCCCTGGTCAAACCTGAAAATTTTGTTCTAAAAACTTCCATGAAGTCTAGTTAACGGTTAAATCTCGGGTGAATCTTAGGCTTTTATCTGCGCCGGGTTACGGGCCTTTGATTTGCCTCATAACTTACTTAAATGATTGAACTTTATTTGAACGCGAATTTAACTCCTCCCTGTGGCTTAGCTCGGCAAACCGCCGACGGATCCTGGACCTTAGTCCATCCTGGTCATTCTGAGTGTTATCACTCGGCGGCTGGGGCGTTGACCGAGGCCCGCCACCTTTATCTTAATTCCTCGGGAATCCTGGACACGTTTGCGCAAGGAGAGTGCATCCGGGTATTGGATGTCGGGTTGGGGTTAGGCTACAACGCCCTGGCCACCATCGACGGTTGGCTTCAAAGCGGAAGCCACGCCCGTCTCGAAATTTTGTCGCTGGAAAATGACGAAGGACTGTTTCAAACCCTTCGTTCTGGGACGGCCCCCTGGCAGATGGGCTGGGATTCCGTCTGGCTTAATCTTGTGAAAGGCTTGCGCCACAAAGGGGGCGGGCTATGGCAGGCGACCATGCTAAGTTCGGGCGGCGGGGCCCTTTTATGGCACGTGTTCCTGGGAGATGCCCGGTCTGATGCCACCATATCGGAACTTCTCAAGTCAGGGCCCTTTGACTACGTCTGGCAAGATCCATTTTCTCCCAAAAAAAATCCCGGCATGTGGGCTACCGAATGGTTTTCAATCATGGCACTCGCGGCGGCAGAAAACGCCTGTTTAATGACTTATAGCGTGGCCCGGAGAGTCCGGGACGCCTTATTGGCCAGCGGGTGGCAGGTGCAGAAAATTCCGACCACAAGCCATAAAAAAAACTGGTTACGGGCATTCCGCCTTGCGCGGGCGGAAGACCCCACGTAAAAATATGGTTATGACCTCTTCAGATTCCATTGATCAAAAACAATTCGACGTGATCGTCGCCGGCGCCGGCATTGCGGGTACCTTGGCGGCACTGCGCCTTGCCGTGGGGCATTTGGCCCAAACGGGCGATTTTTCACCGCTAAAAATCTTGCTTCTAGAAAAAGAAGCCGTGCCAGGCGGACGTTTGCGCAGCCTGGCGTCAAACTCAACGGATGCCGAAGATCAAGGTGACGGACACGCGACGTGGGGTTACGGCCTGAATGGCATGTCAAAGCCCCTGATCGAATTTTGGCAGCAAACCATGCGATCTGACCCAGAATCCATTTGGGATCCAGACGGCTTTACAGCCAAGGAACAAGACACGCTGGGGATCTTATCTGGCAGCGACCTTAGCACTCTGCCCCTGGAACAGATGTTTGGCGGAAAAGGGGCGCGCGCCCTCGGCGGAATGGCCGCTGCGCGTCAATGGAACCACGTAACCGATATCCTTAACGCCGGCCCCAAGCCGCCAACGAAGCTTCAGCCTCGACCCTCAGAGTCAGCTGAATCGTTGGAAGAGGGGGCCGAGGCCGACGAGGCCATCGAGATTCAGGAGTCGGAAGCCAAGGGCGATCAAAAAACTTTTGCCCAAGTTTGGACGGAATCACGCAAGGCACCTGCGGCCGTGGTGTTGGAGCAGTTTAGCTCCATGCTCGGCATCACGGACTTGTGGGCGACTCCACCGGAGGCCTTTCGCGAACGGGTTGGCTATCACACGGGTCCTCTCAAACGTGGACCGTGGCAAGTTGCGATCCATGAATCCCTACAAAAATATGTCGACGCCGGAATCATCACACTGACCACACGTTGCCGCGTTATGTCGGCCAGCTTTGATGGCACGCTGCCAGATTCTGCTAAGACTTCATCGAAAACAACCTTGGCCGAAGGGTCTTGGCAACTCACGACGACCCAAGGGGTTTTCACGGCACGCCGCCTGGTCGTTGCCCAGCCACCCTGGCAAGCCATGATGTGGCTGCCCAAACATTTTTGGCCGGCGTCGCTTCTGGCGATGGCCAGCAAGGTCAAGCCGGTCAGCGCAGTAACCCTAACCGAACGAATCAAAAAGTCGACGGCCGGCGATCTTCCAGACCTCATCATGATTCCAGCGGAGGGCGTGCAGGCCATTCGCTCCAGCGAGGACGAGATCACGTTTCAGGCGACGATCGATTTTGAAATCTCCGTACAAGCCCCCGAAGTCGTGAAAGCGGTAAAACGTTTGAAGCGTGCCCGAAAAAAACTTCTGGCGGCGCGCGCCGATTGCATGTCAGACCATGAACGCATTGCCTTGGTCACGGTGGCCTGGGGCCAATCGGCCGTGGTGTCGGAAACAAAACTGCTGCAACGCATGGCGAAAGCGAATATCAGTACAGCGAATCTGGGATTCTGTGGTGATTGCTACGGGGCCAGTTACGTTGGCGATGAAAACGTGATCAAATCAGTTGTCTCTGCAACCAACATCATCGGACAAAGCCTGCACACATGATGCAATTAATCGACGGACGTAGCGCAGCCCAAGCCATCAAAAATCGGGTGCGTGCGGACGTTGAGGGCATTTTGACCAAGGGGTTACGGGCCCCACGCCTTGCCGTCATTCTGGCGGGGGATCACCCGGCCAGCGAAGTTTACGTTAAGAACAAAGAACTTGCCTGCAAATCGGTGGGAATTGAAACGGTCATGCACCGCCTGCCGAAAGACGCCTCCCAAAAACAGATTTTGGAACTGATTGCAAAACTAAATGAAGATGATGGCATTGACGGTATTTTGCCGCAGCTGCCCCTTCCTGCTCACATCTCCCGTACGGCCGTGATCTTGGCTGTCGATCCTAAAAAAGATGTCGATGGTTTGACGCCCTTGAATCAAGGCTTGCTCGATTGGAACCTGCCGGGCATTCGGCCATGCACGCCGAGCGGTATTGTCGCTTTGCTGAAATTTTCAGGAACTGAAATCAGAGGATCCTTGGCCGCTGTCCTTGGTCGCAGCCTGCTTGTTGGCGCGCCCACGGCAAACCTATTGTCCCACGAAGGGGCGACGACGGTTTCAATGCACTCAGAATCAAGAGACACCCGGCAGTTGACCCGCCAGGCCGACATTGTGGTTGTTGCGACGGGGCAACATCATTTGGTTAGAGGCGACTGGATCAAACCGGGAGCCACGGTGATCGACGTGGGCATTCACCGCATGCCAGATGGATCGATTGAGGGCGACGTGCATTTTGAGAGCGTGGCAAAAGTAGCTGGAAAAATATCGCCCGTTCCCGGCGGGGTCGGTCCTATGACCATAGCCTCTTTGCTCGTCAACTGCGTTGATGCGTATAAATTGCGTACAAATTTTATTTAGCAAACAACACTGCGCTGAGCGTGATCCCTTTTTTGGTGTTGATCTGAATCAACGCACGGGAAGATTTTTGGCTGAGCAATAAATCCCGGTGGCGTGGCGAATTCCAGAAAAGCCAGGCTGAATCCAGCAGCGTCGCCGCGACCACGCGGTCTTCGCCGATCATTTCAAGGCCAAGTTTCTCACGGGCTAATTTCTTTATCTTCTTTAAATTATCCCGATCATGAAAAGGCGTCGATTTTGACGTTAAATCAGGAACACCTGCCAGGGCGCTCGCCTCGTCGAGCATTTTCAAGGGAACTTTTTTTTCGTCATCTCGAACTGCGTTAATCCACGCCAAAAATGCTTTTTGCGGGTCTTTTGAAGGGCCAAGAAGTTTTTGATGGGGAACCGTATTTGGCGGGCCTTTGCCTGTTGGGATGGAGAACCACAACTCTGGGCCAAGGTCCGAGGCTTTGACGGAAGGCTGATCGTGCCCGCACGTAACGGTAACGATCCCATCTTTTGCCGGCAGAAGCCAGCCACCGTCCTCTGATTTTTCTCTAATTTTTTCCAAGCCACGGCTGACTCCCGCTGTTCCCACCCATCGCACTGAAGTTGCCGCGCAGGGCGAGGGGAGGGGAATAATTAATTTCTCGCCAATGATTATGGCAGAGGCTGGCGCGGTAAATATTGCAAGCCACGATTTGTCAGATTTCGTTGGCCCGACTTTTTCAACGGGACAGGCCCCAAAAGAAAAGGATTTGGTTTCCCTGCTTGCGCCAGTACCGGCAAATTTGCGGGCGATTGATTCATCAATTTTTTGATCGACGGTGAAGAACGCCACACTGGCATCGTAGATTTTGGCATCCCAAAGAATTTTAGCCTTTTCAGGCTCTGGCGCCATAAAAAATTCGCCCAGGCAAATAGCCCGGGCGAACTCTGTGCTCATTAGGATACGCAGTGCCAGCAACGTGGTTCCTGGCATGGTATTTTAGCGATACTGGCTATCGATTAATTTGAAAATCGTCGCCAGTTGCATGTTGGTCGTTCCCTCGTAAAGCTTGCCGATTTTGGCGTCGCGATAAAACTTCTCTGCTGGAAATTCTTTGATAAAACCGTAACCGCCGTAAACTTCCAGCATTTCAGAAGACACAGTTTCGGCAACGGCCGAGGCGAAGTGCTTGGCCATAGCGGCTTCTTTGACAAATTCCTTACCTGCGTCCTTGAGGCGCGCGGCGTTGTAAACCAGCAAGCGCGCGGCTTCGATTTCGGTTGCGGCCTTGGCGATTGAAAATTGGATTCCCTGAAATTCTTTGATCGGCTTACCAAACTGCTCGCGCTGGCGGGAGTATTTAAGCGCGCCCTCAAAGGCCCCTTGCGCGAGGCCCAACATCTGCGCTGCGATGCCAATCCGCCCTTCATTTAGGGTCTCAATCGCTATCTTGTAGCCTTTGCCAATTTCGCCAATCACGTTCTCTTTTGGAACGCGAACGTTGTCGAAAATCACTTCACAGGTCGATGAGGCGCGAATTCCAAGTTTCTTTTCTTTCTTGCCAACCTTGAAGCCCGGCATGTCGCGTTCGAGAACAAACGCGGTGATGCCTTTGTATCCAAGTTCAGGATTGATGTTGGCAAATACGACAAAGATGTTGGCCTCTTTGGCGTTGGTGATAAAAATTTTCTTGCCGTCCAGGCGCCAATGGTCGCCTTCGTCATAAGCACGCGATTTCATCGCAAAAGCATCCGAACCGGAGTTTGGCTCGGTCAGGCAGTAAGATCCGACATCTTTGGATGTGAGGCGCGACAAATATTTCTTCTGCTGTGCTGGGTTGGCGTAGCGCATGAAGATATTGTTAATGAGGGTGTTTTGGACGTCGCAGATCACGCTGACGGCTGGATCGACCTTGGCCATGGCTTCGATTGCCAAAATTGACATAAAAAAGCTGCCGCCCGCGCCACCGTGCTCGGTTGGGACTTCGATGCCCATGAGGCCCATGTCAAAAAGCTGGGGAAGAAGCTCCAGGTCGAATTGTTCTTTTTCGTCCATCTCCAGGACCTTTGGTCCGATCGCAGTGCGGGCAAATCGCTCCACCTCCTGCTGGAAAAGGGCTTCATCGTGACTGAGTGCGGTCAGTGGGTTGGCGGCCATGATCATCGTTCTCCCTTGGTCAAAAATCACTTAGTTAATGACACGTTTTCCCCTATAAAGGCAATCGGACAGACGGCTTCTTCTTCTGAAGGATTCAGATGAATTTGAATAAATCCAGTGTAGTAGACCTTCCATTGGTGCGGCAGGCCCTCGGTTTAGGGTCTCCTGGCCGATGGCCGGTGTGGTTCATGCGCCAGGCGGGTCGCTACCTGCCCGAATACATGGCCCTTCGCTCCAAGATGGAGTTTGTTGAGCTTTGCCGCAGCCCAAAAGATGCCGCCGAAGTCACTTTACAGCCCCTGCGCCGTTTTGATCTAGATGCCGCCATTATTTTCTCCGACATCCTGATCCCGTGCACGGCTCTTGGCCAGAACCTGACGTTTGGTAAAGGGCACGGCCCACAGCTTTCCCCCCCCGTGCAGTCGCGGGATGCCTTTCGGCGACTTAGGCGGCCTGATGTTGCCGCGGAGTTGGGCTACGTGGCAGACGCCCTCGCTCTAACCAAATCCAAACTCCCACCGGGCAAAGCCCTTATTGGTTTTGCCGGCGCGCCATTTACGGTCGGCACCTACATGATCGAAGGTGGCAGCAGCAAGGAATTCACCGCAACGAAATCGATGGTCTTTCGGGACCCGGTCCTTTTTGCGGACTTGATGAAGCTTTTGCGCGACGTGACCATTGATTACCTCATCATGCAGGTCAAGGCCGGGGCTGATGCCCTCATGCTATTTGACACCTGGGCGGGGAACCTGACTCCGATCGATTACGCGCGCGACGTCTGGCCGGTGACGGCAGATCTTCTGGCTACGGTGCGCGAGGCGACGGGTGTTCCTGTCACTTATTTTTCGGGGCAAGGTTCAGACCGGATATTGGAATTAGGCGGGAATGCACAAATAAATTCGCGAAAAGCCTTTGATGTTCTTTCGGTCGATTGGCGGGTGCGTTTGTCTTACGCAGCACGCTTGGTCAAAGAGGCAGGGTTGGACGTGGCTCTACAGGGAAATCTCGATCCGCAAGCCCTTATCGGTCCGGAGGAACAGGTTCGCGCAAGTGTCCGGTCGATCCTCGATGAAGCCCGCGAGGCCTGCGACGCGGGCTTGATTCACGGACATATTTTCAATGTTGGCCATGGACTTTTGCCCCATACGCCGCCCGAAGCTGTAGGCTGGGCTATTGATGAAGTGCGCAAACACGGGGCTAACGGCCCAACCCGATAATCACATCATCAATAAATTTGGAGTTGATCACTCATGACCAAATCACCTGCCAAGCGTCGCGTTCTTACCGTTGTCATGGACGGAGTCGGTGTTAGTCCCGTCACCTACGGTAACGCCGTAGCCCACGCTCACACACCAAACATGTGGTGGCTGCGTGGCGCTGCCGGATATTTAGAATTGGCAGCTCATGGCAAGGCCGTCGGCTTGCCCAGCGACAGTGACATTGGCAATAGCGAAGTTGGTCATAACGCACTTGGTGCAGGGCGCGTTTTTGATCAAGGCGCAAAGCTCGTTCAACACGCCATTGATTCTGGATCCATGTTTTCTGGAGAGACTTGGAAAGAGGCCATTCAACGGGTGGCTGAAGGCAGTAAAGGCAGTGAAAATTCTGCCGCAAAAAAAACGCTGCACTTCATCGGCCTTCTTAGCGATGGCAACGTTCACTCCCACGAAAATCATCTCTATGCGATGCTGCGGCAGGCTAAAAAAGATGGCGTGCGCCGCGTGCGCATTCACTTACTCTTAGATGGCCGCGACGTCGGTCAAAAAACGGCAGAGATTTATGCCGAGCGCCTTGAAAGGCTGTTGTCCGAGCTTAATAGTGCGGATTTCAATGTTCGCGTGGCTTCCGGTGGCGGCCGCATGGTCATCACCATGGACCGCTATGAAGCCGATTGGTCGATGGTGGAGAATGGCTGGAAAACCCACGTTCACGGCCAAGGCCCGATGTATCCTTCTCTCTCGGCAGCGCTCGCTGAATTCCGCAAAGATCCGACTTTGACCGATCAATATTTGCCGGCTTTCGTGATTTCTAAATCACCTTCCGATCATACGCCGTGCGGAACCATTGAAAATGGGGACGCGGTGATTTTCTTTAATTTTCGGGGAGATCGCGCGATTGAAATTTCTCGCGCTTTTATCGAAGACAGCTTCAGCACGTTTGACCGCGGCCGCCGGCCGGATGTTTTTTTCGCAGGGATGACCCAATATGACGGCGATTTAAAAATCCCGCCGCGCTACCTGGTAAAGCCTCCGGTGATTGAGCGGACCCTTGGTGAACTCCTCGCATCCCAAGGAATTCGTCAGTTTGCCTGCAGCGAAACCCAAAAATTTGGCCACGTGACTTATTTTTGGAATGGCAATCGTTCTGGATATTTCGATAGCAAAATTGAGGAGTACGTCGAGATTCCATCCGACAACATTCGCTTTGAACTGAAACCTTGGATGAAGGCGGCAGAGATTTGCGATGCCACGGTGGCTCGGATGCTCTCCGGATCGTTTGATTTTGGTCGAATCAATTTTGCCAACGGTGACATGGTGGGACATACCGGTGACTTTGATGCCGCCATCGAGGCTGTCGCCACAGTGGATCTCATGCTTGGCCGATTGATTGAGGCCGCGAAAAAATCTGGCGTCATCCTTTTGATCACAGCCGACCATGGCAATGCCGACGAAATGTTTGACGCGCCGGCCCCGAAAGATGGGTCGGATCCGTATCCCTATTTGCCCATTGATGCCCGCCCCAGACCGAAGACCTCCCATACTTTAAGCGCCGTTCCTCTTTTTGCCTTCGACCCCAAAGGTCCTGTAAAGTTGCGTACCGACATTGCCAAGCCTGGGCTTGCCAACCTTGCCAATACGACGCTGGCTTTGATGGGGCTTCCGCCGCAGGCTGATTTTCTCGCTGGCCTTGTTTGATTGAGGAGTTCGTTTATGAGTCGATTTAAAGACGCCGCCGATGCGTTCGCCAATCTATGCGAGACCATTGCAAAGCTACGCGACCCCGTCGATGGCTGCCCATGGGACCTGCAACAGACGCATGCCTCCTTGCGTCGCTATATGATTGAAGAGGCCTATGAAGCCGCCCGGGTCATGGCGGGGGCCGACAAGGATCTCAACGACTCGCGAGAACTGTGCGAAGAACTTGGAGATGTCTTGCTTCAAGTCGTTTTGAATGCTCAGGTTGCCGCCGACCGCAAAGGGTTTCAGATTGCGGATGTCATTAAATCTATTGATGCCAAAATGCGCCGCCGGCATCCCCATGTTTTTGGTTCCGACGAGGCGCGGCAGGCCCGCGACATGTCCAGCATCAAGTCCAACTGGGCAGCGATCAAGACCGAAGAGAAGAAAAAGAAGGGAGCTGATGCCAGGGATGACGGATTTTTCGGAGGCATCGAAGGCTATCCTGCAACCATTGAAGCTTATGAAATTGGCAAACGCGCGGCAAAGATCAAATTTGATTGGAATTCGCCTGCCGAAGTTTTGGCCAAGCTCCTTTCCGAGGTCGACGAGATGAAAGACGAATGGGAAAAGGGCGACCGCACGGCACTGATGGCCGAGCTTGGTGATGTCTATTTCTCGCTTGCACAGTTTTCCCGCCACATTGGCGTTGATCCCGAAGTGATCGCCCTCGACGGAAACCGCAAGTTCCTGGCGCGATTTGCTGAAGTCGAAGCCATCGCGAAAAGGCGCGGCGTCAAAATTCAGGATACCGATCAGGCCACCTTGGAGTCACTTTGGGAAGAAGCTAAAAGGTCGTGAGAGGATGACGTAACTTCTGAACGACGGAATAGAAAAAGCCCCTGTGACGATTTACGAGTCACCGGGGCTTTTTAATTCAGAGAATACTACTTCTTCGACTTGGTCGATTTAGCAGCGGTCTTTTTAACCGACTTTTTCGCAGCGGACTTCTTTGCAGAGCCCTTTGCAGATTTTGCTTTTGGCTTGGCTGTTGCCGATGCCGGTGCGCCGGATTTCTCGATGCCTTTGAAAGCCTGGGTCAGACGGCCAATGGAGCGAGCGGCATTATTCTTATGCAGCAGGCCTTTGGAAGCAGCTTTGCCCAAAGCTGATTGGGCTTTGGTAAGAAGTTCCAACACCTTGGCGGCTTCTTCGCCGGTCCCGGCTGCCAGACCGTTCAATGCAAAACGGTATTTTTTAACCGCAGTGCGAACGGAGGACATATAGTTGCTGTTACGCTGACGCTTCACTTCAGTGGAGCGGGCACGTTTTTCGGAAGATTTGTGGTTAGCCACGAAAAAACCTCATATCAATATACTTACGGAACCAACAGGCTGTGGGTTCTATCAGCCACAACCAAATACTGTCAAGGATTTCAGGTGGCTTGATTGCATCTCTAAGTGCGTTCAAACACCTTGTCGCTCAGCGGCTTCACGGGCTGCGACGTCGACCCGCTCATTGTCCTCATGGCCAGCGTGACCTTTGACCCACTTCCATTCGATATGGTGCTTGTGGATTTCGTCCGCCAATTCTTGCCAAAGGTCCTGATTTTTTACAGGTTTTTTAGCTGCGGTCATCCAGCCGTTGCGCTCCCAATTCTTGAACCACCCTTCAACAAATGCGTTCATCACGTATTTGCTGTCGGTGACAATCTTGACATCACAAGGCTGGGTTAAAGCTCGCAATCCATGGATGACTGCACTGAGCTCCATCCGATTGTTGGTGGAATCGCGCTCGCCGCCACTCAACATTTTTTCGTGATCCCCAAAGCGCAACAGCGCCCCCCAGCCCCCCGGTCCGGGGTTGCCGAGGCAGGCGCCGTCAGTCGTCAAAACGACTCTCTTTCGGGTCACTCAGTAACCGGTGCCGTGGTCGCAACGACTTTGCGGGTCGTTGTCGTTCCAGCTGGACGCTTTTTCGGAGCGGCCTTTGGAGCCTCTTCAGCGCCAGCAGCCAGTTTGCTCGCCACAATTTTCATGTGAAGGCGTAGGTTCTTTGCGCGAGCGGCTTTTTTCTGGCGCATTTTCATTGATTTACGGTTGTCTGCACGACCCATGGTCTCGTCTCCTGACGTTTAGAGCTTGATGCCGGCGCGTTTTGCGTAAGCATCCAGGCCGATTTTGTCGATTGTGCGAATTGCAGCAGTGCTGACCTTCATAGAAAAGAAACGCTTCTTTTCTGGAGACCAGAAACGCTTGGCCTGAAGGTTGGGCAGACGCCGGGTTTTTGTTTTAACGTTTGAGTGGGACACCTTGTGTCCAACTTGAACGCCTTTGCCGGAGAGTTCACAACGACGGCTCATGGTTATTCCTCCTCAGTGCTGGCAGAGCGTGCCGGACGGCCTTCGCCGCCGAAATCACGACCACCTTCGCGGTTGAAGTCACGACCGCCGCCTTCAGGGCGATCACCGCGACCTTCAAAGCGGCCACGACCGAATTCACGGGGTGCCGACATCGCTGCAGCTGCAGCGGCCATTTCACCAGCAAATCCGCGCTCTGTGCGATGGGCGACAGACAACGGAATCAGAGCCAAAAAGCGTGCGCGCTTGATGGCTTCAGAAATTACCCGTTGTTGTTTTGCCGTTGCGCCCGAGATGCGGCGTGGAATGATCTTGCCGCGTTCCGAGATGAAACGCTTCAAGGTGTCTGGTTTTTTGTAGTCGATCACGATACTCGGATCGAGGGTTCGCTTGCGCCGTGACATCAGTCTGCGCTTGCGTTTAACTGGCCTCATGATTCCTCCAAAGGCTTGTCCAATTGATAGTTCCTCGACTGGTCATTACAGGAGATCCCTGAGGAGTTTCCCGATAATGTCAACCCGCTGGACCGCCGGGTTGATCGAGGTATTTGCCAGAGTCGCGCATAGTGTGCGACAAAAGAGGGCGGAAAATAACCTATGAGCCCTAGTGTGGCAAGCATTTTATGACCAGTAACTCTTACATTGAAGTGGCCGTTCCCACACCACTTTTTCAGACTTTCACCTACAAGTTGCCACGGGCAGTCGGTGGTGGGGGCCAAGCCCTCGCGCCTTTGCCTGGCTGCAGGGTGTTGGTGCCGTTTGGCCGTCAGAAGATGGTGGGCGTCATTTTGGCCCTCAGCGCAGACCCCCCGACCGGGCTCGATCCTTCAAAACTAAAAGCGGCCCTTGAAATTATCGATGACGAGACCCTTTATAGCGGGCCCCTACTAAAGCTCGCCCGCTGGATGTCGACCTATTATTACCATCCTCCGGGAGAAGTCCTTCGAGCCATGCTTCCCGCGGGCGTTAAAAAAAGTGTGGCCAAGGCGGTGGCCATCACCGTCACGGGGCGCCTCGCCTGCCAATTGGACCCACTTTTGTGCGCCGTATTTGGGACAGAAAAAGCCAAGGATTCTTATTCGTTAGCAACCGTGAAAAAGAAAATTTCGTCCATCGGTCAAGATGCCGAAGGCGTAATTTCTTCTTGGGCAAAGCAGAAATGGATCACGCGCGTCTCAAATCGCAAAGTGGTCGGGCGTAAGGTGGGCACAACGCTCCAAACTGCCACCTCCGAGACCTCTCCAGAACCTCTCACTGATGTTGAATCCACTGGGAACCCTCCTTCAACTAAGGCACCCCAACTGACTTCGAGCCAGATGGCCGCTGTGGAGGCCATCCGCTCCCGCGGCGTCGCAGCCCCCCACCCTCAAAAGCCGTTTCTTCTGCTCGGCGTTACCGGATCGGGCAAAACGGAGGTTTACCTCCATCTAATTGAACAAGCCCTGGCCGAAGGTCCCGACCGACAATCGTTGGTGATGGTCCCCGAAATCGCCCTGACGCCTCAAATGACCCGCGTTTTTGAAGCACGCTTCCCCGGCCTCGTGGCGGTTGTCCATTCTGCCATGTTGGACACAGATCGCTGGGAACAGTTGAGCCGGATTCGATCTGGCGAGGCGCGCATCTTAATCGGCCCACGCTCTGCGGTTTTTGCCGGATTTCAAAACCTGCGCCTAATTATGGTCGATGAGGAGCACGATGGCAGTTACAAACAGGCCACCGGTCTGACTTACAATGGGCGCGATGTTGCCGTCATGCGTGCACGGATTGAAAATGCAACGGTCGTTCTAGGCAGCGCGACACCGTCTCTCGAAAGTTTTCACAATGCTGCCACCGGACGATATGATCTGGTCGAACTCCCGGAGCGAGTCTCCGGTAAACCCCTCCCCGAAATTATTGCCATCCAATGCAATCCTGCGTGGAAAAAAGGCACGGTGGTGGCCCGCGAGGTGGCTGACCTGCCGCCCGGGCATCCGCACCAAAATTCAAGTGCCACGACCCTACAAATGGACACCCGTGTCGTGGAAGCCCTGCGAGAGAATTTGCGGGCCGGAAATCAATCAATCGTTCTCGTGAACCGGCGCGGATATGCCTACTATCTCTATTCTGTGGCCCTAAGAACCGCCGTCCAGTGTCCTAACTGCAGCATCAGCCTGACCGTTCACGGACGAACGGCTCGCCTGCGCTGTCACTACTGTGATTACGCGACAACGGTTGCAGCGGTGATGAAAAAGTCGCCTGAAGATACCTTCGTGACGGTTGGCTATGGCAGCGAAAGGGCCGAGGAAGCCTTGCAGGCCGTGTTGCCCGAGGCCCGCATCATGCGCCTTGATTCCGATACCGTTTCCGATCGTGAACTCTTGCCCGCGACCCTCGCCAAGTTCCGCAATCGCGAGGTTGATATTTTAGTGGGCACGCAGATTCTTGCGAAAGGCCACGATTTTCCTTCGGTGACCCTCGTGGTCATTATCGAGGTGGATCAGATCCTAAACTTGCCCGATTTTAGGGCAGGCGAACGCACCTTTCAATTGATCGTCCAAGCGGCGGGCCGGGCAGGCCGGGCCGGATTGCCGGGGCGGGTTATGATCCAAAGCGCCCGGTTTTCCCATCCCGTGGTTCAGTTGGCACTGGCCCAGGATTATAAAACCTTTGTCCTCCGCGAGTTGGAGTTCCGGAAGGCCTACGGATATCCCCCCTTCAGCCGCATGATCAACCTTGAGTTCTCCAGTGAAGAGCAGCGCAAAGTTGAACAGGCTGTTCAGAAAATCGACTCCTGGATTGATGCCGCCTCGACCCAAAACCCAAACCTTTTCAGTCGGGTCAAGGTTCTTGGGCCGGCGACTCCACCCCTGGAGACCGTTCGGGGCCGTCACCGGCGGACCGTGCTGCTGTCCTCCTACCATCCAGAATCTGTCCGGGAATTATTGACCGGGCTGGTTGGCGCCACGGCAGACCTAGGCGCAGACATTCGGGTTCGAGTCGATGTGGACCCTCAAAGCTTGATGTAGTCACCTTGTTGGCATAATCTTGAGGCTCGTTGAGCTGTTACGGAGATTATGATGGAGAATGCAATGGAACACGGCAAATTTGAACTGTCTGACCTAATGATGCAGTCGGGCGAATATCGCCTCCTTGAAAATCGCATCATTTTTGTTTCCGAAGGAATCAACGCCAGCGTGTCAAAGCGGATTGTAAGCAATCTGCTGGCGATGGAATCCGCGAAACCAGGTGCGCCAATCACGATGTACTTGAACAGTCCTGGGGGCGAAGTAAATAGCGGCTACGCAATATTTGATACGATCCGCTTTATCACCTCGCCGGTGAATATTGTTGCCAGCGGACTTTGCGCAAGTATCGCAACGGTAATTTTCGTCGCTGCGGAAAAAAGCCGTCGCTATTCGATGCCAAACACCAAATTTTTGATCCACCAGCCGTTAATTCCCGGACAAATCTACGGCCAGGCTTCGGACATCGAGATCACCGCCAAGGAGATCTTGAAAACCCGCCAGAAGATCAACGATTTATTGGCCAAGGAGTGTAAGCAACCCCTTGAAAAGGTTGCTAAAGATACCACCCGTGACTATTGGATGTCCGCATCTGAGGCCCTTGAGTATGGGCTGGTGACGAAAATTATCGAAAATATCAAAGAACTGAAGTAAGACACCCGCTCTGACCGTCGGATATCGAAGCAATTCAAACTGGCGGTGTTCTCTGCGAAGGTGGTGGAACTGGTAGACACGCTGGTCTCAGAAGCCAGTCCTTTTTAAGGTTGGGGGTTCAAGTCCCCCCCTTCGCACCAAATCAATCTTCCCGATAAACTCAACTCAAATGCATTCATCTTTTTTGAAAAAGTATTTGCGACGTGAATCCCCAGGAATGCTGGCGGGGCACACGGCTGCATTGCTTCTTGGCCTGGTGGCTGCGCTGATCACTTTGCTGATTGGCCCATCTTTGCAGCTGATGCTGACTTCGCAGTCTGGCAGTGTGCCGTGGCGAGAACTTGTCTCTCCTCGTCTCGCATGGTTGCCCGAACGGCTATCAGGATCACCCACAATTGCTGCCGCGGCACTTTTCGAATCTCTGCCGGTTTTGCTGGTTTCCGTGGCGCTTGTAAAAGCGTTTGTTGGGGGCGTTCAGTGGTTCATCTGGGAGCGCATCGGTGAAAAAATTTCGCGCGCCATAAGGCGAGACCTAATGGCCGCCTATGTGCACTTGAGTCCCGAGGCGCGACGCAGTCCCTCGGGCAGCGCTGTAGATTCAAGCATTGCCACCTCCATGACCAATGACGTGCGTATGTTGCGCGAGTATATCGTGCACTTCTATGGTGGTTTACCCCGCGAAGGACTTCAGGTTTTATTCCTTGGCGCGACTTTGGTTTTGCTTTCGCCTAAGCTTTTTGTGGCTTTTCTTGCAGGTTTATTGCCTGCGGCTCTGGTGATCCGGCGGTTTGGAAAAAGGCTGCGCGGTCGGACGGCAAAGGTGCTGATCGAAACCGCAGAATTAGCCGAATGGATCCAGCAACGACTCCTTGGATTTGAAACGATCAAACACTTTCGAACGGAATCCAAGGAATACAAAAAACTGAAGCAGTTGAATGAAATCTTGCTAGACCGGATGATTCGGGCTGGACGGCTTCGCGCACGGACATCCCCTTTGATTGAGGCCTTTGGTGTTATCGCCATCGTGGCCATCCTTTACATAGCCTTGGAGGATGTTCGTTCAGGGCGCGTGACGGGCGCCGTCTTAATTTCATTTTTCTCATCGATCGGTCTATTTGCGCAATCTGTGGCTAAGCTCGGCAAGTATTTCAACAGCAACAAAGAAGGCATGGCTGCCGTGGAGCGGCTGGCGACGACCATTGATTTTCTTAATGCCCATGCCAAGGCTGTAGTAGGGTCGACGATCGGTGAGGACGGTGATGTTGCGGTCTCTTGTAAAAACATCACCCTGTCCTATCCAGGAGGCATAAGTCCGGCGCTGGACAACGTCTCCTTCAAATTTATTTGCGGTCGTTTGTATGGCATTGGCGGAATGTCAGGCGCCGGAAAGACGACTTTGTTTAAGGCTATCCTTGGTCTTGTCAGTCCAAACTCTGGCACTGTCTTGACCTCTGGAAAAATTTGTTACATGCCCCAAGGTGTCCAACTCATGTCGGCAACCTTGCTGGAAAATATTTGTTATCCGGATCGTGAGGGCGATGCTAATCGCGCCGCCTTCGCCTTGCGTGAGGTTGGCATTCCAGAATTTTCCGATCGTTTGGGTGAAATACCATTGGCGATATCTGGCGGTCAGGCACAGAGGTTATTGCTGGCCCGACTTGTCTACCATGATGCGAAAGTGGTGCTGATCGATGAAGGCACTTCGGCTCTTGATCCGGAGCTTGAGCAGGTGGTGTACCGTTGCTTGCGGGGACTTGCCACGCGCGGAGCCAGCGTGATCATGATTGCACACCGAATTCCAGCCCTTGAATGCGCTGACGAGATTGTCATCATGGAGAGCGGAAGAATTATAGAACAGGGGACTACCAAACTTGTGCGGCAGTCCCCTGCGTTCACGCGGCTATTGAATCACGAGACTCATTGATTGCCTTGCGGCATATGCCCGGTAACGTCCGGCTTTTACTATTATAAACCTTTCACCATTAAGCCATCCAACGATGCGATGTCATTTGTTAGGCGGCTCGACCCATGTCGATCACAACAAGAAGATCATTTACTTTCCATTTTGGGGCATTTGAAGCCCCCCCGGCTCGCGCAGCGCCTGACTCGGCGGAAATATTGGGTAAAAAAACTTACTGGTCTTTCCACGCTCAGCGAAGAGCGCAAGATCTCAAAAGGAATCACGGTCCGCTCAGCAAATTCCTACTGATATTCCGTTGAATGCGAGCGAACCACAAAGGCATTGCAGATACCAACATTACCACACGGTTTCTCAATGCTTTTATGGAATCGTTCCTATCTTGTGGCTGCGTTATCGCTTTGATAACGACGAAAAAATCTGTTTTTTTTAATCGATACGAATTGAATCCATAATGGACTCGTAACGCACCGGGCCACCACCAAGGACGTCGGTCGGAATTGCCTGGTTGCGACGGATGCGCAATACCGGGGCAAAAGTCGCCTCGGAAGCGTCTTTGATTTCAAGGTTGCGAATCACGATTTCAGAAGTCACCGAATTCTGACCCGCTGCATAGGGTACGCTGGCGCGGTAAATGACTTGGTGCTCAGGACCGTTGCGATATTGGTTAATCGCTTTGAAGAAAGTCACGCCACTTGATGCCGTTGCATTGACACTGTAGTCCCTGGTCAAAAAGTCGCCGTGATCGATGGCGAACTTGACGTCGACATGGGCAACACCGGCATTGGAAGCGTCAGCGACGCTGAAGGTAAACGTCGTGTTGAGCTGCTCGATCGTGGTCACCCGGGTGAAGCGATCGCCGGCTGCCAATTTCCATGGGCAGGTAACCCAACTTTTTCCCAAATTCCTGGCTTTGACGAGGTTATTGTCACCGCAGGTTGCAGCCGTGATTTCTACCGATTCGAGTTTGCCATTGAGGTCGTCAGCCAAGGTGCGATCCAAATTGGAATAAGAATCTAAAACAGATTTAGCCCATGAACTCTGATGGTCTGCACTTCCGCAGGAAGATACCAATGCGGCGAGTGAGATACTGCTGGCGGTTAAAAATGACAGTTTCATTACTATGAACTCCTTAAACTGGTTTTTCTATCGATTCATCAATATAAGACTAACGAAGACCAAAATCACTGAGGAGTTGTATGTTATAATTATTAATAGTAATATATATATAATATTCCAATATCCATAAAGTTTATGTTTCATAAACTTAGTGGCGCCATGAAAATCAACGCGGTGGTGAGGTAGTTGAGATTTTGATCGGTTTTAGGGGGCAGAATTCACGCAGCTAGAGGTTCGCTACGCGAAAGTGGTGCTGATCGATGAAGGCACGCGGAAGAATTATAGAACAGGGGACTACAAAACTTGTGCGGCAGTCCCCTGCGTTCACGCGGCTATTGAATCACGATGCCCCACGATGAAACAGATGACGCCTTGCCGTTTCAAGCTTCAGCACTTCTGAAGCGTCGATAGATTCGTTAATTAAAGCCTCCGCTTCTTTTGTTTTTATTTGATCTGGCAGGCCCTTGCTCCCCAAACCAGCCAGGCGCGAATAGGGTTCTCTGAAAAATTCGCGGAATTTTAGTGCCCGCGCGAAGATGTTGCGATGGCTTTTAAGCAATTCCTTCTGACGCCTCAGTTGGCCGTCAAACTTATCGATCAACTTATCGATGGCGGCATACATGTCGTCATCCAAAACCTCTACCTCCAAACTTCCCCCGACGCCCGCATGAAAGTGAACGTGCACTTTCTTTTTGGGTGGCTGGAGCGAGAAGGTCACGTGGGCCATCATCGGCTTGGACGCTAGCTTTTGGACCTTGTCACGGATTTTACCCTCGGCATACGCACGGATTGAATCGGAACTGTTCATGTCTTTGAAGTAAAACTGCATTTCCATAAGGTTCCTCCTTCATTATTCAGTCTGGACTTGATTGTCGGTCCCGCAACGTGGGAAATTAATTAGAGGAAAAAATTTATGAATGAATCGCAAAAAAGAGCGCACTTCCGTTTGGAATTCCCACCGTCCGAGCGGCCCCTGCTTAAGATGGGGACCTTCGAATTGGTTGTGCTTGATGTTTCTGAAGGCGGCTGTTCGGTAGAAGCTGGTAACTCTGCTATGACTTTTTTTGGTCACGCCGGGATTAGGATTGTCGGATCATGCCATTTCACCAACGGGGAAAAGATCGAGGTCGAGGGGGAGGTCCTTCGCGTGATCAGCCCGGGTCGATTGGCGATCCGCTTTTCCAAAGGCCCGTCCTTTGCCAGAATGATGGCTGAACATCGGCGAATTCGGACAAAATACCGGACCTGAGTCTAACGACCTAAGGCGATTTGTGAAATCTGCCTTACCAAGATCTACCCTCAGGCCGGCGCAACTAATTGCGGCCACAAAATTTTGACTTCAGTCCTCGTAACCTTCGCTGAAGGTGATCTGGTAGCCGCTGACGCGATTATTGAACCTCACGACTTTCGTGTAGGTGTAGGGTTCCGAAAACTCCCAATCGCATCGCTGGATCTCATGGCTCCCCAAAATGGTGCGAAAGTCATTCATGCCAGCTTGGATGTTTGACTCCAGGAGCTGCACCTGCGACGTCGTCGCCCAGTCCATCTCCTTGATCAAACCCTTTAAATAATTGACCGCCTCGCTTCGAACGACGCCCTTACAAATGGCTTGATCCGGCATGGCGGAATCGGCCTCGTCCCAGCCGAAGTAGCTCAAACCCGGGCCGTCATCCGCAATTTTCGACATTGTAGACAAGAGTCTGGTCAAAGGCGGGCTCTGCGTTACGGAATCAAGGCCAGAAGCCTGAGCTAATGTGCCAGCAAGGACTGCAGAAAAAATCATTATGCGACGAATCATGGCGAACCTCCCGTGATGACGCCTTGTCAACACGGCGTTCGTATCAAGAGAAGCAACAAAGACTCAAGGGATATAGAACCTATTTAATCTTCTGAAATGGAATAGACGGAAGTCGAGTTGCGGTGCGAGGTGCCCTTGAACAGGTATGGTTTGCAATTGCACGGATCCGGCTGCGGCAAGTCGTTCGACCTGAGCTTTAATTCGTCTCCAAAAATCCCGCTGAGGTCCACTTCACAGCCCTTGGCGAGGATCACGCGGGAAGGGCCATCATCCACCTCAAGGTCAAACAGGTCGCGGTCCGTGACTTCACTGCGGACCATTGAAACCTCGAGGTGCTTGACGATCCGAACTCGGCTGCTGCTGATGTTCAGTGCGTCTTCAAATGGCCTCTTCACAACAAGAGAATCGAGCTCAATATCGGAATTTGTCACATCGAAACCATCATCTCCGGAATATTCACTGCGAATCGCCCTGATTTTCCATTCCTTATGACCAACACCAAGAACCGAGACGCCATCAAGGTCGTCGCCTCGCGGATTCAAATTTCGGGGTAGGGGAACCGGATCGCCGGAACCAAGGTCTGAGGCAACCACTTCAAGGGCAGCAAATCGCGAGGCCTTCATGCCAGGCGTCAGCGATACCCGGACACCGTCCTTTTCTGCCTCCTTGTACGAACCGAGGAACCAGATGCCACCATTGTCCGAACGTTTTTCAGGCCGATTGTCGGCACCGCCCGCCCGAAAATAAACGGTCTCGGCGTTCATCCTGGACCCGGATTCAAATATCAAGGCTGATCGGTCGATCCAGCGGCCCCGGACCTTGCCGTTTTTGATCAAAATCGTGGTCCCGTCTTGAATGGTCAAAGTCACACCAGGTTGGACGTGGACTTCACCGTCGATCAGGTACGTGTTTGTATGACGGAAGGTCGTGTCCTCTGTGATGTCGTCCCATACCGGGACGACCCTTTTTGAGGCGGGGACTCTGCCTGCCACCTGCGCCAGCAACTGGCTGGGGGCCAAAAGAACGCCCACGACGGATAGGAACGAAATCACGGACTTTTGTACGCCAACCATCACCATAGACCTCCAGACCATTAAGGTCGCGAACCCTTGATAGCAACTTTGACGTAGCAAGCCCAACATTATTAAATAGAATCACAAATATTTTATTGATTTTAATAATCAGCCATAGTAATTATTCGCCACTATGAATTTACCGCAAACAAATTACAAACGTCGCTTTTTATTGTCTTTTATGACAATCGCCCTCAACGGCATTTCCATAAAAGCCATGGCCCAGGAATCCCCACGGCACCCCGGGATATTCGTGGTCGCAGCCCTTGGCGATAGCATCACAGCCGCCATGGATGCCATCCACCTCGGCGATGATCACATGGTGAGCTTTGTCACCGGCGGCGATCCCTTTGTGGGCAGCCATGCCGCCCGCCTTCAACAGTTGATGCCAAACCTTCAAGTTCGTTCCGTTAATCTCGCCCGTTCCGGGGCGAAATCTGATGACTTGCCGCGTCAGGCGGCAGAAGCCGCAAGGTACGTCCCCGACTATGCAACGATCCTGATCGGCGCCAACGATGCCTGCAGTTTTTTTGACGGGCGGTCCTACGACCTTCAGCGCTACGTGAACAATATGGGCGCGGCGATCAACACCCTAATTCAATCAAATCCCATGATTCGCATTCGCCTAATCCCGGTGCCAAACATCCGTCGACTCTATGAGTTGGGCTCTTCAAAGGCTCATTGCCGGCTAAAATGGAGCCTTTCACCGGTATGCCGCCCCATGCTAAGTCCATTGCGCAGCAACGAAGCTCGCGAGGATTTTTTTCGATTGGTTGATGCCTACAATGCAAATTTGAACGTCATTGCGCAGAGTTATCCCAACAACACCACCGTCTCCTGGAACGCCGCCAATCACCAGTTCCAAGATGAAGACGTGTCCCAAATAGATTGCTTTCATCCAAGCCAAGCCGGTCAACGAACGCTGTCTTGGCTCACCTTTGGTGGAGGATGAAAGTCGTATCTTTAAAGACTGAGAAGAAAATTAAGGTTATAGGCTTTGCCCGGGGTGCAGGTGCAGTTAGGCACCAACTAGCACTTGAGCAAATCAAGACCGCGAACCCCACGCAGGCTAAGAAGCCAGAAAGCACAGCAAGGCAATGAGTACCGAGACCAACGACATCATCATCGAAACAACTACTGACATCATCACTGAGGCGCTCAGTGACTCAGTTCCTCAAGCAAGCGGCGAGACCTTTGAGCAATTTGGTCTGCCACTGGAAATTCTGAAGGGCGTCCGCGACGCTGGCTTTGTGACTCCCAGTCCCATTCAAAGCCTGGCAATTCCCCTTGCCATGGCCGGTCGCGACCTGATTGCCCAAGCCCGCACGGGAACCGGTAAAACCGCGGCATTCGGCCTGCCAGCCATGAGCCGCCTGTTGCTCAGTGGCTTCAAACCATCAAAATCATCCGGCGTGAAAATCCTGGTTATGGCGCCAACCCGGGAACTTGCCCTGCAGGTCAGCGACGAGCTTTCGAAACTTGGACGTAATGCTGGCATGAGTAGTGTTGCCGTTTACGGTGGCCAGTCATCCATGCGTCAAGTTGAGTTAATCAACCAGGGATGTCCGATCGTTGTTGCGACTCCAGGCCGCCTGATCGACCTTCTTGAATCCGGCCGTTTGAAAAAGTTTGAGCCCAGCATTGTCGTTCTCGACGAAGCCGACGAAATGCTCGACACCGGATTCCTTGAGGACATCCAAAAAATATTCTCAATGATGCCGGCAGAACGTCAGACTCTGATGTTCTCGGCCACCATGCCGCCGCTCATCCGAAAGCTGGCCAATGATATTTTGCGCGACCCTGAGTACATCGACATCACCACCGAAGAACGCATTCCGAAAGACATTGAACAGTCGTTTTACGTGGTCGAAGAATCCGAGCGTCGCGATGCCCTCATTCGCCTGATCGATACCGAAGAGCCAGAGCGCGCGATCGTTTTCTGCCGCACGAAAATTGAAGTCGACGAATTGCAAACAGCCTTGGCGGCATGCAACTACAACGTCAAAGCGCTCCATGGTGACATGGACCAGAGCATGCGCCAGGAAATTATCCGGCGCTTTCGCGCGGGCGAAACGCGCTTCATGATCGCCACCGATGTGGCCGCACGCGGCCTTGGTGTGGTTGGTGTGACTCACGTTTTTAACTACCACATGCCGTTTCACCGCGAAGCCTACATCCACCGGATCGGCCGCACAGGACGGGCTGGACAAAAGGGCAAGGCGATGACCCTCGTTACGCCTTCCGAGTACTTCAAGCTGAAGCGGATTCAAGACGCCGTAAAAGCGAACTTCGAGGCTCGTGAAATTCCACGGGTTCATGCCGTCCAAAAGAAATTAGACCAGCTGCTCATGGAATCCATCGTCAGCCAAGAAGCCACCACCGATGCCGTTGAACTTCTGGCGCAACTCGAAACGACGATGGATGTGTCACAGATTGCATGCCGTCTGATTGGCTTGCTGCAAGCCAGCCGCAAGGCGCGTGGACCACAAAAAATTGGTTTCGATGATGAGCGCCTCAAGCGCCTTATCGATCGCAAACGCAATGGCGGTGCCTTTGGCGGCAACCAACGCCCAAGCTACGGCCAGGGCCGACGCCCCGGAGAAAACCGCGGCGGCGGACGTTTTGACGGACCGCGTAGCAGTGGCGGCGGAGGCGGTGGATACCGCGGCGGCAACCGTGACGACGCGCGCAGCGGTGGTAGCAGCGGCGGTGGATATCGCGGCGGCAACAGCGGCGGCAGCAGTGGTGGAAGCAGCAGCGGCGGTGGATATCGCGGCGGCAACCGTGACGACGCCCGCAGCAGCGGACCTCAAGCCCCGCGCAGTTACGCAGACCGCCCACAGCGTGACTTCAAACCCAAGCAACCAGACAACCGGGCCTAGTTAGGCATCTATCCATTATCTCTAATCCTCCGTTGCGTTAACGCAGCGGAGGATTATTTTATATCGCGGCACTCCTTTTTACACTCCACAACAAATTCCTTCACCTTTGGCACAGGCGGTACACCTGGTGCGCCCTTAAACATGTCCTCGCAGCATAAATCGCACCATTCCAGATCAGGGAGTAATTCATCTCTGCAGCTCCTTGGCAAATTGGGCAAAGTCCCCAAGGGCAGGATGACGTAGTTTTCCTCTTTAGCCGGTTTCAACTTTACCCCCCGGCACAGGCTTTCGTAAGTAAACGCACAATCAGGATTTTTTGGCCCCGGAACTGCCTGGGTATCCACAGCACAAAACATAAGCTTGGTGGCAGGGGGCGTGGGCCGCATCCAAATGCCGTTAATCCGATGGCCACCTCCCTCACACTTAAAACTGATCTGAACAGCACTCACCCCTTCCTTTACGCAACGACTATAAAAATCGTGAGCAAAATTTTGGCAAGTGTATAGCGCCGTGTAAGGCACCGACCCGCAGCTTTTGATCATCCTCCCACAAATCTGCGGCGTGATCGGTGTTGGGGCCCCACTTGCCATTGCATTAACCACCGGTAACGGTTGAGGCGGGGTAACTAAAAAGCTCCGTCCAGAATCAGCCGACTCGGCCCCAACGGACCTGGAGGAGGCCGACGAAGGCGGTAAAGTTCGGCAAGCGACCGCTATAATTCCTACGGCAAAAATTAAACTGCTCCTGATCATCCAGCTCATTTAAGACCTCACTCCGTGGAGTCGTACCCTTCGTTACTGCCAAGCTCTGCCGCTAAATTAAAAATTAAAAAAAAGTGAATCCCTGATGCTACGGGCTCTTTCCGTGAAATCTTGAGCTTTTAAAAAAATTCCGCGCAATACCCCAATAAGACAAGTGGTATTCGACCAAGAAAATTTAATTTGATGACACCACTCCGTCATTTGACGGATGGCGAATTCAGCCGTGATCCGTTTCACTCTTTAGCAAGCCCAGAAATTGCATAGCCATGCGATCTGTCAGAGGGCCAAAAACCGCCGGCCTGCGATTCCGGCACAAAAGGAGAAACAAATGAAAGTTCCACGTTGGACCAACATTGTCGCTAAATTATCCCGATTTAGCTTGCTCACGGCATCAGCCCTGCTGTTCTCTTTCGCGGCATACGGCGCGACGTACGCGGCTCTGGTCCGCAAACTTCCACCCGAGGTCACCGCTGCGATCAATCAGCAAATTAAAAATGAACTCGATGGCGCCCAGGAATACCTGCGCCTCGCGAATAATTTTTATGCGATAAACCTTAACGGCTTTGGCGCATGGTATACGGCCCAGTATGCCGAGGAACTCAATCATGCCCGGATGATGATGTTCTTCCTGACGGACAAGGACGAGATTCCGGTGATTGGAGGCGTTGACGTGCCGACCATCACCTTTACGACGACCCTGGATGCCGCATCTAGATCTCTCGCCCTGGAGGAAATTCAAACCGATCGGATTTATAAACTGCACGATCTGGCCACCGCAACGAACTCGCGTGATGCAGCGACGTTCTTGCTTTTTTTCATCACGGAACAGGTACAGGAAGAGGCCAACTTTAAAAACCAAGTGGACAAATTAACTTTGGCTGGCGATGACCGGGCCGCCCTGCTGGCAATGGATAAGGATGCCGGACTAAGAGTCATTCCGCCGATGTTTATGCCGCCGCCAGCGCCGTGATTCAGGTGGCGGTGCCATATGACGTTCAATTATAGTGGCGGCATGGGCGAAGCCAAAAAATATACTTACGTCGGTTATGCAAAAACATTTGCGACCATCATCGTCGCGATAATCGTGGCGATGCATGGGTTCGATTTATGGCAGGACCTATCAAATGGTGCCACCAGACTGCATCTTGCCTGGGAGGCTGTGATGATTGTCCTTGGAACCGCTTCCTTTGGCCTTCTTACCCTTTCCACTATTAAAAAGGCCACGCGCCTTGAAAATCGGTTGGATGAGACCAGAAAGGACCTTCAGGAGTGGCGGGAAAAAGCGCGCCTTCACACCGAGGGACTTGCCCAAGAAATTGACCAGCAGTTTCTGCAGTGGGGACTTTCTCCTGCTGAAAAAGAGGTTGGTTTTCTGATGCTAAAAGGTTTGTCGTTTAAAGAATCAGCCGAAATCCGAAACGCCAGCGAACGGACAGTCCGGCAGCAGGCTCAAGATATTTATCGCAAAGCCAACATTGCTGGACGCAATGAGTTTGCCGCCTGGTTTTTAGAAGATTTGCTGACCACCAAGGTTTGAAACGAATGGCGACAAGACCCATGAGAGGGCGTATCAATAACCGTTAGGAGGACCTATAAATGCGTAAATTAATCATAGCATCGACATTCATTGCAGGTTTGAGTTCGACGGCATTTGCTGAGCCGGCTTCCAAAGAAGCCAAGCCAGCTGCGGGCAGCGAAATCACAACAACCATCAAAAGAGCTGCTGCACTCGTGGAGATCGAAGGCAGTGTCGTGAAGGTTGTCGCCAAGAAAAAAGAAATCTATGTCAAAGACGCCGCCGGAAAAAAACACGAGTTCTACTTCACTGATGCGACGACCGTGACTGCCGCTGGCGCACCTTCGGAATTCAGCGCCTTGAAAGAAGGCGCGAACGTGAAGGTCTCGGCAGAAAAGCACGGCCATCGTTTGACCCCCGTTGTCGTCGAGATTCGCTGAGATGCTGGATGGAATCTTGGATGCCGTGAAATCCCTGATTCCTGCGCGGGTGGAACTAATCCACCCGCTTATCGTGCATTTTCCCGTGGCTCTGCTGATGACCGCGACGGGAATTTGGTTTTTGGCATTGGTTGCGGACGGCCTCCATCGAAACTCTTCCGCCAAAGCCATGCGCCGGGGATCTTGCTTTTTGCTCGGATTGGGATTGATTGCTGGGCTTGTCGCACTGAAAACTGGTGAGCTGGCAGAAGACACCGTCAATCAAATCATTTGCGATCCAACCATCACCAAGGCTCACGGAGATTGGGCAGACTGGGCCATGGCGATTTTTGCCGGCGGACTTGCCGCAGCAGGTGGAGCCGAATTCATTTCAATGATAGGGCGATTTAGATCCTCACTGACCCCAATCCGGACCGTCGCATCCATCGGTTTTATTGCAGGCGCCGCATGCCTGACTTGGACGGGCCACCTCGGCGGAAAGCTTGTTTACGAGCAGGGTGCCGCCGTGAAAAATGCGCAGCACGAGCCATGTCCCGACTAAAGATAATAATGTCCCATTAAATTGACGAGATAACCGGTGCGTGATGACCACGTCGCATCGTATTTTCTAAGTATCTGACTGCTCAATTCAAAATGCGGCCGAGGAAACCACTGCACTCCAGGCCCAGCAGTCCATTGCCTTGGATCACGATTCCCTTGGGTGGTCACCGAAGCATCCCAAGATGCAAATAAATGAAGGCCATTCATCAATTCCCAGCCCAATTTGTTTGACGTCACAACGCGCCGATTATGGACCGTCGACGCATCACTCTTATCGACCGGACTCTTCGTCTCCACATCGGCCTCAGCCAAAACATAAACCGATTTTGTGATACCCGTCACAGCAAAAAAACCAAACAAGTCCCGCGACCAAATTGACCCATTAACCGACATCGCACTGAGGCCGATCTGGCTTCGACCACCGGCAAACCACGCGGCTCGGATCGAATATCCTTTCTCATTGTCGGCCAAGGTGTCCTGCCCGGAGCTCAGGATGGCATTCACCAGGATCTCCCCCGATTCCGCGGTGTAGCCAACTTCAAAATTATTGCTTTCCCGTCCGGGTTCGAATCCAAGTCCACGCCGAACTGGGTTCACGTGATCCGGCGTCAAAATTCCAAATGCAGGAAAAAATCGCCCCCCACGAATATGCAGATTTTCGTCGGCGTTAACCAAAAGGTAATGTCGGAGGCTATCAAAGTTACCGTTGTAGACCCCGCCAGAAGCGACGCCTGTCAGCCACGGCCTGATTTTCAGTGCGACTTCAGCATCGGCCTGCATAGGAAAGGCCCACCTTTCCTTGAAGGCATTCGTGTCACGCTGCAGGATCACTCCACGAAGATCACCACCCACGGCAATCCATTCAGGGACCGGGACCTTGCCATGCAAAAAGGCATTCTCACCCTCCGCAACAGACGTCCCCATAAATTCTTCGGAAGCCTCGCGACCATATTTTGTCAACACGCCGCCACCAGAGGGACTGACATGACACGAAGCACAGCTCGCGTAACCATAGCGGACATTTTCGGGATACGAGTAGCCAGTGCACGGAAAAACAAAACAGAGAAGAGACGTCGCAAAGACACTAAAAACTACCAAATTTTTTTTTACGTTATTTATTCTAGTCATTTTTTGCACCACTGCTGATCCAGTCGGAAACCGCATCAATTTCAACTTGAGGCATTTTTTGTGACGGCGGCATAACACCGTCATCTATTTCTAAAAACAATTGACTGGACTCAGGACTTCCAACAGAAATCATTGGTCGTGGAGCGGTGACAACCTGCCCACCTCGCCGACCACCACTTGAGCTCGTGAGAGACAAAAGAGAATTATAGGAGAGAAAGGCAGAATGGCAGGTACCGCAGCGGGGGCCGATGATCCGCGTGCGAATATCTGTAAAGTTCCGCGGAAAGGCCTCTTCCGCCGAGATGCTCAAGACCCGCGAGCCACAGCCATTGACGCCAAAAAAAATCATCGCCGAAATTAGCAGCCGAAGCGCCATGATGACCTCGCAAGGTTTTTCGGATTGTATCATATAATTTTCAGCCGCAACTATCTTGGGCTTGGATAAAGCAGCGTCGATATTCCCAAATCTCCGGTACCGACGAAGCGAAATACAATCTGACTTGGTCCGGAAAAACCATCTGGAATCCGCACGAGCACGGAAACGACTCTGTCTTGATAGGGCGCCAGAACATCCGCCTCGCATGCTCCGCAAAGGATAGTGGTCCCTGGTGGTTCGTTCACTTCAACCTTCATCGGTAGTGGCTTGTCAGTATTGTTAACCATTCTGATGTTAAATAAATTTGCCAGGCCGCCATCAGGTAGCCTTGAATAGGCGACCCCCTGAACCCGCGTCACCGTCATAGCCAAACGTGGCCTCGATGCCACGCGCCACATCGCCAATCCCGCAACAAGCAGGGTAGAAGCGGCATAAACAATCACCCGAGGGCGAAGGAATACACCCAATTCAAACCAGGATTTTTGCGCTTCACCCTCGCTGGATAATTCTCGCTCTGACGCCAATCGAATTAGTCCAGTTCGTCGGCTCAAGTTACTCATAATGGAATCACAGGCATCCACACAACGTGCGCACATAATGCATTCCAACTGCGCACCATTTCGAATATCGATACCCGTAGGGCAGACCCGCACACAAAGTCCGCAGTCGATGCAGTCACCCTTCTCTGAGCCTTTTCCTCGCGGATCGCCCCGCGCCGAATCATAGGCCACGGCTGGCGTATCGCGGTCAAATAGGACGCTCTGAAATCTCGCATACGGACAGACAAAGGCGCAAAACTGTTCTCTGAACCAGGCAAGATCCGCATAGAAGGCCAGCAGGACAAACGACATTGCTGCAAAGGCAGACGGATGTTCTGATGGCGGACGAAGCATCCAATGGATCAGACTCTGGGGAGCAATAAAATAAGACAGAAAGGAATTTGCCACCACGGCTGCCACAATTAAAAATGCGATGTGCTTGACACCTTTTCTAAATCGCAATTCCCATGTGATCGGCCCACGATCCGCAATCCGTCGGCGATGGGCTGGACCCTCAAACCATTCTTCGATGGGCCGAATCACCCACTCCACAAAAACAGTTTGCGGGCAAGCATACCCGCACCAGATTCGTCCACGAATGGTGGTCGCAAGAAATAAAATAAGAGCCATCCCAATAAAGAAAAAAGCCAAAAGGCTCGCCTCATTGAGCCGCAAAACAATACCGAAGGCATATGCGACACCCTCGTGAATATCAAACCTCAAGATCGGTCTGCCGCTCCAAACGAGCCAAGGGGTCAGCAAATAAACAATAAGCAAAGCCAGCGCTAGGCGCCGACGGACCGTAGCATTCTTGCCGGTTCGGCGATCAGGATAAAGCCACACCCGTTTACCCGTCCTGGTCGCCGTTGGAAGATTCCCGGATATTCCCTGACCGCCAGTCACGGCTCGGGATTACCTTGGGGAGCCTTGGGATTCTGTGGGTTACTGCCCTTCAGCGTGATGACATAAGCAACCAACTGGCGGACTTTTTCTTCACCCAAGATTGGTTTCCAGGCCGGCATCCCTTTTTCCAAAACACCGTCTGAAATCGTCCTCTCAATCTGACCTGGCTTTCCACCGTGAATCCAGAACTTATCGGTCAGGTTTGGACCAACGGTCCCTTCGCCGCCACTACCGTGGCATGGCGAGCAGTTCGTGGTGTAAACGTCCTTTCCCGCAGCAATTGATTTCTGATCACCCATCGCGGCAAGCAATGCGGCGCTCTCATCACTTTCGTGTCCATGGTGATTCTCGTGCCCTTCATTATCCGGCAACTCCGCAAATTTTTCCGACGCAGCCACCTCGCGGACATATTCCTGCTGGATCGATTCTCCGCCAAAAACATGCCCCCAGGCCATATATACGACTGCAAAAAGAACCGTAAATTTAAACAACCAAACCCACCAGCGGGGAAGGGCGTTGTCAAACTCTTCAATTCCATCTGCCGTCACGGGCCTAACTTGGTTGCTCACGATAAACTCCTCAGTCGTTCAGTATGCTGTCGGAAATTTCCTGGTATTTTTTCTTCGCATTTGGTCGGAAGACCCAAACCA
Organism: Pseudobacteriovorax antillogorgiicola; assembly: GCA_945898195.1. Lineage (GTDB taxonomy): Bacteria > Bdellovibrionota_B > Oligoflexia > Oligoflexales > RGVZ01 > RGVZ01. Next base: position 11,896 of record CAMDHM010000001.1, on the reverse strand, counting down.
AAACCAGCGCAAACACAGTAAAAAAAAGGACCAAGGAAAAAACCGGATAGGGAGAAAACACCCGGGCTGCCAATGCCTTGGTCAAGAGAACATGCCTCATAGTTTTACCCTCCCATCAATTCCCAAGCGCTGCATGTAGGCAATCAAAGCGACGAGAGCAGAATCTGGTTCAATGGCAACGCCGTCTTGAGACAACCGTATTTGTACCTGTCGGCCCTGTTCAAGGAATATTTCACCCGTGCGCGCAACTGTATCCATGTCGTAAGGCACACCGAGCTTGACCATTGCCGACACTTTCTGAGAGACCAAGCCAAGATCGACCTTTTTTTCCGCCAACCAATAATACGACGGCATGATCGAACCGGGTGACGTTGACCTCGGATCCATCATGTGCCGGTAGTGCCAAAAATCAGGATATTTTCCACCGACACGGGCCAAATCAGGCCCAGTACGTTTGGAACCGAATTGAAATGGATGGTCATAAACAAACTCACCAGCTTGCGACATTGGTCCATACCGTAAGGTTTCCTCTGCAATCGGGCGAACCATCTGAGAGTGACAATTGTGACAGCCCTCCGAGACGTAGATGTCGCGACCATGGAGCTCCATCGGGGTGTAGGGCTTTACCGAAGCCATGGTTGGTATATTGGACTTCACAAGAAACGCCGGAAGAAACTCGACGAGTCCGCCAATTGAAATCACGATGACAATCAAGACAGCCATCGTCAGGGCGTGATGTTCAATGCGTTCATGAAAGGTCGTTGGTTCACTGTGACGCTCAGGAATGAACTCAATACGTTCATCAACCAGGGGCATTGCATGCAACGTCGTTTTCCAGACATTCCATATGCACAGCAATGTTCCACTCAGGTACATCGTTCCGCCGAAAGCACGGATCCAGTACAACGGTTTCAGAGCGAGGGTTGTCTCTAAAAATTGCGGGTACTTCAGTAATCCATCTTCATTTCGAGCAAACCACATCAGACCCTGGGTGATCCCTGCACTCCACATCGATGTGACATAGAGAACGAGTCCAGCAGCGAAAAGCCAGAAGTGAATATTGGCAAGTCGCTGGCTGTAAAGAGGCCGATGCCAGAGCTTCGGTACCAGCCAATACGTCATACCGAAGACCATTCCTCCGAGCCACCCCAGCGCACCACCGTGAACGTGGGCAATCGTGTAGTCGGTGAAATGAGTCACCATATTAAGTTTCTTAATGGACATGAGAGGACCTTCCAAAGTCGCCATGCCATAGAAGGTAAGTGCCGTTACGAAAAACTTAAGCACAACATCGGTGCGGAGTTTATGCCACGCTCCACGCAAAGTGAGCAACCCGTTGAGCATTCCACCCCACGACGGGGCGATCAGCATGATGCTGAATACCGTTCCAAGAGACTGCGCCCATTCGGGAAGAACTGTATAAAGCAAGTGATGAGGGCCAGCCCAAATATATAGGAATACCAAGGACCAGAAATGGATGATGGATAGGCGGTAGGAGAAAACGGGCCGTCCGGAAGCCTTCGGCAAGAAATAGTACATCAGCCCAAGAAACGGCGTAGTCAAAAGAAAACCAACGGCATTATGTCCGTACCACCATTGAACCAAACCATCTTGAACGCCCGCGTAAACGGGATAGCTTTTGACCCAAGACACCGGCAACGCGATCGCATTCACGACATGCAACATGGCAATGGTCAAGATGCTGGCAAGGTAAAACCAAATCGCGACATAAAGGTGCTCCACCCGTCGGATGGCCAGCGTGGCAAAAACGTTGACCGTCATCAGCACCCATATCACGGTAATGGCCACGTCGATTGGCCACTCCATTTCTGCATATTCCTTCGACTGAGTGATTCCCATGGAAAGGGTAACCGCGACGGCCACAATGATAAGCTGCCAGCCCCAAAAATGAATTCGCGTCAGAACATCCGACCACATCCGCGTCTTCAAAAGGCGCTGCATGGAGTAATACATTCCGGAAAAAAAGGCATTGGCCGAAAAAGCAAAGACAACAGCGTTGGTGTGAATCGGCCGAAGCCGACCAAACGATACCCATTCCAGATTCATATTGGCGGGCCACCAGGCCAACTGTATCGCGGCAAGAAGGCCGGCTAACATACCAACAGCGCCCCACAACAATGTGGCCCACAAAAACGAACGCGTCGCCCAATCGTCATAGGTAACAGTAACTGCCTTGGTTGTTCCGCCAGAATTCATTTTTTATCCTCCCCCAGATAATCCTTGAAATCCTCAAACACAAGTCTTTCGGCAGGACTTTTCATGTCTAGAAATTGTCCAGACTTCGTTGCCCAGACAAATGCCAGCAAGCCAGATCCCGCGAAAACAAATGAAAGTGGAATTAAAAAAAGAAGAACTTCCAATTAGTATCTTTCCTCAAGATCGTTTTAGAACGGACCAACGTGACGCAATTGCCGTGATGGTCAGAGAGCTTGCCGGCATCAATATCGCAGCGAAAACTGGAGTCAGATATCCAAGAACCGCCAAAGCTCCACCAACTAAATTATACGAAATTGAAAAATAAAAACATCTCATCACCGCACGTTGGGCAGAGATAGAAATATTTCTCGCGTCGAGAATGGTTCTCAGTTGTTCATTGCTCATGACCACATCTGCAGACTTCCTGGCAGCCTGAGACGCCGAGAAAACCGCAACGCCAACGGCCGCTCCCGCCAGTGCCAGTGCATCATTCACGCCATTTCCAATCATAACCACGGGGCGTCGCGATGCCTCCACGGAGCGCATAATTTCAGTCATTTTTTCCTGTGACGTCGCGCCACTCCTGACAAATTTCCATGCGCCAGGAAAGAGTTTAGCAAATCGCTCAACATTTATTTTTTTGTCGCCGCTCAAAATTCCACACGAAATTCCCTGAGCCTTCAACGACGATACAACCTCGATTGCATCCGGATTCAAGGAATCCTCAAACGCGAATCGTACCACTTCAATGCCATTTACACTCCACACCGAAGCCCAATTCGCCTCATGACATTTTCGAAGATCCATCTCGAAATCGCGGAACTTCGCCGTGATACCCCATCCTCTCGTTTCTGAAAATCGAACGAGTTCGCCTTCATCGAGAGCCTCAACCCCGACAGATGATTCCTCGATCCACCTGAGAATTGATTCGGAGGCATGGTGCGACGAAAACTGACAGGCCCGTTTTAAGGCCGGCAGTCTCCGCAAAAGCACATCCTGGCGCAAAACCTCAGCCCTTGACACGTTTAGACGGCCGATGGTCAAAGTTCCCGTCTTGTCAAAAAACCACACGGTTGATTCGGAAAGCCCTTCAATGGCGCGCTGGCTTTTGAAGATAATGCCTCGCTCTAAGGCCAGGTAAAATGCCCGTCCCATAACGAGCGGCACTGCAATCCCAAAGGCACAGGGACAGGCAATCAGAACCAGGGCGACGGCACGCCCAAAAGAATCTTCGGTGCTGATTTGCGTTAGCCAATGCGAAATGGTCAGGACGCCGATGGAAATTGCCATCAAGGAAAAGAAAAATCCGGAGGCCAAGCGATCTGAAGCCAGAGACATCCGCCCTTTATCTTGAAGGAGCCGATCCACCATCCGACCCGATTGAAAAACAAAGGCAGCGGCACCGGACTCAAGGGCCAAACCCTCAACCATGACATTGCCGTTGATGGCCCCCGACGGAACCTCATCACCGGGTGAGGCATCCAGCCATTCGACTTCGCCCTTTAGTTGCTCGAGGCTTATTTGCGTATCCTCACCATGTTCATCGAGCCGGGTGCGCACGCCAAAAACCTCGCCAGGGTAAAGGCGTAGGCGGTCACCAGCTATAACATTGGCTAGACCCGTCATGATGAATGACCCGTCTAAATTTTTCTTCCTAACAAAATCTACCGTTGGATCTTCAATATTAATCAGACGCCGATGCAGCCGGTCCAGCAGTAAGGCTTGGACAAACCTCCCCGCCAACACCAGCGCCACAACTGCGGCAATAGAGTCAAAATAAACGGGCCCGCGACCGCGAACAACATTGAACGCTGACCAGCTCCAGGCCGCAAGGATCCCGATAAAAAGGGGAACGTCGATGCTTACTCGAGACTGCTTTAAAGCAACCACCGTGCCGCGCCAAAAAGGGGCCGCCCCATATAAAACAGAGGCTGTCGCCAGGCACAATGAGACCACCCTAAAAAGGTGCCAGAAGATGGGATCCATCGTTTGATTTTTTGGCACCACGTAATCGGCGAAGGCAAGGGACATGATATTCATGAAACAAAAGAAGGCCACACCAATGCGAACGGCTTCTTTGGTGCGTTGACGGTTTCGGTCCGCCTGACCACGCATCGGTTGAACACCAAATCCGAGTCCCGTTAACAATTGAACAAGCTGAGAGAGTCTGGCTTCAGTCGGTTTATAATCTAGAACAACTTCACTGCCTGACAGATTTATTTGTGCCCTCGCGGTGTCGGGAAACCGGGTTCTGATGGCGCTATGAATCAGCCAAGAACAGGCATAGCAGGTCATTCCATCCATCGCCAAAAATGCCCGGTTCCATCCGGGCATCTCCGCCGCCGCCACGAATCCTATTTGAAATTCTTCGAGATCAAAAATTTCAGGGCGCACGACTCGACTTGAATCCGGCACACCGGGGGTCTTCGTCATCCTGGAATAAAATTCGCCAAGGCCAAGTCCATTGATCAGATTCCATATCGTTTCACAACCGGTGCAGCAGAACTGCATAAGGTCGTTTGGAGCCGCTGAATCGCCGCCCCTTGGCAAGGCAGCCTTGCCAAGGGGCACGGGGCTGTTGCAATGTTGACAGCGGGAAACGCTCTTGACTTGGGAGAAGTCGACTTGGACCACCTGCACCATCATCACTCCATTCCAGACATACTGGACATTGTTGGGTTCGCCGGCGCTATGACCTTTAGCTTTCTCGCGTCGCTTCATTGTGCAGGGATGTGCACCCCGCTGGTTTGCGCGCGACTCGGCACGCGCGCAAGCCTTTTCAGGTCCAGTCTATGGCTTTACAACATCGGGCGCATGCTTTCCTACATTGGAACTGGTTTTGTTGTTGGTGGTATGGGCGGCAAGATTGCTGGTATCTCCAAGCTAGCCGGGCCTTTCGCTGCGATCTTGGGTGCAGTGCTGATATTTTCAGGAGTCTACAAACTTATCAGAAGTGGAACTTCATTTTTGAAAATGAGTTTCAATTCTGAGTCTGAAAAATTTCCGCAGGCCTCTGATTTTTTACTTGGCCTCATGACAGTGTTTTTGCCGTGCGCCACCTTAACACCGGCTTTCTTGGCGGCGGCGGCAAGCGGCACGTCAGCGGGGGGCAGTCTTGTCATGGCAGGCTTTTTTTTCGGTACACTACCGATTATGATTCTCAGCCCCTCATTCCCCTCATTGATGGGAATAAAGATGCCACGGAAATGGTCCCGAATTGCGGGGCCTGCTTTTTTGATTTTTGCGGGGTGCCTGACCATTGCCCGCATTTGGCATTAGCGAGAGATTTCGAGCTCAATCGCCTCACGCTGACCAGCAAGTTGCGGTAGGTCCATCAACGGAACCCTTGGCATCAGGCGCGTGTATTCGACATCATGAATTTTTGGTTCTTGGAAACGCAGATTCCAATACCTCCAACACGCATCTGGATGATTTCCGCGCGGTTCACGATCCGGATGGATGCGTGGTGGCATCGAATTTTGATTAACTTCTTTGGCACAATCTCCGGCACCTTCGACGTGGTGCGCCAATTTATTTAAAAGTTCAGGGAAGACCGCAGGTTCAAATCCAGCCCGAATGAAAAACTCAAACCCAACCTCATCTGCCTGCTCCTCGTCCCATTGAAAATGCGGGGCGCGAAGGCGTTTTAGTGCGGGAACAAGTTCAAATTTGCCACTGTCATACTCTTTGGCATCGGACACGAGTTGATTTTTTAACGTCTCAGCCGACGACATGGTCCCCCACGGCTCGCTCGCATCGCGAATTTCAGGGCGCAACTTAGTGCGATAAGCCTGTGCGCTCTCAATGTGAGAAAAGAGGTATCCAGACATCAGACTTTGATATTTTTTGGTCTCGCCCGAGTTTTGATAAGCTTCAAGATCGGCCTTAAAATCCGCAAACCTAGTTGTCGTCCATTCGTTGTCACGCAACTGGCGGGCGTCTCCTTGCAGGGTGGCAATGTCTGCGAAAATTGGCGCCATCGCGCCTACGAGGTTGGCGCCGTGTTGGCGCGTGACGCGTTCAAAGGCTGCGGCGATCATCGCCGACGACTTCGTTTCAAAAGCCCTGTATTCAGCCAGTTTTGCTTCGTAGGCGGTCACATCATAGTCAGGCGGAAGATCCAACGCCGTTGGCCGGACGTTGGCATGATCCATCGTAAAGTGAGCTAGCTCATGGGCTAAAATTGTGGCGATGGCAGCATCAGAGTCGAGTCCATATTTTTTTTGAAATATCCCCGTATTAATGGACATTGTTCCTGAATTTGGCTCCATCGACGCGCTTAATTCTTTAGCGTCTTCGACCACAACGCAGATCTTGCTGCCGTCGAGATCCCCATTGAAAGCTTTTGGATTTGCCTTGGACAGGTACCTGATGAGGTTTTTGACGTACGTGATGATATTCTTATGGGTGTTGCCATCGCGACATGATTGAGGGGACCTCGTTCGCGCCACGGAAGTTCTGGCAAACTGATGCTTTAAAGTAGCGTCCTCACCGGATCGGCCGCAGGAGGGCAACATGCTGAAAAACACGACGAAAAGACCGACAAGACTGACAAGCTTGCGAAATCGGTTAGATGGCAGAGATGGCATGAAACCCCCGAACGGATTGAAGTTTCATTAACTTATAGTAATTTGATAAAAATTCAATAGAAGTTGTAATGCAAATCTGGATTATCATTTTAATTATTGCCGTTACCTTGATCCTCCAGGGACCCCTGACCCTCAAAACCGAGCTATTGCTCAGGGACGACCGCTGGCTGACGGCCCCCCTAAAGGACGTTCATTCCTTCGGGGACTGGTGGTCCCTCATCCGGTCTGGGACCCTCCCCGATTTTCAACCGCTGCGAGATTTCAGCTACTGGATCGATTGGCAGGTGGCCCAAGCTTTGGGCATTGAGCCCCATTTTCATGTCACAAATATCTTAATTTGGTGGGCGACCTTGTATCTGTTCTGGCAGATCGCCCGAAGGGTCTTTACAGAAGCAAGTTCACATCAAATTTCCATCCCAGGCACCCTTGTTTTCTTGATGGCCATTCACCCCATTGCTGTTGAGCCAGTCGCATGGATTTCTGGTCGCAAGCATCTGTTGAGCCTCATGTTTACCCTAATGGCAACGAGGCTCCTCCTCGGCAAATTAACCCCGCCGCGCGCCGTGATCATTGTCATTGCCTTTGCCGCAGGGGCACTCTCCCAGCCGATCAATGTTTTGTGGCCCATTTGGGCGGCAGCGTTTCTTGCCACCAGCAAAAACCTTGCCTGGGCACGCCAGCACCGACTGACCCTCGCGATCCTGACCGTGGGTCTGGCCTTGATCTCCCTTAGCATCGTTGCCTTGAATATGACGGTCTATCAGGGGATCACGTGGCTGGGATTCCAACTGACACCGCACGCTGAAATATACGGAAAAAAATTAGGCGCCTTTCGCTGGGATGAAATCGATATTTCGATGCTGGCAGTCGGGCGCTATTTTTTTAATCTCCTGTTCCCATTCAAAATCGCACATCGCTATTCAGGCGGGTCACCGATCAACCTGTTGGGACTTCTCATGATCCCTCTCGCTGCCTGGGCAGCCTGGCGCCTCCGTGAAAGACGCCGGGAATTTTGGCTTTGCGCGCTGTTCACCGCCCTTCCCATCCTCGTGGTCACGGCGCAATTGAGCGATATCTTTGTCTCTGACAGCTATGCCTTTGCGGCCTTGCCGGGCGCAATGCTTGCCGCTGCGATATTAGTGCAGTCCGCCAGATGGCCTGCCACGGGGCTGCGATGGGTTATTGCCGCAATTGGTTGCGTGGCGATGGCTCAATCGATCTTTGTTGCACGTGCATGGACGTCCGCTGAGGCCTTGTGGTCCCGCAGCCAATCCGTCGAAGAAACTGCGGACAGCCTTTACTTCACCGCCGGAGACCTGCTGAATCAGGGACAATACGACGAGGCTTTGGCAAGGGCCGGGCGCCTCCTTGAACTGTCCCCAGGGCGCGAAAAAACGGTGCGCCTATTTACCTTTGCCGTTTGCCAAAACCCTCGCATGGCAGCCGATGAGAAGGTCGCAAACCTTGCCCGCCTCGGTATTCCTGACGCGCATTGCGAGTGAATCATGGCTAAACGAAATTTCTGACGAGCTCAGGGTATCAAGAAATTCAAAAGTGGAATCGACGCCATCCCCAATAAAAACCGAGTTGGAGCAACCGGGACACCCTCTTTGGCGCGTTCACGATATTCTAAAAGTACGCTCATAAGCATGGCTCCGCCGGCCAAGGCCAAGGAAAAGGGCAGGGAGCGAAGGGTCCACTCAAGGGCGATGCCCCCCGTCAACGCACCGCTGAATTCAACGACACCAGAAAGCACGCTGGCGACAATCGCTCGACGCAGCGACCATCCAATTGCCTGAAAGCAAATAACGAGCAGGGCTCCCTCGGCGACATTTTGAATCGCAAGGCCAATTTGTAAAACGAGGGCCTCGGAAATTTTCGTTCCGGCGAGAGACGATCCAGCGCCCATGCCTTCAGGAAAATTATGCAAAAATATGGCGGCGGCAAACATCCACCGCGAGGCGCTTCCTGGACTGTTTTTGACGCGTGCGGAACGCTCAACTAAAACATGTCCAAGGCCAAGGAATAAAATACCGACGACAAAACCACCGACCACCAACCCAAGTCGATCTGGATGTGCAAAGGCGTCCACGAGATTTGGTCCGACCAGGCTAAACGCAACCGCCGAAAGCATCACGCCAAGAGCGAAATCCACGCCCGCGCGCAGGTCTCCCATAAACGATGCGCGCCGGAGCCAAGGCGTCATGAAGGCGCCGAGCGAAGTGCTTATCAGCGAGAATAACCCACCGACCATGGCTAAAAGAATAAGTGATGACATCCTCTAATACCTCAGAGATGGTCATCGCCATTAAACTAAAATCACTTAACTATTTTCAGAGTGTCCTCTGTGATTACAGGGACTTGTGAATACCCCAGCACAAACACCAAGGGGGTCTAAAGGCCGTTCCCCGCGCGCAAAACGGAGGCTATCACTGGATCGGAAGCCTGCTGGCGCATGTATTCGGCGATCTTGGCGGCAGGCACGGCATAAGAAAGCTCGCCCCAGACGTCCTCTGCACTGTCAGCATAAATACGGTCTAAATAGCCAGTTTCGCGGACCTTTACATTTTTCGGAATGCGCCCCGTTGAAATGATGCCGATTAGATCCCCGTTATCACGCGCAGCGATTGCTGAACCAGAATCACCGTGGGAAATGTCGCATCCCAGTGCGAATAACCAGACCTTACCTTCACCAGGATTGACCTGATCTGGGTCCGACATGAAGCGAAACTCGTCGTCCTTTGAATACACCTTGCAATCGGAATCATACGTGCCGCGGAAGTGGTGATAACGATCGGAACCGGCGACCCCAAAACCAGCCATCATCAGTTCGTGGCCTTTTTGTATGGGTGCGTCAAAACGGATCTTGGATTCACGACCCACCAGGTGTGGCGCATTGGCCGTGGAAAATCCGGCTTCAAATAAGGTGAAATCCACATCCTTCCATGTCCCGATCACCCGGCGGCAAATTCCCTCCAGAATCTGTCCTGCCTTGCCCTGAAAGGTCACCATTTTCAAGGCGCAACCGCTGGAATCTTTGATCACGTGATTGTTCGTTGCCATCACATGAATACCGTTGTGAACACCCAGGTAAAAACCCGTGGCGCCACCGACCGATGCCGTTGAGCCAACGAGCTTTTGAAATTCTGGGGCTGCCCGTCCCATGACCTCGTCGGTGATATCAAATCGGCCCCATTCTGGACCAATTTGATAGTTTGCAATTGGATAGCCGGCGCCTTCAAGCAGGTCTAGCTTCACAACGTCGCGAAAGTCACGCAGGCTTGACCCCTGTTTTGAGCCGCCGCCGCAGGCAACGGTGAGCAGCGCCATCGCGATGCTCATCGCCAAAAAATGTATAGAACGTCTATAAAAAGAGAACGAAATAATAAAATAACCTATTAATTACGCTTTTATTTACATTGTTTTTAATAAAAATCAATAACTACCGGAAACCCACTGTTTTAACTTAGTAAATCCAGCGTCTGACGGGGAACTTTTTCACCCGACAACACACGCAATTCAACAAGGTTGATCTCCTCATACTTCAACGCAACTCGGGCCGCGGCCACGGCTACGTCACCAACCATGGCAACGACACGACCAGATCCAAGCAAGCCAGCACCTTGGAAAACTCATCAGAAAAGCCTTACAACCCATTCAGCGCGAGAAGGATCGACGTTCCCCAACCAAATGAATGTTTTTAGTTTTGATGGCCGCCATCACTTTGTCCCGATCCAGATACAAACTGCGATCTCCAAAAAAACCAATCAACAAAAGCCCCTGATAAATCACCGCAAGGCTGATCAAAATTTTGGCCACCCGCATACGGCGCGCACCAACGAGCAAAAAGTTCATCCCGTGCAAAGCCGCCAAGGCTGCCACAGGGAACAGAATGATGTAATTTCTGGCCGTTGGGGGACGGGTTGAAAACATGAAAATCACGCAAAGCTCGACCAATGTCAGACCGATCAAAAGGCGGACCAGAGGCGGAACCTTTTTAACAAAAATTCCATACAAAATGACGATGGGCTGAATCACTCCCGTCACCGCTAAAATAACGGCAAATGGGATCAGCCAAGGATGAGAGAAAAGGTACATCAGGCGATCTTCCTCCCGGTCCGTCAAAAAACGCGGCACCTCGTAGGCCCCAAAAGAAATGAACCTGGCGATGATGGTCAACGGATCGCTCATATTTCTCTGGTTCACACCGGAATTTCCCAAAAGTGGGGCCACCACCTCGTACATTCCGTACTTGAGGATGGTCGGAACCAAAAGCAACGTCGGCAATGCGAAACCTGCAACGAAGTAGGCTGGTTGACACCATGTGCGCGGCTCACGAGTCAAAGTAAAAGCCGCCAAGACAAATGGAATCAACAGCGGCCACGAAAGGTGCAACTGCAAGCTCCAGGCCACACTAAAGCCCATCAGAAACCAAGCTGCCATGCCGTTCAACATGCCCACACTTATTGCTGGGATCACCTCAAAACATGCGACAAAAAACAAGCAGCTCGAAAACATCAAGTAGCTCGGATTGTACAAATGCGTAGAAATATTAAGGGTCCAAGGCAAGGTCATCAGCCAGAGATAAACCCACACCGCGGGTAGGTTGGTAAAGCGCCGCGATAGCCATCGCCCTAAAGCCAAAAGCCCGCCAAACGACAAAATGTTCAGCAGCAAATACGACGACTCTGGAGCAGGCCAGAGAAACAAGGGGCCACCGACGAGAAACGACTGCAAAGCACCAGCGATCTGCTGATCCGTGTGAACCACGTCGGGTCCAAAATAAGGCCAGCTGCTATGCGCAAAGAAATCAAAGCCCAGCAAAAAGATCTGGAGTTCATCGTCCTCCCAAAATTCCAGGCTCAGGCCATAGGCCAACCTGAACACAAACAACCCCAACAAAACCGTGGTCAAAAAAGAAGGTCTGAACTTCTGAATTGTCTTTAAAATATTGCACTCCAGCTCTTTAAGCAGGCGCGTCATGAACGGCGCGTCACACTCAGTTGGTCTAAGGTTTTCTCAAGGGCATTCGCAAAGCGTTTTTTTTCGCCCTCGCCAAATGGCGGAGGACCGCCGCCGACCATACCCCC